>NZ_CP044426.1:0-747500 GCF_008824185.1 Paracoccus pantotrophus
ATGCGGCACCATCGGCGCCATCAGCTGCGCCATGATGCGCAGCGCCTCGCGCCGGCTTTCGCCGCCAGCCTTCGATTTGCCGATGGCATTGGCCAGCTCATAGATCTTGGCCACCGCCTTGTTGAAGGCGAAGCCCTCGATGGATTTCGTCACCTCGTCGATGGCGCGATGCGCGGCGCGGGCCAGCTCGGGATCGGCCCCGCCCTCGGGGATCTCGTCGGCCAGCCGCCAGACGCGCGACAGGAAGCGGTTCGCGGCCTCGGCCCCGGCGGCGGTCCATTCCACGTCCCGCTCGGGCGGGCTGTCGGACAGCATGAACCAGCGCGCGGTATCGGCGCCGAAGCTTTCGACGATGTTCACCGGATCGACGACATTCTTCTTGGATTTCGACATCTTGGCCGAGGGGATCACCTCGACCTCGGTGCCGTCGGCCAGTTTGCCGTCGGTGACATCCTCGGGCAGGTGATAGACCGGGCGGCCGCGCTCGTCGCGGGTCATGTAGATCTCATGCGTGACCATGCCCTGGGTGAAGAGCGCGTCGAACGGCTCCTTGGCACTTTCGGACAGGTGGCCGGTCTTGACCATGGCGCGGGCGAAGAAGCGCGAATAGAGCAGGTGCAGGATCGCATGCTCGATGCCGCCGATATACTGGTCCACGTTCATCCAGTAGTCGGTCTCGGCGCGCTCGGTCGGCGTCGTCGCGTGCGGCGCGGTGAAGCGGGCGTAATACCAGGACGAATCGACGAAGGTGTCCATGGTGTCCGTCTCGCGCCGGGCCGGGCCGCCGCATTGCGGGCAGGCGGCGTCGCGCCAGGTCGGGTGCCGGTCCAGCGGGTTGCCGGGCACGTCGAATGTCACATCCTGCGGCAGCAGCACCGGCAGGTTCGCCTTGGCCTCGGGCACGGTGCCGCATGTCTCGCAATGCACCACCGGGATCGGGCAGCCCCAATACCGTTGGCGCGAGATGCCCCAGTCGCGCAGGCGGAACTTGGTCACGCCCTCGCCATAGCCGTTGGCCTCGGCGTGCAGGATGGCGGCATCCACCGCCGCCTCGCCGGTCTGGTCGGTCTCGCCGGCGAAGCCGCGCACATAGGTCACGGTTTCGGATTTCAGCGGCACATAGGGCGCTTTCGCCACCAGCGCGTCGGCCTGTTCCAGCGTCATGCCCTTTTCGCCGAAGGTGGCGCGGATCGGCAGGCCATATTTGCTGGCAAACTCGTGGTCGCGCTCGTCATGCGCCGGAGAGCCGAAGATCGCGCCGGTGCCGTAATCCATCAGCACGAAATTCGCGATCCAGATCGGCAATTGCCAATCCGGGTCCAGCGGGTGGCGCACGGTCAGCCCGGTGTCGAGGCCCATCTTGGGCGCGGTCTCGATCGCTTCCTCGGTGGTGCCGATCTTGCGGCATTCCTCGACGAAAGCCGCGACCTTGGGGTCCGACGCGGCCAGCGCCTTGACCAGCGGGTGATCCGGCGACAGCGCCACGAAGCTGGCGCCCAGCAGCGTGTCGGGCCGGGTGGTATAAACCTCGATCTGCGGGAAATCGGGCCGGTCGACGGTGTCGAAGCGGAACTGCAGCCCGCGCGACTTGCCGATCCAGTTGGCCTGCATCAGCCGCACCTTTTCCGGCCAGCCCTCCAGCCGGTCCAGCGCCGACAAAAGCTCGTCCGAATAGTCCGAGATCCTGAAGAACCACTGCGTCAGTTCCTTGCGCTCGACCACAGCGCCGGATCGCCAGCCCTTGCCGTCGATCACCTGCTCGTTGGCCAGCACCGTCATGTCGACCGGATCCCAGTTCACCTGCGCCGACTTGCGGGTGATCAGCCCGGCTTCCAGCATGTCCAGGAACAGCGCCTGCTGCTGGGCGACATAGGCGTCGTCGCAGGTGGCGAATTCGCGGCTCCAGTCGATGGACAAGCCCAAGGGCTTCAGCTGGCCGCGCATGGTGGCGATATTGCCATAGGTCCAGTCGCGCGGATGGCCGCCCTGCTCCATCGCCGCGTTCTCGGCCGGCATGCCGAAGGCGTCCCAGCCCATTGGGTGCAGCACGGAAAAGCCCTGCGCCCGCTTGAAGCGGGCCACCACGTCGCCCATCGTGTAGTTGCGCACATGGCCCATGTGGATGCGCCCCGAGGGATAGGGGAACATCTCCAGCACGTAATACTTGGGCCGCTCGTCCCGCACGGCGCGGAACGTGTCGGCCTGCTCCCACGCCTCTTGCCAGCGCGGTTCGCTGATTGCGGGATCATAGGGCATGGAAACCTCCGGGCGACAGATTGCCCGCAGGGTATTAGCCGCTTGCCCGATGCAGGTCCAGCGGGGTCGGGGGGATCAGAGGTTGCGGTCCTGCACCCGCAGCTGGCGGGCCCGCGTCAGGATCGCATCCTCGACCGCGCGCACGGTGTCGGGCGCCACGGCCGCCCCGCCCGCCCCCTGCAACGAGACCTTGAGCGCGCGCGCATCCAGCGCCGGGTCGCTGACCTTGATCGTGGCGCGATAGGACCGCCCGCCGCCCGGCGGCGTGCCGTAGCCGGTGACGATGACGCCGGTGAAGGGGTCGATGGACTGGATCGGCAGGAAGTTCAGCACGTCCAGGCTGGCGTTCCACAGGTATTTGTTCACCGCCACCGTGTCGTTCGGGTTGCGGCGGTCCGAGAACACGTCCCAGATCGTCTCGCGCCGTTCGGCGGCCTGCGGCTGGGCCTGGCGGTTCCCGCCGCCGCCCGGCAGCGAGGTGGCCGAACCGGCCGAGCCTGCCGAGCCCAAGCCCGAACCGCCCCCCGAACAGGCGGCAAGCCCGGCCGAGATCAGCAGGGCGGCGGTCAGCCGTGCGGCGCGTCTGGTCATCTGATGTCCCCCGGATCGTCCTTGCCGCGAGCCATAGCGCAATTCCGCCCCTTGCGACAAGAGAGGCCGCGCCCATGGCCCGCGATCCCCGTCGGGGTGATATGGCTCGCGCGCGCAAGGGCGCCTGCGCCGGGGGGTGCGGGCCGTTGCAACGGGGTGTGGCCCATGTGCATCACAGCAGGTCGGAATCGGGCTAAGCCGATGCGATTCCGTTGCAATGAGGGGGGGAAAGCGCGACACAACTGGCATACCCCAAACCGGCCCGCCGGGTGGGGCATACGAGAGAGACAAGAGGGAAACATCATGAAAAAGGCTCTTATCGCCTCCACCGCGCTGCTCCTGACCGCGGGCGTGGCCGCCGCCGAGGTTAGCATCTCGGGCTACGGCCGGACCGGTGTCGTGTACATCGAAGACCGTCCTGGCAACGAGACCCGCGTCGACTCGCGTCTGCGGATGAACATCGACGCCTCGACCTCGACCGATTCGGGTGTCGACTTCGGTGCCCGTTTCCGCCTCCAGTGGGATCAGGACGCCACCAATGGCCAGGGTGAAAGCGCTGCCACCAACGCGGGTAAGCTCTGGATCAGCGCCCAAGGCCTGACCGTCGAAGTGGGCAACGTCGATAACGCTTACGACAGCTCCACGCTGCTGTTCGCTCCCGAATTGGGCGTTTTTGATTTTAACGCCGGTGCGCGTAACGGCAGCTACTTCGCATACGAGTCGAACCCTTACGCTGACGTCAATCGTCAGGGCGTTGGCGTGCGGTACTCGTTCGACGCTCTGACCCTGCGCGCTTCGTACATCGATCCCGACCAGTCGGGCGTGAACGAAGTCCTGGAAGAAGAGTTCAGCATTCTGGCTCAGTACACCTGGAACGACCGTCTGGAACTGGAAGGCGCCTATACCGTCAATGGCGCAGGTGTGGACGAGAATGACATCTTCTTCGTCGGTGCCCGTTATGCCGTCATGGAGAATGCGCGTATCGGCCTGAACTATGTCGATGCCAGCAACGATTCCGCCGAAGATGATGGAAACACCATCACGCTCTACGGTGACTACACCCTGGCCGATGGCCGCACCAATCTGGAAGCCTTCATCGCCAACAACGATCATGACGCCAACGAAAGCGACAACGCTTTCGGTATCGGCGTGAACTACGATCTGGGCGGTGCCCGTCTGGGTGCGTCGATCCAGCGCGACTATGCAGAAAAGGTTCGCGCCGACATGGGCGTGCGCTTCGAGTTCTGATCCTTCGGGATACGGAAATCAGGAAGAGCGGGCCTTGCGCCCGCTCTTTTCTTTTGGAAATCATGCCGCCATGGGACTGGATGACATCAGGCGCCGCATTGCTGCGGCCGAGAAAGCCGCGGGCCGTGCCGAGGGCGCGGTCACGCTGATCGCCGTCAGCAAGGTGCAGCCCCCCGAACGGGTGGAATCGGTGCTGGCGGCCGGCCACCGTGTCTTCGGCGAAAACTACGTGCAGGAGGCGGCGGGAAAATGGCCCGGCTGGCGCGAGCGTTTCCCCGGCGTCGAGCTGCATATGATCGGCCCCCTGCAGACCAACAAGCTGAAGCCGGCGCTGGAGCTTTTCGACGCCATCCACACGCTCGACCGCCCCTCGCTGGCCGGCAAGCTGGCGCGGCAGGTGCAGGCGCGCGGGGCCTGCCCGCAGCTTTTCGTGCAGGTGAACACCGGGGCCGAGCCGCAGAAGGCCGGCGTTCTGCCCGACGAGGCCGATGCCTTCATCGCCCAGTGCCGGGCGCTGGACCTGGCGATTGCCGGGCTGATGTGCATCCCGCCCGAGGATCTGGACCCGGTGCCGCATTTTCGCGCCCTGCGCGATATGGCCGCACGCAACGGCCTGGCCGGCCTGTCCATGGGCATGAGCGCGGATTTCGAAACCGCCATCGCCGAGGGCGCGACCCATGTCCGCATCGGCAGCGCCATCTTTGGCGCGCGCGACTACGGCTGACCGCCGGATCGGCCGGGCCGTTAAGCCTTTATTAGCAATAAGGATGCGGGGCGGGCGGCGGCGGGATAAGGTGCTTTCGTGGGTTGCGTGATTCGCGTTGGGTTCCCGTCATGTTGTTGATCAGCAGTTTGCTCAGTTTGGTATTCGCCGGCCTTGCCGTGGATGCGACCGGCACCAGCCGCACGCCCGGCGGCGAGCATGACCCCGACGACCCGCAGCGCGAACCCTCAGATTCCGACCGGCCCAGGGGCGTGGCGACCGGGGGCAGCGAGGGTTCGGACTGGCTGGCCGGCGGCGATGGTGACGACCTGCTGACCGGCCATGGCGGCAATGACGACCTGCATGGCGGGCTGGGCAACGACACGCTGCTGGGCGGCGACGGCGACGACTGGATCTATGGCGACGGCGATTACGGGCCGGGCGGCGACGATTCCATCGAGGGCGGCGCGGGCGACGATTACCTGGCGGGGCAGGGCGGCAACGACACCCTGCATGGCGGCCCCGGCGACGACACGATCTTCGGCGGCGAGGGCGACGATCTGCTGACCGCCGGCGACGGCGACGACCTGCTCTGGGCCGGCTTCGGCAACGACACGCTGATCGCCGGCAGGGGCGAGGACGATCTGGACGGCGGCGATGGCGACGATCTGCTGATCGGCTCGGCCGAGCCCGGGCGGGCCTGGCTGCATGGCGGCGCCGGCCGCGACACGCTGCATCCCGGACCGGGCGATTTCGCCGAGGGCGGCGAGGGCGAGGATCTGTTCCTGCTCGACGCGCCGGGCGGCGACCTGGACGATCCGGGCGAGACGCTGCCGGTCATCGCCGATTTCGACCGGCAGCTGGACCGTATCGAGCTGCGCTATCACGGCGACGGCGCCGATCCCGTGGTCGCGCTGGAGCGCGAGGCCGACGGATCGGCGGTGATTCGCGTGGACGGGGTGGCCGTGGGCCGGGTGTTGCAGGCCGAAGGGCTGCGGGCGGCCGACATCGCCCTGACGCGGATCGCGCCGGGCGGCTGAGCCGCAGAAACCCCTTTCCTTTTCGGCCGATTTTGCCTATACGCCCGCATCCGACCGGGCGATTCCGGCGGATCTCTCCACGGGCCTGTGCTGGACGACATCCCGGCCTGCGCCATAACCCTTGATCCTGAAAGGAGACCCCGATGTCGATCACCGTCGAGGAAAAGAACCGCGTGATGACCGAATTCGCGACCAAGAAAGGCGACACCGGCTCGCCCGAAGTGCAGGTCGCCATCCTGTCGTCGCGCATCGCCACGCTGACCGAGCATTTCAAGACCCACAAGAAGGACAACCATTCGCGTCGGGGCCTGCTGAAGCTGGTCGCGCAGCGCCGCAAGCTGCTGGACTACCTGAAGCGCAAGGACGAAGCCCGCTATACCGACCTGATCGGCAAGCTGGGCCTGCGCCGCTGACCGTCCGGCTGCGACCCCGCGGCCCTTGGATTGCAGGAACGCCCGCGGCACAGGCCGCGGGCGTTTTGCGTTTCCCGCTTTCCGGCCGGCGCTGCGACAGCCATTAAAATCCAACGGATTGCTTTCTGGATTCCTAACGGATGGTCCTTATCCTGTGCCTGTCTTCAGACGGAGATCGCAAGATGGTAATCAGTTCACTTTTCAAGCCAATGTCCTCCTCTGCCCCTGCCGCCGCGTCGGGGGCCGGTTCGGCGCCCTTGCAGGCTGTCTCGAACGTTGTCGAGACGCTTGCCGGATTGCTGCCGGGCCGGGAGCCCGCAGGGAATGGCGGCGTCCGCTTCGACTTCTCGCCGCATGCGATGCAGGCCTCCGCCGGTGCCGCACATCCGGCCGCGGATGAGCCGGCGGCCCCTGTCATGCCGGTGGCCGAGGCGGCTGCCCCTGCCGCCGCCCCGACGCCGGTGCGGGTTCCGGTGGCGGCCGATGCCGCGGATCCGGCCGCCGCGGCTGGCGCTTCTGCCGCCGCGGTGCTGGCCCCGGCCAAGGCCGCGGGCGCGTCCGGCGGAGCCGATCCGGCCGCCCTGGACGAGGTCGCTGCCCCTGCCGCGCGCGCAGCCAGAAGCGCGGCCCGGCCTGCCGCCCCCGATGCCGAGGCGCAGGCCCGTGCCTGGGCGATCAAGGCCCAGGGCAGGGAAGGTGCGCAGACCATGGTCGAGCGCGTCGCGGCGCTCAGCAGCCGGCCCTGGCCGACCGATGCGGCCGCCGAAAGGACCGAGAAGGCCGTGCAGGCGCTCAAGACCGATCAGCAGGCCGCCGCGCCCAGGACGCTGGCCCTGGCCTGATCGCCGGATGCGCGGGACAGGACGGGCGGTTGCCGGCCGGCGCCGCCCGCCTTGTTTCGGGCAAGCGCGGGCGCCAAGCCACTTTCCATATGCCTTGATTTCCTGTATGGGGCGTCTCCATCTGTGACGTGACGCCAGGCCCCTGGGCACATGCGAAGGATAGGGGCGGCGGCAATGGGGCCGCCATTTGACACGGGACGCGACCGGAAGGGCCGGCGCGTCGCCAGAGGAAACCAGATGTTTGATGAAGTGAAGAAATCCATCCAGTGGGGCCAGGAAACGCTCACGCTGGAAACGGGCAAGGTTGCCCGTCAGGCCGACGGCTCGGTCATCGCCACCCTGGGCGAGACCAGCGTGATGGCCAACGTCACCTTCGCCAAGGAACCCAAGCCCGGCCAGGACTTCTTTCCCCTGACGGTGCATTACCAGGAAAAATACTATGCCGCCGGCAAGATTCCCGGCGGTTTCTTCAAGCGCGAGGCCCGGCCTTCGGAAAAGGAGACGCTGACCGCGCGCCTGATCGACCGCCCGATCCGCCCGCTTTTCGCCCCCGGCTTCAAGAACGAAGTGCTGGTCATGTGCACCGTGCTGTCGCATGATCTGGTCAACGATCCCGACATCGTCGCCATGATCGCCGCCTCGGCCGCGCTGACCATCTCGGGCGTGCCTTTCATGGGCCCGATCGGCGCCGCCCGCGTCGGCTTCGCCAATGGCGAATACGTGCTGAATCCCGAAGTGCAGGACATGGACCAGCTGCGCGGCAACCCCGAGCAGCGGCTGGACCTAGTCGTCGCCGGCACCCGCGACGCGGTGATGATGGTCGAATCGGAAGCCTATGAGCTGACCGAGGCCGAGATGCTGGGCGCGGTGAAATTCGGCCACGAAGCGATGCAGCCGGTGATCGACCTGATCATCGACCTGGCCGAGGCCGCCGCCAAGGAACCCTTCCAGTTCACCTCGCCCGATTACAGCGCCCTTTACGCCCGCGTGAAATCGCTGGGCGAGACCGAGATGCGCGCCGCTTATGCCATCCACGACAAGGGTGAGCGCCGCGATACCATCGAGGCCGTGAAGGTGAAGATCCTCGAAGGCCTGACCGAGGAAGAGCGGCTGGACCCGAACCTGGGCTCGGCGCTGAAGAAGCTGGAATCGGGTATCCTGCGCGGCGGCATCATCGACGGCCGC
Source organism: Paracoccus pantotrophus (assembly GCF_008824185.1). Classification (NCBI taxonomy): domain Bacteria; kingdom Pseudomonadati; phylum Pseudomonadota; class Alphaproteobacteria; order Rhodobacterales; family Paracoccaceae; genus Paracoccus; species Paracoccus pantotrophus. The sequence continues at coordinate 8,279 of NZ_CP044426.1, forward strand.
CCCCGCATCGATGGCCGCGACAACAAGACCGTGCGGCCCATCGACTGCGAAGTGGGCTTCCTGCCGCGCACCCACGGCTCGGCGCTGTTCACCCGCGGCGAGACGCAGGCGCTGGTCGTGACCACGCTGGGCACCGGCGACGACGAGCAGATCATCGACGCGCTGCACGGCAATTTCCGCTCGAACTTCCTGCTGCATTACAACTTCCCGCCCTATTCGGTGGGCGAGGTGGGCCGCGTCGGCAGCCCTGGCCGTCGCGAGATCGGCCATGGCAAGCTGGCCTGGCGGGCGCTGCAGGCGGTGCTGCCGGCGCCGACCGACTTCCCCTATACCATCCGCGTGGTCAGCGAGATCACCGAATCGAACGGCTCGTCCTCGATGGCCTCGGTCTGCGGCGGTTCGCTGTCGATGATGGATGCGGGCGTGCCGCTGAAGGCGCCGGTTGCCGGCGTCGCCATGGGCCTGATCCTGGAAGAGGACGGTCGCTGGGCGGTGCTGACCGACATCCTGGGCGACGAGGACCACCTGGGCGACATGGATTTCAAGGTCGCCGGGACGGAAAACGGCATCACCAGCCTGCAGATGGACATCAAGGTCGCGGGCATCACGCCCGAGATCATGGAACAGGCGCTGGCCCAGGCCAAGGACGGCCGGCTGCATATCCTGGGCGAGATGTCCAAGGCGCTGTCCGAGGGCCGGCGCGAGTTCAGCGCCCATGCTCCGCGCATCGAGACGATGACCATCCCGACCGACAAGATCCGCGAAGTGATCGGCTCGGGCGGCAAGGTGATCCGCGAGATCGTCGAGACCTCGGGTGCGAAAGTCGACATCAGCGACGACGGCACCATCAAGATCGCCTCGGCCAATGCCGATTCGATCAAGAAGGCCTATGACATGATCTATTCGATCGTGGCCGAGCCGGAAGAGGGCAAGGTCTATGTCGGCAAGGTGGTGAAGCTGGTCGATTTCGGCGCCTTCGTGAACTTCTTCGGCAAGCGCGACGGTCTGGTGCATGTCAGCCAGATCGCCAACAAGCGCCTGAACCACCCCAACGAGGTGCTGAAGGAGGGCCAGGAGGTCAAGGTCAAGCTGCTGGGCTTCGACGACCGCGGCAAGGTGCGCCTGGGCATGAAGATGGTCGACCAGGAAACCGGTGAAGAGATCACCGAGAAGAAAGAGGAATCGGCCGAGGGCTGAGGCTTTCGCTGCGATTCGACTGTTGGAGCCTCGGCGATGCCGGGGCTCTTCCATGTTCGGTGGAACGGGATATTAACGATGCGGGCAGATTGGCCGATTTTCATATTGACCCTGGAAGGCGATGAGGCGCGTCGTCAGCCATTGCTGGACCAACTTGCCGGAATGGGTTTGCAATGGCGCTTGATCTACGGAGTGGACGGGCGGCGGGGCTTGCCGGCTGAATATCTGTCGATGATCGACCGCGACGCCGCTCATGATCGACTGAAGCGGCCGATGACGGACTCGGAATTTGCCTGTGCCTTGTCGCATCGGCAGATTTACGAGACCATCATGGACGAAGGACTTGATGGGGCGCTCGTGCTTGAGGATGATGCAATCCTGACGCCGGACTTTCCCGACTTCATTCGTGCGGGGCATCATTTGACCGATACGTTGGCCTTGCTGGATCATTGTGGGGGTCGCGTACTGCCTTGGCAACGAAAGAAGGCCGGGCGGTGGTTAATGTATCGTCCGGCGCGACCGGCATGGCTTTGTACTGGTTACACGCTGTGCCGAAATACAGCGCAGGAACTCTTGCGTGCGACAATTCCGATCAATTTTGTGTCCGATTGGCCGGTGGATCTGTACCATCTGCGGGCTTGGCTAGTAGTCCCGCGCGTCGTGCATCACAATCCACAGGGGCAGGGACCGTCGCATTTAGCTCAGGATCGAGCCATCATGGAGATGCAGGTACCGTGCAAAAAGAAGAATTCAGCCCGCTTTCTCAAGGTAAACTATTACCGCGGACTTCTTCGGCGCAGGCTTGCGCGCCCCGTGGACTCTTAGCCTGACTTCTTCAGATTATATCATCGGTGCGAGCTTGCCCTTCCGGCCGGTGCCAGAGGCGCTGGCGGATACGCGGAGCAGGGTGATCCCCTCAAGGCGCGCCCTGGCATGAAGATGCTCGATCATGAAACCGATGACGAAATTACCAAGAAGAAAGAGGAATCAGCCAAGGCCTGAGATTTTCGTGCTCCTTTTCGAAACGCCCCCCAAAGGGGGGCTTCAGTTTCTGAGCCAATGCAGGATCGAGCGCAGCTGCCAGTCGAACTTGAGCAGTGCCCCGTGGCACGAGGCAAGTAGGCGGCGCTTCCGGTTCTTGCGTGCATCTTCCAGAGTCGAAACCGCATCGTTCATTTCGCAGATCAGTCGGGGTGCGGTGTATCGGACGGTCAATCCCAGTTCCCATGGATGAATGAAATCCTCATCCAGGGGACGAAAAACTTTCGATCTGGACAGCAACTTTCGTGCGCCATTCTGTGACAGCAGGTAGCCGACAGCGCCTGTCGCGCCGAAAAGATACTTCCGGAACGCAATTCCCTCATAGTAGAGGCTTCGGAACGGACCTTTGGCGCGGTGACTGCTGAGGCATATAATATCCCATGCCGGCAGTTGATCGACGGCTTGGGAAAATAGCGGGATCAAATCGGGTCGCGCAACTTTGAAGTCGTCCTCCAGAATCAATCGCGCGGGCTCCTTCCCTGCCGCAACAACCTGCCACGCTTGCCGGTGGCCATAGTAGCAGGCGATTTCTCCGGCAGTCATTGGGCGCTTACGCTTGCGCCGGTTCCACTTCGAATCATATAGTCGCGAGATTTCTGGGCTGGTCGTGTCGATGCTGCGTAGGAACAGAGGTGTCCAACCTTGTCGCTCTGCCTCTTGTCGGGCATGGTGCCGCCGCGGTCCGTTCTCATCCTCGATCGTGATGATCAGCGGTACTGAAATCATGGCCATGATGCCGAACCTTCTTCCTTCACTCTTGCATCGGATAACGGACTGTAGCGTATAAGCAAAACAATGTGCAGATACGGAGCCCCCTCTTGTCCCTACCCGTTTCCGCTTTCATCATCTGCCAAGACGAGGCACATGTGATAGAGAACTGCGTGCGCAGCGTCTCGTTCTGCACCGAAATTGTGGTCGTCGATTCTGGCTCTACTGATGGCACCTTGGAAATCCTGGAGCGATTGCAGGCCGAAGGCCTACCTTTGCGCGTCTTACGCGAACCTTGGCGCGGCTTCGGCGCGCAGAAGCAATTCGCGCTGGAGCAATGCACCCAACCCTGGTGCTTCAGCATCGACAGTGATGAAAGGGTCAGCCCAGCGCTCGGAGAGCGATTCCCCCAGCTTCTGGTTGATGAAGGCGTGAACGGTTGGAAAATCACGCGCTACGATTACCTGAATGGCTATGGCTATGTGCCGCCGTCGGCGCATGAACGCTACCACAACCGGCTGTTCCGCCGTGGCAAGGGCAGATTCAACACAACAGACCTGGTGCATGAAGGAATCGAAATCGACGGTGCTGTGAAAAAGGTGGCACCGGGCGGGCTTTTGCATTTCAGCCCCATCGTCCTGCATGACCAAATGCTGAAAGAAAACAAGTACTCCACCCTAAAAGCGAAGATGAAGACCGGACGTGGCAAGCCGCCTAGGCCTTGGAAGATGCTGGTCAGCCCTCCCGTGTTTTTCCTACGCTGGTATCTGGCACATGGTTTGTGGCGCTGCGGTTGGCCGGGTTTTATTCACTGTGCCAAAGGCGCGATCTATTCATTCCTCACCGAGGCGAAGCGTTACGAAAACGTGGCGATGGAGCGTATCCCGCCGGTTGAGCCTACTGATGTCCGTGGTTATTAGGCGGGGCAGAGCGCCCCGCCCGTGCTTGGTGATTTACGCCGGATCCTTGGCAAAGCGCAGATAGGGCAGGGCCTTGTTCAGTTGGCCGTATTCCGCCTCGGCCGCCGCGTCGTCCAGCGCCAGCGCCACGATCACGTCCTGGCCCGGCTCCCAGTTCGCCGGGGTGGCCAGCGGCACGCCGTCGGTCTTTTGCACCGCGTCCAGCGCGCGGATGATCTCGGCGAAGTTGCGGCCGACCGACATCGGATAGGTCATCGTCAGCCGCACCTTCTTGTCCGGCCCGATGATGAAGACGGTGCGCACCGTGGCCGAATGCTGCGGCGTGCGACCCTCGGTCGGCAGGTAGTAATCGGCCGGCAGCATGTCATAGGCCTTGGCGACCTTGAGGTCGGTGTCGTCGATGATGGCGAAATTCGCCGGGACGCCGGCCACCTTTTCGATGTCGGCCTTCCATTTGCCATGGTCTTCGGCCGAATCGACCGAGACGCCCAGAACCTTGGTGCCGCGCCTCTCGAATTCGGGAATCAGCTGCGCCACCACGCCGAACTCCGTGGTGCAGACGGGGGTGAAATCGCGCGGATGCGAGAACAGGATCGCATAGCTGTCGCCGATCCAGTCGTGGAAACTGATCTGGCCCTCGGTCGAATTGGCGGTGAAATCCGGGGCGGTGTCGTTGATGCGCAGGGACATTGCAGATCCTTTCGGTTGGCCTTTGGCGACAAGATAGGCATCTGCGGCAGATTGTCCAACTCGATCCGTTCAGTCGTGATAATTCGCGGGGCCGCTGCGGCTTGCAGCCCGGTCCCGCGGGTGCCAGTCTGCGGGCCAATCGCAGATCAAGGGAGGCTCTCATGAGCGGACTTGCCGACAAGCGGAAATTCTACATAGGCGGCCGATGGGTCGCGCCCAGCCAGCCCCATGACCTTGAGGTGATCGACCCCTCGACCGAAGAGCCGGTGGCGGTGATCAGCCTGGGCGGCCAGGCCGATACCGATGCGGCGGTGGCGGCGGCCAAGGCGGCCTTCCCGGCCTGGGCAGCGACGCCGCCGGCCGAGCGGCTGGCTTACGTCGAGAAGATCCTGGAGATCTACAAGCGCCGCGCCCCCGACATGGCCGCCGCCATCAGCGCCGAGATGGGCGCGCCGCAGGACATGGCGCTGAACGACCAGGCCGCCGCCGGCAGCTATCACATCGAGACCTTCATCGAGGCGTTCCGGGATTTCCAGTTCATCCGGCCCTTGGGTCCGCATGCGCCGACCAGCATGGTGGCATGGGAGCCGGTCGGCGTGGTCGGGCTGATCACGCCCTGGAACTGGCCGATGAACCAGGTCACGCTGAAGGTGATCCCGGCGCTGCTGGCCGGCGATACCGTGGTGCTGAAGCCCAGCGAGATCGCGCCGCTGTCCTCGGTCGTCTTTACCGAGATCGTGGACGAGGCCGGGTTGCCGCCGGGCGTCTACAACATGGTGAACGGCGACGGCGCGGGCGTGGGCACGCAGCTTTCGGTGCATCCCGACGTGGACATGATCAGCTTTACCGGCTCGACCCGCGCCGGCATCGCCATCACCAAGGCCGCGGCCGACACGCTGAAGAAGGTGGCGCTGGAACTGGGCGGCAAGGGCGCGAACCTGGTCTTTGCCGATGCCGACGAGAAGGCGGTGGTGCGCGGGGCGCGGCATTGCTTCTACAACAGCGGCCAAAGCTGCAACGCGCCGACGCGGATGCTGGTCGAGCGGTCCTTCTACGAGAACGCGGTCGAGCAGGCCCGCAAGGTGGCCGAGGAGACCGCGGTGGCGAGCGCGCACCAGCCCGGCCGCCATATCGGCCCGGTGGTCAGCAAGCCGCAATGGGACAAGATCCAGGACCTGATCCAGAAGGGCATCGACGAAGGCGCGCGCCTGGTCGCCGGCGGTCCCGGCCTGCCCGAGGGCGTCAATCGCGGCTATTTCGTGCGCCCGACGGTCTTTGCCGATGTCAGCAACGACATGACCATCGCCCGGCAGGAGATCTTTGGCCCGGTGCTGTCGATCATCCCCTTCGATAGCGAGGAGGAGGCGGTCGGGATCGCCAATGACACGATCTATGGCCTGACCAACTATGTCCAGACCCGGGACGGCGCGCGCCGCAACCGGCTGGCGCGGCAGCTGCGCGCGGGCATGGTCGAGATGAACGGGCAAGGCCGGGGCAGGGGCTCGGCCTTTGGCGGCGTCAAGGCGTCCGGCCGGGCGCGCGAGGGCGGCGTCTGGGGGCTGGAGGAGTTCATGGACAGCAAGCAGATCAGCGGCTGGGATCCGGAAGCCTGACACGCAGGGCCGCCTTGCGGGCGGCCCTTTTCCTTGCGGGGCCATGCCGCTAGCATCCGCGCCAGGAAAGGCGCGGGCGGAAAGGGCGAGGGGCGCGGAACATGAAGACGATCCTGATCACCGGCGGCGGCAGCGGCATCGGCCGGCTGACCGCGCGGCGGTTTCTTGACGCCGGCTGGCGCGTCGGGCTGATCGGCCGGCGCGAGGCGGCCCTGGCCGAGACTGCCGACGGCCATCCGCAGGCGCTGGTGCTGCCCTGCGACGTGACCGTGCCCGAGGCGGTGGATGCCGCCTTTGCCCGCGCGGTCGCGGAATGGGGCCGGCTGGACGTGCTGTTCAACAATGCCGGCGCCATCCTGATCTCGCGCCTGATCGACGAGATTTCCTGGGAGGAGTGGCAGGGCGTGGCGCGGGTGAATATCGACGGCATGTTCCTGTGCGCCCGCGCGGCCTTTCGCCAGATGCGGCGGCAGGATCCGATGGGCGGGCGGATCATCAACAACGGCTCGATCGCGGCCGAGGCGCCGCGGCCCGGCTCGGTGCCCTATACGGTCTCGAAACACGCGGTGACGGGGCTGACGCGCACGCTGGCGCTGGACGGGCGGCCCTATAACATCGCCTGCGGCCAGATCGACGCCGGCAATGCCGCGACCGAGATGATCGCCGCCGTGGCGATGCAGGGTGCGCCGCAGGCCGACGGTTCGATCCGGCCCGAGCCGGTGATGGACGCCGCGAACGTGGCCGAGGCGGTGCTGCACATGGCCAGCCTGCCCGAGGGCGCCAATGTGCTGCACATGACGGTGATGGCGACGAACATGCCCCTTGTCGGGCGCGGCTGAGCGGCCCGGCACATGCGAAAGGACAAGCGATGAAACTGCTGCGCTATGGCCCGCCGGGCCGGGAAAAGCCGGGGCTGCTGGACGGCGAGGGCCGCATCCGCGACCTGTCGGCCCATGTCGCCGATATTGCCGGCACGGTGCTGACCCCCGAGGGGCTGGCCGGGATCGCGGCGCTGGAGCTGGACGGGCTGCCCATCGTCTCGGGCCAGCCGCGGCTGGGGCCCTGCGTGGGCCATGTGCCGAAATTCGTCGCCATCGGGCTGAACTATGCCGACCATGCCGCCGAGGCCGGGCTGCCGGTGCCCTCCGAGCCGGTGGTGTTCAGCAAATGGACCAGCTGCATCATCGGCCCGGACGATGACGTGGTGATCCCGCCCGGCGCGCGGAAGACCGATTGGGAGGTCGAGCTGGGTGTGGTCATCGGTTCGCGCGCCAGCCAGGTGTCTGAAACGGCGGCGCTGGAGCATGTCGCCGGCTATTGCGTGGTCAACGACATCAGCGAGCGCGAATGGCAGGCCGAGCGCGGCGGCACCTGGGACAAGGGCAAGGGCTTCGACACTTTCGGCCCGATCGGTCCCTGGCTGGTGACGCGCGACGAGGTGCCCGACCCGCAGGCGCTGGATCTGTGGCTTGAGGTGGACGGTGTGCGCCGCCAGCAGGGCTCGACCGCGACGATGATCTTCGGCGTGGCCGAGATCGTCGCCTATTGCTCGCGGCTGATGACGCTGATGCCGGGGGACGTGATCACCACCGGCACGCCGCCCGGCGTCGGCATGGGGGCGACGCCGCCGGTCTTCCTGCGCGGGGGCGAGGTGATGCGGCTGGGCATCGAGGGGCTGGGCGAGCAGCGCCAGAGGGTGCGCAGCCGCGATTGACGGCGCGGGTGGACGAGTATTCCGGAAACGGTGAAGCGGAGAGGCCGCGCGCAAGCCGGCCAGGCCGCGCCGGGCGGCACGGGGGCATGGGTATTTGGAGAACGAAGAAGGCCGTCAGGCTTCGGCGGCCAGGGTTTCCGCCAGCGTGTCGGTCCTGGTGAAATAGTCCGGCGACAGCCGCAGCACGCCAGGCAGGTCCAGCAGCACGCGGCGCAGGTGCTGGCGGATGGCGGCCTCGGCCCGGTCGGGGTCGCGGGCGGCGATCGCCTCGGTCACGGCGCGGTGCTGGGACAGCATGATGTCCTTGGGCGTCATCGCCGTCAGCAGGTGGCGGGCGCGGTCGAGATGCATCTTCATCTGCTGCAGGTGGTTCCAGACCCTTGCCTTGCCGGCGATGCCGGCCAGGGTGGCGTGAAATTCCTCGTCCAGCTGGGCCAGGGCGGCGGGGTCGGCCTCGGCCTCTTGCCGGGCGATCTGGTCGAACAGGGCTTCGTGCTGCGCTTGCCGGGCGCAGGCGGCGGCCAGGCGCACGATGTCGGCCTCGACCGATTCGCGGATGAAGCGCGTGCACAGCACCCATTCCATGTCGATGCGGGTGACGAAGGTGCCGCGCTGCGGCCGCACCTCGAGCAGGCCCTCGCCGGCCAGGCGGATGAAGGCTTCGCGGACCGGCTGGCGCGACAGGGCGCATTGGTCGGCGATCTCCTGTTCGGAGAGGCGCGTGCCGGGCGGCAGCTCGCCGCGGATGATGCGCTGGCGCAGGCGGGCGTGCAATTGCGCCGCGAACGGGGGCGGGCCCCCGGCGGCGGAAAGGGTTTCGGTCGATGCGGGGTCCATGAATCCTCCCTGGAACCCGCATTAGTTCGGGACCGGACCTTGCGTCAACCTTTCGGGCGGCGGTGAAAGCTCATCACCGTGGTCTGGCGATAGAGCTGGCCCGGCTCCAGCCGCGCCGAGGGATAGCCGGCATGGTTGGGCGCGTCCGGCCAGAGCTGGGATTCCAGCGCGATGCCGGCATGGCGGCCATAGGGCCGGCCACAAAGGCCCGGTGCGCCGGGCGCCAGGTGGTCGCCGGCATAGATCTGGAGCCCCGGCTCGGTCGAGCGCAGGGTCATGGTCAGCCCGCCTGCCTGGAGCACCGCCACCTTGCGCGGCACGATGCGGCGCCGGTCCGAGAGGCAGAGGTTGTGGTCGATGCGCGGCCCGTCCAGCCGCTCGCCCAAGGGGACGGGATTGCGGAAATCCAGATGCGTGCCCTGGACCGTCGCGGGGCCGCCGCGCGGGATCATCTCCTCGTCCACCGGCAGGTAGGTCTCGGCCGGGACGGTCAGCCGGTGGCCGGCCACGGTCTCGGTGCCGTCCAGGTTGAAATAGCTGTGCTGGGCGAAGTTGCAGAAGGTGGTGTCGTCCGAGGTGGCCAGGATCGTCAGCATCAGGACCGGGCCGGGCAGGATGGACCAGGTCGCCCGGATCAGCATGGCGCCGGGAAAGCCCATGTGGCCCGCGGGCAGGTGGTCGGCCAGCGCCACCGAGCTTTCGTCCCAGTCGGCCAGCATCCAGTTGCGCGTGCCGCAGCCGTCATGGCCGCCATGCAGCATGTGGCGGCCGTCCTGGTTGCGGTCCAGTTGCAGCCTTTGCCCGTCCAGCACCGCGCGGCCGTGGGCGATGCGGTTGGCATGGCGCCCGATCACCGCGCCGAAATAGCGGCCCTCGTCCAGGTAGGGCGCGAGCCGCGGAAAGCCCAGCACCAGCGGATGCCCGACCCCGGCCAGCCGCAGATCCTGCAGCGAGGCCCCCAGCGTGATGACCGAGGCTGTCAGCCCATGGCCCGAGATCGTCGCCTGCATCACCGGCCGGCCGTCCGGCAGCAGGCCGAATGCACGTGGCATCATGCGCGGACCCGCGGTTCGGGCCGGCCCTGGGCGCCGGGGTCCAGCAGCCAGGTCCGGCCGTCCTGCGGCCCGTGCCTGCCCTCGGCGGCGCTGGTCACGATCAGCTGCGCAAGGCCGGGGCCGCCGAAGGCCGGGCAGCTGGGCTGGCTGGCGGGCAGGGACAGGCGGCGCAGCAGCCGGCCGTCCGGTGCATGGCAGACGACCGAGCCGTTGCCCCAGCGCGCGTTCCAGAACCGGCCCTGCGCATCGGTGACGGCGCCATCGGGGAATTGGTCGGTCCCGGCCAGGTCCAGGAAGACGCGGGCCTCGGCGCAGGGCCAGCCCTGTTCGTCCAAGTCTTGCGACCAGACGGTCTGGGCGGCGGTGTCGGCGAAATAGGCCAGGCGACCGTCGGGAGAAAAGCAGATCGCATTCGGGATGGACATGTTTCCCCGCAACAGGCGCAATTCTCCGTCAAGATACCGATAGATCGCGCCTGTTCCAGCCCTTCCGTTGCGTGCCATGGTACCGATCCAGAATCCGCCGAAAGGATCGGCCCGCCCGTCGTTCGAACGGTTGCCGGGCCGGTCGGCCTCCAGCGGTGCCAGCCGTTCCTGCCGGCCGTCGCGCAGGTCGAAGCGGATCAGCGCGGTTTCGCTGGCGATCAGCAGCCGGTCGCGGTCGATCCAGCCCGCGGCCGAGACCATTTCGCCGAACCGCCATTCCAGTTCGTTCCCGTCCTGCCGCGACAGCAGCCGGCGACCGAGGATGTCGAACCAGAAGGGCTGGGCGCGTTCGGGATGCCAGAAAGCGCCTTCGCCCAGTTCGCAGATGCGGGAGTCGAAGACCCGCGCGTTCATGCGCAGGCCCGCAGCGCCGCCACGATGTCGCGCGCGCGGGCGGCGACCGTCTCGGGCCCGTCGCCGGGGCGATAGAGCGCGCTGCCGATGCCGAAGCCCTGCGCCCCGGCATCCAGCCATTCGGCGAAATTCGCCGGGCCGGCGCCGCCCACGGCATAGACCGACAGGTCGGGCGGCAGCACGGCGCGCAGCGCCCTGAGCATGCCGGTGCCGGCCTGGTCGGCGGGAAACAGCTTCAGCCCGGTCGCGCCGGCACCGATGGCGGCGAAGCATTCGGTGGCGGTGAAGACGCCGGGCCAGGATTGCAGGCCGCGCGCCCGCGTCGCGCCGATCACCGCCGGATCGGTATTGGGCGAGACGATCAGCCGCCCGCCGGCATCGGCCACCTGCGCCACCTGATCCACCGTCAGCACGGTTCCGGCACCGATGGTCGCCTGCCCGGCCAGCGCCCCTGCCATCAGCCGGATGCTGTCCAGCGGGTCGGGCGAATTCAGCGGCACCTCGATGCGGTCGATGCCGGCATGGACCAGGGCGCGGGCGACGGGCAGGGCATCGGCCGGGGTCAGGCCGCGCAGGATGGCGATGATGGGCAAGGTCATGGATCCTCCGGCGAATCGAGGCGGGCGGCGGCAAGGCTCTCCGGGACCGGCGCCGTGCCGTTCTTGTGGCATGGCTGCGCGCCGGCCGCCAGCAGCGGGCTTTCGTGAAGCCGCGCCAGGTCGGGCGTGCCGACGATCATGGCCGGGCCGTCCTGCCGGAAGCCGCGCGCCGCGGCGCGTTCGGTGCCGATCAGTTCGTCCGGGATCAGCGGGTCGACCTTTTGCGACAGCGCCTTGGCGATCCCGATCGGCTGCCGCCCGCCCATGCCCGGGCCGCCGGCCTTGGTTTGCGGGCCCCGCGCAGCCCGGCCTGCGCCGGCAGGTCGGCGGGATGGCGGTTGGTCTTGCGGCGGTCGATGACGCCGCGCCGCGCGATCCCTTTGCCCGGGAGAATGTTCTCGGCCACCGACATCCGTCGCACCGGCGCCAGTTCCCCATGGGTGATGACGATGCCCGGTGCCTTGCCGTCCCTGATGGCGCGGAATGCCGTCGGCCGGCCGTCATGGAGGATCTCGCAGCGCCGGACGGCCATGTTGACCTCGTCCAGGGCCTTCACGCCGGGAAGTTCCTTGGCGATGCCCCGCATTTGCAGAATCGCGTCCATGGCCACCCCTGCGATGCCCGATGGCGCGGTCGCCACCGCCGGCGGCGGCGCATGGGAAGCTCGCTTCAACCGGTCCCCGGCGTAATGGCCCGAACCGATCAGCGCCTCGGCAAGGTATCTTTCGGTCACGGCCACCGGCTCCAGCAGGCATGAGGGCGCGGGCTCGAGGCTTTCGGTTTCGTTCACCTCGGGCATCTCGCCCTGCATCATGGCATCGACCATGGCGGCCGCCTTTGCGGTCGGGGCCGGCCGGCGCTTCCCCTTGCTGCATGGGATGCGGAAAATCCGGCTCCTGCCTCGATTTCGCGTGGCGGCGGTGGCCGACCGCCTGGCTCGCTGCGGGGGCCGTTCCGGCCGGCATGTCCGTCCATCCAGCGGAATGCGAATGTCCATACCATAGCTGGGATGCGGATGCCGGCCTGTATTGCCTCAGGCATCGGCGCAGAGGTCGGACCAATCGGGATGGCGCTCGAACTGGGCGCGCACATAGCTGCATGCCGGCACGATCAGCACGCCGCGCGCCCGCGCATCCGCAACCAGCCGCCGCACCATCGCGGCGGCCGCGCCCGAGCCGCGCATGGCGTCTGGCGCATAGGTGTGGTCGGCGACGATGATGCCGGGGCCCCCGGCATGCCAGGTCAGCTCGGCCTCGCCCTCGATTCCGGGCATGGCAACGGCATAGCGGCCGGAGCTGCCGTAATCCTCATGGGTGACATGGATGGTCGGTTGCACCATGGTTACCTCCGTCTCGTTGCCGCCATAACGCATGGCGCGCCCGATCCGGTCCATTCCCGGCGCTTGCGACGTTGCGGCAAGCGGCCTGCCGTCAGCCCGGCTGCGGGCGGGGCGATCCGTCCCGGTTCGGCGCCGGCCTGGGATCCAGCGTCAGGATGCGGCGCAATTCCGGCGAGAACGGCCCGGCAAGCTGTTCCAGCATGGCGATGTCGATCTGGATGCCGCCCATGCCGTCCTTGATGGCGCGCAGCCCGGTGCGGTGCCAACGCCCGCCCAGCCTGCGCTCGATTTCCAATGAGTTCGAGCCGCAGTCGAGCGGCAGGCGCAGATGCCGGTCAAGCCGCAGGTAAAGCGGCACCGGCCGGCCCTTTCGCGCGCTGCCGACCAGGCGCAGCCCCCGCTTGGCGCTGGGGTGCGCATGCAGAGGGGTTTCGCCCAGCCCGACGGCCAGCTCCACGAGCATGCGGCGCGAGATATAGCCGGGAACGGCGGCAGCTTCGGCCGTGCCGGTCCCGTCCTGCGGCCCGGCAGAGGTTTGCGATTCGGCGGTCGGCGGCGTATTGGCCAGGATCGCTGCCTGGGCGGCCGAGACCTCGGCCTCGGCGATGTCCTGCGGCGGGCCGGTGGCGATCAGGCCTTGGCCGCCGCCGACGGTGGGCGCGAGCCCGGCCCGGATCATCTCGCACATGACATCCTCGAGCCGGGAAAGTCGCTCGATCGCCTCGCCCATGGCGGCGCGAACCTCGTCCAGCCCGTCGGAAGGGCCGGAAACCTGACGCAGCGGAAGGGTCACGCCCTTACCGGGCCGGCCTTTCCCCGTCTTTCCGATTCCCTTTGCCATCGCGCTCCGCCGCCCTTCGACATTGCCTTGGCGGCAATCCTATGGCCCCGCGGCGCGCTTGGCCATATTTGTCTTGAGAGGCGGCGGGAACGGGCCGATGGCCCGGTCAGGCGCGTTCGGAATACTCGAAAAGCTCGGTATTGACGACGATGTCCTCGTCCACGCCGACAAAGGGCGGGATCATGACACGCAACCCGTTGTCCAGGATCGCCGGCTTGAAGCTTTTCGCGGCGGTCTGGCCGTTCAGCACCGGCTCGGTCTCGGCCACGCGGCAGATCACTTTCTGGGGAATGCGCACCGACAGCGCCTCGTCGCCGTAATATTCGACCGCTGCGATCATGCCGTCCTGCAGGAAGGGCCGCCGTTCACCCAGCAGGTCGGCGTCCAGTTCGGTCTGCTCGAAGGTCTCGCTGTCCATGAACACCAGCTTGCCGTCGGATTCGTACAGGAATTGCTGGTCCTTGGTTTCCAGCTGCACCTGTTCGACCTTGTCCTCGGAACGGAAGCGTTCGTTCAGCTTGCGCCCGTCGCGCAGGTTCTTCAGTTCGACCTGGGCAAAGGCGCCGCCCTTGCCGGGCTTGACGTGGTTCACCTTGACCGCCGCCCACAACCCGCCGTCATGGTCCAGCACGACACCGGGCTTGATTTCATTGCCATTGATCTTGGCCATTCAGGATCACCTTGAAAAATTTGGAAAATCGCCCAGGGTTCGGGGGTTGAACCGCGATTGCGCGCACCTATATCCATTGCCGTGCCTCATGGCAACCGAAACGCCTTTCAAGCGTTGTCAAGGGTGCCTTCGCATTTCTGCATGTCGCAAGATCGTTGCTTTTGGCGGCTATTCTGCGTATCTGCCGGGGCTTGCGCCCCGTGCATGGCGGTCATGCGGCTGGAGGCATACCGAATCACGGCGCGGATGGGCTAAGCCGGCCAGCGCCGCCTATGAGGCAAGATGATGCAGCAGCCTTGGCAAGGGCCGAGGTGCGGGGGCTCCGCAAGAAAAACAGGATAATGATGATGCGCGATTTCGTGGATGGCTCGGCTTTCAATTTCGAACAGGGACAGCGGGCCCGCAAGCTTTTTGCGGCCGTTGTGCTGGCTGCGCTGGACGATGCGATCGCCGATGACAAGAAATACGGCAACGGGCCCGATCAGATTGCACGTTGGGCACGCTCGCGCGATGGGCGCGAGGTGCTGTCCTGCGCCGGCATCGACCCGAACGAGCGTGTCGTGAAGGGGCTGATGGAATTCGTGGCCAAGGGCGTGCGCACCTCGGTCGCGCTGTCGCGCGAGGAAAGCGAACGCCGCCACGCCGCGGAAGAGGCCGACGCGGCGTAAGCGCGTCCGCCGCGCATTGGCTGGGCCGTCCCGAGGGGCGGCCTTTTCATGGGGCTGGGGGCGATGCGGCGGCAGCTTTGCGGGACGGAGCTGCCAATGATGGATATATCTCGTCCTCAGGGCCGGGAGGCGTGGAAAGCCTGTGCCACGCATCCCTAAACCGTGGCTGATCGTAGGCCTTGGGTTGGAGCCAGTATGACTGCACCCCGGCGCGGCTCTTTGCGGGATCGCTATGAAAACAAAGATCTATAACCTCCTGCCGGGTCATGATGAAGCAGGTCGGGGTGTCCGATTTCGCGTTGATCGTAATGATCCACCAATCCGACCGAAGGTTGCTTAGATTCGATCCCAGTCCAACCGGAGCTCTCTTAGACAGGCCCTTGCTTTGTACCCCGAAGATAATGGTCTCCGCATCGTTCGCGCAGTACAGGTCGCTTCCCTTCGCATTTCGCGTCGTCGGCATCACGTTCCAGCCCTTCTTCGAGAGCTGCCATGCGACATAATGCATGGCGGCATTTCCCGTTGCTTGCGATGATTTTACATCCACGTTGATGCCCTCCGCCTCTAATTGGCGGAAGATTAGTCTCAGCCTTTCCTATCGGACAAGTCCGACGCGGCTCGCGCTACGTCGCGCCCGAACAACGATTTGCAAGTATGTTGCACACCGACGAGATCTGTGCTTCATGGTCCACTTCGGGCCGCGCCTTCCTCTGCTCCAGAAAAGGCTGCGTCTTGCTGCTACCTGCCCGAATGTCTCTGATGGGCTCCCAACCACCCCTTACCCGAACAGATACAGCGCCAGCGGCGCGATGATCGAGGTCAGCACCGCGTTCAGCCCCATGCCGATGCCGGCGAAGGCGCCGGCGGTCTCGTTCACCTGGAAGGCGCGGGCCGTGCCGATGCCATGCGCGGCCACGCCCAGCGAAAAGCCGCGCGCCCGCCAGTCGCGGATCCCCAGCGCATTCAGCAGCGGCGTGGCGATGATCGCGCCGAAGATGCCGGTGATCAGCACCAGGACGGCGGTGATCGTGGGCTCTCCGCCCAACCCCTCGGCGATGCCGATGGCCACGGGCGCGGTGGTGGATTTCGGCGCCAGGCTGGCCAGCATCACCTCGGACAGCCCGAAAGCCTTGCCGATGGCCAGCGCCGAGACCACCGCCGTCGCCGAGCCCGCCAGCAGCGCCGCGACCAGCGGCAGCGCCGCTTTCCTGACCCGGCGCAGGTTGTCGTAAAGCGGCATTCCCAGTGCCACCGTGGCCGGGCCCAGCATGAAATGCACGAATTGCGCGCCCTCGAAATAGGTCTGGTAGCTGGTGCCGGTCAGCCCCAGCACGCAGGCCAGCAGGATCACCGCGCACAGCACCGGATTGGCCCAGCTTTGCCGGCCCATGGCGCGAAAGAAGCTGTCGCCCAGCCAATAGGCGATCAGCGTCGCCGTCAGCCACAGCAGCGGCCCTTGCGTCAGATAGCTCCAGATCAGCGCCGCGTCGGTCATTCCTCGGTCCCGCCCGTCCAGCGCACCACGGCGCGGAACACCAGCGCCCCCGCGGCGATGGCCAGCGCGGTCGAGACGGTCAGCGCCAGCGCCACCGCCAGCCCGTCGCTGCGAAACTGCCCCAGATGCGCCACCACGCCCACCCCCGCCGGCACGAAGAACAGCGACAGATGGCCCAGGATGCCGGTGATCACCGGGCGCAGCATCTCGGCCAGCGCCGGGCGCAGGCTGCAGGACAGCACCAGCAGCAGCAGGCCCAGCACCGGACCGGGCAGGGGCAGGCCAAGGCTGCGGGTGGCAACCTCGCCGATGAGCTGGAAGACCAGGATGATGGCAAGCGCGGGAATCATGCCGGCCAGATTAGCAGCGGATTTCTTGTGGTGAACCCTTAAATCTTGTGGATAACCGCCCAAGCCCCGCCATATCTTGGGGTTTGTGTTGACTTGAGCGCCCCGATGGCGAAAAATCCGGGGGATTTGAACGATCGTCGTGGACCCTTCGCATTGCGTTTCGACCGCCTGCGCCTCAATGGTTTCAAGAGCTTCGTGGACCCGACCGACCTGGTCATCCACGAGGGGCTGACCGGCGTGGTCGGCCCGAACGGCTGCGGCAAGTCGAACCTGCTCGAGGCGCTGCGCTGGGTCATGGGCGAAAACCGGCCTACCGCCATGCGCGGCGACGGGATGGAAGATGTGATCTTTGCCGGCACCGCGCGGCGTTCCGCCCGCGCCCATGCCGAGGTCACGCTGACCATCGACAACAAGGACCGCCTCGCCCCCGCCGGGCTGAACGATGCCGACGCGCTGGACATCACCCGCCGCATCACCCGCGACGCCGGTTCGGCCTATCGCATCAACGGCAAGGAAGTGCGGGCGCGCGACGTGCAGATGCTGTTCGCGGATGCCTCGACCGGGGCGCATTCGCCGGCGCTGGTGCGGCAAGGGCAGATTTCCGAGCTGATCAACGCCAAGCCCAAGGCAAGGCGGCGCGTGCTGGAGGAGGCGGCGGGGATTTCCGGCCTCTACCAGCGCCGGCACGAGGCCGAATTGCGGCTGAACGCGGCCGAGGCGAACCTGACCCGCGTCGACGACACGCTGGACCAGCTGTCCACGCAGGCGGCCAGCCTGGCGCGGCAGGCCCGCGCCGCCGCGCGCTATCGCGAGATCGGCGCCGCGCTGCGCCGGGCCGAGGGCGTGCTGCTGTATCGCCGCTGGGCCGAGGCCGACCAGGCCAAGGCCGCGACGGCCGAGGCGCTGCGGGCCGCGATCCGCGCCGCCACCGAGGCCGAGGCCCAGGCCCGCCACGCCATCGCCGCCCGCGAGGCGGCCGAGGCGAAGCTGCCGCCGCTGCGCGAGGAGGAGCAGGTCGCGAGCGCCATCCTGTCCCGCGCCACCGTGGAACGCGAGGCGCTGGACGAGGCCGAGGCCCGCGCCGCCCAGGCGATCCAGACGCTGCTGGCGCGCATCGCCCAGCTCGACCGCGACATCGAGCGCGAATCGGCGCTGAACCGCGATGCCGGCGAGGTGATCGAGCGGCTGGAATGGGAAAGGCGCGAGCTGGAAAAGGCCGGGCAGGGCCATGATGAGCGGCTGGAGGCCGCCGGCCATGCCGCCGAGGAGGCCACCGGGGCGCTGCGCGAGGTCGAGTCCAAGCTGGCCGAACTGACCGACGAATCCGCCCGCCTTGCCGCCCGTCACCAATCCGCCGAGCGGCTGGTCCACGACCTGCGGCAGATGCGGGACCGCGCCACCCGTGCCGCCGCCGAGGCCGAAGCCGCCGCCGCCCGCGCCGCCGATGCCGGCGCCGAGGCCGATGCCGCCCGCGAAGCTGCCGAGGAATCGCAGGAAGAGGCCCGCGAGCGCGTCGAGGCCGCCGAGGCGGCGCTGGCCGAGGCCGAGGAGGCCCGCGCCGCGCTGGAGGCCGAGGAATCCGCCGCCCGCGCGGCACGGGCCGAGGCGGAGGGCGAGGTTTCGGCGCTGAATGCCGAGATGGCGGCGCTGAAGCGGCTGGTGGAACGCGGGCAGGGCGGCGATTCGATCCTGGATCTGGTGCGGGTCGCACGCGGCTACGAGACGGCCTTCGGCGCGGCGCTGGGCGACGACCTGGGTGTCGGGCTGGCCGAGGACGGCTCGGGCTGGCACCGGCTGCCGGGCTACGGCTCGCCGCAGCCGCTGCCCGCGGGCGCCGAACCTTTGGCGCCGCATGTCGAGGCGCCAGAGGCGCTGGCGCGGCGGCTGTCGCAGGTCGGGCTGGTCGCGGATGCGGCCTTGGGCGCGGCGATGCAGCCTGCACTTGCCCCCGGCCAGCGGCTGGTCACGCGGGCGGGCGACCTGTTCCGCTGGGACGGCATGCGGGTGATGGCAGGCGAGGCGGCGTCCTCGGCCGCGCTGCATCTGCAAAAGGTCAACCAGCTGGCCGAGCTGGCCGAACAGGCCGAGGCGGCGCAGGCCCGCGCCGAGGATGCGCAGGCCGCGCATCAGGCGCTGCGCGACCGCCACCTGGCCGCGGCCGAGGCCGAGAAACGCGCCCGTGATGCCAGGCGCGAGGCCGAGCGCGGGCTGTCGGATGCCGTGCGCGCCGTCACCCGCGCCGAATCCGAGCTTTCCATGGCACAAAGCCGCGCCGAATCGGCCCGCGCCGAACTGGCCCGGCATCGCGAGGATGCGCTGGACGCCCGCGCCCGGCTGGCCGAGGCCGAGCAGGCGCTGGCCGAGCTGCCCGACCGCGGCGCGGCGGCCGCGGCGCTGGACCATGCCCGCATGGGCGTCGAGGCGGCGCGCATCGCCACCATGACCCGGCGCAGCGGGCTGGACGAGCTGCGGCGCGAGGCCAATGCGCGGGTCAAGCGCCTGCAAGAGATCGCCAAGGAGGAATCCGGCTGGCGGCTGCGGCTAGACCAGGCCGGCACCCGCGCCGCCGAACTGGCCGCCCGCCGCGATCAGGCCGCGGCCGATCTGGAGGAAGCCGAGGCCCAGCCCGAGATCCTGGCCGAGCGCCGCGGCGTGCTGACCGAGGCCGAGGCGCAGGCCGCCGCCCGCCTGGCCCGCGCCCGTGCCGCGCTGTCGGCCGCTGACCAGGCGCTGCGCATCGCCGCCGAGGCCGAGCGCGAGGCCGAGCGCGCCGCATCCGACGCGCGCGAGACCCGCGCCGCCCGCGAGGCCCGCGCCGAAGCCGCCATCGAGGCCGAATCCGCCGCCCGGTTGCGCATCCACGAAGAACTGGAGGCCACGCCCGAGGCGCTGCTGGACTCTCTGGGCGAGGTCGAGGAGATCGCCGCCGAGGCGCTGGAGGAGCAGATCGCCCGGCTGCGCCAGCAACGCGACGCGCTGGGGGCCGTGAACCTGCGCGCCGACGAGGACAAGCGCGAGCTGGAGACCGAGCGCGACCGGCTGGGCGCCGAGAAAGAGGATCTGACCGAGGCGATCCGCAAGCTGCGCCAGGGCATCGGCAGCCTGAACCGCGAGGGGCGCGAGCGGCTGCTCTCGGCCTTCGACACGGTGAACGCCAATTTCACCACCCTGTTCACGCATCTGTTCGGCGGCGGCGAGGCGCGGCTGGTGCTGGTCGAATCCGACGATCCGCTGGAGGCGGGGCTGGAGATCATGTGCCAGCCTCCGGGGAAAAAGCTCTCGACGCTCAGCCTGCTTTCGGGCGGCGAGCAGACGCTGACGGCGCTGGCGCTGATCTTTGCGGTGTTCCTGGCCAATCCGGCGCCGATCTGCGTGCTGGACGAGGTGGATGCGCCGCTGGACGACGCCAACGTCACCCGGTTCTGCGACCTGATGGACGAGATGACGCGGCGGACCGAGACCCGCTTTCTTGTGATCACGCACCACGCCGTCACCATGTCGCGCATGGACCGGCTGTTCGGCGTGACCATGGTGGAACAGGGCGTCAGCCAGCTGGTCAGCGTCGACCTGAAGCGCGCGGAGGCTCTGGTGGCCTGACGCGCAAAGCGGTAATCAGCGCGCGATTTCCGCAATGGAGAAGATGATGCGAACCCTGGTTCCCCTTGTGCTGGCGGCGCTGATCCAGGCGCCCGCGGCGCAGGCGCAGGTCATGGGCGATCCCGAGGTGATTCGCCTGCTGATGGCGGATTTCGGCCTGCCGGCCAAGCTGGTCACCGACGGCGCCGGCGATCCGCTGATCGAAAGCCGCATCGACGGCACCAGCTTTCAGGTCTATTTCTACCAATGCGAACAGACCTGCGCGGCGATCCAGTTCTCGGCCGGGTTCGACCTGGACGATGCGATGCCCGAGAGCATGGCGAATCGCTGGAACCGCGAGAAGCGTTTCGGCAAGGTCTGGCTGGACGAAACCGGCGATCCCTTCATCGAGATGGATATCGGGGTTGCGGGCGACGGCATCGGGCGCAAGAATTTCGACGACGCGCTGGACACCTGGCGCATCGTGCTGAGCGATTTCCGCGACTTCATCGACTGGTAGGAGGATAGCATGTCCATCGAGACGAAACTGGCAGAGCTGGGGATCACGCTGCCCGACGCGCCCGCGCCGGCGGCGAATTACGTGCCCTATGTGATGACGGGCAACCTGCTGTTCGTTTCCGGCCAGATCAGCCCGGCCAAGGGCCGCCTGGGCGCCGACCTGGCGGTCGAGGAGGGGGCCGAGGCGGCGCGCGGCTGCGGCCTGGCGCTCTTGGCGCAGGCGCGGGCGGCGCTGGGGTCGCTGGACCGGGTGGTGCGGGTGGTCAAGCTGACCGGCTTCGTCAACTCGACGCCCGAATTCACCGACCAGCCCGAGGTGATCAACGGCTGCTCGAACCTGATGGTCGAGGTCTTCGGCGACAAGGGCCGCCATGCCCGCGCCGCCGTCTCGGCCCCGGCGCTGCCGCGCGGCGTCGCGGTCGAGGTCGAGGCGATCTTCGAGTTCGCCTGATGGGTCTTCACCCGGATTTCCTGCGCCTGCCGATTGCCCATCGCGGGCTGCACGGGCCGGGCGTGCCGGAAAACAGCATGGCGGCGTTCCGCGCCGCCATTGCCGCGGGCTATGGCATCGAATGCGACATCCAGCGCGCCGCGGACGGCACGGCGCTGGTGTTTCACGACGACGACCTGCCGCGCCTGACCGGGGCCGAGGGGCTGGTCAGCGCCCTGGGCATCGACGCGCTGTCCATGTTGCGCATCATGGGCACCGAGGAGCATATCCCGACGCTCTCGGAACTGCTGGACGAGGTCGCGGGCCGGGTGCCCTTGCTGATCGAGATCAAGGACCAGAGCCTGCGCGTCTCGGCCGAGGTGGGTGATCTGCAGGCCGAGGTGGCGCGGCTGCTTTCCGGCTATGACGGCCCGGTCGCGGTCATGTCCTTCAACCCGCATGCGGTCGCGGCTTTCCACGCTGCCGCGCCGGGGGTGACGGTGGGGCTGACCACCTGCGGCTATGAGGCCGTGGACTGGCCGATGCTGGACGACGTCACCCGTGCGCATCTGGCGGCCATCGCCGATTTCGACCGGGTGGGGGCCGGCTTCATCTCGCATGACCGCCGCGACCTGGGCAATCCGGCGGTGGCGGCGCTGAAGGCGCGCGGCGTGCCGGTGCTGTGCTGGACCGTGCGCTCGGCCGCCATCGAGGCCGAGGCGCGCCGCGTCGCCGACAATATCACATTCGAGCATTACCTGCCTGCCAAGCCCTGACAATCGCCGCGCCCGCGCCTATGTTGCCCGCATGAGCGAGCTTGCCGTTTCCGTCCTGCCTGCGATTTCCGGGATCGACGCCGCCGAATGGGACGGCTGCGGGGCGGACGCCAACCCCTTCACCACGCATCGCTTCCTGTCGGCGCTGGAGCAATCGGGCTCGGTCGGCGAGGGGACGGGCTGGCACCCCAGCCACCTGGTCGCGCGGCTGGACGGGCAGGTGGCGGGCGCGGCACCCTGCTATGTCAAGACCGACAGCCAGGGCGAATACATCTTTGACCACGGTTGGGCGCAGGCCTATGCGCGGGCCGGCGGGCGCTATTACCCCAAGCTGCAATGCGCTGTGCCCTTTACCCCCGTCACCGGGCCGCGGCTGATCGCCTCCAGCCCGGCGGTGCAGCGCGCGCTGCTGGCGGCCATGGCGCAATTCGCGCAGCAATCGGGCCTGTCGGGCGCGCATGTCACCTTTTGCACCGAGGCCGAGGCGCGGCTGGGCGAGGCGGCCGGTTTCCTGCCCCGCGCCAGCGAGCAGTTCCACTGGCTGAACCGGGGCTATCGGACATTCGACGATTTCCTGGCCCAGCTGTCCTCGCGCAAGCGCAAGGCGATCCGCAGGGAGCGCGAGCGGGCGCAGGCTTTCGGCGGCAGCATCCACAGCCTGACCGGCGACCAGATCCGGCCCGGGCATTGGGACGCCTTCTGGCGCTTCTATCAGGATACCGGCGGGCGCAAATGGGGCCGGCCATACCTGACCCGGGCCTTCTTCGACATCCTGCACCACACCATGCGCGACGACTGCCTGCTGGTCCTGGCCGAGCGCGACGGCCGGCCCATCGCCGGTGCGCTGAACCTGATCGGCCGGGACGCGCTTTACGGCCGCTATTGGGGCTGTGTCGAGGACCACCCCTTCCTGCATTTCGAACTGTGCTATCACCAGGCCATCGACTGGGCCATCGCCCATGGCCTGTCCCGCGTCGAGGCGGGCGCGCAGGGCGAACACAAGCTGATGCGCGGCTATATGCCCAGCCAGACCCATTCGCTGCATTGGGTCGCCGACCGCGGCTTTCGCAAGGCCATCGCCGATTACCTGGAACGCGAACGCGAGGCGGTGGGCGAGGAAATGGCGATCCTGGCCGAGATGGGGCCGTTCCGCCGCGGCGCGGTCAGGGACGCTTGACCAGCCGGAACGCGGCCGAGGCGCCCCAGCCCGCCGCCACCGCGATGGCCAGCGACATGATGCCGTAGATGAAGGGTTGCTCCAGCGCCAGGCGATAGAGCCAGCGTTCCAGCCCGACCTTGCGCACCTCGATGGGCGCGCGGAAGGTGTCGATGACCCGGCCCTGGCGCAACAGGAAGATGCGGGTGCTGTAGACGCCCTCGACCAGGTTGGCAGGCAGGCGGACATCGGCGCGAAACAGCGTCTCCTCGGCCAGCCGCACGGCGCCGTCGTCCTGGCGGTAGACGTCGGCGGCGCGGCGCAGGCGGATCAGCGCCTCGGTATAGGGCACGGCATCCTCGACCTCCATCGGCCCGGCAAAGGCGCGCATCGCCAGCGGGATCGAGATGCGGTGGCGCTGGTCCTCGGCCGCGGGCAGGATCAGGTGCAGGGGCCGCGTCGTCGCCACCACGTAGAAGCTGGGGGCCGAGCCGATGCTGACCCGGCCGGTATTGACCCAGATGCCCAGCCGGCGTTCCTTGTGGCGCACGGTCAGCGCCTGGGCCGGCCCCTCCAGCGTGACGATTACGTCCAGCGGCTCGCCCGCCGGGATCCGCGTCTCGCGCTTGATGGCGCCGTAGATGATGATCTCGGAACCGTCGAAGCTGGTGGTGATGTCCACGTCGTCCCGCGACAGCCCGGCGACGATCTGCTCGGGCGGCTGTTCGGGGATAGCCGGCTGCGCATTCGCCGGCAGCGCCAGCAGGACCGGCGCCAGGACGGCGAAAAGCGCATGCCGGATCATCGCAAGATCCCCGGCGTGATCGAGTAAAGCTCGTCCGGGCGCAGGAACAGGTCCAGCGCTAGCTTGCCGCAGACCCCCAGCACCAGAAGTGCCAGCAGGATGCGCAGCTGTTCGGCCCGCAGCCGGGCGCCCAGGTGGGTGCCGATCTGCGCCCCGGTCACGCCGCCGACGATCAGCAGCACCGCCAGCATCACGTCCACCGTGTTCGAGGACACGGCGTGCATCAGCGTGGTATAGGCCGACAGGAAGGTGATCTGGAACAGCGAGGTGCCGATGACGACCTTGGTCGGCATGCCCAGCAGGTAGATCATCGCCGGCACCATGATGAAGCCGCCGCCGACGCCCATGATCGCGCCCAGCACGCCCACCGCGGCGCCGACCAGCAGCACCGGGATCGAGCTGATGTAAAGCCCCGAGGCGCGGAACTTCATCTTCCAGGGCCATTTGTGCACCCAGCCGTGCTGGTGGCGGCGCATCGGCTTGATCGGCCCGCTGCGGCGCGCGCGGTGCAGCGCGCGCAGGCTTTCCTGCAGCATCATCGCGCCGATCAGCCCCAGGAAGACGACATAGCAAAGCTGCACCACCAGATCGACCTGGCCCAGCCGCGACAGCATGTTGAACAGCAGCACCCCGGCCGAGGAACCGACCAGGCCGCCGGCCAGCAAGACCCAGCCCATGCGGAAATCCACCGTCTTGCGCTTGACATGCGCCAGCACGCCGGAAAAGGACGAGGCCACGACCTGGTTGGCGCCGGTCGCCACCGCGATGGCCGGCGGAATGCCGATGAAGAACAGCAGGGGCGTGATCAGGAAGCCGCCGCCGACGCCGAACAGGCCCGACATCAGCCCGACGATGCCGCCCAGGCCGATCAGCACCAGCGCATTGACCGCCACCTCGGCGATGGGAAGATAGATCTGCATGTCCTGCCCGGCTTATTGCCTTGTCCCGATGCTGCCCCGGCAACAGCCCTGCGTCAAACGCTTCCATGGCCTTTCGCGCGGGTTGTCGCAAGCCTGTGGCGCGGATAAAGCAGATGTGACGGGCAGATATGGCGGCGAGGGACGCGGGCGGCGTGGACAGCGGCCCGGCGCGGCGGCCGGACAGGAAAGACCATGCGCATTCTGATCACCAATGACGACGGCATCAACGCTCCGGGGCTCGAGACGCTGGAGGCGATCGCGACCGAGGTCGCCGGACCGGGCGGCGAGGTCTGGACCGTCGCCCCCGCCTTCGAGCAATCGGGCGTCGCCCATTGCATCAGCTATGTCCATCCGACCTTGATCGCCGAACTGGGCCCGCGCCGCTTTGCCGCCGAGGGCACGCCGGCCGATTGCGTCCTTGCCGCCATCGCCGACGTGATGCGGGACAATCCGCCCGACCTGGTGCTGTCGGGCGTGAACCGCGGCAATAACTCGGGCGAGAACGTGATGTATTCCGGCACCGTGGGCGGCGCGATGGAGGCGGCGTTGCAGGGCCTGCCCGCCATCGCCCTGTCGCAATACATGGGCAGCCGCACCGCGGTTCTGGACGATCCGTTCCAGGCGGCGCGGGCGCATGGGCCGCGGCTGATCCGGCAATTGCTGGACTATGGCGACTGGACCTCGGACGAGGATTTCCGGCTGTTCTACAACATCAACTTCCCGCCCTGCGACGCGGGTTCGGTCAAGGGCACGCGGGTCGCGCCGCAGGGCCGCCGCCAGGGCGTGCGCTTCGAGGTCGAGCCCTATCACGCGCCGAACGGCCGGCGCTTCCTGTGGGTGCTGGGCGGCTCGCAGACCGCCGAGGCCACGCCGGAGAGTGACGTGGACGCGAATATGCGCGACTATATCTCGCTGACGCCGATGCGGCCGGACCTGACCTGCCACAAGACCCTGGCCGAATTGCGCGGCGTGCTGGAGGAGGGCTGAACCAGGCATGGGCGACGATCCCGAGACTGCCGAACGCAAGATGCGCTTCCTGTTCGCGCTGCGGCAGCGCGGGGTCACCGATCCGCGCGTGCTGGAGGCGATGGAGCGCATCGACCGCGGCGAGTTCGTGCGCGGCCATTTCGAGGATCGCGCCTATGACGACACGCCCTTGCCCATTCCCTGCGGCCAGACCATCAGCCAGCCCTCGGTCGTGGGACTGATGACCCAGGCGCTGGAGGTGGGGCCGCGCGACAAGGTGCTGGAGATCGGCACCGGCTCGGGCTACCAGGCGGCGGTGCTGTCGCTCTTGTGCCGCCGGGTCTATACCATCGACCGCCACCGCCGGCTGGTGGCCGAGGCCGAGGCGCTGTTTCGCCACCTGGGCCTGCCCAACATCACCGCCCTGGTCGCCGACGGCTCGCGCGGGCTGCCCGAGCAGGCGCCCTTCGATCGCATCATGGTGACGGCGGCGGCCGAGGATCCGCCGGGCCCGCTCTTGGCGCAGTTGAAGATCGGCGGTATCATGGTGGTGCCGGTCGGGCAGTCGGATGCGGTCCAGACCCTGATCCGCGTGCGGCGCGGCGAAAGCGGCTTTGACTATGACGAATTGCGGCAGGTGCGCTTCGTGCCGCTGGTCGAGGGGTTGGGACAGACATGACCCCCGGCCGTCCAGAGTGAGGAACGGGCAGATGATCAAGATCAGGCAGTTGGCGATGCTCGCCGGCGCTGCGATGGCGCTGGCGTCCTGCGGGCCGCAGGGTGGCCTGGATTTCAGCAATTTCGACCCCGACCTGCGGCGCTGGGGCCGGGGCGGGCTGGAAACTGCCGGCGCGGCCGCGCGCGCCCAGCCCCGCCCGGCGCCGGACCAGCGCGGCGTGATCTCCTATCCCGGCTACCAGGTCGCCATCGCGCGGCAGGGCGATACGGTGGCCACCATTGCCGCCCGGCTGGGGCTGAACGCGGCCGAGCTGGCCAGGTACAATGCCATCGAGGCCAATACCGTGCTGAATCCCGGCGCGGTGGTCGCCCTGCCGCGCCGCGTGGCTGCCGGGGCGCCTGCGGCGGCGCCCATCGTCTCCTCGACCGGGCAGGTCAGCGATCCCTTTGCCGGCCAGGGCGTCCGGCAGCCGGAGGTGCCCCCGGCCGCGGGGGCGGGGGCCGTGACCGCGCAGACCCTGCCGGCGGCAAGTCAGCCCAAGCAGCATGTCGTCGCGGCCGGCGAGACGGCCTGGTCCATCGCGCGCAAATACAATGTCTCGGTCAACGACCTGGCGCAGTGGAACGGGCTGCGGCAGGACATGACCCTGCGCATCGGCCAGCGCCTGCTGATCCCCGTGGCCGGGCAAAGCCGCCCCGCCACGGCAGTCGTCACCGCGCCCGGAACCGGCAGCCCGACGCCGCGCCCGCCTTCCTCGGCCGAGCCCCTGCCGAACGAGCGTACCCAGCCCGCCGCCAGTGCGGTGAACAAGCCGGCCGGCCCCGACCTGGGCAAGACCCGCACCGCCGCCTCGGGCAGCGGCAAGTTCCGCATGCCCGCCAACGGCGCCATCATCCGCACCTACCAGAAGGGCAAGAACGACGGCATCGACATTTCCGCGGCCCCCGGCAGCCCGGTTTCCGCCGCCGGCAGCGGCACCGTTGCCGCGATCACCCGCGACACCGACCAGGTGCCGATCATCGTCATCCGCCACGAGGGCAACCTGATGACCGTCTATGCCGGGCTTGAGGATGTCGCCGTGACCAAGGGGCAAAGCGTCAGTGCCGGCACCCCGCTGGGCAAGACCCGCAGCCAGGGCGTCGTGCATTTCGAGGTGCGCAACGGCTTCGACAGTGTCGATCCCGAGAAATACCTGAACTAGGCCGTCCCGCGCGCCCGTGCCCTGCGGCGTGGGCGCAAGCCCTCTTTCAGGTCACGGCGGCGGGCCGGGCAAAGCGCGGGTCTTTCCAGCTTGCGCTTTTCAGAACCTCCTCCAGCGCCTCGACCGCGCGCAGCACGTCGACATGGCGCAGGTAGAGCGGCGCAAAGCCGAAGCGCAGCGTCGAGGGCGCGCGGAAATCGCCGATCACCCCGCGCGCGATCAGCGCCTGCATCACCGGCCAGGCATGGTCGTGGCCGAAGGCGACCTGGCTGCCGCGGCGGGCGGGCTCGCGCGGGCTTTCCAGCCTTAGCCCCAGCCCGGCGCAGCGCGCCTCGACCAGCTGGATGAACAGCTCGGTCAGGGCCAGGCTTTTCGCCCGCAGCGCCGCCATGTCCACCCCGTCCCAGATCGCCAGCGCGCCTTTCAGCGCCCGCATCGACAGGATCGGCTGGGTGCCGCATTGAAAGCGGCGGATGCCGGGGTCGCCCTCGTAGCCGGTCTCGAAGGCAAAGGGCCGGGCATGGCCCCACCAGCCGCTGAGCGGCTGGCGCGCCTGCCCCTGATGCCGGCGCGCGACATAGATAAAGGCCGGCGCGCCCGGCCCGCCGTTCAGGTATTTATAGGTGCAGCCTACGGCGAAATCCGCCCCGGCAGCGTCCAGCTCGACCGGCAGCGCCCCGGCCGAATGGCACAGATCCCAGACAGCGATGGCGCCCGCCGCCTGGATGCGCGCGGTCAGCGCCGCCATGTCGCGCAATGCGCCGGTCTTGTAGTTCACATGGTTGACCAGCACCGCCGCGACATCGGCGTCCAGCATGTCTTCGATGGCCGGGCCGTCCACGCCCTCCAGCCGCAGCCGCGCGCCGGGCAGGGTCGAGACCACGCCCTCGGCGATATAGAGATCGGTCGGGAAGCTGCCGCTTTCCGCGACGATGGTGCGGCGCCCCGGCCGCAGCGCCATGGCGGCATGCAGCGCCTTGTAGATGTTGACCGAGGTGGTGTCGGCCACCACCACCTGCCCCGGCGCCGCGCCGATCAGCCGGCCGATGCGGTCGCCCAGCTCGATGGGCAGGTCGAACCAGCCGGCGCCGTTCCAGCTGCGGATCAGCTGGCCGGCCCATTCGTCGCGGGCGGCGCGCAGCAGTTCCTCCTGCGCGGCGCGGGTCGGCACCCCCAGGGAATTGCCGTCCAGATAGACCTCGTCCGGGGACAGGATGAAGGCGTCGCGCAGGTGGCGCAGCGGGTCTTGCGCATCCATCGCCTCGATCGCGGTGCGGTCGGGAAGGGTCATGGTCTGTCCTTGGCGGTTCATTCCGGCGCCGCGCCGGTCGAGTTGCGGATGATCAGCTCATGCGGGCCGACGCGCTGCAATTCCTTCAGCGGCCGGCCCTCCAGCAGGCCGGCCAGGCAATCGGCCAGCGGCTCCCAGCTGTCGCGCAGCGGCGCCTTGGTCACGCTGAGCGCCGGAAAGAAGGCCGAGGCGCGCAGCGCCGGCATGTGGTCGTCATGCGCCATCACCGAGACGTCGCCGGGGATCGACAGCTCCAGCGCCTCCAGTGCCTTGTAGACCCCCTTGGCGATATGGACATGGCTGCAGATGATCGCGGTGGGCCGCGGGCCGCCCAGGCGGAACATCTCGACGGTCGAGACCAGCCCCAGCGCCTCGGTCATCTCGCCGTGCCGGGTCAGCGCCGGGTCGAAGGCGATGCCGGCCTCCTCCAGCGCCCGGCGATAGCCGCGCAGCCGGGCCGAGGCGAAGCTCAGCCCCTGCCGGCCGTTGATCAGCGCGATGCGCCGGTGGCCCAGCCCGGTCAGGTGGCTGGCCATCTGGTAGAGGATGCCCTCGTTCTCGATGTCGAAATAGGCGTGATCGGGCGCGGGGCCGATGCGGCCATGCACGACGAAGGGGATGGCGTTTTCCCGCAGGAAGGCCACGCGCGGGTCGTCGTCCGAGGGGCTGAACAGCACGAAACCGTCCAGAACCCCGTTGCCGATCAGGCGCTTGTAGACCTCGATGATCGGCTCTTGCGGGCGGGTGACATGCAGCACGAATTGCATGCCGCGACCCGAGAACTGCGCCGAAAGCCCGGCGACGCCCTCGATGAACAGCCCGTCCTCGGCCAGGTTGGTCGATTGCGGCACCACCAGCGCCACCATGCCCGAACGCCCGGTCACCAGCTTGCGCGCCGAGATATTGGCCTGATAGTTCAGCGACCGCGCCACGGCCTTGACCCGCTTGCGCGTCGTCTCGTTCACGTCGGAATGGTCGTTCAGCGCCCGGCTGGTCTGCGTGACCGACAGCCCGGCGGCCCGCGCGACATCCTTCAGCGTGGCCAATTCCCCAGCTCCCCCCTTGGGCCGGCGCCCGGCCGCCTGCTTGCCCCGGAAAATGTCTAGAACATCCGCCCCGCCCGGTCCATAGCCGCGATCCTGGGCATGGCGCGGGGCAAGGCACGGCCCTTGCCGGATCGGCCGCGCATTCGGAATGGGTCAAGCCCGGCGCGGCACGACCGGACTGGCCGGTCCCATATCCTGACGTATGTCGCCGAAGGCGCGGCCCGGCAGAGCCGGCGGCCGGGGCATACGGCGTGCGCCCCACCCAAGGGGGCCCAGGGCCTGCGGCGGCGTCATGCCGCAAGCTCGCCGCATGGGGACGCGGCGGGCTCGCCCGCCGCCGCCATGCGTGTCAATAACAGCCGATCTTGGCGATCCGGCCGTTCTCGCCGATCTCGAAGTTCATCCGGTCGGCGCGGTAGTCCATCGTCACCGCATCGCGCGGGCCGATGATGCGGGTGCCGGCGGGCAGGATCATCCTGTCCAGCACCGCGCGCGGCTGGCCGACCAGGCCGCGGAACGGCGCGGCGTTGCAGCTGTCAGCCTCTGGCCCCGGCGGCTGCGCCGGGGGCGGGGCCGCGACACAGGCAGCCAGCGCGCAAAGCGGCGCCAGCAGCAGGAAGCGGCCGATCCCCCGCATCGTCAGCCGCAATCGATGTTGTAGATATTGCCGGCCGCATCCAGCCGGAAGACGATGCGCAGCGGGTCGTATTCCTGCGGCTCGATGCCGCGATATTCGACGACGCGATAGTCGCGGGTCACGCCCAGGGTCGGGATGATGCTGCCGGGCTGGCCCAGGGCCGAGACATAGTTCTTGGCATGGCAGGCGTCGGGTTCGCGCGATTCCAGCCCGCTGACACCGGCCACCGGCACGGGCGGCAGCGGCGCGACGGCCGGAACCGGCTCGGGCGCCGGCGCATAGGCCGGGGCGCAGGCGGCCAGGGGGGCAAGGGCAAGAAGCGCGATCAGGGCTCGGGTCATCGGCAATCATCCAGTAAGGGAATTCCTGGCGCGGCAGCATAAGGGCGCGGCGTGAGAATGAGAAGCGGCGCCTTGACGAATAGGGCGCGGCGTTGCCGCGAAACCGCGTGAGCCGCGGCCTATTCGGCCGCTTCGGCCAGCGCGTTCCGGCCATTGCCATAGCAGGCCAGGAACATGGCCACCGCACTGCGGTTCACCTTGCGCAAAAGCTCCTTGTCCACCGATTGCGGTCCCAGGAACAGGGCGCGGTCGTGGATCGTGACCCCGGCCAGTTCGATCAGCTGGTCGGCGGCCAGTTCCAGGTCGGGAATGCGCAATTCGCCACGCTGGACGCAACGCTCCAGGTAGGCGATCAGCTGCTGGCGCAGAAGCGCCGGCCCCGATTCGTAATATTCCTGCGCGAGCGAGGGGAAACGCTCGGCCTCGCCCACGCTGACGCGGAAGATGCGCAGCCCGAATTCCGAGATCATATGCGCCGAGATGATCTGCACGATGAAGGGCAGGACCTGCTCGACCGGCAGTTCGACCTCGATCAGGGCGCTGGCATCGGCTGCCTCGCGGGCAAGCTCGTTGCAGAAAACTTCCATGAACATCACGCGCTTGTCGGGAAAATAGCTGTAAAGCGTCGCCTTGGACACAGCTGCCTCGCGGGCGATGTCATCGACACTCGCCCCTTCGAATCCATCGCGCAGGAAAATGGTCCGGGCGCCTTCCAGCACCTGCAAGAATTTGCGACCACGCGTTACCGGAAGAGCCTTAGGCATCCGCAAGAACCCCCTGATTACTCCTTAACTTGCCCTGCGTGTTCCGCAGAACGGAACTCAGACACCGTAACGCCGACGCAAATCGAGCCTTCCCGTTCATAAGGGCAAACCGGATTCGTTGCAAAGGTTCTGCGCGGTGAAGCGCAATATGTCTAAAAGTGTGGCCTGATTGGCCCAGCATTCCCCTTGGATCAATAACGAATCGCCTTTGCCGGGGGCCTTGTGACGCGGGCGGCAAAAACCTGAAGAAGCGGCGCATTCTTTTCCGGCCCGCATCGCTGTGCGCCGGCAGGATGGGAAGGCCGCGGCGGCGAGAAAAATTCTCAGGTGCCGTGCCCGCTTGGCGTGATTCGCCTGCGCGGGGCTCCGGTACCGGCCAGGGTCGCCGCCGCGGCCCGGCCGGCCGTCGGGCAAGGCGGGACGCTTGACCGGCCGGGACCGGGCCGACCTGGGCGCGCTTGCCTCCGGCCGTGGCGGCCTGCCGGCCAGGGCGGGTCTCTGCCCTCCGCCTTGCCGGGCAAGCGGCGTTTTGTCGCAGGCCCGTGCCGTCATCCGCTGCCCCGCCGCGCCCTGTCGCGCCGCGCCCGCGCGACCAGGTCCTTTCGCAGCGCCTGCACCGCCTCGCCGCGGCCGAATTCGCGCGCCGCCGCCTGCCGGGCCTGTTCATAGCCGGGCAGGATCCGGGCAAGCTCTTCCTCGGCGGCCAGCAGCGCCCGGCTGCGTTCCCGCGCCAGCAGGTTGGTCAGCCGCGCCTCGGCCACGGAAAACGGCTGGTCGGTGCGATAGATCGCCTGAAGCTCGGCCTCCAGCCGGTCGATCTGGTGGCGGATCGCCTCGACATGGGCGCGAAAGGCGGCCAGGCGGCGCATCTCCATATCCGCCTTGAGCCGGGCGATCCGCTCAAGCCCGGCCAGCGCATCGCGGCCCTGTCTCATCCTTCCTCCCGGCGGCGGGGGGCGCTGCCCCAGCCCTCGCGCGCCTTCTTGCGCATGGCCTCGGCAAAGCGGATCGCGGCGGCGACCGGGGCGAAATGCTCGGGCCTGATCTCGCACCCGATCTCGACCGTGGCATGCAATGCGCGGGCGCAAGGCGGGTCCGACCAGACCGGCACCTGGTGTTCCTGCGCGCGCTCGCGGATGCGGCGGGCGACCTCGTCCACGCCTTTCGCCAGGCAGACCGGCGCCCGGCCGCTGCCGCGCTTCCATTCCAGCGCCACGGCGAAATGCGTCGGGTTGACGATGATCACATCGGCCTTTTCGACATCGGCCAGCATGGTGCTGAGCACGATGTCCATGCCCTTCTGCCGGCGCGCGGCCTTCAGGTGCGGGTCGCCCTCATTCTCCTTGTGCTCGTCCTGCATTTCCTGGCGGGACATGCGGTGCCGCCTGAGATATTCCAGGCGCTTCCAGATCAGGTCGATGACGGCGAAAACCGCGCCGATCCCCAGCGCCAAGAGCACCGCCCGGCGCAGGATCAGGCCCAGCCCCTCGATCCATTGTAGATCCTGCATGCCGCCCGAGGCCATCAGCCAGGACAGGAGCGAGGCGTAAAGGAACCAGCCGCCCACCCCGACCAGCAGCGCCTTGCCCAGCGATATGGCAAAACCCACCAGCCCGCTCTTGCCGAATTTCTGGCCGGCATTCCTGACCGGGTTGATGCGTTTGAAATCCGGCAGCAGCTTCTTGGGCGTCAGTACGACCGAGCCCTGGGCCACCATGCCCAGCAGGATCGGCAAGGCCATGATCGCGACCCCGGCCAGGGTCGCCAGCCCGGCCTGTCCCGCCAGCGCGCGGGCCAGGTCGGTGACGGCGCGGCCCGCGCCCTCGGGCCAGGGCTCGGCGCCAAGCGCGCGCGCGGCCATGCCGATCCAGGCCGGCGCGGCCCAGGCGGTGGCGAACAGCGCCGCGAACCAGAAGCCCAGATACATCAGCGCCGATTGCAGCTCGGCCGAGCGCGGGACATCGCCCTCCTGCTGTGCCTTGCGCAGCTTGCTTTCCGAGGCGTCGAACTGCTTGTCGTCGTTGCTTTCCCGGCTCATCGCAGCAGCGTTCCCATCTTGCCAAGGACCGCGTCGGCCCAGATCGGCAGGATCGAGGGCGCCAGCACGACCAGCGCCAGCAGGGCCAGCAGAATCGCGCCGGGGGCGACGATGAAGACGACCGGCAGCGTGGGCATGACCTTGCTGATCATGCCCGACAGCACCTGGAACAGGAATCCGCCCAGGATGAACGGGGCCGCCAACAGCATGGCCAGGACGAACCCCTGCCGGACCAGCGCGACGGCGCTGGACAGCACCTCGGAGACCTGCGGCCAGTCGCCCAGAGGCCGCAGCACCAGGCTTTCGCGCAAGAGATCGAAGGCGAGGATCGGAAAGCCCAGGGCCATCAGCAGGGCGAGGCCCGCCAGGTGCAGCAGGTTGCCGATCGGATGCGGGGAATATTCGTTGGCGGCGCCGATCAGCTGCGACAGCGATGCGGTCGCGGCCATGGCCGTCGCCGCGATGTCCAGCGCAACCGCGAAGAGCCGCACCAGCCCGCCCAGAACCAGCCCGGTCAGGATCTCGGCCCCGGCCAGGGCGGCCAGGTGCAGCAGGCTGCCGATGTCCCCCAGGGGCCGCGCGCTCTCCGCCAGCAGGGGCGTGACCGCCATGGCCAGCGCGGTGCGCACCCGCACCGGCAGGGCGCGCTCCGAGAAGACCGGCAGCATCGCGAAACAGGCCTGCACCCGGCAATAGGTCAGCATCAGCGCGGCCAGCATGGCCGCCAGGCGCGGATCGGCCAGGAATTGCGTCATGGCGCCACCGTCCCCCGCAGCCGGATCTGCGCGGCGGGGTCGATCTCGTCCAGCCCCAGCACCGGTGTCGCGATCCCGGCCGAGGTCAGCATCATCCGCACCAGGCGCCGGCGATGGTCGGGCACGGCAAGCACCACCTCCAGGCCGGGCGGCAGCTCGGCCAGGGTGGCCTGCACGGCTTCGGCCAGGCGTTTCTGGATCTGCGGGACGGCATTGGTCCCGGCCCTGGCGCCTTCGGCCTCGTTGCGGGCGATCTCGGCCTCCCATTGCGGATGCAGTTGCAGCAACCCCAGATAACCGTCCTGATCCAGGAACTGTTCGGTGATCTGGCCGCGCAGCCGCTTGCGGACCTGTTCATAGACGGCCTCGGGCGAGGCGGCGTTGCGCGATTCGTGAACCGCGTCGGTGATGAGAACCAGGTTGCGGACCGAGATGCGTTCCTCCAGCAGACCGCGCAGCACGGCCAGCAGCATCTCGGGCGACACCTTGTCGGGCACCATGCTGTCGAAGAAGCGCTGGTTGACCTGGGCGCGATGCTCGTCCGACACGCCGCACAGCTCGCGGATCATGCGTTGCATCGAGGACAGGGTCAGAAGCGCGGGCAGGTTGGTCTTGACCACCTCCATCAGATGCGTGGACAGCACCTCCATCGGGGTGACGACCGTGGCGCCTGCGATCGCCGCCTCGTCCTGCCATTCCGGCGCGATCCAGCGCGCGGCGCTGCCGTAGACCGGTTCGCGCACGCTTTCGCCCGCAAGCCCCTCGAGCGTGGATTCCGCGCCCAGCGCCAACACGCCCTGCGGCCGCAGGACGCCCTTGCCGCGCACCACCCCGTGCAGGCGGATGACATATTCGCCGTCCTGGAAGCCGGTGCCGTCGGTGATGCGGACATCGGGCAGGATCAGCCCGTAGGCGCGGGCGACATGCAGCCGCAGGTTGGTGATGCGCTGGCCCAGCCCGCGCGCCGGGTCCAGCGCGCTGACGATCAGGCCCGCGCCGATCTCGACGCAGATCTCGTCGGTGTCCAGCACGTCGCCGATGCGGGTCGGCGCGGGCGCTGCGCTCCGGGGCTTGTCCGGCGCTACCCTGGGGGCCGGCCGGTCCTGGCGGGTGCGGATGAACTAGGCCGTCGTGCCCAGCACCGCCGCCAGGCCGAAGAACACCGGCGTCGGCATGCCGGGGACCAGGCCGATGACCAGCATCCCCGCCGCGCTGATGAAGGGAACCTGCCAGTTGCTGAGGAATTGCTGCGACAGCAGGTCTGCCGTCGTCTCGGTGGCGCCGCCGCGCGACAGCAGCAGAGCCGCGGCCATCGAGGTGATCAGCGCCGGAACCTGGCTGACCAGCCCGTCGCCGATGGTCAGCTTGGAATAGGTGCTCATCGCCTCGCCCAGGGGCATGCCGTGCAAAAGCACGCCCGCGGCCAGGCCGACGAACAGGTTGATCAGCGTGATGACCAGGCCGGCGATGGCATCGCCCTTGACGAATTTCGACGCGCCGTCGAGCGAGCCGAAGAAGCTGATCTCGCGCTGTTCGCGGGCGCGGCGGCGCTTGGCCTCGTCATGGTCGATGGCGCCCGAGTTCAGGTCGCCGTCGATGGCCAGCTGCTTGCCGGGCAGCGAATCCAGCGCGAAGCGGGCCGAGACCTCGGCCATGCGCCCCGACCCCTTGGTGATGACCATGAAGTTCACCACCGTGATCACAGCAAAGACCGTCAGCCCCACCAGGAGCGAGCCGCCGGCGACGAATTCGGCAAAGGCCTGGATTACGTGGCCGGCGGCGGCGGTGCCGCTTTGTCCGTCGGTCAGGATCAGCCGGGTCGACGAGATGTTGAGCGACAGCCGGATCAGCAGCGAGACCAGCAGCAGGACCGGGAAGGCTTGGAAATCGGTGGGCTTCTCCACCAGCGAGGCCATGACCAGGATCAGCGTCGCGCTGGCGATGGAGAGCGCGATTCCCAGGTCCAGCAGCCGCGCCGGCATGGGGATGACCATGGACAGCACGATCAGCAGCAAGACCCCGGTGATGATCAGCGGCCGGGCGGCCCAGCCCGTGCCTGCGCCTGTCTCGGCAATGCTCATTCCTGGGCTCCCTGGGGTCTGGCGGGCTCAAGCAGGCGCTCGATGCTCCAGGCCGGTCCGGCCAGCATGCCCGACCGCCTGAGAAAGATCAGGACCTCAATCCGGTCCGCGGGCGAAAGCCGCATCAGCCGGTCGCCCATGTCCGCCGGCAGCTGCTCGCCGTAAAGCAGCCGGTCGGTCGCCTCGCGGATCAGGCCGTCGCGGGTCGGTAGCCCGGCCGGGACGGGCTCGGCGGCGAATGCCGCGGCCAGGATCAGCATTGCGATCACGATGCCCTCTTCAGTTCGCGCAGCGCGTTCTCGACATCGCCGAACGAGGGGCGGACATGTTCGGGCGCGGATTGCCGGCCCACCTCGACGCAAAGATTGGTCGCATGCTGGTGCAGGCCGGCGATCAGCACCGATTTGATCACGTCGTAGAAGGCCTGGTCCTGCTTGGTCACCGCCCCGAGCCGCTGGGCGAAGGGCGCGACGAGCGCATAGGCCAGGAACACGCCCAGGAACGTGCCGACCAGGGCCCCGCCGATCATCTTGCCCAGCACCTCGGGCGGCTGGTCGATCGAGCTCATGGTCTTGATCACGCCCAGGACGGCGGCGACGATCCCTAGCGCCGGCAGCGCGTCGGCCATGTTCTGCAAGGCGTGGGGCGCGTGCATGGATTCCTCGTTCATCAGGCCGATGCGTTGCGACAGCATCTCCTCGACCTGATAGGGGTCGTCGTAGTTCAGGCTGGCGGATCGCAGCGTGTCGGCGATCAGCGTCACCACATGCTCGTCGGCCAGGATCCGCGGATAGGCCTGGAAGATCGGCGAGGCGCCGGGGCTCTCGATATGCTCCTCCAGCTCGACAGGGCTGGCGCGGGCGATCCGCAGCAGCTGGAACAGCAGGCACAACACGTCCTGCACGTCGGATTCATGCCAGCGCGGCCCCTTGAGCGAGCGGCCGATGCCGCCCAGCGCCTGCTTGATCACCGCCGTCTCGTTCGACAGCAGGAACGAGCCGATCGCCGCCCCGCCGATCATCATCATCTCGAAGGGCAGCGAATGCAGGATGACCCCCAGCTTTCCGCCGGCCAGGAGATAGCCGCCGAAGACCATCGCGAAGGTCACGACAATGCCGATCATGCCGAACATCTGTTCACCTACTTCCCGGCGGCCCGCAGGGCGCCCATGTATGAGGTCAGGACCGCGGCATGGCCCGGCTCGACCGAGGCCATGATGCGGGCACCGGTTTCCGGCTGGACGCGGGCCAGGATCTGCGCGGCGAAATCCGGCGGCAGGTTCGACAGGACCATGGCCGCCTGTTCCGGCTTCATCTGGTCGTAGACCGCGATCAGCCGCGCGATGTCCTCGGTCTGCGCCTGGCTTTGGCCGCGGCTGTTCTGGGCGATCTGCTGCCTAATCTTGCGCAGCTCGACCAGCCGCTCGGTCAGCCGCTTTTCGGCCGCGCCGATCTCGGCCTTGCGCCGCTCGATGTCCTGCATGTAGCGGTCGATGCGCAGGGCGCGCTCGCGCAGCGTCTCGGCCAGGGCCACCGCCTCGGGGACATCGGAGCAGCCGGCCATCAGCTCGGACGGCACGGCATGGGCCGACAGCCGCGACAGCCCATCCATCAGCATCGCCGCCTGGCCGGCCGCGGCCAGGATCATCACGCCGCCCAGGATCGACAGGACCGGCCTACGCATCCACCACCGCCCCTTCGCGCCGGCGGCGGCGTTGCAGCCGGTTTGACCGCTGCGGGCCGGGCTCGGCGAATTTCTGTTGCAGCATCCAGAAGGCGCGCTCCTGTTTGGCGCGTTCGATCTCCTCGGCCAGGGCCTGGGTCGCTGCGGTGGCCTCGGCCTTGGCCAGCAGGATGGATTTCTCCAGCCGGCCGATCTCGCTGGTCATGACGGCGATGGCGCCGCCCAGGCCGGTCTCCAGGTCGTTCAGCTTGCGCAGCCGGCGGGCCAGCATGAAGCAGAATGCCGACAGCCCGATGGTAAAGGAAGGTCTGAAAAACCTCGCGCCTCGCGCGCCTTGAGGTAGACTGGGCGGGACACCAGAGGATGCGCCCCGATGCCCAAGCAGCCTGCCTTTCCCGGCCTCCGCCAATCGATGAAGAAGAAGCAGACGCGGCGGGAGAAGTTCCTCGCCGAGATGGAGGCTGTGGTGCCGTGGAGCCGCCTCCTTTCACTGATCGAGCCGCACTACCCCAAGGCTGGGCCGAAGGGCGGGCGACCCCCGATGCCGCTGGAGACGATGCTGCGGGTCTACTTCCTGCAGCAGTGGTACGCCCTGAGCGATCCGCTGGCCGAGGAGATACTGTATGACAGCGACGCCATGCGGCAGTTCGCGGGCATCGAGCTTGGCGACGATCGGATCCCCGACGAGACCACGATCCTGAACTTCCGCCACCTGCTGGAGAAGCACCGACTGACCGAGCAGCTGTTCGCCGAGGTGAACAGCCATTTGGCCGATCAGGGGATCACGCTGCGCTCCGGGACACTGGTGGACGCAACCATCATCGACGCGCCCTCGTCGACCAAGAACGAGGCAAAGGCCCGCGACCCCGAGATGTCATCCACGAAGAAGGGCAATACCTGGTACTTCGGCATGAAGGCGCATGTGGGCGTCGATGCTGACAGCGGCATCGTGCACAGCCTCGAGACGACGACGGCGAAGGTCCATGACAGCCAGGTCTGGGACGCGCTCCTGCACGGCGGGGAGACATCAGTCTGGGCGGACAGGGGCTATGTCAGCGCGGCGCGGGAGGCCGCGTTCTCCGGGCCGGGCAAGTTCTGGGGCGTCATGCGCAAGGCGCCAAGGGGCGGTGCGCTGCATCCCGTCGACGCGGACATCAACCGGGTCATCGCCAGGGTGCGCGCTCGGGTCGAGCATCCCTTCCGGGTAATCAAGCAGCAGTTCGGGTATCTCAAGACCCGCTACCGCGGGCTTGCAAAGAACCGTGCTCAGCTCTTCACCCTGTTCGCCCTCGGCAACCTGTTCCTCGTCCGACGAAGGCTGCTGGCATGAGGTGGAGTCTGCCCACAGGTGCCGATCCCGGCCCTTCGAACGGGCCGATACCCGGAAATCGTCGGCATACCCGGTCGACGTGCCCTCGTCAGACCGCCTCTGCCCGAAAATCCGCGAAGCCGAAGCGGTAGTTCAGACGATCCTAAAGGTGATCAGAACGACTTGTAAAAGCTGGGCAATCGTCATTGGATCCTGAACTCCGTGATGAGGACATCGGTGAACGCCTCCTTGCCCAGGACGAAGACGGCGCGCGTCGCCAGCTCGTCCCGGACGATGTCCAATATTCCGCGTTTCTCGAAAGCGGCTGGGTCGATGTCGGTGAGAAAGCCGTTGAAGCTGTCCAGCAGGCGCGGGATCAGGTGCTCGACCTCGGCGCGGCGGTTCTGGTCGGTCTCGATCTTGACCGTCATCACCAGCGTCCGCCCCCGTGGCCCGGCCAGCGTCAGCACGATCTGGGGAATATCGACGAAGGCCACGGCCGGCGCGGTCATGGTCTGCACCTTTTCCGGCTTCGGCCCCAGAAGCGACAGGGGCGACCAGAATCCCAGCCAGGTCGAGGCAAAGCCCGCCCCGCCCAGGACCAGGGCCAACCCCAGCGGCAGCAGGATGCGCCCGATCCCCCCGCCGGGTTTTTCTTCCGCGTTGATGTCGGCGACATCGGTCATGGTGATTCTCCGTCCGTCCGGGGACTGGATAACACCCGCGGGCTAACCAATTCTTAATCGCCCCCGTGCCATGAAGGTCGCGACAAGGATAACGGCGATTCGAAGGGGACGGTTTTGCTGAAGCTGCAGGACTACTGGCGCGAAAGAAGCGCAAGACAAAGGGCCGTGCTGGCGGCTGCCTTCCTGTTCACCTTTGCCGCCATTGCCGGGCTTTCCTGGCTGGCCAGCCGGCCCGGCATGGCGCTGCTGTATTCGGGGCTGGATTCGCAGCAATCCGGCGCGGTCATGGCCGCGGTCGAGAAATCCGGCATCCCCTACCAGATCCGGGGCGATTCGATCTGGGTCGCGGAAAGCCGGCGCGACGAATTGCGCATGATGCTGGCCGGCGAGGGGCTGCCCTCGGCCGGCGGCAAGGGCTATGAAATCCTGGACGGCATGTCGGGTTTCGGCACCACCTCGCAGATGTTCGACGCTGCCTATTGGCGCGCCAAGGAGGGCGAGCTGGCGCGCACCATCCTGGCCCTGCCGAACGTCAAGGCGGCGCGCGTGCACCTGGCCGTGCCGCAGGGCCGCGGCTATCGGCGCGAGGCCGAGGCGACCGCCTCGGTCACGCTGACGACCGACGGCACGCCGATCAACCGCAGCCAGGCCAAGGCGCTGAAGTTCCTGGTCTCCTCGGGCGTGCCGGGCATGTCGGCGGACCGTGTGGCGGTGATCGACAGCGAACGCGGCGTCATTTCCTCGGGCGAGGATTTCGCCGGCGAGGACCGCGAGGCCGAGATGAAGCGCAATGTCGAGCGCATCCTGGCCGCGCATGTCGGCCATGGCAATGCCATCGTCGAACTGCACCTGGACGTGGTCAACGAATCCGAGTTCCTGACCGAGCAACGCTTCGACCCGCAGGAGCGTGCGCTGATCTCGCAGGAAAGCGAGGAAAGCGCCGATGAAAGCAGCAATGCGCAGCAGAGCGCGGTTACGGCCGCGTCGAACCTGCCCGAAGGCCAGGAGAATGCCGGCGACCAAGGCCGCTCCTCGCGGTCGGAAACCCGCCAGCGTTCGAATTTCGAGGTCAGCAAGGTCACGCGCGAGGTGACACGCCAGCCCGGCGCCACCCGCCGCCTGACCGTCGCCGTGCTGGTAAACGGCACCGCCCGGACCGAGGCCAATGGCGAAACCATGCTGGTGCCGCGAGAAGAGGCCGAGCTTCAGGCGATCCGCGAACTCGTCGCCTCGGCCGTGGGCTTCGACGAGGCGCGGGGCGATGCGATCACGGTGAAATCGCTGGCCTTCGCCTCGCTTTCCGAGGCGGGCACCCTGGCCAGAACCGGCGGCCTGCTGTCCAGGCTGGACCTGAACGGGCTGATCCGCATCGCGCTGGTCGGCCTTTTCGCGCTGGCGCTGGCGGCCTTCCTGCTGCGTCCGCTGCTGCGCTCGAGGCCCGCGGGCCATCCGGCGCAGGCCATGCTGGACCATTCCGAACCTCCGGCGGCGCTTGCGGTTGCCAGGGCCGAGGGCAGCCCTCCTCCGTCCCAGGCCAATGTCGTGCCCGAGATCGACTTTACGCCCATGGGGGCAGAGGACGGCGATCCGGTCACCCGGCTCAAGGATCTGATGAAATCGCGCAAGGACGAAAGCCTGCAGATCCTGTCGGGCTGGATCGAGAAACGTGAGGATGCGCTATGAGCCCCGCCGCGCTTCGGCTTGATTCCTTTTCCTTGGGCGCCGCGGGTGCCGGTGGGCTGGCACCCGCGGCCGAGCGCGAGGAAGCCTTTCAATGCGGTTATGAAAAGGGCTTGGCCGAGGGACGCGAGGCCAGCTTGGATGCGCTGACCCAGGCGCTGGCCGAC
The DNA here is from genome assembly GCF_008824185.1 of Paracoccus pantotrophus. Lineage (NCBI taxonomy): Bacteria > Pseudomonadati > Pseudomonadota > Alphaproteobacteria > Rhodobacterales > Paracoccaceae > Paracoccus > Paracoccus pantotrophus. The sequence goes on from NZ_CP044426.1 coordinate 50,361, forward strand.
CTGCGCTGCGACATGCGGATCGGCCAGGAAAAAGAGGTCGCGTTGCGCGCCGAGCTTCGCAAGGCGCTGGCGCCGGTGCTGCATGCATTGGTGGATGTGCTTGGCCCGCGCTCGCAAAGGGAGCGGCTGCGGCTGGCCCTGGCCGATGAGGTGGCGCGGATCGTCGAACACGCGCCGGACCGCGCGCTGGTGGTCCGTTGCCCGCAAGACCTGCAACCCGACCTTGCCGACTGCCTGGGCCGCGGGCAGTTTCCCCAGGTGCGGATCGAGAACCTGCCGCCGGGGCGGGAGATGGTCGAGCTGGTCGCGGGCCAGGGCACGATCCTCTTCGATCCTGCGGCGGCTTGCGCGGAACTGAAGGCCATCATCGACGACATCAAGACCGGGGACTGATCATGGACGATCTTGCCAGCCTTATTGCCACCGACCAGATCCAGGTGGAAATCGCCATCCGGCTGGGCGGCACGCAACTGACCGTCGCCGAGCTGTCGCGCCTGCGGCCGGACGACGTGCTGACCCTGGACCAGGACATGTCGGACGGCGTCGAGATCTGCGTCGGCGACAAGGTCATCGCGCGGGGCGAACTCGTCTCGGGCGATGAGACCGACAACCGGCTTTGTGTCCGCATCCTCGGCCCGGCAGGCGCATCGTGATCAGGCTGGTGCCTGTCCTTGCCCCGGTCCTTGCGGCCCTGCTGCTGCTGCTGCCGCAGGCCGCGGCGGCGCAGGATCTGCCGCTGATCGACCGGGCGGGCCTCGACGGGGCGGGCCTCGAAGCCGTCGCCGGCGGCATCGGCCGGCATGCGATCACGCTGCTGGCGGTGATGACGGCGCTGTCTCTGGCGCCGGGCATCGCCATTATGGTGACCTGCTTTCCCTTCATCGTGACGGTGCTCTCGATCCTGCGCCAGTCGCTGGGCTTGCAGCAATCGCCGCCGAACATGCTGATCGTCAGCCTGGCCATGTTCCTGACCTGGTTCGTGATGAGCCCGGTGCTGACCGAGGCCTGGCAGGTCGCGGGCGCACCGCTGCGCGACGGCGCGATCACCGTCGAGCAGGCGTTCCAGCGCGGCATCGTCCCCTTCCGCGGCTTCATGGAGCATCGCACCGACCCCGAGATGCTGGCCACCCTGGCCGAGATTGCCCCCGACCCACAGGCATCGCCCGACCGGCTGTCGGTGCTGATCCCCGCCTTCATGCTCAGCGAGATCCAGCGCGCCTTCGAGATCGGCTTCCTGGTGGCGCTGCCCTTTCTCATCATCGACCTCGTGGTCTCGGCTGTGCTGATGTCGATGGGCATGATGATGGTGCCGCCGGTGGTGGTGGCCTTGCCCTTCAAACTGGCCTTCTTTGTCGTGGTGGACGGCTGGGGCATGATTGCGGCCGCGCTGGTGCGAAGCTATCAATAACAAACCGTTCACCGCGCGTTCCGCGCCAGCTGGGGCCGGCGCATTCGCAAGGTCATGTCGTTCCGATATTCCAGGAGCTGCGAACTTGAACATCCGACCGGAAACGGACAGCAAACCAGATGGGAGCAGGGCGATGCTCCGCCTGCTTGGGCTGATCCTGGCGATTCTTGCGGCCTCGCCGGTCCTGGCTCAGGCTCCGCTCCGCGTGGAGTTCGTGCAGGTCGAGCAAGCCGAGCTGACCTTCGACGCCGCCCTGACCGGCACCATCCATGCCAAGGACAGCGTCGATATCGGCTTTCGGCTGGGCGGCCGCGTCGTGGAAGTGCTGGTGCGCGAAGGCGATCGGGTCAGCCGGGGCCAGCCGCTGGCCCGGACCGATCCCTTGCAACAGGAACAGGCGCTGCGCGTGGCCGAGGCGGCGGTCGCCTCTGGCGAGGCGGCCGAGGCCCAGGCCGACCAGGCGCTTCAGCGCGCCGATGCGATGCTGAAGCGTGGCGTGGGCACACGGGCTGCGCTGGATGCGGCAAGCCAGGCCCTGTCCGCGGCCAGGGGCGGGCTGGCGCAGGCGCGCACGGCCCTGGGCCAGGCCCAGCGTGCGCTGGAGGATACGGTGATCCGCGCGCCCTCCGATGCCATCGTCACCGCGCGCCGGGCCGAGCCGGGGCAGATCGTCGGAGCGGCGCAGGCGGTGATCTCGCTGGCTTCGGCGACCGGGCGCGAGGCGGTGTTCCAAAGCCCGGATTCGCCGCTGCTGCAGGGTGCGATCGGCGCGCCGGTGACGCTGACCGGCATCGATTTTCCCGATCTGCACATGACCGCGCATGTGACGGAGATCGCGCCGCTGGTCGATCCCGCCACCGGTTCGGTCACGGTGCGGGCCGAGATCGAGGACGCTCCGCCCACCGCCAGCCTGCTGGGCGCGGCGGTGCGGGGGGCGGTGCATTTCCCCGCGGGCAGCGGCATCGCCGTGCCCTGGACGGCGCTGACCTCGGCGGAGGGCCAGCCGGCCGTCTGGCTGGTGGGGGCGGACAACCGCGTCTCGCTGGCGCCGGTCCGGATCGAGCGATTCGCCAATGGCACGGTGATCCTGGGCGCCGGGGTGGAGCCTGGGCAGACCGTGGTCGGGGCGGGGGCGCAGATGCTTTACCCCGGCCGCGCGGTCGTGGATGCGGCAGCGAGGCAGGAATGATGCGCAAGGCCCTGATTCCGGCGCTGCTGGTGCTGGTCGCGCTTGCCGGCGGCGCGGCCGGTTTCCCGCTGCCCTGGCAGAAACCCCAGGAGGCGACCGCCGCGGCCCCGCGCCCGGTGGCCAGCCTCCTCGTCAGCGATGCCCAGGCTGCCGGCCATTCCATCCCCGGCGTGATCGCCGCCCGGATCGAGGTCGCCCTGGGCTTCCAGACCCTGGGCCGGGTGACGGCGCGCAATGCCGATGTCGGCGATGTCGTCCGCCGGGGCGACGTGCTGGCCACGCTCAATCCCGACGACCTGCAGGGCGATGTCCGCGCCGCCCAGGCCGCGGTCGAGGCGGCGCAGGTAGAGCTGCGCACCGCCCAGGCCACGGCCGAGCGCACGCGGGCCCTGGCCCGGCGCAACGTCGCCTCGACCGCGCAGCTGGAACAGGCCGAACGCGCGCTGGTCGCGGCGCAGGCCGCCGAGCAGCAGGCGCAATCCGAACTGATCCAGGCCCGCGACGCCGAAGGCTTCGCCGAGATGCGCGCGCCCTTCGACGGGGTGGTCAGCGCGGTTTTCGTGAATGCCGGCGCCGTGGTCAGCGCCGGAGAGCCGGTGTTGCGGCTGTCCACCCAGGACGGCATCGAGGCGGTGATCGACCTGCCCGATGTCGTGCTGTCGCGCGTGGGGCAGGGCGATCCCTATGAGGTCTGGACGGAAAACGACCCCGGTCGCATCCTGCCGGCGACGGTCTCGCAGATCGAACCGGTGGCGGATGCCGCGACCCGGACCCGGCGCATCCATCTGGCGCTTGGCGAGGATGCCGATTTCCGCCTGGGCGCGCTGGTGCGGGCGCGTCCCGCCGGCGCCGCCGCCGCGCGGCTGGTCCTGCCCCAGGCAGCCATCCTTGAACGCGACGGCGCCGAACATGTCTGGGTGGTCAGCCGCGACGGCGACCAGGGCACGGTCGCCCTGCGCCGGATCGAGACCCAGGGCCCGCCGATCGGCGGACGCGTCACCGTCGTCTCGGGCCTGGCCCAGGGCGAGGAGGTGGTGATCCGCGGCATCCATTCCCTGACCGAAGGCCAATCCGTGGGACCAAGCGTGAAACCATGACCAACCGCGGCTTCAACCTGTCCGACTGGGCGCTGCATCACCGTTCGCTGGTGTGGTTCCTGCTGATCGTCTCGATGGTGGCGGGCACGCTGGGCTATCTGCGCCTCGGCCGCGAGGAGGATCCGAATTTCACCATCAAGATCATGGTGATCAGCGCCTCGCTGCCCGGCGCCACCATCGAGGACACGCTGGAGCAGGTCACGACGCGGATCGAGACCAAGCTCGAGGAACTGGACGAGCTGAAATTCACCCGTTCGGTCACCATGCCGGGGCAGTCGGTGGTCTATCTGGAGCTGGATCCGACCATCCGCGGGCCGCAGGTGCCCGAGGTCTGGAAGCGCGTGCGCAACATGATGTCGGACATCCGCCCGGAATTCCCGCAGGAGTTCCAGGGCTTCCAGTTCAACGACGATTTCGGCGACGTGTTCGGCAATATCTATGCCTTCACCTCGGACGGCTTTACCCAGCGCGAGCTACGCGACCGGGTCGAGGATATCCGCAAGCAGGTCCAGGCCCTGCCGATGGCGGGCAAGACCCTGCTTCTGGGGGTGCGCAAGGAACGGATATTCCTGGAGTTTTCTTCGGCCCGACTGGCGGCGATGGGGCTGAACCACAACCAGGTGGTGCAGACGCTGGCGCTGCAAAACGCCATCTCGCCCTCGGGCATCGTGCAGGCCGGGCCCGAGCAGGTGCTGGTGCGCGTGGGCGGGCAGTTCGACGATGCAGCCGCGATCGCGGCGGTGAACCTGCGGGTCGGGGACCGCTTCTTCAACATCGGCGACGTGGCCACCGTGACCCGCGGCTACGAGGATCCGCCGAGCGCGCTGTTTCGCTATAACGGCAAGGAGGCCATCGGCCTGCAGATCGGTATGCGCGAGGGCGGCAACATCCTGGAATTCGGCCAGGAGGTCGATGCGCTGATGGCTGAGGTGGCCCGCGGCCTGCCCATCGGCATCGAGATGGCCAAGTTCGCCGACCAGCCGCATGTGGTGGACGAGGCCGTCGGCCATTTCGTCCAGGCCCTGGCCGAGGCGGTGGCCATCGTGCTGCTGGTCAGCTTCGTCAGCCTGGGCCTGCGCGCCGGCTTCGTGGTGACGCTGACCATTCCGCTGGTGCTGGCGATCACCTTCATCGTGATGGACATCTATGGCATCACGCTGCAACGCATCTCGCTCGGGGCGCTGATCATCGCGCTGGGGCTGCTGGTCGACGACGCGATGATCGCCATCGAGACGATGATCTCGCGGCTGGAGGTCGGCGACAGCCTGGAGCGCGCCGCCAGCCATGCCTGGAGTTCCATCGCCTTCCCGATGCTGACCGGCACGCTGGTCACGGTGGCGGGCTTCATTCCCATCGGGCTGAACAGCTCGGCGGCGGGTGAGTTCACCTTTTCGCTGTTCGTGGTGATCGCGGTTTCGCTGATCGTCAGCTGGATCGTCGCCGTGCTGTTCGCACCGCTTCTGGGCGTCACCCTGCTGCCCGCGACCATGGCGCACAAATCCGAACGGCCGACCTGGCTGCGCCGGCAGTTCCACGGCCTGCTCTTGTGGGGCATGCGCCACCAATGGCTGACCATCGCCATTACGCTGGCCGTGTTCGCGGTTTCGGTCGTGGGCATGCGCTTCGTCGAGCAGCAGTTCTTCCCGACCTCGGACCGGACCGAGATCATCGTGGACGTGACCGAGCGCGCCAATGCCTCGATCGCCAAGACCGATGCCGACATGGCCCGGATCGAGGCGATGCTGGCCGAGGAGCCGGACGCGCTGTTCTGGACCACCTATGTCGGCCGCGGCGCGCCGCGCTTCATCCTGTCGATGGATGTGCCCACCCCCGGCCCCTATATGGGCCAGATCGTGATCCAGACCCCGGACCTGGCGGCGCGCGACCGGCTCAAGGCGCGGCTGGTCGAATTCGCCGGGCGCGAGCTGATCGGCACCGACATCTATGTCAAGAACCTGGAAATCGGGCCGCCGGTGGGCAAGCCGGTGCAATACCGCGTCTCGTCGCCCGACCCCGAGCAGGCGCGCGACGCGGCGCGCGAACTGGCCGCGGTGCTGGCGACCGAGCCGCGGCTGCGCGACATCGCGCTGGACTGGAACGAGCCCGCCCGCGTGGTGCGGCTGGAGGTGAACCAGGACCAGGCCCGCCGGCTGGGCCTGACCAACGAGGACATCTCGGGCGCGCTGTCGGGCACTTTCAGCGGCCGCACGATCACCCAGCTGCGCGACGGGATCTTCCTGATCGACGTCGTTGCCCGCGGCTCGCAGGCGGATCGCGAATCGCTCGCCTCGATCCAGAACCTGCAGCTGGCGACGCCGACGGGGATGCCGATCCCGCTCGCCTCGCTGGCCAAGCTGGAATACGATACCGAGCAACCGCTGATCATGCAGCGCGACGGGTTGCCGACGGTGACGGTCAAGGCCGCCATCGCCAGCAAGGACCAGCCCGCCACGCTGGTCGAGGCGCTGGCCGAGAGGGTCGCGCGCTTCCAGGCCGGCCTGCCGCCCGGCGTCAAGGTCGTCGTCGGCGGCACGGTCGAGACCTCGGCCGAGAGCCAAGAGCCCATCGCGGCCGTGGTGCCGATCATGCTGCTGATCATGGCGACGCTGGTCATGGTGCAGATGCAGGGCTTCCGGCTGTCGCTGATCGTCTTTGCCGCCGCGCCGCTGGGGCTGATCGGGGTGGTCGCGGCGCTCTTGCCCTTCGGCGTGCCGATGGGCTTCGTCGCCATCCTGGGCATCCTGGCGCTGATCGGCATCCTGATCCGCAACTCGGTCATCCTGGTGCATGAGATCCAGGAGCTGATCGCGCGCGGCCATGCCAGATGGGACGCGGTCTTCGAGGCATCGGACAGCCGCGCCCGCCCGATCCTGCTGACGGCGGCGGCGGCCAGCCTGGCGCTGATCCCGATCTCGCGGCAGGTGTTCTGGGGGCCGATGGCCTTTGCCATGATGGGGGGTATCATCGCCGGCACGCTGGTCACGCTGATCTTCGTCCCGGCGCTTTACTGCGCCGTGTTCCGGGTCCGCCCGCCCCAGGGCGACCCGATGCCCGACCCCGAGGACCGCGCCCGCGCCGCCGCGCAGGAATAAGACCCCAAGGGCGAAGGCGTGCCCGCCGTGCCGCCGGTGGCATCGCTTGCGGACTTGCGCCCCGCTCAGCCCTCGGGGCCGGCGGCGATCTCGGCTGCGAAGGCGGGGCCGAAACGCTCCAGCCGCGCCGCGTCCAGATAGCGCGACAGGTCGCGCGGCCGCTCCTCGGCGATGCGGCGCAGGGCGGAATTGCCGACCGAGAGCGGCTTTTCCGTGCCGTCCTCGCCGCGCATCAGCCGGGCCTGCGCCTCGGCCAGCCGGTCGAACAGATCGGCCGAGGCCCGGCCGGCCAGCGCCCGGCGCGCCGGATGCATCGGCGCCACCTCGCCGGCGATGACGCGCAGGAATTCCTCGCCGTAGCTTTCCAGCTTCTTGGCGCCGACGCCGTTCACGCGGGCCATCTCGTCCAGCGTTTGCGGGCGGCTTTGCGCCATCTCGATCAGGGTGCGGTCGGGAAAGATGACATAGGCCGGCACCCGCGCCGCCTCGGCCAGTGCGCGGCGCTTGGCCTTGAGCGCGGAAAGCAGCGGCGCGTCCTCCTCGTCGACCTGTGTGCGCACCACCACGGCGGGGCGGGCGCGGGTCATGGCATCGCGGCGCAGGGTGATCCGCTCCTCGCCGCGCAGCACCGGATGGGCGGCGGCGGTGATGGCCAGGCCGCCATGGCGTTCCGGGTCGGGGCGGATCAGGTCGCGGCCCAGCATCTGCCGGATCACCGCCTGCCATTGCGCCTTGGACAGGTCGCGGCCGCAGCCGAAGGTCGGCAGCCGGTCATGGCCGCGTTGGCGGATGCGGTCGGTCATGGTGCCGGTCAGCACGTCGATGACATGGCCGGCGCCATAGGTCTGGCCGGTGCGCAGCACCGCCGACAGCACCTTCTGCGCCGCCTCGGTCGCGTCGAAGCATTCGGGCGGGTTGTCGCAGATGTCGCAATTGCCGCAGGGCGCGGCCTTTTCGCCGAAATAGCCCAGCAGGGCGACGCGGCGGCAGGCGGTGGCCTCGGCCAGGCCCAGCAGCGCGTTCAGCCGGGCATGGTCGGCGGCCTTGCGCTCGGGCGGGGCCAGCCCCTCGTCGATCTGGCCGCGGCGCAGGCGGATGTCGTCGGGACCGTAAAGCGTCAGCGTCTCGGCCGGGGCGCCGTCGCGCCCGCCGCGGCCGATTTCCTGGTAATAGGCCTCGATGGATTTCGGCAGGTCGGCATGGGCGACCCAGCGGATGTCCGGCTTGTCGATGCCCATGCCGAAGGCCACGGTCGCGACCACGATCAGCCCGTCCTCGCGCTGGAAGCGCGCCTCGACCTCGCGGCGCAGGTCGGGCTCCATGCCGCCGTGATAGGCGACGGCGGCAAGGCCGGCCTCGTTCAGCGCGCCGGCCAGCGTCTCGGTCTTGGCGCGGGTGCCGCAATAGACGATGCCCGACTGGCCGCGGCGCGCGGCGGCGAAGTCGAGGATCTGCCGGCGCGGCCCGTCCTTGGGCTGGAAGGCCAGGTGGATGTTCGGCCGGTCGAAGCCACGCAGGAAGATCTGCGGCTGCGCGCCGTCGAACAGGCGCTTGACGATTTCCTCGCGCGTTTCGGCATCGGCGGTGGCGGTAAAGGCGGCCAGCGGCACCGACAGCGCCCGGCGCAATTCGCCCACGCGCAGGTAGTCGGGGCGGAAATCATGGCCCCATTGGCTGACGCAATGCGCCTCGTCCACGGCGATGGCCTGCACGCCGGCGCGGCGCAGCATGGGAATGGTCGCGCCCGAGGCCAGCCGTTCGGGCGCCATATACAAAAGCCGCAATTCGCGGGCATTGAGGGCCCGCAGAACCTCGGTGTTTTCCTCGTCCGAATTGCCGCTGGTCAGGGCGGCGGCGGCGACGCCCGCCTCGGTCAGCGCCCGGACCTGGTCGCGCATCAGGGCGATCAGCGGCGAGATCACCACCGTCAGCCCGTCCCGCATCAGCGCCGGCAGCTGGTAGCACAGCGACTTGCCCCCGCCGGTCGGCATGATCGCCAGCACGTCGCGGCCGGCAGCGACGGCATCGACGATCTCTTCCTGCCCCGGCCGGAAGGCGTCGAAGCCGAAGACCTGCCGCAGAAGGGGCGCGGCCGACATCTAGAAGCCGTAGAACCAGGCCGCGTTATTGGCGAGCGCGCGCTGCAGGATGATGATGCCGATGAAGACCACCAGCGGCGCCAGGTCCAGCCCGCCCGTATTCGGCAGGATCGAGCGGACGGGGCCGTAGATCGGCTCCAGCAGGCGGTTGAGCCCGTTCCAGACCTGCCAGATCAGCGGCTGGCGCAGGTTCAGCACCTGGAAGTTGATCAGCCATGACATGATGATATGGGCGATCATCACGAACCAGACCACGTCGAGTATCAGCATCAAGGCTTCGTAGAGCGTGCCCATTCCATCCCCTTCCGGCTGTTCCCCGGACAGGTAAGGCAGGCATCCGCATTGCGCAAGGCGCAGCATCGCCGCCGCAGCGTTCCGATTGACGCGTCCCGGTGCCGCGGCTAGCCCCGCAGCCGTCCGCCAGGCAGAAGAGGTCGCCGATGTATCCCATGCTCCGCTTTGCCAAGGAGATGCTGAAGTTCCGCAAAAGCGCCCGGATCGGAGTGCTGGACGCGCATGTCTCGACCCATCGCTGCTGGCCCTGGGATCTGGACCCCTGGATCGAGCTGAACAACGGCCGCACCCTGACGCTTTACGACCTGGGGCGGCTGCCCATGGCGGTGCGCACCGGCATCATCGGCACGATGCGGGAAAACGGCTGGGGCATCACCGTGGCCGGAAACACGGTGCGCTATCGGCGGCGAATCAAGGGGTTCCAGCGTTTCACCATGATCTCGCGCACGCTGGGCTGGGACGAACGCTTCCTTTACATGGAGCAAAGCATGTGGCGGCGGGGTGAGTGCTGCAACCACATGCTGCTGCGCGGCGCCATCACCTCGGACCAGGGCATCGTGGCGCCGGCGCGGCTGATGCAGGCGGCGGGGCGCGATCCGGTCAGCCCGGACCTGCCGGGCTGGGTGCAGGCCTGGATCGCGGCGGATGCCCAGCGGCCCTGGCCGCCGGTGCTGCCGCCGATTGCCCCCGCCGACCGGAATGCCGACTTGCCAGCCTGACCGCGCTGGGGCCTTATGCGCCCCGAAAGGCGGAACACAGGGTGCGCTTCAGCGCACCCCAAGGGCGGGGAACCATCATGGAACGCAGACGCATCTGGGGCTGGTGGTTCTTCGACTGGGCCAGCCAGCCCTTTGCGACGCTGCTGATGACCTTCATCTTCCCGGTCTATTACGCCGAGATCGCCCGCCGGCACTATGTCGCGCAGGGCATGACGCCCGAGGCGGCGGGGGCGGCGGCGCAGTCGCTCTGGGGCTATGGCCTGGGCATCTGCGGCGTCATCATCGCGGTTCTGGCCCCGGTGCTGGGCGCCATCGCCGACAATACCGGGCGGCGGCTGGTCTGGGTCTGGATCTTTTCCGCCTTCTACATGGCGGGCGCCTGGGGGCTGTGGTTCCTGATGCCCGGCCAGCCGAACCTGCATCTGGCCATCGTCAGCTTCGGCATCGGGCTGATCGGCATGGAATTCGCCACCATCTTCACCAATGCCCTGCTGCCCGGGCTGGCGCCGCATGACGAGATCGGCCGCATCTCGGGCTCGGGCTTCGCCTTCGGCTATCTGGGCGGCGTCATCGCGCTGGCCGCGGTGCTGCTGCTTCTGGCCGAGAACGCGCAGACCGGCCGCACCATGCTGGGCATCCCGCCGGTGCTGGGCCTTGACCCGGCACTGCGCGAGGGCACGCGGGCGGTGGGGCCGTTCACGGCGCTGTGGTATCTGGTCTTCATGATCCCCTTCGCGCTTTGGGTGCCCGAGGCGCCGGGGCCGCGCCGCCCCCTGCGCCTGGGCGCGGCCATGGCTGAACTGGGCCGGCTGCTTGCCAGCCTGCGGCACCGGCATTCGCTGGCGGCCTGGCTGGCCTCGTCCATGTTCTCGCGCGATGCGCTGAACGCGCTTTACGCCTTCGGCGGGGTCTATGCCGGCACGGTGCTGGGCTGGCCGGTGTTCCTGGCCGGGGTCTTTGGCGTGGTCAGCGCCGTCTCGGCCGCCGTGATCAGCTGGATCGGCGGCCGCGCCGACCGGCGCTGGGGGCCCAAGCCGGTGATCGTCGCCTGCACGCTGGTCCTGATCGCGGTCTGCATCCTGCTGACCGGCATGAGCCGCCAGCAGGTGCTGGGCCTGGCGCTGGCCGAGGGCTCGCGCCTGCCCGATGCGCTGTTCTTCCTCTGCGGCGCGCTGATCGGCGGCGCGGGGGGCGCGCTGCAATCGGCCAGCCGCACGATGATGGTGCGCCACACCACGCCGGAACGGGCCACCGAGGCTTTCGGGCTTTACGCGCTGTCGGGCAAGGCGACGGCTTTCCTGGCCCCCCTGCTGATCGCCACGGTGACGGATGTGACCGGAAGCCAACGGCTCGGCATCTCTCCGCTCATCGTGATGTTCCTTCTGGCGCTGGTTCTGCTAGTTTGGGTCAAAGCAAAAGGAGAGGGCGCGCAGTGATCGGCAAAGCAGTGATCCGCAAATTCCTGACCGCCGCCGTGCTGGCGCTGACCGGGCTCGGCATGGCGCAACCGGCAACGGCCGACCCGCTGGCCCGCAGCGTCTTCGGTGCCGTCCCCGGCCCGACCGGGGGCGCCCCGGTCTCGATCGGGTTCTATTCCAAGGGCTGCGTCTCGGGCGCCATGCAATTGCCCGAATCCGGCCCGACCTGGCAGGCGATGCGCCTGTCGCGGAATCGCAACTGGGGTCATCCCGAGCTGGTCAGCTTCCTGATCGGCCTGTCGCAGGCGGCGCGCCAGGTCGGCTGGCAGGGGCTGTACATCGGCGACATGGGCCAGCCGCGCGGCGGGCCGATGACCTCGGGCCATGCCAGCCACCAGTCGGGGCTCGATGCCGACATCTGGATGCTGCCGCCGCAAAGCCTGCGCCTGACTGCCGCGCAACGCGAGAAGATCTCGTCGCAATCGGTGGTGAACAAGGCCGGCACCGCGCCCTCGGGCCTGTGGAGCGGCGGGCACATGGCGATCATGCGCGCCGCCGCCCGCGACCCGCGGGTCGAGCGCATCTTCGTCGATCCCGTCGCCAAGCTGGCGATGTGCCAGGCCGAGACCGGCGACCGCAGCTATCTGCGCAAGATCCGGCCGCTGGGCGGCCACGACTATCACTTCCACGTCCGCCTGGCCTGCCCGGCGGGCTCGGTCTGCCAGCAGCAGGACGCGCCGCCGCCCGGCGACGGCTGCGCCGAGGCGGCGGAATGGATCAAGAACCGCATCGACCCCAGCCGGGTCAAGCCGGTGCCGCCCGATCCCAACTATCGCCACCCCCGCAGCTTCCGGCTGAGCGAGATGCCCCGTCAATGCCAGGTCGTCGCCACCGCCCGCTAAGGCGCGGCGGCACGGCCGGTGGCGCGGCAGGGCGGCCCCGCCGCCTGCCGGGCCTTGCGCTGGCGCTGCTGCTTGTCTCGGCCTCATCGGCCTGCGCGGCCGATCCCTCGCCTTCGCCCATGCCGAAGGTGGAATATGTCGCGACCTATGTCTGGCGGATGGAGGACGAAAGCTTCGGCGGCTTCTCGGGCATCGAGATCAGCGCCGACGGCAGCCGCTTCACCGTGCTGTCCGACCGCGCCACGATCCGCTGGGGCAGCGTCCAGCGCGACGCGCAGGGCCGCATCCGCGGGCTGGAACTGGCCGGCCGCGCCCAGCTGCGCGACAGCGCCGGCAAGCCGCTGAAGCCCGGCTGGCAGGGCGACAGCGAGGGGCTGGCCATCGCCCCCGACGGCACGATCTGGATCAGCTTCGAGGGGCTGACCCGCGTCGCCCGCCACGACACGCCCGACAGCCCGGCCCAGCCCCTGCCCCGGCCGCCCGAGTTCAAGGCGATGCAGCGCAATTCCTCGCTGGAGGCGCTGGCGGTCCTGCCCGACGGCACGCTCCTGACCCTGCCCGAGCGGTCGGGTTCCCTGACCCGGCCCTTTCCGGTCTGGCGCTGGCGGAACGGCGCCTGGGACCAGCCCTTCGCGATCCCGCGCTCGGGCGACTGGCTGGCGGTGGGCGCCGATATCGGCCCGGACGGGCGCTTCTACCTGCTGGAACGCGACTTCAAGGGCCTCCTGGGCTTTCGCACCCGCGTCAGGCGCTTCGACCTGTCGGAAAGCGGCGTCTCGAACGAGCGGGTGCTGCTGGAATCGCGGCCGCTGCAATATGACAACCTGGAGGGCATCTCGGTCTGGCATGACGGGCAGGGCATCCGCATCACCCTGATCTCGGACGACAATTTCGGCTGGCTGCAACGCACCGAATTGGTCGAATACCGGGTGGCGGAATGAGCCCTGCGGCCTGCATCGCCGCGCTGGACCGCGCGGTCGAAAGCGCGCTGGCCGAGCGGCGGATCGTCGGCTGCGTGGTGCTGCTGGCCGAGGATGGCCGGCTGGTCCATGCCCGCGCCGCGGGCCTGGCCGACCGCGAGGCCGACCGGCCGATGCGGCAGGCGACCTGGCTGCGCTATGCCTCGGTCTCGAAGCCCTTCACCACGGTCGCGGCGCTGCGGCTGATCCAGGCGGGGCGGCTGTCTCCCGAGGATCCGGTGACGCGCTGGCTGCCGGATTTTGCTCCGGCGCTGCCCGACGGCAGCCGCCCCGCGATCACCGTGGACCAGCTGATGTCGCATCTGGCGGGGCTGGACTACGGCTTCAACCAGCCGCCGGACGGCCCCTATGCCCGCGCCGGGGTCTCGGACGGGATCGGCGACAGCGGCATCTCGCTGGCCGAGAACCTGCGCCGCATCGCCTCGGTGCCGCTGGACCGGCCGCCGGGCACGCGCTGGCGTTATTCGGTGGCGACCGATGTGCTGGGCGCGGTGATCGAGGCCGCAGCCGACATGCCGCTGCCCGAGGCCATGGCCCGGCTGGTGACGGACCCCTTGGGCATCGAGGCCGGCTTCCAGGCCCCGGACGCCGTGGACCTGGCCGCGAATTACGCCGATGCCCGCCCCGAGCCGCAACGGATGCGCGGCCCGACCCGTGTCCGCAATCGGCTGCAACCTGAGCAAAGCTATGCCTACCTGCCCGAGCGCATCCGCGACCCCTCGGCCTTTCCCTCGGGCGGCGGCGGCATGGCAGGGACGGCCGAGGCGGCGCTGGCGCTGCTGGAAACCCTGCGCGACGGCCCTTTCCTGGCCGAGAACCTGCGCGCCGAGGTCCGCCGCAACCGCATCCGCCAGCGCCATCCGCTGCGCGGTGCCGGCTGGGGCCATGCCTGGGCGGGCGCGGTCGTCACCGACGCGGATGCGGCCGGCATCGGCTTGCCGCAAGGCTGCCTCGGCTGGGGCGGCATCTACGGCCACAGCTGGATCGTCGATCCCGCGCGCGGCCGCAGCCTGGTCGCGCTGACCAATACCGCGGTCGAGGGGATGAACGGTGCCTTTGCGGTGGAAATCGCCGCCGCGGCCGCGCAATAAGCCCGCGCAAGGCCGTTGACAGAATCTGCAGACGGCCTTATGCGGCCTTGCCCCGACGGGGCCGAGTCTCCGCGACCTTGCCAAAACGGAAAACCAGACATGTCCCGCATCCTTCCCGGCGTCATCGCCATGGCCGCCGTCGTGGTGGCCTCGAACATCCTGGTCCAGCACCTGCTGGGCGCCTGGCTGACCTGGGGGGCGCTGACCTATCCGGTCGCCTTCCTGGTGACCGACATCATGAACCGGGTCTATGGACCGGCCGCCGCGCGCAAGGTGGTTTATGCCGGCTTCGTGACCGGCGTGCTCTGCTCGGTCGTGGCCGCGGGGCTGGACAAGACCACGCTGCGCATCGCCATAGCCTCGGGCGCGGCCTTCCTTTCGGCGCAGCTGATGGACATCTCGGTCTTCAACCAGTTGCGAAAATACAACTGGTGGCTACCACCCCTGGCGGCCAGCGTCGCCGGCTCGATCCTCGACACTGCCGTTTTCTTCAGCATCGCCTTTGCCGCACAGCTGACGCCAATCTTCCCGGCGGACGATGTTTCCTGGGCAAATGAGCTGGTTCCGCTGCTGGGCCAGGGCCCCGTCCAGCCACTATGGGTTTCGCTGGCAGTCGCCGACTGCTCGGTGAAGCTTGCGCAGGCAGTGCTGGCGCTCGTGCCCTTCCGCATCGTCGTCGGAAATTTGATCCAGCGCCGCGCGCAAATTCATTGACTGTCAAGGGTTCTGTGGCAGGCTGGACCCCATAAGGCAACTTATTGAAAGGAGGTGGTCCAGTGTCGAGAGTGATATTGGAGAGAGGTGTCGGGACAGTCAGGGGGGTCGTGGCCTGAGGGCAGCCCCAAGGGTCGTAAACCCTGACTGGGACGGTGGGCACCAACCCTAACCGGACCATCTCCGTGGATCTCGCGGGCCGTTCTCCAGGGGGGCGGCCCGTTCCATTTTCTGCTGCTTCGGCATTCGTGCGTACAGGGCATGCGTGGCGAAGCGTGAAAGGCGGTTCGGGTATTTATGGAACGAAGAAGCCGGGCCTGCGCTTCTTCGTTCCCCAAATACCCATGCGGCAGCGCAGCCGAAGACCCGACCCCGGTTGGGGGCCGGGTGGTTGCAGCAGGCTCAGATCCGCTCGATGGCCAGCGCGATGCCCTGGCCGCCGCCGATGCACATGGTGATGAGGCCCTTGCTGCCGCCGGTGCGCATCAGCTCATACATTGCCTTCACGGTGATGAGGGCGCCGGTCGCGCCGACCGGGTGGCCGAGCGCGATGGCGCCGCCGTTCGGGTTCACCCTGGCGGGGTCGAGGCCCAGCCCCTTGTTCACTGCCAGCGCCTGCGCGGCAAAAGCCTCGTTCGATTCGATCACGTCGAAATCGCCGGCCGTCAGGCCGGTGCGCTTCAGCAGTGCCTCGACCGCCGGGACCGGGCCGATGCCCATCACCTCGGGGCGCACGCCGGCGACGGCATGGCCAAGGATGCGGAACAACGGCCTGGCGCCCGCCGCCTGCGCCGCATCGGCCCGTGCCAGCACCAGCGCCGCCGCACCGTCGTTGATCCCCGAGGCATTGCCTGCCGTCACCGTGCCGTCCTTCTGGAACACCGGCTTCAGCCCGGCCAGTTTCCCGGCATCGGTCGCCTTCGGATGCTCGTCCGTGTCGAAGGCGACCACGCCCTTGCGGGTCTTGATCTCGACCGGGACGATCTGCTCCCTGAAGCGGCCCTCGGCGATGGCGGCGGCGGCGCGTTTCTGGCTTTCCAGGGCGAATTCGTCCTGCGCCTGGCGCGAGATGTCATGTTCGCGCGCGACATTTTCCGCCGTCACCCCCATATGGCCGGTGCCCATCGGGCAGGTCAGCGCGCCGACCATCATGTCGAGCATCTGCACGTCGCCCATCTTGGCACCGAACCGCGCCGCGGGCACGGCATAGGGCGCGCGGCTCATCGATTCCGCGCCGCCCGCCACGGCGAAATCCGCATCGCCCAGCATCAGCGCCTGTGCGGTCGAGACGATGGCCTGCGCCCCCGAGCCGCAGAGCCGGTTCACGTTCATCGCCGGGGTGGTGTCGGGCACCCCGGCTTCCAGCATCGCCACGCGCGACAGATACATGTCGCGCGGCTCGGTGTTCAGGACATGGCCGAAGACCACGGTGCCGATGCGCTCGGGGCCGATGCCGGCGCGCTCGATCGCGGCGCGGGTCGCGGTCGCAGCCAGCTGGATCGGCGGCACGCCGGCCAGGCTGCCGCCGAAGGTGCCGATGGCCGTGCGCGCCCCGGACAGGATGACGATTTCATTCTCGGACATGATTTCCCCCGATTGCCGTTGGCATGATGTTATTGCTAGAGCCGCGATAGCCCATCGAAAAGACCCGCCCCCTTGCGACCTTGCGGAAAGACGGCAGAATATGGCCATGACCGAGGATCCCCGCATCAGCCTGCGCCTGCATTTCGAATCCGGCCTGACCTTTGGCCGCGGCAAGGCCGACCTGCTGCAAGCCATCGACGACGAGGGCTCGATCTCGGCCGCCGGGCGGCGCATGGGCATGAGCTATCGCCGCGCCTGGTCGCTGGTCGAGGAAATGAATGCGCATTTTGCCGCACCCCTGGTGGACAGCAGCCGCGGCGGCGCCCATGGCGGCGGCGCCCAGCTGACCGCGCGTGGCCGGCAGGTGCTGGCCGATTACCGCGCGCTGGAGGCGCTGCTGCGCGACCAGGGCGCCGGGGCTTTGGGGCGGCTGCGCGCGGGGCAGCGATCTGCACCGGCGTAAATAACGGTTGCCAGCGCGGGCAAGGGTTGGTTATGTCCGTCCAGACACAACGAATGGACCAGCCCGATGCGCCTGTCTTTCCTTGCCGCCGCCCTGATCGCGCTTGCCCCCGCAGCCCAGGCCGACGAGATCACCATCTTCGCCGCCGCCAGCCTCAAGGACGCGCTGGACGAGATCGCCGCCGACTGGCAAGCCAGCCATGGCGATACGGTGGTGATCTCCTATGCCGGCAGTTCGCAGCTTGCCAAGCAGATCCAGGAGGGCGCGCCGGCCGACCTGTTCATCTCGGCCTCGACCGCGTGGATGGATGCGGTGCAGGATTCGGGCGACATCGACCCGGCGACGCGCCGCGACCTGCTGGGCAATACGCTGGTGCTGGTCGGTACCGGCAAGCCGGCCGAGGCGGCCGTGACCGAATTGCCCGGCCTGCTGGGCGACGGCAAGCTGGCCATGGCGATGGTCGATTCCGTCCCTGCCGGGCAATACGGCAAGGCGGCGCTGACCGCGCTGGGCCTGTGGGAGCAGGTCGAGGGCCAGGTCGCGCAGGCCGACAACGTCCGCGCCGCGCTGAAGCTGGTCGCCACGGGCGAGGCGCCGCTGGGCATCGTCTATGGCAGCGACGCCGTGGCCGAGCCGGGCGTGGGCGTGGTGGCGACCTTCCCGGCCGACAGCCACGAGCAGATCACCTATCCCGCCGCCGTGACCAGGGCCGCCGATACGCCGCAGGCCGCCGCCTTCCTTGACAGCCTGTCGCAGGAGCCGGCAAGATCGGTCTTTGAATCGCAAGGCTTTACCGTCACGCAATGATCCCGACCGATTGGCTTGGCCCCCAGGAATGGCAGGCCGTGCGGCTGTCCCTGCGGGTCGCCGCCGTCGCCACGCTGGCCGGCCTGCCGCCGGCCGTCGCCGTGGCCTGGCTGCTGGCCCGGCGGCGCTTTCCGGGGCATGGGCTGCTGAGCGGCATCGTGCATCTGCCGCTGATCCTGCCGCCGGTCGTCACCGGCTACCTGCTGCTGATCACCTTCGGCACCCAGGGGCCGGTGGGCAGCCTGCTGAAACCGCTGGGCATCGTCTTCGCCTTTCGCTGGACCGGCGCGGCGCTGGCCTGCGGCATCATGAGCTTTCCGCTGATGGTGCGCGCCATACGCCTGGGCTTCGAGGCGGTGGACCCCAGGTTGGAACAGGCTGCCGCCACATTGGGCGCGCCGCGGGCCTGGATCTTCCTGACCGTGACGCTGCCCTTGATCCTGCCCGCGATCCTGGCCGGGGCCACGCTGGGCTTTGCCAAGGCAATGGGCGAGTTCGGCGCCACCATCACCTTCGTCTCGAACATTCCGGGCCAGACCCAGACCCTGCCCTCGGCCATCTATGCGCTGTTGCAGGTGCCCTCGGGCGAGGCGGCGGCGCTGCGGCTGGTGCTGGTCTCGGTGGTGATCGCCATGGCGGCGGTGCTGGTCTCGGAATGGCTGGCCTGGCGCATGGCCGCGCGCATGAACGGGCGCGCCGAGGGGCGGGCGTGATGCTGGAGGTCGCCTTTCGCCACAATTTCCGGGGGCTGGCGCTGGACGTGGCCTTTCAGGCGCCCGGCGGGGTGACGGCGCTGTTCGGCCCCTCGGGCTGCGGCAAAAGCACCACGATCAACGCCATCGCCGGGCTGATGCGCCCCGAACAGGGCCGCATCGCGCTGGACGGGCAGGTGCTGTTCGACGGCGCCACGAACCTTGCGCCGCAGGCCCGGCGCATCGGCTGCGTGTTCCAGGACGCGCGGCTGTTTCCGCATATGACGGTGGCGGCGAACCTGCGCTATCCTTCGCGTTGGCGGCGCGGGGCGGCGCGCGATTTCGACCGCATCACCGGGATGCTGGCGCTGGAGCCCTTGCTGCACCGCCGCCCCGGCACGCTGTCGGGGGGCGAGCGCCAGCGCGTGGCCATCGGGCGCGCGCTTCTGTCTGACCCGGCGCTCTTGGTGATGGACGAGCCGCTGGCGGCGCTGGACGAGGCGCGCAAGGCCGAGATCATGCCCTGGCTGGAGCGCCTGCGCGACGAGATCCGGCTGCCGATCCTTTATGTCAGCCATTCGGTGCCCGAGGTGCTGCGGCTGGCGACCACGGTGGTGCTGATGCGGCAGGGGCGGGTGGTCCATTCCGGCCCGCTGGCCGCGATCCTGGCCGATCCCGAACTGGCCCCGCAGCTGGGCGCGCGCGAGGCGGGGGCGCTGATCCGCGCCACGGTCGAGGCGCGCGAACCCGACGGCATGACCCGTGTGGCCACCGCCGGCGGGCCGATGCTGTTGCCCGGCATGGACCTGGCGCCGGGGCGGGCGCTGCGGCTGCGCATCCTGGCGCATGAGGTGATCCTGGCGCGCGAGGCGCCGCGGGGCCTGTCGGCGCTGAACGTGCTGCCGGTCGCGGTGACGCGCATCGAGGGCGGGCTGGTGCAGCTGGCGCTGGGGCAGGGCGCGCAGCATGAGCGGATGCTTGCGCAGGTCACGCCGCGCTCGGTCAAGGCGCTGGAATTGCAGCCGGGAACCGCCTGCCACGCCATCGTGAAATCGGTCTCGGTCCTGCCCAGCTAGGCCGGGTCGAGCCTTTGTCATTTGCGCCCTGTCCCGGATTCCGCTTATCCTGCCGGCAAAAACATGAGGGCAGTATGAACAGGTTTCTCAAGCTCGCCATCGTCGGGCTGGTGGCCTCTTGCGGAGGGGGCGGGAACTACAAGGCACCGCGCAATCTGGAAAGCGCCTGCGCCATCGCGGCAGAGCGGCCCGCCTACATGCGCGCGATGAAGGCGACCGAGCGGCGCTGGGGCGTGCCGGTGCATGTGCAGATGGCGACGATCCACCAGGAATCGAAATTCATCGGCAATGCCCGCACGCCGCATCAATATGCGCTGGGCATCATTCCGATCGGCCGGCAAAGCTCGGCCTATGGCTACAGCCAGGCGCTGGACAGCACCTGGGACGATTACCGCAAGCAGACCGGCAACCGCCGTGCCCGGCGCGACAATATCCGCGACGCCACCGACTTCATGGGCTGGTACATGAACGATTCGGCGCGGGTGCTGGGCATCTCGAAATGGGACGCCGCCTCGCAATACCTGGCCTATCACGAGGGCCGCTCGGGCTTTGCCAGGGGTTCGCACAATTCGAAGCCCTGGCTGCTGGGCGTGGCGGGCAAGGTCCAGGCCAGGGCCGAGGTCTATCGCAGCCAGCTTGCCTCCTGCCGCTGACCGTTTCGCCCGCCTATTGGCGGCGGGCGATCTCGTTCTGGATGGCGAAGGTCGAGGCGGGAAAGCTCATCCCGGTCTGCATGTCGCCCAGGATCACCGTGGTGCGCTTGCCGGTGTCGTCGGTCACGACCCATTGCCGCAGCTGGGTCGGGTTGGCGGTAAAGACCATCTGGATATTGCCGTATTCCGGGTGCTGGGGATCCTGCGCCGTGACCACGGTGGTGTTCTTCTTTTCGGCATAGCCGGTGACCATGCGCGCCCGGCTCAGGTCGATGTTCGGCGCCAGGATCAGCGACAGCGGCGTCTTGGACAGCGGATATTGCTGCGGCGCGCCGCGCGTCTTGCCGTCGAACACGGCGACGTTGCCGGCCGAGGCCATGACCAGCGTGCGGTCGCCCTTGTATTCGAAGCGCACCCGCTGCGGGCGCTGGATATAGACCACCCCGGTCGAGATCGAGCCGTCGGCATTCACCTGGGTGAAATCCGCCTTGGCGGTCTTGAGGCTGTTGAGATAGCGCGAGATCTCGTTCAGCGGAATCTTCTCGGCCAGGGCGGGAAAGGCCATGGCCAGGCACAGGACGGGCGCAAGGGCGAGCGTTTTCAGTTTCATGGGCGGAATGATACCGATCCTCCAAAGACTTGCACATCACGTTCGCTGGATGCGCGGTGCTTCAACGCTGACGGCGGCGTGAGCGTTCCCTAAAGCCGCCGCCCGGTCAGCAGGCGCGGCATCGGCTCAAGGCTCAGCCCCGCCGCCTGGCGCATGAAGCCGCGCCGCAGGGGCGGGATGGCATCGACCAGACCCATGCCGATTTCGCGCGCGGCGCGCAGCAGCGGATTGGCGTTGGAAAACAGCGCGTTCACCCCGTCCATGCCAAGCGCCAGCGCCGTCGCATCCGGTCGGCGCCAGTCCTGGTAGCGTGCCAGCACCAGCTCGGCGCCGATATCCTCGCCGCGGCGGCGGGCGGCGACGACGACCTCGGCCAGCGCGGCCACGTCGCGCAGGCCCAGGTTCAACCCCTGCCCGGCGATGGGATGCACGCCATGCGCCGCATCGCCCACCAGCGCCACGCGCGCATCGACGTAGCGTTCGGCCAGGGTCAGGTTCAGCGGATAGGAAAAGCGCGGCCCGGCCAGTTGGATTTCGCCCAGGAAATCGCCGAAGCGCGGGCGCAGCACCGCCAGGAACTCCGCGTCCGGCAGATCCATGATGGCGCGGGCCTGGGCCTCGGGCTCGGACCAGACGATCGAGCTGCGATTGCCCGGCAGCGGCAGGATCGCCAGCGGCCCGGTCGGCATGAAATACTGATGCGCGGTGCCTTCGTGCGGCAGTTCGTGATCGACCGCCGCGACCAGCGCGATCTGGCCGTAGTCATGGCCGATGCGCCGGATCCCGGCCCGCGCCGCCACGCCCGATTGCCGCCCGTCGGCGCCGACCAGCAGCCGGGCCTTGATGCTGCGCCCGTCCGAAAGGCTGGCGCGGATCCCTGCGCCCTCGGCCTCTTGCCCGGTGACGGACAGGCCGGGCAGATGCGTGACCCGGCCCCGCATCGCGGCCAGCAGCGCGCGGTAAAGGAAGCGGTCCTCGAGCATATAGCCCAGCCGGCCTTCCTCGATCTCGGCGCCGTCGAAATGCAGGCCGAAGGGGCCGGCGCCTTCGCCCGGCACGCCCTGCGTCGCCTCGACCTTGCGGATCTCCTGCGCGTTCGGGGCCAGGTCGTTCCACAGCCCCAGCGCGGCCAGCAGCCGTTGCGAGGCCAGCGCCAGCGCATAGGCGCGGCCGTCGAAGGCGTCGCCGGCGCGGGCATCGGCGGGGCGGGCATCGGCCACCGCCACCGACAGGCCGGCATCGGCCAGGGCCAGGGCCAGGGCCGGGCCGTTCAGCCCGCCGCCGGCAATCAGGATGTCGAAATCGGTCCTCATGGGACGCAATATGACCTTCGGCCGGGCAATGTCCATGCGTCACGGCGGCCGCCAAGCGCATTGCGAGCCAGCCCGCGCCGGGATAGCCTGTGTCTTATTTGGTATCTGGATATTGTCGGTCGGGGGAAGGGCATGGATTGGCTCAGGGCATCTGCGGCGGAACAGGGAAGGGCGATCCTGGCCGGGCTCATCAGCCCGGTCGAGCAGGCCGAGGCCTATCTGGACGCCGCGGCCCGCCATCCCTATGGCGACCGCATCTATGCCCGGCTGACCCCCGAGCGCGCGCGGGCCGAGGCCATCGCCGCCCATGACCGCGCCCGCGCCGGGCTGCGCCGCGGCTTGCTGGACGGGGTGGCGATCAGCTGGAAGGATAATATCGACAGCGCCGGCATCGCGACCGAGGCCGGCTCGCGCCTGCTGCAAGGCCGCGTGCCCCGCCAGGATGCCGCGATCCTGGCCGGGGCGACGCTGGACGGGCTGGTCTGCCTGGGCAAGACGCATATGACCGAGCTGGCCTTTTCCGGCCTGGGGGTGAATCCCCGCACGGCGACGCCGCCCAACAGCATCGACCAGGAACTGGCGCCGGGCGGGTCGAGTTCGGGCGCGGCCGTCTCGGTGGCGCTGGGGCTGGCGGCGGCGGCGGTGGGCTCGGATACCGGCGGCTCGATCCGGGTGCCGGCGGCCTGGAACGGGCTGGTGGGCTTCAAGCCGACCACGGGCGCGGTCAGCGGTGCTGGCATCGTGCCGCTGTGCCGCCGCTTCGACGTGGCCGGCCCCATCGCCCGCACGGTCGAGGATTGCGCCGAGCTTTTCGCCGTGCTGCGCGGCGAGCCGGCAGCCGACCTGGCCGATGCCAATCCGCGCGGACTGCGGCTGATGGTGCTGGACGGTGTGCCCTTCGAGGATGCGCGCAAGGAGCCGGTCGCCGGCTTCGAGGATGCGGTGGACCGCCTGGCCCGCGCCGGTGCCCGCATCACCCATGCCGCGCCGCCCTGCGTGGCCGAGGCCATGGTGCTGGCGCCGCTGCTGTTCGCGCCCGAGGCCTATGGCATCTGGCGCGAGCAGATCGAGGCGGCGCCCGAGTTGATGTATCCGCCGATCCTGGAGCGTTTTCGCGGCGGCCAGTTCGTGCTGGCGGCCGATTACGTCGCCGCCTGGGAGGAGCTGGCCCGGCTGCGCGCCGACTGGGCGCGGCTGGTCGCGGGCTTCGACGCGGTGATCCTGCCCACGGCGCCGATCCTGCCGCCGCCGGTGGACCGGCTGCTGGCCGAGGAAGAGTTCTTTGCCCGCGAGAACCTGCTGACGCTGCGCAATACCCGCATCGCCAACCTGCTGGACCTGCCGGCGGTCAGCCTGCCGACCGGCCATCCGGGTTGCGGCATCATGCTGATGGGCCGCGCCGGCCAGGACCGCGCGCTGCTGGTGGCGGCCGCCGCGGCCGAGGCGGCGCTGCGCTGAAGCGTGGTTTTTCCGGGCAAATCCGGCACGGACGGGGGCAATCTGGTGGTGAAACTCTGGACGCATGGGGGGATTGCCGGTAGTCTTGCGGCAAAACGGGGCGCGACGACCCCGACTGAGAGGCAGTCATGGCAATTCCCGAGCGGTTCTCGAACCTGCCGGATTACGCGTTTCCGCGCCTGCGGAAGCTTCTTTCGGGCATCGAGCCCGGCGGCGAGCCGCTGATCCTGACGATCGGCGAGCCGCGCCATGCCTTGCCGGATTTCGTCGGCCCGGTCATGGCCGAAAGCATCGCCGATTTCGGCAAATATCCCTCGAACGAGGGCACGGCCGAACTGCTGGCCGCGATCTCGGGCTGGCTTTCCCGCCGGCACGGGCTGGAGGTCGCGCCCGAGCGGATCATGGCGCTGAACGGCACGCGCGAGGGGCTGTTCAACGCCGCCCTGGCGCTGGCGCCGGAGCGCAAGAACGGCCAAAAGCCTGCTATTCTGGTGCCGAACCCGTTCTACCAGGTCTATGCCGTGGCCGCCGCCGCCGTGGGCGCCGAGCCCGTCTTCGTGCCCGCCACGCCGGAAACCGGCCACCTGCCGCGCTTTGCCGACCTGCCGGCCGCGGTGCTGGACCGCGCCGCCGTGGCCTATCTGTGCTCGCCCGCCAATCCGCAGGGCAGCATCGCCTCCGAGGATTATCTCGAGGAGCTGATCGCGCTGGCCGACCGGCACGATTTTCTGGTCTTCGCCGATGAATGCTATTCCGAGATCTGGCGCGACGCCCCGCCGCCCGGCGCGCTGGCGGTGGCTGCGCGCATGGGGCTGGCCGACCGGGTGGTGATGTTCAACTCGTTGTCGAAACGCTCGAACCTGCCGGGGCTGCGCTCGGGTTTCGCGGCGGGCGGCGCGGCGCAGATCGCGCAGTTGCGGCGGCTGCGCAGCTATGCGGGCGCGCCGCTGCCGCTGCCGGTGCAGCGGGTCAGCGCCATGGCCTGGGCGGATGAGGGCCATGTGGACGCAAGCCGCGCACTCTACCAGCAGAAATACGCCATCGCCGATCGGGTGCTGGGCAATGTGCCGGGCTACCAGCCGGTGCAGGGCGGCTTTTTCCTGTGGCTGCCGGTCCCGGAAAGCGTCGGCACCGGCGAGGACGCGGCGAAAAAGCTGTGGGCCGAGGCGGGTATCCAGGTGCTGCCCGGCGCCTATCTGGCCCGCGACGGCGAGGCCGGCAATCCGGGCCGGAATTTCATCCGCGTGGCGCTGGTTGCGCCGGCGGAGCAGACCGAGGCGGCGCTGAACCGCCTGAAAATGTGTTTGTATCAAGGGGGTTGACGCATGGCGAGCTGGCAGGCGAAACACCGCGATCCGCTGTTTGACCAAAACACGCAGGCGGCGCTGGAGCGGCGCGGCAAGGAATTGCTGGGCGCGGGGCTGGTCATCCTGGGCGTGCTGATCGCGATGATGCTGGTCAGCTATTCCCCCGACGATCCCAGCTTCCTCTCGGCGACCGACCAGCCGGCGCAGAACTATCTGGGCCGCTTCGGCGCCTATGTCGCCTCGGCGCTGTTCATGATCACCGGCTACGGCACCTGGGTGCTGGTGGTGGGCGCCGTGGCCTGGGGCCTGCGGCTGATGCTGCACCGGGGCGAGGAACGGCTGATGCGCGGCATCTTCCTGCCCATCGCCATGGTGCTGGTGTCGATCTATGCCACCTCGATGACCCCGCCGGCGGCCTGGACGCAAAGCTTCGGCCTGGGCGGGCATCTGGGCGACATGCTGATGGGCGGCATGCTGTCGGCCATGCCGATGAAGGCATCGGTCGCGATCAAGCTGCTGGCACTGTTGACCGCCATCGGCACCGTCGCCTTCCTGGCTTTCGTGCTGGGCTTCGACCGCAAGGAACTGACGACCATCGGCACCTTCCTGCGCGAGGGGCTGGCCACCGCCCGCGTCCTGGCGCTGCATGCGGTGGATCGCGGCGCAAGGCTGTCCTCGGGCGCGGCGCGCGGGCTCAAGAGCCGCAGCGAGGCCCGGCGCGAGCGGGTCGGCCGCGCCGCATCCGCCGCCCTGCCGCAGGCGCCCCGCGGCGGCCTGCCGGGCCTGCGCCCGGCGCCGGCGCCCCTGGGCGATGATCGCGACTTCGCCCCCGAGCCCGAGTTGATCGACCCCGAGACGCATTATGCCGAGGATGACGAGCCGCCCTCGAACGCCGCCGTCAGCGCCCGCATCACCGATGCGATCCGCAGCCGCGCGGAAGGCGCCCGGTCCGAGGGCAAGGGGCTGCTGTCGGCGGTGACGGCGCGGCTGACCGGCGCCCGCGCCGCGCCCGCCCGGCACGAGCCGCCGCTGCGCGCCGGCGAGGATGAGGACGGCGAGGATTTCGCCGAACCCGTCACCGCCGCGCCCTTCGGCGCCGAGACGCCGCGCGTGGTGGTGCCGCCCAAGAAGCCCGCCCCCTCGCGCCAGGCGCAATCCGAGGCGCAGCCGGCGCTGCGCTTCGACGACGCGGCCAGCCATTACGAGCATCCGCCGCTGTCGCTTCTGACCGCGCCGACCACCGTCGAGCGCCACCAGCTGTCGCAAGAGGCGCTGATGGAAAACGCCCGCATGCTGGAGGCGGTGCTGGACGATTACGGCGTCAAGGGCCAGATCACCGAGGTCCGCCCCGGTCCGGTGGTCACGCTTTACGAACTGGAGCCGGCGCCGGGGCTGAAGGCCAGCCGGGTGATCGGGCTGGCCGACGACATCGCGCGGTCGATGTCGGCGCTGTCGGCGCGGGTCTCGACCGTGCCCGGCCGCTCGGTGATCGGCATCGAGCTGCCCAATGCCCGGCGCGAAAAGGTGGTGCTGCGCGAGATCCTGGCCTCCAAGGCCTATGGCGACGGCACCCAGCCGCTGCCCTTGGCGCTGGGCAAGGATATCGGCGGCGGGCCGGTGGTGGCGAACCTGGCCAAGATGCCGCACCTCTTGATCGCCGGGACCACCGGCTCGGGCAAGTCGGTGGCGATCAACACCATGATCCTGTCGCTGCTCTACAAGCTGACGCCCGAGGAATGCCGGCTCATCATGATCGACCCCAAGATGCTGGAACTGTCGGTCTATGACGGCATCCCGCATCTGCTGTCCCCGGTCGTCACCGATCCCAAGAAGGCCGTGGTGGCGCTGAAATGGGTCGTGGGCGAGATGGAGGAACGCT
This sequence comes from Paracoccus pantotrophus, assembly GCF_008824185.1. NCBI lineage: Bacteria > Pseudomonadati > Pseudomonadota > Alphaproteobacteria > Rhodobacterales > Paracoccaceae > Paracoccus > Paracoccus pantotrophus. The sequence goes on from NZ_CP044426.1 coordinate 77,206, forward strand.
ATCGCCGCATGTCCAAGATGGGCGTGCGCAACATCGAGGGCTATAACGGCCGCGTGCGCGAGGCGCTGGACAAGGGCGAGCTGTTCAAGCGTACCGTGCAGACCGGCTTTGACGAGGATACCGGCGAGCCGGTCTTCGAGACCGAGGAATTCCTGCCCGAGACCTTCCCCTATATCGTCGTCATCGTCGACGAGATGGCCGACCTGATGATGGTGGCGGGCAAGGAGATCGAGGCCTGCATCCAGCGCCTTGCGCAGATGGCGCGGGCCTCGGGCATCCACCTGATCATGGCGACGCAGCGGCCCTCGGTCGATGTCATCACCGGCACGATCAAGGCCAACTTCCCGACCCGGATCAGCTTCCAGGTCACCTCCAAGATCGACAGCCGCACCATCCTGGGCGAACAGGGCGCCGAGCAATTGCTGGGCCAGGGCGACATGCTCTACATGGCCGGCGGCTCGCGCATCACCCGCGTCCACGGACCCTTCGTCAGCGACGAGGAGGTCGAGGAGGTGGTGAACCATCTGAAAAGCTTCGGCCCGCCCAGCTACATGTCCGGCGTGGTCGAGGGCCCGGACGAGGAGCGCGCCGACAGCATCGATCAGGTGCTGGGCCTGTCCTCGGGCGAGGGCGGCGATGCCGAGCTTTACGACATGGCCGTCGCCATCGTCGCCAAGGACCGCAAATGCTCGACCTCGTATATCCAGCGCAAGCTGGCCATCGGCTACAACAAGGCGGCGCGGCTGGTCGAACAGATGGAGGAACAGGGCGTCGTCACCCCGGCGAACCATGTCGGCAAGCGCGAGGTGCTGGTGCCGGAGGTGTAAGCCGGCCGCATCGGGATCGGGGCCGGGCCGCTGCGCCCGGCCTTTTTCATGCGGCAGCCTAGCCTAGCCCGCCCGCCGGCCCAGGTGCAGCGCCAGCGCCTGGCGCGCGGCGGGGCGGATGACCGAGCCGTGGTTTTCCTGGGGGTGCGGGCGGTGGACCAGCTCGAGCCCCGGAATCCCGGACAGCAGCGACAGGATCGGCGGCGGTTCGGTTCCCGAACTGGCAATCAGCAGCGGCACCGCCGGGTCCAGCCGGCCGCCCGCCGCCAGGATGCCGCCGCGAAAGGCGCGGGCCTCGCGCAGGGGTTCGCCGGCGTTCCACCAGGTCGAGGGATCGGCCGCGGCATAGCGGGCGAACAGGCGCGGGCGGGTGAACAGCGTATTCAGCACGAAAAGCCCGCCCAGCGAATGACCGAACAGTGTCAGGTCGCCTGTATCCAGCGGCAGGCGCCGGCCGAGTTCGGGCAGCAGCTGCGCCGCGATCATCCGAAGAAAGGCATCCTGCCCGCCGGTCGGCCGGTCGCCGGGACCGCGCAGCCCCTCTTGCGCCGGGACCGGCTGCTTGCCGGGCGAGGTCAGGTCGAACCAGCGGCGGGCCGGGTCGAAGCGGGTCTCGACCGGATAGCCGATGCCGACCAGCGCCACCGGCGCCTCGGGCGCCAGTTCCTCGCGCAGATGCCACAGGATCGGAAAGGTCGCGTTGCCGTCCAGCGCCAGGATCGCGGAATAGCCGCCCCGCGGCGCCGGAACCTGCGGCAGGCCCAGGAAGATGCGCCAGGGCGCCTCGGCCGGGCCAAGGTCGAAATGGCTGGCGCGCGGATGCTCGATCCGCTCGGCCGGCTCCAGCCCGCGCGGCCTGCCTTCCTGCGCCCGTGCCGCGCCGGCGGCCATGGCGACCAGCGATACCGCCAGAAAGCCGCGTCGGGAAAGGGGGATCTGCATCTTTGCCTCCGGTCCATCGGCGGGCTGGCGGAAGCGGGCTTGCCCTTGCCCGCATGGCCTAGCGGCCACCGGCCCGGGGCGCAAGCCCGGCGGCGCTGGCGCTTGGCTCAGCCCTCGTGTCCCATGATCGGCCGCGCCTGGGCCGAGCGATCGGCGTTCGAGCCCTCGTCCACCGTCACCACCACCGACAGGCCCGGCTCAAGATACTCGGCCATCTCTTGCCCCGGATCGATCGCGATGCGCACCGGCAGGCGCTGCGCCACCTTGGTGAAATTGCCGGTGGCGTTCGAGGCCGACAGCAGGCTGAACTCGGAAGCCGTGGCGGGCGAAAAGGCCTCGACCCGGCCGGTAAAGGCGCGGTGGCGCATGGCGTCCACGGTGAAGGTGGCGCGGTCGCCGATGCGGATGCCGTGCAGCTCGGTCTCGCGGAAATTGGCGATGATCCAGACTTCGGGGCCGACATGGCTGACCAGCGCGGTGCCCGCCGTGACATATTGGCCCAGCCGCACCCCGACCTGGCCCAGCCGCCCGTCCGAGGGCGCGCGGATCACCGTATTGTCCAGGTCGATCCGCGCCAGTTCCACCGCCGCCTGGGCCGAGGCGATCTCGGCGCGTTTCGCGGCCAGCCCGACCTCGGCGCCCTTGACGTTCTCGCGCGCCACCGCGATGGCGCTTTCGGCCTGGGTGACGGCGGCCTCGGCCTGGCGCAGCGCCAGCTCGGTCTGGTCGGCCGAGCTTTGCGCCGTCACGCCGCGCGATTGCAGGGCCTGCGCCCGGTCCCAGGTCGAGGCCGCCGTGTCCCGCGCCGCCCGCGCCGCGGAAAGCGCCGCTTCGGCCGATTGCAGGCTGGCCTGGGCGGAATGGACGCCTTGTTCCTGGATCTTCAGCGCCGCCTCGGCACCTTGCAGGGTGGCCTGGGCCTGGGCAAGCTTCTGCCGGTATTGCCGGTCGTCGATGCGGGCGATGACCTGACCCGCGGTCACGGGCTGGAAGTCCCGCACCTCGACCGCCGCGACATAGCCGGACAGCTGCGGCGCGACGGTGGTCAGCTGGCCGCGGATATAGGCGTTCTCGGTCTGCGGATGGGCCGGGCGAAACGGCGGCAGGTGCCAGGCGTAAAGCACGATCAGCAGGCCGGCCAGGCCGGCGGCCAGCGCGATCAGGGTCGGGATCAGGTGGTTTCTGGTCATGTCTCGGGCTCGGGATGGGTCTGGGCGCCGGCCGGCAGCGGCGCGCGGCGCGCCGCCAGCCAGTCGCGGAACAGATGCAGCAGCAGCGCGCAAAGCGCCGCCGCCGCCAGCAGGAAGGTCAGGAAATAGGCGTCGTTATAGGCCATCACATAGGCCTGGGCGCCGGCATCCTGGGCGATCTGCGCCACCGCCTGCGCCTGGCGCTGCGCGGCATCGGCGATCTGCGGCGTCAGGGCGGCGCTGCGCTGCGCGATCTCGGCCGCGACCAGTGGGTCGGTGGCGGTCAGTTCCTCGCGCAGCACTTGCAGATGCAGGGCCTGGCGGTGGTTGATCAGGGTCGAGAACAGGCCCGATCCCATGGCCCCGCCCAGGGATTGCGTGGACAGGAAGACGATGACAAAGGACAGGATGTAGTTCGGCCCGCGCGCCAGGGCCGAAAGCAGCCCGCGCATCATCGCCGGCGCCAGGAAGAACGAGCCGGCAAAGGCGATCATCGCCTGGCTCAGCATCATCTGCGCCGGCCGGGTGTCCAAGCTGGCATGGCTGTCCATGAAGGCGCCGGCGGCGATCAGCGTCAGCGCGATGATGTGGAACAGCGGCACCCGCTCGGGCTTCATGAAGGGAATCAGCGCCAGCCCGCCCAGCACCGAGGCCACCGAGATCATCGCGAACAGCGGCACCAGCTGGTCCTGGGTCACACCCAGCACCTGGAACATGCGCGGCGCGCCCGCGCTTTGCTCGGACAGCACCAGGCGAAAGATCAGCAGCGTCGCCGTCAGGTGCAGCATCGCGGGGCTGGCCAGCCAGCGGATGTCCAGCAGCGGCGCCTTGCGGTGCAGCTCGATCACCACGGCCAGGGTCAGCGCCACGATGGACAGCGCCAGCACCCAGCCCAGCCAGGCCACGTCGGTCCACCAATGGATCGAGCCCATGATGAAGCCCACCGTCAGCCCGCCGAAGCCGGTGGCGATCAGCAGCCAGCTGACCAGGTCCATGGCGGCGATCACCTTGACGCGCGGTGCCGAGGTCAGCGGCAGGGCATAGACCAGCCCCAGCGACACCGCCGCCAGTCCCAGCGCCATGTAATGCAGCCCGTCCCAGCCGTGATCGCCCATCAGCGCGGGCGAGATCACCCGTGCCAGCATCGGCCCGGTCGCAACCATGGCCAGCACCATGGGCAGGCCCAGCCGCATCTTCCATTGGGGCGGCAGCGGCTCCAGCATATACATGAAGGCCAGCGTGGACAGCGGCGCCGAGGCCATGCCGGCGACGAATTGCACCGCCACCGCCGAGCGCAGGTCCGAGATGGCAAAAGCCGCCAGCGATACCGCCAGATAGACCAGGATCGCCACCTCGGCAAAGCGGCGCAGGCCGAACTGGGTGCGGATCTTGATCAGCAGCAGCGGCATCGAGGCGCGCGGGATCATGAAGGCCGCCATCAGCCAGGTCGCCTGGGTGGTGGTGGCGCCCAGGTCTCCGGCGATCTGCGGGATGTTGGTGCTGACGAAGCCCTGCGCCAGCCCCTGCGTCAGGCCGATGGTGATCGAGGCGCCGATATAGCCCAGCGTGGCCGGCCAGGACATCGGCACGAAGGGCGGCGGCGCGGGCGCGGCCGCGGCGGGGGGCGCAGGCGCCGCGGGGGCGGCTGGGGATCGGCTCATGCCTGCCGCAGCCCTTCGGCATTCCGCGCCATCCGTGCCAGCGTCCGGCGCGTGACCGCCAGATCCTCGGGCGCGATGCCCTGGGCCAGCGTGGCATCGACCTCGGCGCGAAAGCCCAGCAGGGGCGCGATCCGCGCCGCCTCGGTCAGATAGACGGCGTGCTTGCGGCCATCCTCGGGGATCGGGCGGCGCTCGGCCAGGCCCTGATCCTCCAGCGCGTCCAGCAGGCGCTTCAGCGTCGGCGTCTCGATGCCCAGGATCGCGGCCAGCTGGGCCTGGCTGGCGCCCTCGTGGCGGCCGATGGTGGTCAGCAGCCGGGCGCGCGCAAAGGTCAGCCCGTATTGCTCGACGCGCTGCTCGAAGGCGGCGCGCAGGGTCCGGGTCAGTTCGATGAGCGATTCGACGAGCGTGAAGGGACGGTCTGGCATGGGTTTCCCGCTGTTCCGCGAATTTCATTAGCAAGCTAATGAATATGTCGCAGCTATGCAAGGGGCGCCCCGGCCGCCCCGCGCCACCGCGGCGGCGGGCGGGGCGGGGCCGGGGTCAGTAATCGCGTTCGTAGAACAGGCCGATGGTGCTTTCGCCTTCGCTGTCGACCGAGCCGCGCGCGGTCAGCGTCGGGGAAATGTCCAGGTTCAGGTTCAGCTTGGTCTTGCCGTCGCCGCCGACCTGCACGTCGGTATAGAGGTTCTCGGACAGGTATTTGCCCGCCCGGACCGAGACATTGCCCTCGTCGTCCGTCGCCAGGTCCAGGTCGTCGAGCCCGGTCGAGGCCCGCAGCCGCCCGACGATCCCCTCGCCGCCGCGCCCGGCCAGGGTCGCTACGGCGCTGGCCAGCTGCGCGGCCTGAAGCGCGCTGATATTGTCCAGCCCCCGGCCGAACAGCAGGTGCGACAGTACCTCTTCCTGCGGCATCTCGGGCGAGGATTCAAAGGTGATCTCGGGATCCTGCGCCTCGCCGTCGATGATGATGCGGGCGGTGATGTCGTTCTGCACAGTCTCGGCCACCAGCCGGATCACCGGGATCATGCTGCCCTGCAACTCGATCAGCCCCTCGGTCATGTCGAACCGCTTGCCCAGCAGGTCGACCCGGCCGCGGATCAGCTCCAGCTGGCCGATGGGGATGGGTTGGCGGGCATTGCCGGTCAGGCGCAGCTCGCCGCCCAGTTCGGCATCGACGCCGCGGCCGCGGATGAAGACCTGCGACGGGGCCGAGACCAGCAGGTCGAAGCGTGCCGGATTGGCCGGCGGCGTCGCCGGCGGCGCGGCCATGCCGGCCTGGCGCGAAGCCTCGCTGGGATATTCCAGCAGCCCGGCCTTGGCGCGGGTCTGGCGCTGCGGCGGGCGTTCCGAACGGTGGATGATGTCCGGGATCGCCTTCGCCCCGCCCAGCCCGGTCGAGGGGATGCGCAGTTCCGTATGGCCCATGTCGATGCGGCCCGAGACCAGCGGCCCCTGTCCCACCGTGCCGGCGACGTTGATCGCGCCGTTCACCAGCGTCTCATAAAGGTTGGGGTCGCGCAGCACCACGTCGGACAGCCGCACGTCCAGGTTCATCTGCCGGTCGCCGACCAGGCTGACCGGGCCGCTGACGGTAATGGTGCCGCCGGCCTCGACCGCGCCGCGCAGATCGACGGCGATGCGGCCGGCGTTGAAATCGGCGTTGGCGTTCAGGCTGCCCACGGCCAGGCCGAAGCGCGGCTCGGCCAGCCGGCCATTGGCCAGCGCCACCCGCCCGGACAGCGATTCCAGCGCCGGCCGGCCATTCAGGCGCAGGTCGAAGCTCAGCGGCCCCTCGACCGAGCGGGTGCGCAGGAAGGGGTTGGCGGCGGCGGCATTGGAGTTGCCGCTGACCGCGATGTCGGCCGTGGACAGGTCTGTCGCCGCCGTGCCGGTCACGCGGGCCTGGGTATTGCCGGGTCCGGTGGCGGTCAGGTTCACGTCGTAGCTTCTGCCCAGGTTGCGGATGGTGCCGGCGACCGTCGCCGGGCCGGGAAAGCCCGGCACCACCAGGGCCAGGTCGTTCAACCGGGCGTCGAGGTTCAGCCCCTCGGCCGGGCTGCCGTCGCCGGTGACGCTGAACTGGCCGTTGCCGGCGCGCAGCCGGCTGACGGTCAGGCCGCCGTCCGGACGCTGCGCGGCGGCAAGGTCGAAGCTGGTCTCGCCCGCCAGCACGGCATCGGCCTGCGGGTTGCCGATGCCCAGCCCGCGGGCCAAGCCGCTGGCGGTGATCTGCCGCCCGCCGCCCTGCTGGTCCACGACATGGCCCGAGGCATTGACCGCGCCCCGGAAACCGCGGCCCAGAAAGCGCAGGTCGTCGGCGCGCAGGGTCGCGGTCAGGTCGGTGGCGCCCTGGCCCAGCCGGCCCTCGGCGCCCAGGTTCAGGCGCGGGTTCTCGACGGTCGCGGTCTCGATGGTGAAGACGCCGTCGCGCTCGATCCCGTGCAGGGCCAGCCGGGTCTCGCCCGCCAGCGCGCCATCGACCTGCGCCTGGCCAAAGGACAGGTCGGTGCCGGTGCCGGTCACCTCCAGCCGCCGCCCGCCCGAGCCGTCGTCCTTGAAGCTGCCCTGCGCGTTCAGCGCCCCGCGCCAGCCGCGGCCGAAGCTGGCCAGCGAGCGGATCTCGACCCGGCCCTGCATGTCGGTGTCGCTGGGGGCGATGCGGCCCTGCGCGGTGGCCAGCATCTGCCGGTTGGTCAGGTCGAAGCCATGCACGATGATCTCGTCGCCGCGCTGTTCGGCTGAAAGCCGCAACTCGGTCACGCCGGTCAGCGCCCCGTCCACGTCCTGCTGGCCCAGGCGCAGGTCGGTGCCGCGCCCGGTCAACTCGATCCGGCGGGTGCCGTCCTGCTCCACCGCCGTCGCCTCGGCGGTCAGCCCGCCCGAGAAGCCGCGCCCCAGCACCGCCAGGTCGGGCATGGACAGGTTCAGCGTCGCATCCATCGCGCCTTGCGCGAAGCTGCCCCGGCCCTCGGCGTCGATCTGCGGGTTGGTCAGCCGGAAAGTCTGCACCTCGAACCCGTCCCGTGCCTGCGCCGCCTCGACCAGCAGGTCGGTTTCGCCCTTCAGCGCGCCGTCCAGTTCGGCGATGCCGGTGACCAGATCCTGCGCCTTGCCGGTCAGGGTCACGCGGCGCGCGCCGGCGGCGCCGGTGGCGCGAAGCGCGCTGCGGACCGAGCCCGACATGCCGGGATCGGCCACCGACAGGTCCGGCATCTCGATGGTCGCGGTCAGGGTGCTGGAATAGCTGTCCAGCCGGCCCTGCGCCTCGGCCGTCAGGTTTCGGGCGCTCACCACCAGCTTGCGCAGGTTGATGCCCGAGGTGTCGCGCCGGGCGCTGAGTTCGATGCGCGACTGGCCCGCCAGCATGCGGTCGGCATGGTCCTGGCCGACGCGGATGTCGTTGCCCAGCACCTCTGCCTCGACGTCGAAGCCCTTGCCCAGCAGCGCGTAGCGACCCTTGATACGGGCATCGGCGGTGCCGCCCAGCTCGCGCCCGGCCAGGGCCGAGAAGCGTGCCACATTGCGGTGCTGCGCGGTGATGTCGCCCGACAGCGTGATCCCGGTGCGCAGGCCAGAGACGGTGGTCTCGCCCTTGAAGCCGAAATCCTCGCCGTTGATGTTCATCCCCCAAAGCTGCAGCGCATTGCCGGGCGTGAAGGCAAAGTTCAGCCCGCCGTTCAGCACCCGGCCCAGGGCCTGCGCCAGGCCCGGATCGGCCGGCACCAGGTCGTCCATGCCGAAGGCGATCCAGCCGCGCACCTCTTCCAGGGCCTGCTCGGCGGTCAGGGCGACGCGGCCGCGCCCGTCGAGCCGCAGTTCCGACAGGGTGATGTCGTCGCGGGCGATGTCACCCACCACGCCCTTGAGCACCCAGCCCGAGCCCTGCGCCGCGTCGTAATCCAGCCGCAGGCTGCCCGAGCGCACCGTGGTCGGGCGGTCGGCCCAGGGCAGCCGCACCGGCAATTGCGCCGCCCCGGCGTCCTCGCCCAGCAGCAGCGTCAGATGCGCGCTTTCCGGTGCGCCGCGGCTGGTGGTGGCCAGGTTGCCGTCCAGCCGCAGCGCCTCGGTCGCCAGCCGCAGCGAGGGGACGACCAGCCGGCCGTCCTGCCCGCGCCAGCCCTCGGCCAGAAGCTGCGATTGCGTGCCGAAAAAGGCGCGGTGCTGCGGCGGCACCAGCGCGGCCACGTCGCCGCCCAGCTCGGCGCGGAAGGCGGTGCCGGGGGCGCCGTCGCGCTCGGCCGCATCGACCGAGACGGTGCCGGTCACGCGCGGCTGGCCGTCGGTCGCCAGCTGGATATTGGCGGTGAAATCCGACATCGGCCCTTCGCCCGCGATCTCGGCGGTAACGGCGGGGCGGTCGTGCAGCTTGATCGCGTTCGCGAACAGCCCGTTGCGGTCCTCGTCCAGCCTCAGGTCCAGGCGCAGCACGCGGGTCTCGTTGGAAAAGCCCGCGTCCAGCGCGAACTGGCCGCGCGGCCCGTCCACGCGGTCGATGGTCAGCCTGGTCTCGCCCTCGCCGCCCGACAGGTTCATCGAGCCGTCGATGGCGATCACCGCCTCTTGCCCCATCACCGGCTGGCCCAGTTCCACCCGGCCTACGGCGATGCGGGCGATGTTCACCCCCACCGGCAGCTGCGGCAGCGAGAACTCGCGCGCCTCGGCCTGGGGGGCGCTGTCGCCGGTGCCGGGCAGGCGCGGCAGGATGATGCGCTCGGCCGAAAGCTCGTTGATCTCGACCCGCCGCGCCAGCAGCGCCGAGCGGGTCCATTGCATGGCGCCGTTTTCCAGCGTGATCCAGACGCCGTCGTCGTCGGCGATGGTCATGCGCTCGAAGGTCGCGCGCGAGGACAGCGCGCCGCGGAAGCCCTCGATCACCACCTGCCGGCCGGCGCCGGACAGCTTTTCTTCCAGGAAACGGGTGATGAAACCGCGGTCGTCCTCGACCTCCTGCGAAATTTCGGCGGCGGTATCCTGCGCCAGCGCGGCCAGGGGCGCGGCCAGGGCCAGCCCGAATGCCAGAACGAGACGATAAGCCAGATCACGCATCAGAACGCCTGCCCCAGACCGATATAGACCTGCACCCCGCCGTCGTCGCCATCGCCGCCGCCGACCGGGGTGGCGATGTCGAAGCGCAGCGGCCCGACCGGGGTGCGATAGCGGATGCCCGCGCCGGCCCCGGCCTGCCAGCCGCTGGCGCCGGACCAGCCGCTGTCCTCCCAGACCCGGCCGGCATCGGCGAACAGCGCCAGGCCGATGCGTTCGCGGACCTGGATGCGGGTCTCGGCGGTCAGGGTGACGATGGACATGCCGCCGGTGCGCACCATGCCGCCGCTGTTGTCGGGGATCACCTCGACGCCCAGCGATTCATAGGAATGGCCGCGCACCGTGCCGCCGCCGCCGGACCAGAACAGGTAATCGCGCGGGGTTTCCCCGATCTCGGGGCCGACCACGGTGCCCAGCCGCGCCCGGCCGGCCAGGGTGAAGCGGTCATCGGTGCCGAAGCTGTAATAGGCCCGCCCCTCGGCCAGCACCTGTGCGCCCGAGCCGGTTTCGTCCTGCAAGCCGACAAAGGGCGTGACCCCGCCCGACAGCCAATAGCCGCGCTTGGCGTCGGTCGGCTCGTCGCGCTTGTCCCAGATCACGCTGGTAGGCAGCGCGAAAAGCCGGAAATCGGTGCGGCCGCTGTCGTCGTCGACGCGCAGCGCCCGGTATTGCAGGGCGATATCGGCGGTCAATTCGTCGCTGGGGATCCAGGTGAAGCCCAGGCCGAAGGTGCCGGACTTGAGGTCGTAATCCTCTTCCTGCAGGCTTTCGACCTTGGCCAGCACATAGCCGGTGGTGTCGGCGGTGATGGTGGCGGGCCGGTCGATGCGCAGCCCCAGGCTGTAGTCGCGCCCGCTATCGCCGCCGATATCCGAGACGCCGGCATCCACGCGCAGCCGCTCGCCGCCGCGGAACAGGTTGCGGTTGATCCAGTAGGCGGTCAGCGACAGCCCGTCGGTATTGGAATATTCGAAGCCGGCACCCAGCCGGCGCAGCTTCTGCTCGGCCACCAGCAGGTCCACGTCCAGCGTGTTGCCGGGGCCGATCCGGTCGGCCTCGGTCAGGGTGATGGCCGAGAACACGCCCGAGCGGCGCAGGCGCTTCCTCACATTCTCGAGCTTCTCGGGATCGAAGCGTTCGCCCTCGGGGAAGCCGGCGATCTTGCGCAGCCGGCGCGGGTCCATGCGCTGATGGCCGCGGATGGTCAGCTGGCCAAAGCGCAGCTCGGGGCCCGGCGCCAGGCGGATGCGGCTGTCGATCAGGTTGGTGGCGTGGTCGGCGATGATCTCGGTCTCGGCCACCTCGGCCTTGGCGTGGCCCACGTTGCGCCAGCCCGCCACGCCGGCGGTGGCGGCGTTCTTCATGTCGCCGGTGCGGGCGATCTCGCCCCGGCGATAGCTGCGCGGCAGTTCGGTGCCCGGCGCCACCGGCGCGATCTCGGCCCGGCTGTAGCGAAAGCGCGGGCCGGGCTGGACCGAGACCACCACCCGGTGCACCACCTTGGGCGCGTCGAGCGGCGCGATGCCGGCAGCCTCGACCCCGTCCAGGGTGATGTCGATGACGCCCGAGTAATAGCCCTGGTCGTAAAGCACCCCCAGGATGCGGGCGTAATCGCCGCGCGCGGCGGCCAGCATGTCCTGGCCCGTCACCCGCCCCTCGTCCTGGGCGCTGACCAGAAGCGAGGTCTGCCGGATCGCCGGAAGCAGGGCGTCGTCGCCGCCATCGACCTGGAAATCCAGGTTCACGGGCGAGCCGTCATTGCCGTCCCGGCCGAACCAGCCCGAAAAGGGCGAGGAGGAAGGCGAGCCCGAGGACTGCGCCCAGACCATGCCCGCGCCGGTTGCAAGCACGATTGCGGCAGCCGTCCCTGCCTTGATCCAGCTTTTCATTGCCTGATTGCCCTGCTTCTGGCGGTTTTCCCGCAAGCATTGCAGGGCACGTCAACAAAATCCAGCGCAGCTGCCCAAATTCGGGCGATTTTCAGCGGATTGCGGCCAGACAGCCATGCAGCGCCGCCATGTCGTCCCGGATCACGCCGATCGGAACCGCCTGCGGAATCCGCGCCATCAGCGGGTCGGAAAGGAAGGCGCGCTCGAAGATTTCGAACCGATCGGTGCAGGAACGCGCGACGCTGCCGGCCAGGAACATGCCCTCCATCGGCATGAAACGAAAGGCAAGTTCGCGGCAGAACAGCCCGAACAGCCGGGCATAGAGCGCCAGCGTTTCCTCGGCCGCCTGATCGCCCTGGGCCGCGTCTGCGACCACGGTTTCGGCCCGGCCCTGCGGCAGGCCCATGCGCAGCGCGTGCAGCCGGGCAAGGCCGCGGCCGGCGAACAGTTCCTCGACCGAATCAATCGCCCGGCCGGCTGCACCAAGCGCCTCGGCCAGCGGCTCGGCCACGGAAAGCGGCAGGCGGGTATGGCCCTCCTCGGCCTCAAGGCAGGCGATCCCGCCGTCCGGCAGCACCTTGACCGCGCAGACGTTGAAGCCGGTGCCGGCATTCACCACCAGCCGCTGCCCGTTCGACAGCGCGCCTTCGGGCGCCGCGCGCAGGAAGCCCGCCGCCTCGCCGTCCAGGGCCGGCGTGGCATAGCCCAGGGCGATCAGGTCGTTGATCAGCCGCGCGCGGGGGGCGCCGGACAGCGTGCAGAGCCGTGCCGTGGAAAAGCTCCAGTCGCGGTTGGTCAGCCGCGCCTCGTCTCCCCAGACCGGGCCGGCGACGGCGACGCAGACCGCCTCGATCTGCGGGCTGCCCTGCTGGGCGAGGAACTTGGCCACCACCTCGTCGAATGTCGCATGATCGTCGCCGCGAAACCGGGTGATGGTATCGGCGACCAGCGCGCCGTCCCGTGCCAGCGCCATCCGCGCATTGGTGCCGCCCACATCCGCCAACAGGATCGCCATGTCTTCCCCCTTTTCCGCGCAGCCTCGTCCCGATCCTTCTAAGCCATTCCAGAGAAAGCTGCTACCGCTCACATTTGCGACTGGATCGGAACCTTTCGCGAACCCCGGCGGTTTTCCCCGGTCACCCGCGCAAGCGAAAGGTTGAGGCAATGCACATGACCCCGGCTTCCCGCATCGCAGCCGCCCTGCTGGCGGTGCTTCTGGCCCTGCCGGGCCAGTCCGCGCAGGCGGCGATCCAGACCCGCGAGGAGAACCTGGCCCATCCGCGCGGCTGGTCCGCCATCGCCGGCATGGACCCGCGCGCCGTGCGCGAGGTCGCCCGCACCCTGCCGCTGTCCGAAGTGGCGGTGGAGGACCAGCCCTGGTGCGACCGCAAGGCGGAACTGGAGCAGACCCTGCGCCAGGATTTCGGCGAGGCGCGGATCGCCACCGGGACCGATGGCGTGACGCTGTGGGGCTCGGACCTGATGGGCACCTGGACGGTGGTGTTCGAGCGGCCGGATGCGACCAGCTGCGTCATCGCCTCGGGGATCGGCTTCAGCGACGCGACCAGCCCGCAGGTGTTCTTCGTCAAGGCGGGCTTCAACGGCTGACCGCTTGGGTTTGCAGGACCGCGCCGGGGATGCTAAGGCCGCGCCAACAGCACAAGGCGCGAGGGCCCCATGACCGATTACATCATCCGCGACATCGCCCTGGCCGAATACGGCCGCAAGGAGCTGGACATCGCCGAGACCGAGATGCCCGGCCTGATGGCCCTGCGCGCCGAATATGGCGAGACGAAGCCGCTGAAGGGCGCCCGCATCGCCGGCAGCCTGCACATGACCGTGCAGACCGCCGTGCTGATCGAGACGCTGGTGGCGCTGGGGGCCGAGGTGCGCTGGGCGTCCTGCAACATCTTCTCGACCCAGGACCATGCGGCGGCGGCGATTGCGAAAGCCGGCATCCCGGTCTTTGCCGTCAAGGGCGAGACGCTGCCGGAATACTGGTCCTATACCGACCAGATCTTCCAGTTCGCGGAAGGCACGGCGAACATGATCCTGGACGACGGCGGCGACGCGACCATGTATGTGCTGCTGGGCGCGCGGGTCGAGGCGGGCGAGACCGGGCTGATCGACGTGCCGACCAGCGAGGAGGAGGAGGCGCTGTTCGCCCAGATCCGCAAGCGGCTGGCGGCCTCGCCCGGCTGGTTCACCCGGCAGCGCGATGCGATCCGCGGCGTCAGCGAGGAGACGACGACCGGCGTGCATCGGCTTTACGACCTGCACAAGAAGGGGCTCTTGCCGTTCCCGGCGATCAACGTGAACGACAGCGTCACCAAGTCGAAATTCGACAACAAGTATGGCTGCAAGGAATCGCTGGTCGACGGCATCCGGCGGGCCACCGACGTGATGATGGCCGGCAAGGTCGCCGTGGTCTGCGGCTATGGCGACGTGGGCAAGGGCTCGGCCGCGTCGCTGCGCGGTGCCGGCGCCCGCGTGAAGGTGACCGAGGTCGATCCGATCTGCGCCCTGCAGGCCGCCATGGACGGCTTCGAGGTGGTGCTGCTGGAGGAGGTGGTCGCGACGGCCGACATCTTCGTCACCACCACCGGCAACAAGGACGTGATCCGCATCGAGCACATGCGCGAGATGAAGGACATGGCCATCGTCGGCAATATCGGCCATTTCGACAACGAGATCCAGGTCGCGGCGCTGAAAAACCACAAATGGACCAACGTCAAGGACCAGGTGGACATGATCGAGATGCCCTCGGGCAACCGGATCATCCTGCTGTCCGAGGGGCGGCTCTTGAACCTGGGCAATGCCACCGGCCACCCCAGCTTCGTGATGTCGGCCAGCTTCACCAACCAGGTGCTGGCGCAGATCGAGCTGTGGACCAAGAACGACGCATACGCGCCGGGCGTCTATATCCTGCCCAAGGCGCTGGACGAAAAGGTCGCCCGGCTGCATCTGGACAAGATCGGCGTCAAGCTGACCAAGCTGTCCAGCGAACAGGCCGCCTATATCGGCGTGACGCCCGAGGGCCCGTTCAAGTCCGAACATTACCGCTATTGAACGCGTGGGCGCGGCTCGACCGGGGCCGCGCCGCAAGCCGGGAAGGGGGACCGGATGTCCGACGATTGCCTGTTCTGTCGCATCGCGCGCGGCGAATTGCCGGCGCATCGGATCTATGAGGACGAGCATATCCTCGCCTTCCTGGACCTGCATCCCATCCGTCCCGGCCATTGCCTGGTCATTCCCAAGCGGCATTACCCCTGGTTCGAGGATCTGCCCGAGGATCTTGCCACCCGCATCACCGGTTGCGCGCAGCGCCTGGCCCGGCAGATGAAGGCGCTTTACGCGGTCGAGCGGGTCGCCCTGTTCTATACCGGCATCCATGTCGCCCATGCCCATGCGCATGTCGTGCCGATGCATCATGTGCATGACGTCTCGTCGCAGGCCTATCTGAAGGACGGCATCGACAGTTTCGCGGCGCCGCCGCAACTGTCGCCCGAGGAAGGCGCCCGGATCGCCCAGGCGCTGGCCCCCGCCTTCGCGGGATAGGCACGCCGCGCCGCAAGCGTGCGGTTTCAGTTGATATTTGCCCGCCCGGCGCTAGGCTCTCCCCTGGGATGAACCAATCCGAAGGGGGGACAGAGCAATGAGCAAGCGCGACGATCTGATCGCCAAATACGCCGCCGACATGAAGGACAAGCTGGGCGTCACGCCCGACATGGACCTGCTGACCAAGGTGGTCATCGGCTGCGGGCCTTCGATCTACAACGCCGACGGGGAAACCGTGGCCGGATCGGACAAGGCCGAACTGGAGCGTATCAGGACCAACTACCTGATGAAAAAGCTGGGCCTGCCCGACGGCCCCGAGCTTTCCGCCGCCATCGACAAGGTGATCGCGAAATACGGCAGTTCCAACCGCAACAAGTATCGCGCGGTGGTCTATTACATGCTCTGCATGCATTTCGGCAAACAGGCGGCCTATGCCTGACGGCGGTGACGCAACGTCACGAAAGGCCGCGGCCAGGCGCTGAACGCCGGGCGGGCGCCGTCAATCCAGCATCCGCTTGATCGCCGCGACATGGCCGGCATCGGCGGCGCAGGCGTCGGCGGCCAGCGCCGCGGCCTCGTCCAGCAGCGCCTCGGGCGCGACCAGCCGGTCGATCAGGCCCCAGGCCAGCGCCTCTTCGGCCGGGATCTTTTGCCCGGCCATCAGGATCATCTTGGCGCGCGCCGGCCCGACCAATGCGCGCAGGCGCAAGGGATCGCTGGGCTGGGGCAGGAAGCCCAGGCGCATGACCGGATAGAAGATTTTCGCACCCGGCACCGCCAGCCGCAGGTCGCAGGCCAGCACCATGCCCAGGGCGCCACCCGCCGCCGTGCCGTTCAGCGCGGCGATGGTCAGGCAAGGCATCGAGGCCACGCGGGACGACAGCCGCTCCCATTCCGGGGACAGGGCCAGCCCGGCGCGGGCCTCGTCCAGATCGGCCCCGGCGGAAAACACCGCGCCCTCGCCGGTCAGGATCACGGCGCGCAGGGCGGGCTCGGCGGCCAGCGCGTCGAAAGCGGCGGTCAGCCCGGCCAGCATGGCGCCGGTCAGCGAATTGGCCTTGGCCGGGCGCGCGATGGTGATGCGTCCGATCCCGCCGACGATTTCCCTGGTGATCATCATTCCCTCCTTGGACCCGCGCGCTGGCTGTGGCAAAAGCCGGATCGGTGTTTCTTATGCAATTCTCGCCGGAAAGGTGTTATGAAATGAACCTGCGACTGACAAGCTCGGCCCTGGCGCTGGCCGCGATGACGGCCCCGGCGCTTGCCGATGTGACTTCGGAACAGGTGTGGCAGTCCTGGGTCGATTACTACCAGTCGCTCGGTTACAGCGTGACCGAGGGCAAGCGCGACAAGGCCGGCGACACGCTGACGCTCAGCGACATCGCCATCAGCGGCGGCGTGCCCGACAGCCAGGTCAGCTTCAGCATTCCCCAGGTCACGCTGAGCGAGGGGGCCGACGGCACGGTCAAGACGGTCTTCGCCGACCGGATGACCGGCGAGGCGCATGGGACCGATCCCGACGGGCAAAGCTACAGCCTGCCCTTTACCGTGGACATGCCGGGCAATGCCATCGTCACCTCGGGCGCGCCCGAGGACATGACGCATGACTTCGACTATCCCGCGATGGACTTCACCTTGACCACGATCAAGAGGGGCGACAAGGAAACCCCGCTGCCGATCAAGGTGGGCGTGGCGGATTCGACCGGCACCTTCCACATCATTGCCGGTGCACCGGCGAAATACGACTATGCGATGAAATCGGGCGCGATCACCTTCTCGGGCGACGTGGACAGCGAGGAAGGCGACAAGGTCAAGTTCGGGGGCAGCCTCGCCGATCTGGAAACCACCGGCGAGATGGCCGTCCCCTCCGGCATCAAGCTGGAAGAGGACATGAACGCCGCGCTGAAGGCCGGGCTTGCCATGAATGGGGTGCTGAAATCCGGCGCCATGGCGGTCAGCTTCGACTTTGCCGGCACCGACGAAGGCGGCGAGGCCACCAGCGGCGCCGGCAAATACGACGGCAAGGGCTTCGAGCTGAGCTTCGGCCTGTCGCAGGACGGCATGACCTACCAGGCGGGCTCGGATGCCGGCAGCTTCGAGCTGACCAGCAGCGACATGCCCTTCCCGATCAATTACGCCATCGAAAGCGGCAGCTTCGACATGCAGATGCCGGTGATGCAGTCGGATCAGGCGCAGCCCTTCAAGTTCGCCTATTCGCTGGCCGGGCTGACGCTGGGCGATGCGATCTGGAACCTGTTCGACGCGCAGGGCCAGCTGCCGCGCGACCCGGCCTCGCTGGACATCGACGTGACCGGGCAGATGAAGGTGGCCAAGGACATCTTCGACCCGGCCGGCATGGCGCCTGCCGCGGACGAGGCCCCGGATGAGGCTGAGACCGACGGCGCCGAGGGCATGGAGGCTGCGGAAGCCGACCCGCAGCCCTTCGAGCCGGTCGAGGTCGCGATCAACCAGTTCGCGCTGGTCGCGCTTGGCGCCAAGGTGAATGCCGAGGGCGCGCTGAAGGCCCCGGAAAGCGGCGACATGACCACCCCGGTCGGCGAGGTCCATGCCCGTTACGAGGGCGTGAACGGCCTGATCGACAAGCTGGGCGCCATGGGCCTGATCCCCGAGGATCAGATCATGGGCGTGCGGATGATGATGGCCATGTTCGCCAAGCCGGTCGCTGAGGGTGAGGACAGGCTGGAAACCAGGCTCGAGTTCAAGGAAGACGGCTCGATCTTTGCCAACGGCCAGCAGATCAAGTAACCCCTCCGGGGCGCGGCGCCCGGCGCCCTGACGGATCGCATTGCGGGGGCCGGGCGTTGGTGCCGCGGCCCCCGTGTCCTATTCCAAGGTGAACCGCATGTCCGAATACCATCGACTCGAGGCTTTGGCGCAGCAGCTTCTGGCGGCGGCGCGCAAGGCGGGCGCCGACCAGGCCGATGCCGTGGCGCTGGAGGCCGCCGCCGTCTCGGTCGATGTGCGCGCCGGGCATCTGGAACATGCCGAGCGCGCCGAGGGCGTCGAGATCGGGCTGCGCGTGCTGGTCGGCGGGCGGCAGGCCTGCGTCTCGGCCTCGGACCGCTCGGCCCGGACCATCGAGGAAATGGCGGTCCGCGCCGTCGCCATGGCGCGCGAGGCGCCGGTGGACGACACGCTGGGCCTGGCCGAGCCCGAGCAGCTGGCCCGCGACACCGACAGCGCCCGGCTGGACCTTTACGACCACGCGGCCGAGCCCACGCCAGAGCATTTGCGGGATCTGGCCTTGCGTGCCGAGGCGGCGGCGCTGGCGGTCGAGGGCGTGTCGACGGTCGAATCCGCCGGTGCCAGCCATTCGCAGCGCCGCATGTGGCTGGCGGCGACGAACGGCTTCTCGGCCGGCTACGGGCGCAGCGGCCACAGCCTGTCCACCGTCGCGATCACCGGCGAGGGGCTGGGGATGGAGCGCGACTGGGCCGGCGAAAGCCGGGTCCATGCCGCCGACCTGCCCGCACCCGAAGAGATCGGCCGGCTGGCCGCCGAACGTACCGTCGCCCGGCGCGGCGCGCGCAAGCCGCCGACCGGCGCCTTCCCGATCCTCTATGACGAGCGCGTGGCCTCGGGGCTGATCGGCCACCTGGTCGCGGCGGTGAACGGCGCCTCGGTGGCGCGCGGCGCCAGCTGGCTGCGCGATGCGCTGGGGGAACAGGTGCTGCCCAGGGGGTTCGCGCTGCGCGAGGATCCGCACCGGCCGCGTTATGGCTCTTCGCGCCTGTTCGACGGCGAGGGGCTGGCGACCGCGCCGCGGCTGATCGTGGCCGATGGCGTGTTGCAGGGCTGGACGCTGGACCTGGCCACGGCGCGCAAGCTGGGCATGGACTCGACCGCCAATGCCATGCGCGGTGCCGGCAGCCCGCCCTCGCCCGGCGTGACCAACCTGGAGCTGACCCCGGGCGACAAGACGCGGGACGAGCTGATCCGCGAGATGGGGCGCGGCTTGGTCGTGACCTCGATGCTGGGCGCCTCGATCAACGGCACCACCGGGGATTATTCGCGCGGCGCCGGCGGCTTCTGGGTCGAGAACGGCGAGATCGCCCATGCCGTCAACGAATGCACCATCGCTGGCAACCTGCGCGACATGCTGCTGCGCCTGACCGCCGCCAATGACCTGCCCGACTGGCGCTCGATGCGCGTGCCCAGCCTTCTGGTCGAAGGGATGACCGTTGCCGGCGAGTGACCTTGCGCTTCTGGAACAGGCCGCGCATGAGGCGGGCGAGATCGCGCTGCGCTATTGGCGGCGCGAGCCGCGGGTCTGGGACAAGGGCGACGGCGCCGGCCCGGTGACCGAGGCCGACCTGGCCGTCAACGCGCATCTGGAGCGCCTGCTGCGCAGGGCTCGTCCCGATTACGGCTGGCTGAGCGAGGAAAGCGCCGACGACCCGGCCCGGCTTCAGGCCGAGCATTGCTTCATCATCGACCCGATCGACGGCACTCGCGCCTTCATCGACGGGCAGGTCGGATTTTCCCATGCGCTGGCGATCACCCGCGGCGACCGGGTGGTGGCGGGCGTGGTGCATCTGCCGGCGCAGCGCACCACCTATGCCGCCTCGGCCGATGGGCCGGCGCTGCGCGACGGCAAGCCCATTGCCCCCTCGGCGCAGGGGTTGCGCGGCGCCCGCGTGCTGACCAGCAAGGCGAGCCTCGATCCCGTGCATTGGCGGGGCGCGGCGCCGCCGGTCAAGCGCAGCTTCCGCCCCTCGCTGGCCTGGCGGCTGTGCCTGGTGGCGGACGGGCAGTTCGACGCCACGCTCTCCACACGCCCGGCCTGGGAATGGGACGTGGCGGCGGGCAGCCTGATCGCCGCCCGTGCCGGCTGCCTGGCCAGCGACCTGTCCGGCGCGCCGATGCGTTTCAACGCCGCCCGGCCGCTGACCGACGGGCTGGTGGTGGCGGCGCCGGCGCTGCACCGCCAGCTGATCGCCGCCATGACACCCCGGATGGCGATGCCCGGCGGTCGGGTTGATGCGCCGCCGCCCGCCGACTAAGAAGGGGAAAAAGGCCGGAACCGCTCTGGCCATGTCCCGCAGATGACAGGGCCCGCGCATGAGCCGTCTTCCCCCCGCGACCCGCGACCGGCTGGCCGACGAGATCACCTTTCATCCCGCCAATGCCGAGGCGCGGCTGCTGCGCGAGGCGCTGGGGCGTTTCGCCACCGGCGTCACCGTGGTGACCACCACCGGGCCCGAGGGACCGCTGGGCATGACGGTGAACAGCTTCTCCAGCGTTTCGCTGGAGCCGCCGCTGGTGCTGTGGTGCCCGGCCCGCGCCTCGGCCCGGCACGCGGCCTTTGCCGGGGCGGCGGCCTGGTCGGTGCATGTGCTGGGCGCGGAACAGCTGGAGACCTGCCTGCGCTTCACCCGCGGCGGCCGGCAGTTCGAGGGGCTGGAGAGCGTGCTGACCCCCGAGGGCGTGCCGGTCATTCCCGGCGTCGCGGCGCGCTTCGACTGCATGGCCCATGCCGCGCATGAAGCGGGCGACCATTCGGTGCTGATCGGGCGGGTGCTGCGGGTCACGGTGGCAGGCCCGGGCGATCATCCGCTGGTCTTCGCCGCCGGCCGCTTCGGCCAGTTCGAGCCGGATGCCGGCTAGGCCGGGCTAGCCGCGCATCAGCCGGCGCAGCATGGCGCGCACGATCAGCCGATGCGCCGGCCCCACCACCAGCATATAGGTCCGGCCGAAGCGATTATGCGTCACCACCGAGGAGGTGATCGCCAGCTCTGCCCCGTGGGTCGAGATGCAGGTCATCACGTCCAGATGCCGGTCGCGCTCGGCCAGCACCAGCAGGTTGGGCGCGGTATGCTCGACCAGAAAGAAGTCCAGCCGCTGACCGGCGCGCACGCTGTCGCTGGGCGCCTTGCCCAGCCCGCCGATGCGCCGCACGCCGAACCGCGCCGACACCGCGTCGCGAATGCGGAAGGCCAGGCCCAGCAGGGGCAAGGGGCGGCTGCGGATACGGTTCCATGCCTCCAGCGGGGTGATCGGCGCGGGCAGCAGCACCGTTTGCCGGTCGAGAAAGTCCAGCCGCCCGGGCGGCGCCAGCAGCGGCACCCCTTGGATCTGATCGGCCTGCATTTCACCTCCGCTGCCGGGATGGGCGCAGTCTAGGCGGGGGCGGGAAGGCGGAAAGCCGTCAAACTGTCGCAGCCGGGTTCAGCTGCCCTCCAGCGGCGGCAGCGGCTGCGAGAAGATGTCGTCGATCCGCGGCAGCGGTGCGGTGCTGGTGCGGATCGACCGGCCCGGCCCGGACAGCGTGGCGATCTGCCGGGCAAGCCGGGCGATGGCCTGCGACTGTGCGCGGGCGATGGCGGCGGGGTTCTGGTCGGCAAGCGGCACGGAAATGTCGAAGCCGCGCGCCTGGTTTGTGCCGCCCGCGCCCTCGTCAGCGACGAAATAGCGCCCGGTCAGGCGATAGCTGCCGTCGGCCTGGGCCAGCGCCTTTTCCACCCGCACCTCCAGCCGGCGACGCGGCGGTTCGGCCAGCGGCCATGGCTCGGCGATCACCGTGGCGCCCGAGAGATCCGAGATGCTGCGCGCCAGCGTCAGCGTGAAGGCGCGCTGCGGATCGTCGGCCCAGAGCTGTTTCGTGTTCGAGCGCACCGCCCCGTCCCCGGTCTGCCAGCTGACCTCACCGCCCGAGGCGTATTCCGGCAAGGACACGTCCTTCAGCTCCGCCGTGCCCAGCCGGTCGGGCACCCGTTCGCCCGTCATCGGCGGGTCGATCAGGTAGCGCGCGGTCTTTTCGCCGTTCGAGCAGGCGCCGAGCAGGGCGAGGCAGGCGGCGGAGGCAAGGATCAGGCGCATCTTATCGTCCCAGGATGAAGGCTTGCGGATTGCGTTCGATGGTCCGGGCCAGGCTGCCGAAGGCATTGGCGGCGCGGCGCATCTCGCGCATCAGGTTGATGGTCTCGTTGTTGAAGCTGGAGCGGTCGCCATAGGCGGCGATCACCGCATCGGCCCGCGCCGCCAGCGCCTCGAGCCGCGCGGAAAGCTGCGGCAGGCGTTTCGCCGCGTCCGAGACATCCTGCGCCGCCGTGCTGGCCGAGGCGAGCGCCGTGTTCAGGCTGCCCGCGGCATTGCCGTCGCGCAGGTCGTTGAGCAGGCCGGAGGCCGCCTTCAGCGTCTCGGACAGATCCCTGGGCAGCCGTTCGGCATCCTCGGTGCCCAGAAGCGCGCGCACGTCCCTGAGGATGCCCTCGGCCTCGGTGCCGATGGCGGCATAGTCCACCGCCTCGATCTTGACCGCGGCGGCGTCGATCTGGTCGACCATGGCCGGCACGTCGGCGGCGGCGAGCTTGACCGCCTCGGCCGCTGCCGCCGCCTCGTCCACCATGCGGCGCAGTTGGCCCACCGCGCCGGATTCGCGCAGCTCGGTGGTGACTTGCCGGATCTCGCCGGCGGCGGCCTGCGCGTCCTCCAGCGTGCCGCGCAGGGCGCCGGGGATGGCGCGGGTATCCTCGCTGCTGGCGATGGCGGTGACGCTGTTCATCATGTCGGTGACGGATTTCAGCGCCTCCTCGATCGGCAGGTTGCCGACGCGGGTCAGGAAGCCCTGTGCCGTCTCGGTGAAATCGGAGATCTCGCCGGGGACCGAGGGGATGAGCGGATAGGGATCGCCGGCGCGGTCCAGTTCGGCCGGCGTGGCATCGGGCAGTTCGACCAGCTCGACCTGCAGCGAAGTGCCGAAGAAACCGGCGCTGGCGACGCGCGCCCGCAGGCCGGCCCGGACCTGGCCGGCCAGGAAGTCCAGCGCCTGCTCGGGCGTGGTCTCGTCCGGCAGGCCCAGGCGGGCGGGGGTCAGGGCCAGCGTCACCTCTTGCTCGATATGCTCGCGCCCCTCGGCATCGGCGATCACGCGGGCGGCCAGATCGGTGACGCGGCCGACGGTCAAGCCCATGAACTGCACGTTGGCGCCGGTCTCCAGCCCCTTGACCGATTCGCCGATGCGCATGGTTAGCCGCAACGCCTGCGCCTCGTCGGCGAACAGGTTGGTGCGCGCCGTCGCCTCGTCGGGTTGCAGGGTAAAGACATGGCCGTCCTCGACCGGCCGCCCGCCCGAGGTCAGGGTGGCGAATTCCGCCCCGCCCTGCAGCACCGAGGCCAGCGAGTTCACGTTCAGCGACAGGCCCTGCGCCCCCAGCGATACCGAAAAGCCCGAGGTGTCCCAGAACACCGTGCTGGTGGTCAGCCGCGCGTCATGCGGCGCGGCGATGAAGACATCGGCCAGCACGCTTTCGTCGTCCTCGGACAGGCGCAGGTTCTGCATCTGCCCGACCGGCAGGCCGCGGAACATCACCGGCGCGCCCTCGGTCATGCCGCGCGAACGGTCGGTCGAAAGCACGATCCAGGTGCCCTTTTCGCCGAAGCTGGTCAGCGGCGGCCGGTCCAGCCCCTGGAAGCGGGTCTGCGGCTCGTCCGGCTTGTCGTCCCAGAAGCCCTCGACGAAGGCGCCGGTCAGCACGGTGTCCAGCCGCGAGATGCCCTGGGCCGAGACCTGGGGCCGCACGATCCAGAACTGCGATTCGCTGTCGATATAGGGGGCCAGATCCTTGTCCACCCGCATGTTCACCAGAACCTGCTGCAGATCCTCGGTGAAGCGCACCGATTCGACCTTGCCCACGGTGATCTCGCGGAATTTCAGCGCGGTTTCGCCCGGCGTGATCCCGGTCGCGTCCTTGAAGGCGACCGAGATCAGCGTGCCGCGTCCGGCGATCATGTTCCAGCCCACGCCCAGCGTCACCACCAGCGCCGCGATCGGCACCAGCCAGATCAGCGGCAGCCCGGTCCGCACGGCGCGGGCGGCGGGCTTGCGGACGGGTTCGGCGGGTTTCAGGGGGGCGTCGCTGCGCTCGGGCGAGGGCCTGTCGGTCATTCATGGTCCTTGCGGCTGCGCAGCGGAAGGCCGCGCCAGATCAATCTCGGGTCGAAGCTTTGCGCGGAAAGCATGGTGAAGGCAACCGACAGCGCAAAGGACACCGCGGCAGGCCCCGGATGGATCGAGGCGACGAAGCCCAGCTGCACCAGCGCCGACAGGATCGCCACCACGAAGACGTCGATCATCGACCAGCGGCCGATGAACTCGACCACCTCGTAAAGCGCCAGCCGCTTGTGCGCGGCCCTGACCGTCGCCGGCCGCCCCGCCACCAGCGCCAGCCAGGCGATGGCGACGAACTTGCCGACCGGCACCATGACCGAGGCGGCAAAGATCACCGCCGCGATGCCGTAATTGCCGTAATGCATCAGTTCGACCACGCCGCCCAGGATGGTGGATTCGCTGTTGCCGCGCAGCCCGCCGAAGGTCGAGGTCTTGAGCATCGGAAACAGGTTGGCCGGGATGTAGAAGATGAACCCCGCCGCCAGCCAGGCCCAGACCGCGTTCAGGCAGCGCCGGTCGGGCGGCACCAGCGCGCTGCCACAGCGGCGGCAGGTCGTCTCGGCCTCGGGCCAGGCCCGGCCGCAGCTGCGACAGCCGACCAGCCCGGCGCGATGCGCGGTCAGCACCGGGGCGTCTTGGGCGGGCGCGCTCATGCCCGCGGCTCCGGCACGATCTCGCGCCCGTCGGTGGCCATGCCGGCATCCTCGATGGCGTCCCAGATCGTCGCGGCGCTGGTAAAGGCGTTGCTGGCGGCGTTGACCAGGATCAGCCCGCAAAAGGCCCAGAAGGCCGGGCCGAAGCTGATGTTGGCCAAGCCCCCCACCTTGACCAGCGCGATGGCGGTGCCGATGACGAAGATCTCGGCCATAGACCAGGGCCGCAGCGCCTCGGACAGGCGAAAGGCCGGCACGGCATGGGCAAAGGGCCGGCGTTTCCGCGCCAGCGGCAGCAGCGTATAGACCAGAAGCAGCGCCCGCAGCACCGGCAGCCCCACGATCATGCCCAGCACCGCCACGGTCAGCGGCATCAGGGCGCCGTGCGAAAAGGCCAGCGCCACGCCGAAAAGCGAGGTCTGGTTGCCGAACCCCATGCGCGAGATTTCCAGGAACGGAAAGAACACCGCCCCACCATCAGCACCAGCGAGGCAAAGGACAGCGCGATGATCCGGGTGAAGGCGCCGGCGCGCGGGCTGGCCAGCAAGGTGTTGCAGCGCAGGCAGCGCGCGGTCTCGCCCGGCTCCAGCTCGCGCTCGACATGCAGCGCGTCGCAGCGCGGGCAGGCGGTCAGCCCGGCGCCGGTGGAGAGGTCGTATTCGCCTTCGGTCTGCATCGGCACAGAATATCCGCGCGCGGGGCCGGCGCAAGATGGCGCGGCTGCTCGCGGCTAGCCGGTCCCCGGCGGCGCCTGGGGGAAATAGGCGGCATTTGAGCGGTTAACTGGTATTTGGCGGCGCGGCGCGAGACCTTTCCCGGCAGGCAACGAAAGGAATGGTTCATGGCCGGGAACGGTGGCGGCGCCCCGATCATCATCAAGAAGGTTCAGGGCGTGTGCGAAGCCGGGCATCACGGCGGCGCCTGGAAGGTCGCCTATGCCGATTTCGTCACGGCGATGATGGCGTTTTTCCTGCTCATGTGGCTGCTGAACGCCACCACCGAAAAGCAGCGGCAGGGGCTGGCGGAGTATTTCAACCCGACGCTGATCCATTCGACCCGCAGCGGCCATGACGGGCCCTTCGGGGGCGAGGTGCAGGATGCCGAAACCGATTCGGGCCAGGGCGCCGGCGCCTCGCGCGACACGCTGGCCGCGCAGGCGCGCGAAGGCCGGGAAGCGGGTTTCGAGGAGATGGCCCGCCACGTCCAGGACCAGCTGACCGGCAGCGGCGCGGAATCCATGCAAAAGGTCAATCTGCTGCGCCATGTCGTGACCCGCATGACGGACGAGGGGCTGGTGATCGAGTTGACCGACCTGATGGACGAGCCGCTTTTCGTCGGCGACAGCGCCCAGCCGACCCCGGCGATGAAGGAACTGGCCGGCATCCTTGCGGGTGTGTTGGGGCGCATCAGGAACGAGGTCGCGCTGACCGGCCATGTCCGCGCCTATCCCGAGATGCTGATCCAGTCGCCGGTCTGGGCGCTGTCGGACGCCCGTGCCCATGCCCTGCGCAACCTGCTCGAGGGCTCGGGCTTCGACAGCGCGCGCATCCAGCGCGTCACCGCCTTCGCCGACCGGCGCAACCGGTCGGTGAACCCGATGGACCCCAACAACAACCGGATCGAAGTGATTTTACTGAGATGACCGGCCGGGCCGGGATGCCGTTAGCGGCATGTTAACCCCCGGCCGGCAAACTCCACGCAGAACGACTCAGACAGGGTGACAACAGAATGTCGATTTCATCTGCCCTCAGTGCCGGGGTGTCCGGGCTTGCCGCCAATTCCACGCGCCTGGCCAATATTTCCGACAATATCGCGAATTCCGGCACCTATGGCTACAAGCGGGTGGATACCAGTTTCGAAAGCATGGTGATCAACCAGGGCCGCGGCGGCGGGCTTTATACGGCCGGCGGCGTCCGCGCCTCGACCAGCCGGCTGGTGGACCAGCGCGGCAACCTGGTTCCCACCGCGCATCCGATGGACATCGCGATTTCCGGGCGCGGCATGCTGCCCGTGATCCATGCCGCCGCCCTGGCCTCGGGACCGGGCACGCAGCGCGAACTGGTGATGACGACGACCGGTTCGTTCCGCACCGACGATCAGGGGTATCTTCGCACCGGTTCGGGGCTGGTGCTGATGGGCTGGCCGGCCAATGCCGACGGCACGATTTCCAGCCAGCCGCGCGATTCTGCGACCGGCTTGCAGCCGATCCTGATCAATCCCAGCCAGACCGCGGCCGACCCGACGACGCGGATCAACCTGCGCGTGAACCTACCCGCCGACGACGCGGTCGCCGGCGCGGCCGGCGATGCCTGGGAAATGGAGGTCGAATATTTCGGCAACCTCGGCAATTCCGAAAGGATGGCGGTCAGCTTCACGCCCGAGGTGGCGGGCGCGGCCGGGACTCGCACGAACCGCTGGACGATGGAGATCCGCGATTCGGCCATCATCGACGATCCGGCTACCCCCGCCGACGACTCGCTGATCGGCGTCTACACGCTGGAGTTCCAGGGCGGCCAGTCCGGCGGCGGCACGCTTGCGGGCGTGACGACGGTCACGGGCGGCGCCTACAGCGCGGCAACCGGGCTTCTCACCGTCCCCGGCGCGAACGGACCGATGACCATCAACCTGGGCCGATATGGCGACAGCCAGGGGATCACCCAGCTCAGCGCCGGCTTCTCGCCGGCCAATGTGACCAAGAACGGCTCGCCTGTCGGGAACCTGACCGCGCTGGAGATCGACGAAAGTGGCCATCTTCGCGCCACCTATGACACCGGTTTCACGCGGACCCTGTATCAGGTGCCGCTGGTGGATGTTCCCAATCCGAACGGTCTGATCGCGATGGACAACCAGACCTACAAGATCTCGCCCCAATCCGGTGCGTTCTACCTGTGGGATGCCGGCGACGGTCCGACTGGCGCGATCGCCGGCTATGCGCGTGAGGCATCGACCACCGATGTCGCGGCCGAGTTGACCGATCTGATCCAGACCCAGCGCGCCTATACCTCGAACGCCAAGGTCATCCAGACCGTCGACGAGATGCTGCAGGAAACCGCCAATCTCAAGCGCTGACATTGGCCGGCGTGCTTCAGCCTGTCCCGCGCTCGGAAAACGGAGTTTGTAAATGAGCCTTTCATCCGCCATCTCCAATGCCGTTTCAGGGCTGACCGCGGCTTCGCGGGGCACGGAAGTCGTGTCCTCCAACATTGCGAACGCGCTGACGCCCGGCTACGGGCGCAGAGAGCTCGACCTGTCCTCGCGCCTGGCAGAACGCGGTGGCGGCGTGAGCATCGATGGCGTCAGCCGAACGGTCACGGCGGGGCTGATCGCCGACAATCGCCTGGCTCTGGCGGATGTCGGTTCAACCCGGACCGTGGCGGCCTTCCACGCCACCATGGAACAGGCCTTCGGCACCGGGACCGAGGCATCCTCGCTGGTCCAAACTCTCACCGACTTCGAATCCGCGCTGACCCGTGCGGCCGCAAGGCCCGACAGCGAAGCACGGCTGGCGACGGTGCTGGATACGGCCACGGTCCTGGCAAACAAGGTCAACGGCATTTCCGCCACCATCCAGGCCGAGCGTGGCAAGGCGGAACAGGCCATCAAGAATGACGTTTCGCGGTTGAACACCGCGCTTGAACAGGTGGCGAAACTGAATGCGCAGATCGTCACCGTAACCGCGCAGGGCAAGGATGCCTCGTCGCTGATGGATGCGCGACAGGCGATCATAGACAGCGTATCGGATATCGTGCCTATCAAGGAGGTACCGCGTGAAAATGGCCGGGTTGCCCTGTTCACATCCGGCGGCGCCATCCTGCTGGACGGCACCGAGCCGGCCAGGATCGGCTTCGACGCCGTCTCCGGCATCACTGTCGATATGACCGCGGCCAGCGGCGCGCTTTCTGCGCTGACGCTGAACGGCAAGCCACTTGGCGACCCGCAGAAAACCATGTGGAACGGCGGCAGTCTGGAAGCGAATTTTGTCATTCGCGACCAGATTGCCCCGGCTTACCAGCAGCAGATCGACGCTTTCGCCCGCGATCTATACGACAGGTTGTCCGATCCGGCGATCGACCCTTCCCTGAATCCAGGCGACCCAGGGCTGTTCACGGATTCCCAGGGCGCTTTCAGCTCTGCCGATGAAACCGGCTTCGCCAGCCGCATTGCGGTTAACCGGGCGGCAAACCCCGAAACGGGCGGACAACTTTGGCGGATCCGCGCGGGTATAAATGCGATCGACCCCGGCAGTTCGGGAGAAAGCGCGCTGCTTGATCGGCTCGGTATGGCAATTTCGACCACGCGTTCGCCGGCTTCGGCCAGCTTGTCCGACGCACCACGCGGCCTGCAGGGCCTTTCGGCAGACCTGTCTTCGGCTGTTGCAACGAATCGTATCCGAGCCGAAGCCAGCGCCATGCAAAGCAGCTCGCGTCAATCTGGTCTCCAATCGGCCCTTCTGGCGG
Organism: Paracoccus pantotrophus; assembly: GCF_008824185.1. NCBI lineage: Bacteria > Pseudomonadati > Pseudomonadota > Alphaproteobacteria > Rhodobacterales > Paracoccaceae > Paracoccus > Paracoccus pantotrophus. The sequence goes on from NZ_CP044426.1 coordinate 106,340, forward strand.
AGGGGGTGGACAGCGACAAGGAAATGGAAAGCCTGCTCGCTTTGGAGCGTGCCTACGCCGCCAATGCCAAGGTCTTTCAGACCGCAAATGACATGCTGGATACTATCCTGAGGCTGACATGACCGCTTTTCATTCCATCGGCGATCTTTCCCGTTCCTATCAACTCCGCCTTGGGCAGCAGGGGCTGAAAGCCAGGCTGGACCGGCTGACCCAGGAAATGATGACCGGGGACAAATCGGATATTCCCAAGACGCTGGGCGGGGATCTGTCGGGGATCTCGCATATCGAATCCCGACTGAAGCTGCTGACCACGTTCCAGCAAAACGCATCGGAAGCGCAAACCCGGCTGGCCGGCATGCAGGCCGCGCTCGGGCAGATCCACGATGTCGTGGACGATCTCGGCCCCCGGTTGCTGACGGAGCCCAATATTCTGGACGAGCATGACCTGAGGGCGCGTGCCGACAGCATCAACCGGGATTTCCAGTCTATGCTTGCTACCCTGAACACCACCAGCGCCGGGCAACATCTTTTTGCAGGCAACCGGACCGACGGTCCGGCACTGACCGGTTTTGAAACGATCCTCGCGGAGCTGAATACCGCGGTCTCTGGCGCGACCACGGCGGCGGCTATCGCAAACCGTATCGACGCATGGTTCGCTGCGCCACAGGGGGCTGGGGGCTTTTCCGACACGGTCTACCGGGGTAGCGATAACGGCAGTACCCGGTTCTTGATTTCGCCCGATCATCGGATCGACAGCAATCTTTCGGCCAATTCGGTGGAACTGCGCGACACGCTCAAGGGAATGGCCATGATCGCCTATGCTTCGGAAGCCGGGCCGGCAATGGACGCAAAGACCTTGCGCGATCTTTTCTCCGAAGCCGGGGTCCGACTGGCCAAGGCAACGATCGGATTGACTGCTGCCCGCGCCGATCTGGGCCAACAACAAGCCGCCGTCACCCAGGCGCAGGCCAGAAACTCGGCCGAAACAACAACGCTATCCATCGCGCGCACGAACATGATCGGTGCCGACCCCGCTGAGACCGCCACTGCCTTGGAGGAAACAGAAGCAAAGATTCAAAGTCTCTATGCCATCACGGTTCGGCTTTCCCGTCTCAGCCTCGCGGACTACCTGTCATGAGGTTTTTATGCCTTCTGCTGATCCTGTTCGGCCTTGCCGCTCCCGGACTCGCAGCGCCGGTCCGGATCAAGGATCTGGCCAATATCGACGGCGTCCGGGGCAACGATCTGGTCGGTTATGGCCTTGTCGTCGGTCTGAGCGGTTCGGGCGACAGCTTGCGAAACTCGCCTTTTACCGAAGAGATCATGGCCGGATTGCTGGAACGACTGGGCGTTAATGTCACTGACGAAGCATTCCGGCCCAAGAACGTGGCGGCGGTGATCGTCACAGCGACCCTGCCGCCCTTTGCGCGTGCCGGTTCGCAGATCGATGTCAGCGTGGCCGCGATAGGCGATGCGAAAAGCCTGCTGGGTGGCACATTGGTCATGACGCCGCTGAGCGCGGCAGACGGCGAAATATACGCCGTAGCGCAAGGCTCGGTTCTGGCTGGAGGAACGGAAGCCTCCGGTGCAGCCGCCTCGGTCGTCCAAGGCGTGCCGACAACAGGAACCATCCCCTCGGGCGCGCGGGTGGAGCGGGAGGTGGCCTTCGATTTCTCGCAGATGACAAACCTGCGCCTGGCGTTGAGGAATCCCGATTTCACCACAGCAGCCCGCGTGGAGGCTGCGATCAATCGCACGCTGGGACGTGGACTGGCCGAGCTTGTCGATTCGGGAACCATCGTGATCGACTCGACCGTTTTGGGCCGGGTCAACCCGGCGCGGCTTATGGGACAGATCGAGAATATCACCGTCGAGCCCGAGACAGCCGCTCGCGTCGTCATCGATCACAAATCTGGCACTATTGTCATGGGCGAGGATGTGCGCATCTCGCGGGTGGCGGTTTCCCAGGGCAACTTGACCCTGCGGGTGCGGGAAACACCTGTCGTGTCGCAACCGAATCCCTTCTCTCCGGGAGAAACCGTGGTTCTGCCCAGGACGCAGGCCGAAATCACCCAGGAACCGGGGATCGGCTTTGCCGAAATATCCGGTGAATCATCCTTGTCCGAGGTGGTCGCGGGGCTCAACGCCCTGGGCATCAGGCCCCGCGACATGATTGATATCTTGAAGGCGGTTCATGCCGCTGGGGCGCTGCATGCCGAATTCATCGTGAACTGAACCGGAACAACCACTCGGCGCAGGGCCTTTGCGCTTCCGAGGCCGGACTTTCCCGGCCGCATCTGCAACCGGCCGATGTCGGTGCGACGGGCGGACTCAGATGACCGGCGTGAATCCCCCAGCCTGATGATCGTATTGTTCCAGCGTTCCCTCGGCGATGTCGTGCAAGACTCCGTGCAAGGACAGGTTCCCTGATTCGACTGCGGTTTTCACAAAGGGAAAGGTCATCAGGTTTTCAAGCGAAACCAGGACGGCCTGCCGTTCGAGCCCGCGAATCTGCTGTTCGGGCGGCAGCGTCGCCACGCGCTCGTAACCCGGTCGCAGGATGTCCATCCAGCGGCCGACAAAGCTGGATTTTTCCTCGAGCTCGGGCGCATGGCCGGAACACATGGCATGGCATCCCTGCACGCCGCCGCAATTGGTATGTCCCACCACGACCACATGGGCGACCTTGAGCGTGTTCACCGCATATTCGACCGCGGCCGAGGTTCCATGCTGCTCACCGTCCGGCGCATAGGGCGGAACCAGATTCGCGATGTTGCGGTGAATGAAGAACTCACCTGTATCCGCCCCGAAGATCGAGGTCACATGAACGCGCGAATCGCAACAGGCGATGACCATGGCGCGGGGATGCTGGCCGTCCTCGGCCAGGCGGCGATACCAGACACGATTTTCGACAAAGGCTGTGGCGCGCCAGCCGTGGTAGCGCTGGACCAGATACAGCGGCAGTGGACGTGCTTCTTTCATTCCTATCCTCATCTACCGATCGCAAGAGTGATAGCGGCTGAACCGATAAAGTTCGAGTGGTTTAGCGCGCGCTGTATAACCTTTTCTTGATGGATTGGTGCCAGCTTGCGCCTCGGCGCGACAGAAAGCCCAGATGGGAGCGGGAATGACGAAGATTGCAGTTCTGAGCATGGACGAGACCGTTCGGATCGACGTGCAAAGGCTTGAACAGATCGTTCGTGAACTGGGGGAACCCGCGGCGGGCCGGATTATCGGTGCGGCGCTGGAACAGCTTGCGCTTGCGCTCGGCCGCACGGTGGCAGCCTCGCAGCGGGGCGACCTGGGGGTCGTCGTCGCCAACGCCGACCAGCTTTCGCGATTGGCTTGGCAGGTCGGGCTCGTCACCCTGGCCGGTGTCGCCATAGATGTCGGCGCTTGCGCGGAACGCCAGGACGATCCGGCGCTTGCTGCCACCACCCGCAGGCTTGAGCGGATCGGCAACCGGTCGTTGACCCAGCTGTGGGATTCGCCGGAATCCCCTTGAACGAACGCGCCCTTGCAGCCCTTGGCCGGGGCGTTAGGGTGCCGCAAAGGACAGAAGGTCACGAAAATGCCGATGATACCCCGATTTGCCGATCCCGATGCCCCCTCGCTTCCGCTTTGGCTGGTCCGGTCGGGCGATGCCGGGCCGGATCTGCCCCCCGACATCGGCCCCCTGGCCGCGACCTGGGCCAAGGCGCAGGGTTTTGCGGCCAAGCCCGGCCAGGTTTGCCTGCTTCCCTTGCCGGATGGCGGGCTTGGCGGCGCGCTGTTCGGCCTTGGCCCCCAGCCCGCGGATCGCCCCGCGCGCGAACGCTTTGCGCTGGCGCGGGCGGCCGAGGTGCTGCCTGCCGGCAATTGGCATCTGGCGAATTTCCCCCAGGATTTCGATCTGGGCCTGGGCGCCCTGGGCTGGCTTTTCGCGCAGTATCGCTTTGACCGCTACAAGCGGATCGAGGCGCCCGGCGCCCGCCTTGTCTGTCCCGAGGGGCTGGACCGCGACCGGCTGATCGCCATGGCCGCGGGCGAGTATCTGGCGCGCGACCTGATCAACACCCCGGCCTCGGACATGGGGCCGGGCGAGCTGGAACAGGCGGCCCGCGACCTGGCCCTGCGGCATGGCGCCGGGATCGAGGTGATTGGCGGCGACGATCTGATCACTCGCAACTTTCCCATGATCCACGCCGTCGGCCGGGCCGGCGCGCAGCCCCCGCGGCTGATCGACATCCGCTTTCCGGGCGAGGGGCCGCGGCTGACGCTGGTCGGCAAGGGGGTCTGTTTCGATACCGGCGGGCTGGACATCAAGCCGGCCGCCTCGATGGCGCTGATGAAGAAGGACATGGGCGGCGCGGCCAATGTGCTGGGCCTGGCCGAGACCCTGGCCCGGCTGGGCCTGCATCGCGACATGCGGCTGCGCATTCTGATCCCGGCGGTGGAAAACGCCATTTCTGCCAATGCTTTCCGCCCCGGCGACATCCTGATCAGCCGCAAGGGCCTGACGGTCGAGGTCAACAATACCGATGCCGAGGGCCGGCTGGTGCTGGCCGATGCGCTGGCGCTGGCGGAGGAGGAGGCGCCGGAGTTGCTGGTGTCGATGGCGACGCTGACCGGCGCCGCCCGCGTGGCGCTTGGCCCCGAACTGCCGCCCTTCTTCTGCGACGACGACGCGCTGGCGGCCGCGATCCAGGGCGCTGGCCGGGCCCATGGCGACCCGGTCTGGCGCCTGCCCTTCTGGGAACCCTATGAGGCGATGATCGAGCCGGCCATCGCTGATCTGGACAATGCACCCTCGGGCGGGTTTGCCGGGGCGATCACTGCGGCGCTGTTCCTGCGCCGCTTTGCCGGTCGGGCGCGGGCCTATGCGCATTTCGACATCTATGGCTGGCAGCCAAGCGCCGCGCCTGGCCGGCCCAAGGGCGGGGCGGGCCAGGCCATGCGCGCCATCCTGCACGCCCTGCCGGAAATCCTGCGATGACCGCGCCTGCCGACCGCCGGCTGACCCCGGCGACCGAGCGGGTCGCGCTGGAATCCCTGCGCGGCATCCTGGAGCGTCCGGCCTATACCCCCGGGCAGCCGATGCGGTTGGCCGCGCCGCTGGCCGATCTGTGCCGCGCGCCCTGCGGCGCCCGCGACCGCCAGCTGAATTTCGGCGCCGACCTGGTGCAGCTGGAACAGGCCGAGGGCTGGGCCTTCGTGCAGGCGGCGGCCGACGGCTATTGTGGCTGGGTCCGGGCCGAGGGGTTGAGCCGGCAGATGCCGGCCATCACCCACCGGGTCAGCGCCCCGGCCACCCATGTCTATGCCGAGCCGGACATGAAAACCCCCGAGCAGATGCGGCTGTCGCTGGGCGCGCGGCTGACGGTCGTCGCCATGCGGGACGGTTTCGCCCGGCTGGCGCAGGGCGGCTGGGTGCCGGCGCAGCATATCTCGGACCGGGCCGAGCGCGACCCCGCCGCGGTGGCCGAGCGTTTCCTGGGCACGCCCTATCTGTGGGGGGGCAACAGCCGCTGCGGCATCGACTGCTCGGGCCTGGCGCAGGCTGCGCTGGCGGCCTGCGCCGTGCCCTGTCCGGGCGACAGCGACATGCAGGAAGCCGCTTTTCCCCCGGCCGACGGCGCGATCCGCCGCAACGACCTGCTGTTCTGGCCCGGCCACGTCGCCCTGGCGCTGGACGGCGAGCGCATGATCCATGCCACCGCCTTCGCCATGGCGGTGATCGTCGAGCCCATAGCCCAGGCCGTCACCCGCATCGACGCGGCCGGACAGGGACCGTTCCGCGGCGCCAGGCGGCCCTCGCTTGCCGTGCAGGCGCCATTTCCCTAGCCTCGACCGGAAAGGAGGGTGCGTATGGTTCATCTCTGGGTCCGCGCGGAAAGCCGCGCCAATGAACAGCGGGTCGGCATCACCCCGGCAGGCGTGGGCGAGTTGATCGCGCAGGGCTTTCGCGTCACGGTCGAGGAAAGCCCGCATCGTGTCCTGCCCGTCGCCGATTATGCCGCGGCCGGGGCCGAGATCGCGCCCGCGGCTTCATGGCCCGGCGCCCCGGCCGAGGCCATCGTCTTTGGCCTCAAGGAACTGCCCGAGGACGGCACGCCCCTGGCGCATCGCCACATCATGTTCGGCCATGCCTACAAGGGCCAGCCGGCCGGGCTGGCGCTGCTGCGCCGGTTTCGCGACGGCGGCGGCGCGCTCTATGACCTGGAATACCTGACCGACGAAAGCGGCCGGCGGCTGGCGGCCTTCGGCTATTGGGCCGGTTTCGCCGGGGCAGCGGTCTCGCTGAAGGCTTGGGCGGCGCAGCGGCGCGGCAGCCTCTGCGGGCCGGTCGCCGCCTGGCCCTCGCAAGAGGCGATGCTGGACGAGCTGCGGGCCGAGCTGGACGCGACCGGCGCGCCGCGGCCGCATGCCATCGTGGTGGGCGCGCTGGGGAGGGTGGGCAGCGGCGCTTCGGACCTGCTGGGCCGCATGGGGGTGCGGGTCACGAAATGGGACATGGCCGAGACGGCCGGCGGCGGCCCCTTCCCCGAGATCCTGGCGCATGAGCTGTTCGTCAATTGCATCCTGGCCGGGCCGCAGACCCCGGTTCTGGTGCCGCCCGAGGCGGTCGGGCCCGGCCGGGCGCTGACGGTGATCGGTGACGTCGCCTGCGATCCCTCCAGCGATTTCAACCCGGTCAAGGTCTATGATCGCGCGACCGACTGGCACCGGCCGGTGGTCCGTGTCGCCGCGCACCCGCCGCTGGACGTGATGGCGATCGACAACCTGCCCTCGCTCTTGCCGCGCGAAAGCGCGCTGGATTATGCCGGGCAGCTGTTGCCGGTTCTGAAGCGCCTCGACCGCATCGACGAGGGGGCTTGGGGCAGGGCAGTGGCGCTGTTCCGGGACCATCTGACCGCGCCTTGACCCCCGGCCGGGAACGCAAGCGGCGGCCGGGACGTTGGGCCGCAAACCCCAGTCAGACGGATGCGACCATGATGACGCGACCCGCCGCCATTGCCGCCAGCCTTGCCCTGTGCCTTGCCGCCCCGCCGGCGCTGGCCGAGCTGAACGACCGCCCGCCGAATGCCAGCGGGCAGAGCCCGGCCTTTCCGGGCCAGACCCGCGCCCCCGAGATCCGCCAGCAGATCCCCATGGCCCGGACCCCCTTGATCCGTGGGCTCAGCAATCCCTGGGGCATGGCGCTTTTGCCCGATGGCGGCCTGCTGATCACCGAACGCACCGGCACGCTGCGGCTGTACCGTGATGGCCAGCTGTCCCAGCCGATCCAGGGCATGCCCGAGGCCGATGCCCGCGGCCAGGGCGGGCTTCTGGACGTGGCGGTGGCCCCGGATTTTGACCGGACGCGGCAGGTCTGGTTCAGCTTTTCCGAGCCGCGCGGCAATGGCCGCAACGCCACCGCGGTCGGCACCGGTCGGCTGTCGGCCGATGGCACCGCGCTGGAAGAGATGCGGGTGATCTTCCGGCAGGAGCCGGCCTGGGATTCGACCCTGCATTTCGGCTCGCGCCTGGTCTTCGACCGGCAGGGCCAGCTGTTTGTCACCACCGGCGAACGCTCGCGCCCCGAGCCGCGGCAACTGGCGCAGGATCTGGGCACGCATCTGGGCAAGGTGCTGCGCATCGACCCCGTCACCGGTAGCCCCGCGCCCGGCAACCCGTTCAGAGACGGGCAGGCCCGGCCCGAAATCTGGTCCTGGGGCCATCGCAACATCCAGGCGGCGGCCTTGGACGGGCAGGGCCGGCTATGGACCGTCGAACACGGGCCGCAGGGCGGCGACGAGCTCAACCTGCCGCAGGCCGGGCGCAACTATGGCTGGCCGGTGATCACCTATGGTCAGGATTACAGCGGCGCCCCAATCGGCCGGGGCATCACCCAGCGCGAGGGGATGGAGCAGCCGGTCTATTACTGGGATCCGGTGATCGCGCCCAGCGGCATGCTGTTCTATCAGGGTGCCATGTTCCCGGAACTGCAAGGCGACGCGCTGATCGGCGGCTTGCAGGCCGGCGCGGTGGTGCGGCTGCGCATCGAGGGCGATCGCGTGACCGGAGAGCAGCGCCTGCTGGAAGGCATCGGCCGGGTGCGCGACATCGAACTGGCGCCGGACGGGGCGCTGCTGGTCCTGACCGATGCGGGCGAACTGATCCGGCTGGCGCGGGACTGACGGCGGGCGCGCCTTCGCAACCTGGCCAGGGCCCAGGCGCCCGATTGCCGGGCGGGGCGGCGACCGCCGGTCCCGGTCATGCGGCCGGACCGGGGCCGGGGAACCTGCGACCGCTTTCGCAGTCCTTGGCCGTCGCTGGTGTGGTGCGGAATCGCCGCTGTTCCTTGCCAGGGACCGGATGGCTAGACCGGGCGCTGCAACGCGTCCTCGGCATCTTCGGGCGAGATACCAAGCGCCTCCATCCCGGCTTCCAGATAGTCGGCCAGCTGCGGCTCGCCCATCAGGTAGTCCTCGGTGGGGGTACTGCGCTCGGCCTTGGCGGTCTCGATCGCCTCGTCCAGATCCTCGGGGCCGAAGGTGTCGCGGCCGATCCACATCACCGCGACCAGGCTGGCCTGCTCGTCCTCGTTCAGGCTGGCGATGAACTCGGCCAGCTCGGTCTGCGTGCCATGGCCCTTGCGATGCCCGCTATGCGCCCAGGGGTTGATGCCGCTGTCGTATTCGCGGGCGCGGATGATGACATGGGCGATCTTTTCGGGGCTGATTTCCAGCATGGCGGCACCTCCGGGACTATCCATTTGTCGCCCCGAGCGGCGCCGGGGTCAATCGGGATCGAAGCGATGGCTGAAGCGGGCGATGCCCTCGGCCGCGGCGCATGCGACGATGCCGGCCGTCTCGGCGTCCTTGGCCGCGCGCCAATCGCCATGGTCCGGGCGGTTCTCATGCGGCAGCCGGTGCGGGGAAAAGCCCAAGCGGGCCTCAAGCCGGGGCAGGTCGGCACTGAGATGTTCGAGCTTCGGGCAGGGCGCCGGGGATTCGCCCTGCGGTCCGGTCAGGTAAGGCCGCGTCGGGATCGACAGCCGCGCCTGCGTCATCGGGTCGCGCAGGAAATCGGCAAAGCCCGCCGCCTCGGCCGGCCGCACCGAGAGGGGCGCAAAGCCCCGCCCGCCCAGCCAGGAATGATCGCTCGGCGCCTGCACCCAGGGGGGGGCCGCACCAGGGTAAAGACCAGGCAATCCGCCAGGGCGGCTGGATCGACCGGGCCTTGAATATCGGCCATCGTCGAAGGCTCTGACAACCGCACGCGCGTGGCCAGGTTCTTGACGCGGCGGCGGTTGCGGCCCTTGGGCGTGTCGGATGGGATGATGTCATCCTTGCCCGACACGCATCTCCAACCCCAGCGCGGTGCCGCCGGTTTTCGAAATATGGACAAGGACATAGCGATGCCGGTGCGAGGCGATCATCGCCCGAAAAGCCGCTCGATATCCGCCAGCTTCAACTCGATCCAGGTCGGGCGGCCGTGGTTGCATTGGCCGGATTTCGGCACCCGCTCCATCTCGCGCAGAAGTGCGTTCATCTCCTCCGCCGACATGCGCCGGCCCGAGCGCACCGAGCCGTGGCAGGCCATCGAGGACAGCACCGCATCGACCCGCGCCCGCAGCCGGTCCGATGCGCCCTGATCGGCCAGGTCGTCCAGGATGTCGCGGATCAGCCGCCGGGCGTCCAGGCGCTGGATCAGCGCCGGCACCTCGCGCACCGCCACGGCGCCGCCGCCGAAGGGCTCGATCACCAGCCCCAGCGCGGCAAGATCCTCGGCGATGGCCAGGATGCTTTGGGCGTCGGATTCGGACAGCTCGACGATCTCGGGGATCAGCAGGGCCTGGCTGGCGATGCCGCTGGCATCAAGCTGCGCCTTCAGCCGCTCATAGACCAGCCGCTCATGCGCGGCATGCTGGTCGACGATGACGATGCCATCGGCGGTCTGGGCGATGATCCAGTTCTCGTGCAATTGCGCGCGGGCGGCGCCGAGCGGCGCCTCGACCGACGCTTCGGGCTCCGGCTCGACCCTTGCGGTCGGCGCCTCGGCGAAACCCGGCGCCTGAAAGGCCAGGCTGGCGGCGATGGCCGGGGCCGAGGGGCGGGCGGGGCCGTAATGCGCCTGATAGCGGCGCGGCGGCTCGGAAACGGGTTCCGCCCGCGCCACTCCCAGCGCCGCCGCGGCCACGGTGGACGAGCTGCGATGCCCCGCCCCCGCCAGCGCGTGACGCAAGGCAGAAACCACCAGCCCGCGGGCAATGCCGGGTTCGCGGAACCGGACCTCGGCCTTGGCAGGATGCACGTTCACGTCGACCTGGTGCGGGTCGCAGGCCAGAAACAGCACCGCTGCCGGATGCCGCCCCGAGGCCAGCACGTCCATATAGCCCGCCCGCAGCGCCCCGGTCAGCAGCTTGTCGCGCACCGGCCGGCCGTTGACGTAAAGATGCTGCGCCACCGCCGCGCCGCGCGAATAGGTCGGCAGCGCGGCAAAGCCGGTCAGGGTGATGCCGTCGCGCGTCGCGTCGATGGGCAGGGTGTTGTCGATGAACTCGCGACCCATGACGCGCGCGAGCCGGGTCTGCAGGGCGCCGAACAGCTCGCCCTGCTCGGCATCGGCGCGGAACAGCAACCGGCCCTCGTCCTCGTCGGTCAGGGTGAAGCCGACATAGGGTTCGGCCATGGCCAGGCGGCGGACGACCTCGGCCACGGCCTGGGTCTCGGCCCGGTCCGAGCGCAGGAATTTCAGCCGCGCCGGGGTGGCAAAGAACAGGTCGCGCAGCTCGACCACGGTGCCGCGATTGCCGGCGGCGGGCTTGACCGGGCCGATGCGCCCGCCCGTGACGGCGATCTGCGCGCCGTCATGGCCGGCGGCGCGGCTGGTGATCGACAGCCGGCCCACCGCGCCCAGGCTGGGCAGCGCCTCGCCGCGAAAGCCGAAGCTGCGGATGTCCAGCAGGTCGCTGCCGTCGATCTTGCTGGTCGCGTGCCGGGCCAGGGCCAGCGGCAGATCCTCGGCCGTCATGCCGCAGCCGTCGTCGCTGACGCGGATCAGCGCCTTGCCGCCCTTGGCGATGGCGATGTCCACCCGCGCGGCCCCGGCATCCAGCGCATTCTCGACCAGTTCCTTGACCGCCGAGGCCGGGCGCTCGACCACCTCGCCCGCCGCGATGCGGTTGGCGGCGGCCTCGTCCAGCTGCCGGATCACGGGGCGCATCTGGGGGTCGTGATTGTTCATGCCCCCAGATCTAGCATTTCCCGCTGCGCCGGGAAAGGATTCGTCAATTGGTGGCGTCGATACCCTCGGGCCGGCCGACCAGAACGAAGCGGATCTGGCCGGCATGCAGCAGGCGCTTGGCGACGCGCTGCACGTCCGCGGCCGTCACCGCCTCGATCTTGCCGTTGCGGGTGTTGACGTAATCCGCCGGCAGGCCGATCAGCTGCATCCCGGCCAGAATGCCGGCGATCTTGCCGTTGCCGTCGAAGCGCAGCGCATATTCGCCGGTCAGATAGGTCTTGGCATCGGCCAGTTCCTTTTCCGTCACGCCGCCCTGGGCGAACCGGTCCCATTCCTGGCGGATCAGGCCGACCGCCTCGGCCACCTTGTCGTTGGCGCTGGCCATGCCGCCCTGCCAGGTCTCGCCATAGACGCCGTTCGCAAGGCCGGTGCGCACGCCATAGGTCAGCCCGCGCTTTTCGCGGATCTCGTCCATCAGCCGCGAGGAAAAGCCGCCGCCGCCCAGGATGTGATCGGCGACATAGGCGGCGAAGTAATCCGGGTCGGACATGGGCAGGCCGGGCTGGGCAAAGCTGACCACCGTCTGCGGGCTGTCCCAGTCGATCACCGTCACCCCGCCGGTCAGTTGCAGCCGGGCCTTGTCCGGCAGCGGGGCCGAGCCCTGCTCGGGCAGCCCGCCCAGCACCTTGTCGATCAGCCGGCCCAGTTCCTCGGCACTGATATCGCCAGCGGCCGCCACCACCACGCGGTCGCGGGCCAGAACGCGGTCCTTGGCCGCGATCAGGTCGTCGCGGCTCAGCGCCGCCACCGATTCGGCGGTGCCGTTGATCGAGCTGGCATAGGGATGCTCACCCCAGGCCTGCCGCGCCAGCTCCTTGCTGGCGATGGCGTTCGGGTCGGTCGCCTCGGCGCGGATCACCGCCTGCAGCTGCGCCCGCACCCGTTCGACGGCATCGGGGTCGAAGCGCGGCTCGGCCAGTGCCTGGCGCAGCAATTCGGCCGCCTCATCGCGGTTCTCGGTTAGCATGCGGGCATTGACGGTCAGCGCGTCGTCACCGACATCGAAACGGTTCTGTGCGCCCAGCCCCTCGACCGCCTCGGCATATTGCACCGAGTCCATCTGGCCCGAGCCTTCTTCCAGCAGCGCGGTCATCAGGCTGATCTGGCCGCGCTTGCCCGGCGCGTCCAGGCTGGCGCCGCCCCGGAACATCAAGGACAGCGCGGTGAAGGGGATCGAGTGATCCTCGACCAGCCAGGCCGTGATGCCGCCGGGCGAGGTGATCTGCTGGATCTCGATGGCGCGGGCCTGCTGAAGGCTGGCCGGCAGCGCGGCCAGCGCGACGAAGGCAAGGGCGGCAAGGGCGCGGATCATTCGGCTTCTCCCGGATTGTCGGTATCGGCAGAGACGGGTTCGGGCGCGGAATCGGCGCGGGCCTCGACCGGCGCCTCCGGCGGCGGCAGCAGCCAGCCGGTGACGCTGGCCCGGCTTTCCAGCACCAGTTTCGCGGCGGCCCGGATGTCCTCGGGGGTGACGGCGGCCAGGATGTCGGGCCAGTCGTTCACGTCCTCGACGGTCAGGCCGGTGGCCAGGCCCTGGCCATAGTCATAGGCCCGGCCATGCGCCGAATCCTGGGCATAGACGCGGCCGGCGCGGATCCGGGTCTTGACCCGCTCCAGCTGCGCGGGATCGGGGCCATCGGCCAGGAATTTCGCCAGCGCCGCGTCCAGCGCCGCCTCGGCCTCGGCATTCGACACGCCCGGCGCCGGCACCATCGAGATCGCGAAGGTGGTCGGATCGACCGCGAACCCGTCATAGGAGGCATTCACGTAAAGCGCCTTGCCGGTCAGAACCAGGTCGCGGGCCAGGACCGAGGTCTGGCTGGAACCCGCCAGCAGGTTGGCCAGCACGGTCAGCGCCGCGGCCTGCTGCTGTTCGCCCCGGTTGCGTTCGGGTGCGATCACGCTGCGGATCATCACCGGCTGGGCGACGCGGGCATCCACCCGCTCGATCCGCCGGGGCGAGCGCTGGATCGGTTCCTGCGGGCGCGGCTTGCGAGCGGCATCGGGCTTGGGCGGGATAAGGCCGTAATATTCTTCCGCCAGCTCCCGGACCTGCTCGGCCGTCACGTCGCCGGCGATGACCAGAACGGCGGCGTTCGGGGCGTAATGCGCGTCATACCAGGCGATGGCGTCCTCGCGCGTCAGCCCCTCCATCTCCTGCCGCCAGCCGATTACCGGGCGGCCGTAAGGGTGATTGTAGAACTGCACGGCGCTGCGTTCCTCGGCGAATTGCGCGCCGGGGTCGCTGTCGGTGCGCTGCGAGCGTTCCTCCAGCACCACCTGCCGCTCGGCCTGCCAGTCGTCCTCGCCGATCTTCAGATTGGCCATGCGGTCGGCTTCCATCTCCATGATCAGCGGCAGCCGGTCGCTGGCGATGCGCTGGAAATAGGTGGTGAAGTCATAGCTGGTAAAGGCGTTGTCCATGCCGCCATTGGCGGTCACGGTCCTGGAAAGCTCGCCCGGTCCCAGCTTGTCGGTGCCCTTGAACATCAGGTGCTCCAGGTAATGCGCGATGCCGGACTTGCCCGGCTGCTCGTCGGCCGAGCCGATGCGATACCACAGCATCTGCACGACGACCGGGGCGCGATGATCCTCGATCACCACGGCTTCAAGGCCGTTATCCAGGGTGAAATGGCTGATTCCCTCGGGCATTTCCGCCAGCGCGGGCGATGCGGCCAGCATGAGCGCAAGCGGTGCAAGTCGGGTCAGGATGGTCATGGGCAGGCTCCGGTTCCGGGTCGCGCCATGAACCTGCCCTTGTGCGCGGGTGCGCGCAAGCCTGCCGCCCCTCATCTCGGCGTGATCGGGGGCGATCAGTCCTCGCGCAGGATCGGCACGCGGTCGCGGACGCTGGGCCGGACCATCTCGCCGCCCCGGCTCATGCCGCGCGGGGGCGCGGCGGGCAGTTGCACGCCGGTCGGCCGCCACCGCTCCAGCTCCGTCCAGCTGTCCAGCGTCATCGAGTCATAGGCGCGGTAATAGACATTGGTCCGCGCCAGCACCTCGAGCGCGCGGCGGGAATGGCGGCTGCGCCAGGCCAGATCCTCTTGCGCGGTGGTCTGGCGGATCGCCGGGTCGCGGCCCAGCCGCGAGGCATGGGCGATCAGCGCCGCGTCCGCGGCGCCGACGCCCTGGGCGGAAAGCTGGCCGGGATTGCCGCCCAGCGCCGCTACGGCATCGGCATGGGGCGTCGGATCGGTGATGTTGCCGCCCCCCGGCGTCGGTGTCGGCAGCACGTTCAGGTCGGCCGGCATCTGCAAGGGCCTGGTCGGCAGGATCGAGAACTCGTCAGGGCTGGAGCGGCCGGCGCTGGTGTTCATCAGACGCGGATCGCTGCTGCAAGCGGCCAGCAGCAGCGTGGTCATGGTCAGCGCGATCGCCCGCATCTTCCGTCCCTCTTGTTCTTCCGGCCCGTTCTTAGCGCGTATTGCCGGGCTCGTCACGGGTCTTGTCGTCCAGCGCCAGTTCCGCCTGCGCATCCTCGCCGGGCAGCGTCGGTTCGCCGTTCGCGGGGCGGGGTTTCGGCGCCCGCGGCTTGGCCGGGGCGCGGCGTTTCCTGGGCTCGGGCTTCTTTTCCGGCGGCAGCAGCACCAGTCCCAGCGCACCCAGGAAGATCGCGATATCGGCCACGTTGAAGCTATAGGGGTTGCGCCAGCCCGGCAGCGACATGTTCAGGAAATCCGCGACCGCGCCATAGGTCAGCCGGTCCACGACATTGCCCAGCGCGCCGCCGATCAGCAGCCCGGCCGAAAGTTGGGCAAAGCGCGAGGGCTTGGCGCGTCCGACCCAGATCCCGACCCAGAGGCAGACGGCCAGGGCGATGGCGATCAGCACCCAGCGCATCACCTCGACATCGCTGGCGAACAGGCCGAAATTCATGCCTTGGTTCCAGGCCATGCGCAGGTTCAGCCAGGGGTCGATCACGTCGATCTCGCGCAGCTGGTCCAGCCGCAGCACATGCACGACCAGGTATTTCAGTGCCTGATCCAGCAGGAAGACCAGCCCCGCCACCAGCGCCACATTGCGCCCGACGCGCGGCGGCGGCGGCTTTTTCGAGCGCCGCTTCCGGGCCGCCGGGCTTTTCCGCGGCTTGGGGGTCGCGGTCTCGGCCATCAGTGGCGGAAATGCCGCTGGCCGGTAAAGACCATGGCCAGGCCCAGCCGGTCCGCGGCCTCGATCACCTCGGCGTCGCGCATCGAGCCGCCGGGCTGGATCACCGCCCGCGCGCCCGCCGCCGCCAGCGCCTCGACCCCGTCCGCGAAGGGGAAGAAGGCGTCAGAGGCCACCGAGGAACCGATGGTCAGCGCCTGCGCGAGGCCCAGCGCCTCGGCCATATCCTCGGACTTGCGCTTGCCGATGCGGGTCGAATCGACGCGGCTCATCTGGCCGGCGCCGATGCCGACGGTCGCCAGGTCGCGGGCATAGACGATGGCGTTCGACTTCACATGCTTGGCCACGGTCCAGGCGAAAAGCAGGTCGGCCAGTTCCTGATCGGTCGGCTGGCGCTTGGTCACCACCTTCAGGTCGGCGGGCAGAATGCGGCCGTTGTCGCGGCCTTGCACCAGGAAGCCGCCGGCGACCTGGCGGAAGGCCAGCCCCGGCGCGGCCGGATCGGGCAGCCCGCCGGTGGTCAGCAGGCGCAGGTTCTTCTTGGCGGCGAAGATTTCCTTCGCCTCGTCACTGGCGTCGGGGGCGATGACCACCTCGGTAAAGATCTCGGTGATCGCTTGCGCGGTCTCGGCGTCCAGCGTGGTGTTCAGCGCGATGATGCCGCCGAAGGCCGAGGTGCGGTCGCAGTCGAAAGCGCGCCGATAGGCATCGACGGCGCTGTCGCCGCGGGCCACGCCGCAGGGGTTGGCGTGCTTGATGATCGCCACCGCCGGGCCCTGGGCCGGGTCGAACTCGGCCACCAGTTCAAAGGCGGCGTCGGTGTCGTTGATGTTGTTGTAGGAAAGCTCCTTGCCCTGCCATTGCCGCGCGGTGGCGACGCCCGGCCGGTCCGAGCCGTCCTTGTAGAAGGCGGCGGACTGGTGCGGGTTCTCGCCATAGCGCAGGCTTTGCGCAAGCTGGCCCGAAAAGCTGCGCCGGCGCGGCGTTTCCTCGCCGATGGCGCCGGCCATCCAGGTCGAGACCGCGGCGTCATAGGCGGCCGTCCGGGCATAGGCGATCTGCGCCTGCCGCTGGCGGAAGGCCAGGCTGGTGCGGTCGTCATTGGCGTCAAGCTCGGCCAGCACGGCGGCGTAATCCTCGACATCGACCACCACCGTCACGAAGGCGTGGTTCTTGGCGGCGGCGCGGATCATCGCCGGACCGCCGATGTCGATGTTCTCGATGCAATCGTCATGGGCGGCGCCCTTGGCCACCGTCGCCTCGAACGGATACAGGTTGACGACCAGCAGGTCGATCATGCCGATCCTGTGCGACCGGGCGGCGGCCATGTGCTCCTCGTTGTCGCGCAGCGCCAAGAGACCGCCATGGACCACCGGGTGCAGCGTCTTGACCCGGCCGTCCATCATCTCGGGAAAGCCGGTCACGTCGGCCACGTCCACCACGCTCAGCCCCGCCTCGCGCAGCGCCTTGGCGGTGCCGCCGGTGGACAGGATCTCGACGCCCCGCGCCGAAAGCGCCCGCGCGAAATCGATCAGCCCGGTCTTGTCGGAAACGGAAATCAGCGCGCGCTTCAGCGGAATGCGGTCGGTCATCGGTCGGTAGCCCCGTGCGGTGGATGGCGGATTTGGCCCGTCACCTACCCCCGGAACGCGCCAAGGTCCAGCCGATCTGGATCGCCCGGCCCAGCAGATGCGCGGAAATCACCATCTGCCGCGAGGGGCGCGGCTCGGCCAGGGCGCGGTCGAGCAGGCAGGACGCCTCCAGCCGCAGCTGCCCCACGCCGTCATGGGTGAACAGCCATTCCTCGCCACCCGGCAGGGTCAGGTGGATGTCCTGCCCCTGCTGGCGGGCCTGGACCTCGGGGTGCAGGTGGAAGCGGATGTCGAAGGCCAGTCCCTCCTCCGGACGGACCTGGTCCAGCCGGGCCTGGGCGCTGGCATCCAGCGCCGCCAGCGAATCCTCGCCCTTGAGGCCCATGCCGTCGGGGTCGAGCCATAGCTCGCGCAGATGCGTCAGCCCGTGGCTGGCCAGCCAGCCGTCATGGCCGGCCAGCAGATGCGCCGGTTCCGGCGAATGCGCCGGGCCGCAATCCGGGGCGGTCAGGTTGCCCAGCGCGTCGCAATCGCCGGCCCAGACCAGGTCGGGACGCTCGGTCAGGATGTCGGGCTCGCCCTCCTGCCGGTTCGGGTTCAGCCGCGACGAGGACAGGCCGGCCAGGCACAGCGCCGAATGGCAGGGCGTGGCGCGGCTGGCCCTGGCCCAGAGCGGGCCGAAGCCGTCGCCGGGGCCGCAATTCACGATCAAGGGCTGGCGCGCCACGGTCAGTTCGAAGGCCAGGGTCGAGGCATGGGCGCGCACCGCCGCCGGACCGCCGGGCGGCGGCGCCGCATCCAGGATCAGCGTGGTGCGGGCCCGCGCCATGCGGGCAAAGCCCATGGCCAGCCCGCTGGCCGGCAGGGCGGGGCCTTCGGCCGCGCGCAGGCAGCGGTCGAGCCGCCCGGCCGCGCCGCGCCCGCCGCCATGGAAGCTGGGCAGCGCGCCGTCGGCATGGCGCAGCGCCCGCAGGATCGGCGCGATCTCGGCGATGATGGCGCGCAGCTCGGGCGGGCAGTCCAGCCCCACCTCTTCGGCGACCTCCTGCGCCCAGACCAGCAGCGCCATCGCCTCCAGCAGCGATTCGGGCGCGCGCGCCTCGGACAGGGTGGCGACGCCCATGGCGTCGGCCTCTTCGGCCAGGGCGATCAGCGCCGGCTGCGCCAGGGCCTGGCGGTCGCGCAGCGACATGGCGCCGATGGCGAGCCCCGCCAGCGCCTCGATCCGGCACAGCCCGTCGGTGCTGTCGAACCATCTGTCGCGCAGGTGAAGCAGGTGCTGGTCGAGGGCGCGGAAATAGGGCTCGGCCCCGTCGCGGTCCAGGCCCGGCAGGATCATCCCGGCATGGAAGATCCAGCGCAGCACCCGCCGCCCGGCGACCTGGGGCGCCCATTCCGGCGTCTCGGGCTGCGGCTGACGATGCCGGCGCAGCCAGCGCAGCACATGGTCCTGGGCGATGGCGCGGGCACGGGGCGTGCCCACGGCGGCAAGATCGTCGAGCCAGCCGAAGCCGGCCAGTTCGGCCGCGACGCTGGCGGGCAGGTCGGCGGCGAAGAAATCGCCCGAGAGCGTGATGCCGCCCAGGTGCAAGGTACCCGCGGCGATCTGTTCGCCGCGGCCGGGATGGCCGATGGCCTTGGGTTCGGGGCGGCGCAGGAATCCCCGGGGCGCGACGGTGCTATCGGTCATGGGCAACATTCACTAGGACGGCGCAACCTTAGGTCCGCTCGGCGGATTTCCGCAAGCGCGCGATGAAGAACCCGTCCATGCCGCCGCGTTCCGGCCACAGGTCCGGGCGCAGCCGCAAGCCGCCTCCGGGCGTGATCCAGCCCGGCTCGATGCCGGTGGCGCGGGGCGGCTCGACCGCCAGGCCGGGATGGCGGGCCAGGGCGGCGGCCAGCTGGTCCTCGCCCTCGGCCGGCAGGAGCGAGCAGGTGGCATAGACCAGCCGCCCGCCGGGCTTGAGCAGCGTGAGTGCATGGTCGATCAGCCGCGCCTGCAATCCGGTCAGTTCGGCAAGGCCGGCACCGTCGCGGATGCGCGGCAGCTCGGGATGGCGGCGGATGGTGCCGGTAGCCGAGCAGGGCGCATCCAGCAGCACCGCGTCCAGCGGCTGGTCGGGGTGCCAGTCCAGCGCATCCGCCGCGACCAGCCGGGCGGAAAGCCGGCAGCGGGCCAGGTTCTCGGCCACGCGGGCCAGGCGCGGCTCGGAGATGTCCAGCGCCGTGACCTCGGCCCCGGCGGCGGCGAGTTGCAGCGTCTTGCCGCCGGGCGCGGCGCAAAGATCGGCGATCGCCTCGGCCGGCTGCGGATCGAGCACCCGCACCGCCAGCGCGGCGGCCGCGTCCTGCACCCACCAGTTCCCCTCGGCATAGCCGGGCAGGGCCGAGACCTGCGCGGCGGCGGGCAGCCGGTGCGAGCCGGTCGGCAGCGCCTCTCCGGGACAATCCGCGTCCCTGGGCGTCAGGTCCAGGGCTGCGCCGGCCTCATGCGCGGCCTCGATGGCGCGGGCGATATCCTCGCCCCAGGCGGCGACGATGGGGGCGCGCAGCCAGGGCGGCATCTTTTGCGGCGAGAGCCGCGCCCAGGCCTCGGCGGCGCCGGCGATCTTGCGCAGCACCGCGTTCACCATGCCGGCCGCCGCCTGTCCCTTTGGCCCCGAGGCGCGGGCCAGAGCCACGGCGGCGTTGACCGCGCCATGCGGCGCCTCGCCCAGGGCCAGCATCTCGACGGTGGCCAGCCGCAGGATGCGCATGATCTCGGGCCGCGGCCGGCGGGCCAGCAGCGGCGCCAGCAGCAGGTCGGCGCGGTCCGCCCGGCGCAGCACCTCCAGCGCCAGGCGGCGGGCGCGGGCGCGGTCGGGCGGCGACAGGCGCTCGGTCAGCGCCGCCGCCTCGTCCAGCGTCGCGCCCTCGTCCACCGCGCCGAGCAGGCGCAGCGCGCCCTTGCGCGCCCCGTCCCTGGTCCCGTCCCTGACCGTCTTGCCCTGTGCCTTGTCCAAAGCCTGCCCCTTGCCTAGATTGGTCCGGTCTAGCGTGAAGCAGGGGAAACCGCCATGACCGACCGCAAGGATCTGCCGCCCGCCGCCCAGCGCGCGCTGGCCGAGGCCGAGGAGCGCCGCCGCAAGCAAAAGCCGCTGGAGCTGCCGGTCGAACTGGGCGGGCGCGACGGGCCCGAGCCGGTGCGCTATGGCGATTACGAAAAGAAGGGCATCTGCGTCGATTTCTGATCCGCTGCGCCCGGCCGCCCGGTCGCATGGGTATTTGGAGAACGGAGAAATCCACCCTGCTGGCGAATCCGTGATCGGGAATGAGCCGGCCGTTTACTTGCCATTGGGGTTCGGCGTCTAAACAATGCGCCAACCACCAAACCGCAAGGAACGGCAGATGGCCTCTGGGCAGGGGATGATGAGATGGGCGGCGCTGGCGATCCTGCTGGCGGGCCCGGCTTTCGCGCAGCAGGGACCGGGGGCGCGCGGACCGCAAGGTCCGACCCAGGTCGGGGTGATGGCCACTGCCGAGGAGGACGTGCCCTATACTGTCACCCTGCCCGGCCGCGCCATCGCCTATCAGCAGACCGGCATCCGGCCGCAGGTCGGCGGGGAAGTCCTGGAGATCGCCTATGATCCCGGCAGGCCGGTCAAGGCCGGCGACGTGCTGTTCCGGCTGGACCCCGAGACCCTGGCCGCGGCGCTGGCCGCTGCCGAGGCCGCGGTGGCCGGGGCCGAGGCCAGCCTGACCCAGGCGCAGAATACCGTCACCCGCTATCGCCGGCTGGAGGGGTCGGGCGTCTCGGCCGTGGAGCGGGCCAATGCCGAGGTGGCGCTGAAACAGGCCGAGGCCGACCTGAAATCGGCCGAAGCCGCGCGGGACGCGGCGCGGCTGGCCTTGCAGCGCACCGAGATCAGGAGCCCGCTGGACGGGGTGGCGGATGTGGCGGCGGTCTCGGTCGGGGATCTGGTGACGGCAAGCCAGTCCGAATCGCTGACCACCATCACCCAGCTCGACCCGATCTATGTCGATGTCTCGGAATCCAGCGCCCGCATGCTGCGCAACCGGGCGCGCATCAGTGCCGGCCAGCTGGTCGTCAACGGCGGGGTAACGACGCAGCTGATCCTGGAGACCGGCGAGGAATACCAGGGCGAGGGGCGGATCGTCAGCCCCGGCATCGCGGTCTCGCCCACCACCGGCACGGTGCCGATCCGGCTGCAATTCGACAATCCCGACCGGATGATCCTGCCCGGCCAGTTCCTGCGCGTGCAGCTGACGCTGGGCACCACCCGCGCCGTGCTGGTGCCGCAGCGCGCGACCAGTCGCGCCTCGGACGGCACGCTGACCGCCTTTGTCGCCCGCGACGGCAAGGCGCAGCAGGTCACGCTGAGCGAACAGGGCAGCTATCGCAACAGCTGGATCGTCACCCAGGGCATCAATCCGGGCGAGCAGCTGATCGTGGACGGGCTGGAAAACCTGCGCGCCGGCGCCGAAATCGCCACCGTCCCCGTCACCATCGACGCCCAGGGCGTCGTGCGCGAGGTCGATGAGCGCGGGGAAGGCTAGGACATGGCGCAATTCTTCATTCACCGCCCGGTCTTTGCCTGGGTGCTGGCCATCGTGACCATGCTGATCGGCACCTGGTCGCTGATCGGCCTGCCGGTCTCGCAATATCCCGACATCGCGCCGACCACGATCCGCATCACCGCCAGCTATTCCGGGGCGACGGCGCGGGCGGTGCAGAACTCGGTCACCACGCCGATCGAGGATGCGCTGACCGGGCTGGACGGGCTGCTCTATACCATCTCGACGGCCTCGACCGGGCGCAGCGTGATCGAGATGGTCTTCGACGACAGCGTGGACCCGGTCGATGCGCTGAACGAGGTGCAGTCCAAGGTCCGCTCGGTCGAAAGCCGGCTGCCGACGCCGGTGCAGAACGACGGCGTGTCGGTCACGCGCTCGTCCTCGTCGATCCTGATGGTCGGCTCGCTGGTCTCGACCACCGGGCAGCATTCCACCATCGAGCTGGGCAACCTGCTGGAGCAGGTGGTCGAGGGCCCGGTCAAGCGCACCGAGGGCGTGGGCGGGGTCAATGTCTTTGGCTCGGGCTATGCCATGCGGATCTGGATGGACCCGCTGCGGCTGGCGCAGTTCCAGCTGACCCCCACCGACCTGACCACCGCCGTGGCGCAGCAGAACAGCACCGTCTCGGTCGGCGCGCTGGGCGAGCAGCCGGTGGTGGCGGGCCAGCAGTTCACCGCCAACATCACCGCGCAAAGCCAGCTGACCTCGGTCGAGGATTTCCGCAACATCCTGCTGAAGACCGGCGAGGACGGCGCCACCGTGCGGCTGGGCGACGTGGCCGAGGTCGAGATCGGCCAGACCCGCTATGGCCGCGATTCGCGCTATAACGGCATGAACGCCTCGGGCTTCGCGGTGAACCTGGCCACCGGCGCCAACGCGGTCGAGACGGCCAGCGCGGTGCGCGCCACGCTGGAGGGGCTGAAGAACGCCCTGCCCGAGGGGGTCGAGGTGCATATCGCCTATGACACCGCGCCCTTCGTCGAACTGTCGATCGAGAAGGTCTATCACACGCTGATCGAGGCCATCGGGCTGGTCTTCCTGGTGATCCTGCTGTTCTTGCAGAACTGGCGCGCGACGCTGATCCCGATCATCGCCATTCCGGTCGTGCTGCTGGGCACCTTCGGCATGCTGGCGGCGCTGGGATATTCGGTCAATACGCTGACCATGTTCGCCATGGTGCTGGCCATCGGCCTTTTGGTGGACGACGCCATCGTCGTGGTCGAGAACGTCGAGCGGGTGATGGAGGAGGACGGGCTGGGCCCGGTCGAGGCCACGGAAAAGAGCATGGGCCAGATCAGCGGCGCGCTGGTCGGCATCGCGCTGGTCCTGTCGGCGGTGTTCCTGCCCATGGGCTTCATGCCCGGCTCGACCGGGGTGATCTATCGCCAGTTCTCGGTCACGATCATCACCGCCATGGTGCTGTCCCTGCTGGTGGCGCTGATCCTGACCCCGGCGATGTGCGCGAGCCTGCTGCGCCAAAGCCACGGCCCGGCGCGCTTTGCCCCCGCCCGCTGGTTCAATGCGGGCTTCGAGCGGGTGACGCGCGGCTATTCCGCCACCGTGCGCCGCAGCCTGCGCCGGCCGTTCCTGGTCATGCTGCTGCTGGCCGCGATCAGCTATGGCGCCACCGACCTGTTCGGCCGCATGCAAACCACCTTCATCCCCGGCGAGGACCAGGGCGTGCTGCAATCGCGCATCACCCTGACCGAGGGCTCGACCGCGCAGCAGACCGCCGCCGTGGTGCAGGAGATCGAGCAATACATGCTGACCGAGGAAAGGGAGGCGGTGGATTCGGTCTTTGTCGCCATGGGCTTCGGCTTTTCGGGCACCTCGCAAAGCCGGGCCATGGTCTTTGTCAAGCTGCGCGACTTCGACCAGCGCAAGGATCCGGCGCTTTCGGCCAGCGCCGTCGCCTCGCGTGCCAATGCACGCTTCCAGAACCATCGGGCGGGACGCATCACCTTCCTGCAGCCGCCGGCGATTCCGCGGCTGGGCAATGCGGCCGGCTTCAGCATGTTCCTGCTGGACCAGTCCGGCGGTGGGACCGAGGCGCTGACCCAGGCCGCCGAGGCGCTGGAGCGGGCGGCGGCCGAGGATCCGCGCCTGCAAAGCGTCGAAAGCAGCGGCACCGAATCCGAGGCGGCGCTGAAGATCGACATCGACCAGCAAAAGGCGGAAAGCCTGGGCGTCAGCCTGTCAGGGGTGAATGCCATGCTCTCGACCATCTTCGCCGGGACCGAGGTGAACGATTTCTCGCTGGGCGCGCAATTGCGGCCGGTGATCGTCCAGGGGGCGGCGGCCAACCGCATGCAGCCCGAGGACGTGGACAGCTGGTATGCCCGCAACGCCAATGGCGAGATGGTGCCCTTTACCGCCTTCATGACCACCCGCTGGGAGCCGGTCGAGCCGAGCCTGTCGCGCATGGACAGTATCGACGCCATCGAGATCACCGGCCAGCAGAGCGACAGCGCCAGCTCGGGCGAGGCGATGGCGGCCATGGAGGAACTGGTGGCGCAGCTTCCCGGCGGCTATGGCACGGCCTGGACCGGGCTTTCCTATCAGGAGCGGCAATCGGGCAACCAGGCGCCCTGGCTTTTCGCGCTGTCGGCGCTGGTGGTGTTCCTGTCGCTGGCGGCGCTTTACGAAAGCTGGTCGGTTCCGTTCTCGGTCATGCTGGCGGTGCCGGTCGGCGTCCTGGGCGCAGTGGTGGCGGCGCTGACCTTCGGCCAGGCCAATGACGTCTATTTCAAGGTCGGCATCCTGACCACCATCGGCCTGGCGGCCAAGAACGCCATCCTGATCGTCGAATTCGCCCGCGACCTGGAGCAATCCGGCCGCGCCACCGTCGCGGCGGCGGTCGAGGCGGCGCGGCTGCGGCTGCGGCCGATCCTGATGACCTCGCTGGCCTTTATCCTGGGGGTGCTGCCGCTGGCCATCGCCACCGGGGCGGGGGCGGCGGCGCAGAACTCGATCGGCATCGGGGTGATGGGCGGGATGATGGCGGCGACCTTCCTTGGCATCTTCATGGTCCCGGCCTTCTACGTTACCGTGCGCCGGCTGACCGACAGGAGAGCCCGGACATGAACGACCTTCCCCGACTGACCTCGCTGGCGCATGGCGGCGGCTGCGGCTGCAAGCTGGCGCCCTCGGTCCTGCGCGAATTGCTGGCCGACCAGCCCCTGGCGCAGGCGTTCCCGCAATTGCTGGTCGGGACCGAGACCTCGGACGATGCCGCGGTCTGGCAGGTCGACGACAACACCTGCGTCATCGCCACCACGGATTTCTTCATGCCGATGGTGGACGATCCGCGCGCCTTCGGCCGCATCGCCGCGACCAATGCGATTTCCGACATCTATGCCATGGGCGGCCGGCCGATCATGGCGCTGGCCATCCTGGGCATGCCGATCGACAAGCTGGCCCCGAACAGATCCGCGAGATCCTGGAGGGCGGGCGCGAGATCTGCCATGAGGCCGGCATTCCGGTGGCGGGCGGCCATTCCATCGACGCGCCCGAGCCGATCTACGGGCTGGCGGTGATCGGTCTCTGCCATCCGTCCGAACTGCGCCGCAATGCCGATGCGCGGCCGGGCGATGCGCTGATCCTGACCAAGGGGCTGGGCGTCGGCATCTATTCCGCCGCCATCAAGAAGGGCGCGCTGGACGCGGCCGGGATCGCCGAGATGATCGGCTCGGCCACCACGCTGAACAAGGTCGGCGCCGAGCTGGCCAAGCGGGCCGATGTGCATGCGATTACCGACGTGACCGGCTTCGGCATCCTGGGCCACGGGCTGGAGATCGCGCGGGGCGCCGGGCTGCGGCTGCGGCTGCGGCTGGCCGACCTGCCGCTGCTGTCGCGGGCGGCGGAACTGGCCGAGGCGGGATTCGTCACCGGTGCCTCGACCCGGAACTGGGCCGCCTATGGCGCCGAGGTCGAACTGCCCGAGGGGCTGGCGCCCTGGCAGCGGGCGCTGCTGACCGATCCGCAGACCTCGGGCGGGCTCCTGGTCGCCTGCGCGCCCGAGGCCGCCGGCGAGGTGCTGGATTTCATCCGCGGCGCGGGTTTCCCGCTGGCGGCCGTCGTCGGCCATGCCGAGCGGGGGGGCGCGGGCATCCTGGTCGAATAGCGCCGGGATTCCTGGGTATTTGGGGAACGAAGAAGCGGCGGGCGGCGCGGAACCCGGCGCTGCAGCGGACGTTGGGACGCAGGAGGATGCAGCCCATGCCCCAGATTTCCCCGTTCCGTTCCCTGGCCCTGAGCCTGGCGCTGGCCTGCCTGGCCGCGCCGCTTTCGGCACAGACCGCACCGGCCGCCGAGGAGCAGCCGCAGCAGTCCGCCCAGGCCGCGGCGGGCGAATGCCCACCCGCAGCAGCCCAGGCCGAACCCGCGACGCCCGAGACCGCCTTGGCCGACGGCACGGCGCCCGAGAACTCGGGCTCGACCGGCTGGACGGGCGGCACCGGCGGGTCGATGATCGGCACCAACCCTTCGGGTGCGGATCACGCCAGCCGGACCTGGCAGCCGCCCACCGCCCGGGGCCTTGATCTTGCCGGCCATCCCGAACCGGCGCCGGCCTGCTGATCCGGCGGACGATTGACGCTGGCGCCCCGGCCGCGGAAGATGCGGGCAAAACGGGGACCGCGATGACCGACGACCAGAATCCTGCCGCCATCGAGGCGCATTCGCCCTATTCCGAATCGCTGGAGATGCAGGTGGTCGCCGCCACGCTCGACGAGGTGGTGCTGCGCATGCCGGTGACGCGCAGCCTGACCAATCGCAACGGCGTGCTGCATGGCGGCGCGATCATGAGCCTGGCCGATCATGCCGCCGGCACCGCCACTCATCTGCGCCTGCCCCAGGGCGCGGCCACCACGACGCTGGAAAGCAAGACGAACTTCCTGCGCCCGATTCGCCTGGGCGACGTGGCCGAGGCCCGGCCCCGGCCGCTGCACCTGGGCCGGACCACGATGATCTGGCAGACCGATATCCTGCGTGGCGACGGCAAGCTTGCTGCCGTGGTGATCCAGACCCAGCTGGTGCTGGAATGGAAGGAGCCCGGCTGAGCTATTGCGCCGGACCGATGGTCAGTTCGACCGGTTCCAGCCCCTCGACCTCGCCGGCCAGCCGGTCGCCTTCCGCAACCGCGCCGACCCCGGCGGGCGTGCCGGTCATGATCAGGTCGCCCGGCGCGAGGTGGTAATAATGCGACAGGTCCGCGATCAGTTCCGGGATGGACCAGACCATGTCCGAAATCGGCGCATCCTGCCGCAGGGCGCCGTTCACCTCCAGCCGGATGCGTTGCCTCGCCGGGGTGAAGTCCCGCGCCGGGGTGAGCGCCGAGAACACGGCCGCCCCCTCGAAATTCTTGCCCAGATCCCAGGGATGGCGCTTGTCCTTGGCCCGCGCTTGCAAGTCCCGCCGCGTCATGTCGAGGCCCGTGCCATAGCCCCAGACCGCGGCCATCGCCCGCGCCGGCGCGATGCGGAAGGCGGGGGCGCCGATCGCCACCACCAGCTCGATTTCGTGATGCAGGTCGCGCGTGCCGGGCGGATAGGGCAGGGTCGCGCCACTTTGCCGCACCGCATGGGCGGATTTCAGGAAATAGAACGGCGCCTCGCGGTCGACCTCGGCCCCCATCTCGGCGGCATGGGCGGCATAGTTGCGCCCGACGCAGAAAATGCGGTTTGCCGGGAATCGCGCGTCTTGGCCGGAAACCGGCAGCGCGGCGGGCGGGGGCGGGGGGAACAGATATTCGCTCATGCCCGCGACCCTGCCACGGTAATGCAGTCGCGGCAAGAATGCGGGCGCCGTTGCCCGCACCGGATTTTCATGGCAAGAGAGCGTAAAGCCAACCGAATGCAGGGTTCGCATACATGACCGATTTCGCGCAGCGCCGCACCATGATGGTCGACACTCAGGTGCGTCCGAACGAAGTGACCAGCTATCCCGTCATCGAGGCGATGCTGAACGTCCCGCGCGAGCAGTTCGTCCCCGAATCGCGCCGGGACGTGGCCTATGCCGGCAACAATATCGACCTTGCCCCCGGCCGCGTCCTGCTGGAGCCGCGGACGCTGGGCAAGATGATGGATGTGCTGAACCTGCAAAACGGCGACCTGGTGCTGGATGTCGGTTGCGGCTACGGCTATTCCGCCGCCGTCATGGCCCGCATCGCCGAGGCCGTCGTCGCGCTGGAAGAGGACGCCGCGATGGCTGCCGAGGCGGAAAGCCGGCTGGCGGCGCAGGACGTGTTCAACGTCGCCGTGGTCCAGGGCGCGCTTTCCGAGGGCTGCGCCGGCCAGGCCCCCTATGACGCCATCCTGATCGAGGGTGCGGTCGAGCAGGTGCCCCAGGCGCTGGCCGAACAGCTGCGCGAGGGCGGCCGCATCGTCGCCATGTTCCGCGAGGGCAATCTGGGCACCGTCCGCATCGGCCACAAGCTGGACGGGCGGTTGAACTGGCGCTTTGCCTTCAATGCCGTCGCCCCGCTGCTGCCGGGCTTTGCGCGTCCGCGGGGTTTTGTCTTGTGATTCCGACAGGAAAGGCCATGGCATGTTTCGCAAAACGCTGAGAACTCTGCGGCCTCCGCTGATCGCAGCCCTGCTTGCGGGCGCGACGACCGCCCCGGCCGGGGCCGAATCGCTGGCCGATGCCATGGTCGCAGCCTATCGCCACTCGGCGCTGCTGGAGCAGAACCGCGCCGTGCTGCGCGCCGCGGACGAGGACGCGGCCACCGCCCTGGCCCAGCTGCGCCCGGTCGTGCAATGGATCGCCGAACACAGTTTCCAGAAGATCAACGGCCTGGCCATCGGCCGCTCGACCGGCATCGGGCTGCAGGCCCAGATCACGCTTTACGACTGGGGCCGCAACGCTATCGCCATCGACGCGGCCAAGGAGACCGTGCTGGCCACCCGCGCCGCGCTGGTCGGCGTGGAACAGGACGTGCTGCTGGGCGCGGTCCAGGCCTATCTGGACGTGCGCAGCGCGACCGAACAGGTTGATCTGCAAGCCAATTCCGTGCGGGTGATCGGTCAGGAGCAGCAGGCCGCCTCGGATCGTTTCGAGGTGGGCGAGATCACCCAGACCGACGTGTCGCAGGCCGATGCCGCCCTGGCCGCGGCGCGTGCCAGCCTGGCGGCCGCACGCGGCAATCTGGAGGTCGCGCGCGAGGCCTATCGCGCCGCGACCGGCCGGGCGCCGGGCCAGTTGGCGCCGCCGCCGCCCACGCCGGCGCTGCCCGCCTCGCTCGAGGCGGCGCGGCAGATCGGCCAGCGCAGCCATCCGGCGATCCTGCAGGCGCAGCGCCTGGCCGCCGCTGCCGAACTGGGCGTCGCTGCCGCTGCCGCCGCGCGCAATCCGACGCTGACCGGCCAGGCCAGCATCGGCCGGTCGAAGGAATTGTCGATCCAGGGGCAGGAATCGACCCGCAACACGCTGGGCGCTTCGCTCAGCCTGTCGCAGACGATCTATTCCGGCGGCCGACTGCCCTCGGCGCATCGCAAGGCCATGGCGCAGCGCGACCAGGCGCGGGCCGGGCTGCTTCAGGTGTCGCGCCAGGTCGATGAGGCGGTCGGCCGGTCCTGGGCAGGCATCGACGTGGCAAGGGCGCAGATCAGTGCCATCGACGAGCAGATCGTCGCCGCGCAGCAGGCCTACGAAGGCGTGCGCGAAGAGGCGACGCTGGGCGCGCGCACGACGCTGGACGTGCTGGATGCCGAGCAATTGCTGCTCGAGGCGCGGGCCAACAAAATCTCGGCCGAGGCCAATCTGCAATTAGCACATTATCAACTTCTGGCTGCTATGGGTCTGTTGACGGTGGAAAACCTGAAACTGGGGATACCGACCTATGACCCATCGGCCTATTACAATGCGGTGCAGGACGCACCCTATACCAGCAGGCAGGGCGAAAGCCTCGACCGCGTCTTGCGCGCGCTCGGCAGGGACTGACGCCGCCGCCCTCGATCCGGGGGCACATCATGCAGCATGAGGTTATGCGGCCACTGGCGCCGGGCCCCGGCTCGGACAATGTCGGCGACGTTCTGGCCTCGATCCGCCGGCTCATCGCCCAGGATGAGGCGGGCTGCCGTATCCCGGACCCGGCGCTGAACGCGCTGCCGGCCGAGGGCGAGGCGTCGCCGGCGCAGACCGCGCCGCTGCCGGCGGGCCGTCCGGCATTCCCTGCGCGAATCACCCCCTTGGTGCTGGATAGCAGCACCCTGGTCGCGGGCCAGCCTATGAAAGCTCCGCAAGCTGGCGCCCCTTCGGCATCGGAGCCGCAGGTCTTCGGCGATTGGCTGCGCATGCCGCCGGCCGAGGAATCTGCGGCGGTCGAGGCCGCGCCGGTGCGGTCAGATGCGACCGAACCCGCGCAAGCCGATGCGGGGACCACACCCGCCCCCCACCAACCCCTTGGCCCTTCGCCCGAGGCGCCGACAAGCACCATTCTGCAAATGGAGGAAACCATGCTGGAAACCATGCTGCATGCCAATGCTTCCGTGACCCCGATCAACCCGGCTGCCCAGGCACAGGCCGCTGAAGCCATGGCCCGCGACACCGGCGAGCCGCATCTTTTCGCGCCCCAGGACAAGGATGCGCAAAAGGGCACCCATCTGCGTGGCATGATCCGCGAGGCGATCCGGCAGGAGCTTCAGGGCGAGATCGGCAACCGGCTCAGCCGTAACCTGCAACAGATGATCCGGCACGAGATCGAACTGGCGTTGCGGCAGATGTGCGAACAGGACTGAACCGGCGTCGCGGCAGCGGGTTTCGGCCGCCGCGCGCCGGTCCGGGACGGGGTTCCGCTTCGTCTTGCCCTGAGCATGCGTCTCGATCCGGCCGGTTGCGAGGGATGCCCGTCGTGTTTCATTTGCCGATCGGCTTCGCGCCGCAAGCCAGGCCTGGGGGGCTTTCCCGAGGGCTGCGGGATCGGTTCAGCGCGATGCAGAGCCGTTTCAGCCCGCGCGTCGGATGGGCGGTCGCGCCCTTCGTCAGCCGGCTGTCGGTGCCGGATCGCCTTTGGCCGTCCCGGCGCGGCGACCCGGTCATCCGCCGATCGTTCGTGCCGGGCTGGTTCCGGTTGTTCGTCAATCCGCGCTCTGGCTTGCCGGGGGACAAAGCCGCACTTCGGTGCGCCATTCCGTGCAGCGCCGGTGCAGATCCTGGGGCAGGGGCTGGTCGGTGAAGACGGCGTCCAACTCGGCCAGGCTGGCGATGCGGGCCGGCGCCGGGCGGCCGATCTTGGAATGATCCGTGACCAGGAAGGCGCGGCGCGACTGGCGCAGGATGGCGCGGCTGACCCGCACCTCGGCCAGGTCGAAGTCCAGCAGGTCGCCGTCATGGTCCAGCGCCGAAGTGCCGATGACCGCGTAATCCACCTTGAACTGCTCGAAGAACTGGGTGGTGAGTTCCCCCACCAACCCCCCGTCCGAGCGGCGCAGCGTGCCGCCCGTCACCATGATCTCGCAGCCCGGATTGGCCAGCAGGATATTGGCGACATTCATGTTGTTGGTGATGACGGTGATGTTGGAATGATGGATCAGCGCGCGGGCCACCGCCTCGGTCGTGGTGCCCAGGTTCAGGATCAGGCTGCAATTGTCGGGGATCTCCGCCGCGCAGGCCGCGCCGATGGCGGCCTTGGCCTCGGCATTCATGCGCCGTCGCGCCTCGTAGCCCAGGTTGACCGCGCCGGCGCGCGGCACCGCCCCGCCATGCACGCGGTCCAGAAGGCCCGCCCCCGCCATCTCGCCCAGGTCGCGGCGGATCGTCTGCAAGGTCACGTCGAAACGCTGCGCCAGATCCTCGACCAGCACCCGGCCTTCGGCGCGGGCGAGTTCCAGGATCTCGTTCTGGCGTATGCTGAGCGCCACCGGGCTCTCCATCGGCTGGATCGCGATCACTTTATGCGATCAAGCCTCGCGCGCAAGCGTTCCTTGCGAGGCATGGAACCGGCGCCGATGTTCGGATCGCGGCGATCCGCCCGGAAACGAAAGCCGCTTGACCGACCGGATGCCGCGGTGCAGCCTGCGCATCACCCCGATGACAGCAGGCCGCCGATGACCCATATCCTTGCCATCGACCAGGGCACGACCTCGTCCCGGGCCATCGTCTTTGACGCTGGCCTGCGTCCGGTCGCCTCGGCGCAGCACGAGTTTGCGCAGCACTACCCCTCCTCGGGCTGGGTCGAGCATGACCCTTCGGACCTTTGGGTCAGCGTGGCGGGCGTGGCGCGCGCGGCGGTGGAGAAGGCCGGGATCCATGCCCGCGACATCGCCGCCATCGGCATCACCAACCAGCGCGAGACCACGCTGCTCTGGGACCGGCAGACCGGCCGGCCGCTGCACCGCGCCATCGTCTGGCAGGACCGCCGCACCGCCGATCTTTGCGCCCGGCTGAGCGCCGAGGGGCACGAGCCGATGATTGCCGCCCGCACCGGCCTGCTGCTCGATCCCTATTTCTCGGGCTCCAAGCTGAAATGGCTGCTCGACCATGTCGAGGGCGCCCGCGCCCGCGCCCGGCGCGGCGAACTGGCCTTCGGCACCGTCGACAGCTGGCTGATCTGGAACCTGACCGGTGGCAAGGTGCATGCCACCGACGCCACCAACGCTGCGCGCACGCTGCTCTACAACATCGCCGAGAACCGCTGGGACGCCGAGATCTGCGCGCTTTTCGACATTCCCATGCAGCTTCTGCCCGAGGTCAGGGATTGCGCCGCCGATTACGGCACCACGCGGGCGGACCTGTTCGGGCGCGAGATCCCGATCCTGGGGGTTGCGGGCGATCAGCAGGCGGCGACGGTGGGCCAGGCCTGTTTCGCGCCGGGCATGATGAAATCGACCTATGGCACCGGCTGTTTCGCGCTGCTGAACACCGGCGCGGACATGGTGGCCTCGACGAACCGCCTGCTGACCACCATCGCCTATCGGCTGGGGGGGCGGACGACCTATGCGCTGGAGGGGTCGATCTTCATCGCCGGTGCGGTGGTGCAATGGCTGCGCGACGGGCTGGGGCTGATCGGTCGGGCATCCGAGACGCAGGCGCTGGCCGAGGCGGCGGATCCGGGCCAGGATCTGGTCCTGGTGCCGGCCTTCACCGGGCTTGGGGCACCCTATTGGCGGCCGGATTGCCGCGGTGCAATCTTCGGGTTGACGCGGGCCTCGGGCCCGGCCGAGCTGGCGCGGGCGGCGCTGGAGAGCGTGGGTTTCCAGACCCGCGACCTGTGGGAGGCGATGCGGGCGGATTGGCCGGCTGCGGCGCGGGGCGTGCTGCGGGTGGATGGCGGCATGGCGGCGAGCGGCTGGACCATGCAGTTCCTGGCCGACATTCTGGGCGCGCCGGTGGATCGCCCGGCGGTGACCGAGACGACGGCGCTTGGCGCGGGCTACCTGGCGGGGTTGCAGGCGGGCCTGTGCCCGCCGCCCGAGGATTTCGCCCGCGCCTGGTCGCTGGAGCGCCGCTTCGAACCCGCCATGCCCGATGCCGACCGCGAGGCCCGATACGCAAGGTGGAAAACCGCCGTCGCCGCAACGATGGGGGTGGTATGACCGCGTTTTCCTTTGCCCTGCCGGGCCGGGTGGTCTTTGGCCGCGGCGAGGCGCAGAGGGCGCCGGCGCTGATCCGCGCCCATGGCCCGCGCGGCGTGCTGGTGCATGGCGCGAACCCGGCCCGCGCCGCCTGGCTGCTCGACGCGCTGCGCGCCGAGGGCGCCGAGGTCATGGCCGTGACCTGCGGGGCCGAGCCGACCCTGCCCATGCTGGAGGCGGCGCTGGATCAGGCCAGGGGCTTCGGCGCCGATTGGGTCGCGGCGCTGGGCGGCGGCGCGGCGCTGGACCTGGGCAAGGCGCTGGCGGCGTTGATCCCGGCGCCGGGCGGAATCATGGATCACCTGGAGGTGGTTGGCCGTGGCCTGCCGCTGGCCGCCCCGCCCTTGCCCTTCATCGCCCTGCCGACCACCGCCGGCACCGGCGCCGAGGCGACGCGCAACGCGGTGATCGGGCTGCCCGAGCATGGCCGCAAGGTCTCGATCCGGGACGAGCGCATGCTGCCGCGCCTGGCCATCGTCGATCCGGCCCTGACCGACCATTGCCCGCGCGCGGTGACGCTGGCCTCGGGGCTCGATGCGCTGGCGCAGGTGATCGAGCCCTATGTCTCGGCCCGCGCCACGCCCTTTACCGATGCGCTGGTGCGTCCCGCGATCCTGCCGGGCCTGCGGGCGCTGAAGCGGCTGATCGAGGCCGAGGATGCGGCGGCGCGCGACGTGATGGCCTGGGTCAGCCTTTGCGGCGGGATGGCGCTGGCGAATGGCGGGCTGGGCGCGGTCCACGGCCTTGCCGGCGTGATCGGCGGCGTGACGCCCGCCGCGCATGGCGCGATCTGCGGCGCGTTGCTGGGGCCGGTGCTGGCGATGAACCGCGCCCACAGTCCCGACCCGACCCGCATCCACGAGGTCTGCGGCGAGATCGCCGGCGTTCTCGGCGGTGGTGCCGGCGAGGCGCCGCAAGGGCTTTCCTGCTGGGCGCGTGCCGCCGGGCTGCCAGGGCTGGGCGCGCAGGGGCTGGACCCGGCCCGGCACCGGGCGGTGGCCGAAGCCTCGCTCGGCAGTTCCTCGATGAAGGGCAATCCCTTCGTCCCCTCGGTGCTGCAGCTGTGCGAGGTCTTGCGCGAGGCAGGCTGAGGGGGCCGTCGGCCGGTTTTCGGCGCGGGTCGCCCCGGATCCGCGCCGCGGCCTGATCGCCGCGCATGATGCGTGGCGCGCTGGCGCCTGTCGCGTCTTGCAACGGGCCGGATCTGGGTGATCGCTCGCCCGGCTGATGGTTGCATTTCCCGCGAGACAATTTGGCGGATTTCGCTTATCGTGCTGAAACAGAACGGTTCTTGTCACCTGTCAGCCAGACGGTATCGGGGGGACGGAATGGTCGAACGGGCCACGGGTGAGGTGCGCTTCGCGGTCGTCCTGTACGGCGGCGTCTCGCTGGCGATCTACATGAACGGCATCGCGCAGGAACTGCTGCGCATGGTGCGCGGCAGTTCCGACCTGCCGGACGAGGCGCTGGCGCCTGGCGAACTGATCTATCGCCGGCTGTCGCGCGCGCTGGCGGGCCCGCGCGGCGGGCGCAAGCGCTTCGTGATCGACATCATCTCGGGCACCTCGGCGGGCGGGATCAACGGCGTGGCGCTGGCCAAGGCGCTGGTTGTGGGCGCGCGCGACATCGACATCCTGCGCGAGGCCTGGACGGAAAAAGCCGATATCGGCCAGTTGCTCAACGACCGCCAGGGCATTGCCGGCCGCCTGCGCCCGACCGAATCGCTGCTGGACGGCGGCCATATGTTCCGGGTGCTGCACGACACGCTGGCCCGGCTGACCGGCGACGGCCGGCCGCTGGCCGAGACGGTGGACCTGTTCGTCACCGCCACCGACCTGCACGGCCGGCAGGCGCCGATCCACCTGACCGGCGCGCGGCTGGACGAAAGGGTCCACCGCAAGGTGTTCCATTTCGCCTATGACGGGGCGGGCCGCAACGATTTCGGCCCCGGAAACGAGGCCATGCTGGCCTTTGCCGCGCGCTGCACCTCGTCCTTTCCGGTGGCCTTTCCGCCGATGCGCTTTGCCGACATGCCGGCCGCGGCGCAGGATGCCGGCTTTGCCCGCTTCTTCGACCACGACCCGGATTATGCCGGCCGGCCGTTCGCCGATGGCGGCTATCTGGACAACCGGCCCTTCAGCTATGCGACCGGGCTGATCCCGTCGCGCCCGACCACCCTGCCGGGCGAGCGCAAGCTTCTGTTCATCGACCCTTTCCCCGAGGCGCCCGCGCCCTCCGGCCAGCCGTCCGAGCCAGTCGATTTCCTGCAAAACGCCCAGCTGGCGCTGACCGGGCTGCCGCGCTACGAGGTGATCCGCGACGATATCCGCGCCATTGCCCGCATGAACCGGCGGCTGGAGCGGCTGGGCGCCTTGCAGACCCGCTGGCGCGAGGACCAGCGGCGGGTCGAGGCGGCCGGGCGCAAGATGCGGCAAAGGCGCAAGCCGGCCGACCTGGACCGGATGGACCTGGCCGACCTGATGACCGGCGCCTATCAATACCCGCAGAACTACCCACTTTATCACCACCTGCGGGTCTATGGCACCACCGACGGGCTGTCGGCGATGGTGGCCGGGCTGGCCGGATACCCGCCGGATTCGGACGTGGCGCTGTATCTGCGCCAGATCCTGCGTGGCTGGCGCGACGAGAACTTCAGCGCCTATCACGCCGAGGGCCGCGAGACCGAGAACGCCTACCTGTCCCGCTATGACCTGGATTTCCGGCTGCGCCGGCTGATCCATCTGCGCGCCCATATCGACGAGGCGCTGGACCGGCGCGAGCGCATCCAGGGCGAGAACGTGGCGCTGCACCTGTCCCCGGAACTGCTGGCGCCCCTGCGCGTCCGGATCGAAGAGGAACTGGCCGAGCTGCGCCGCCTGGCCAGTCCCGACGGCAGCCGGGCGCAGGCCCTGCTGGCCGGCGCCGAGATCCTTCGGCTGGACGGGCTGATCTCGGCCGAATACAGCGCGGTGATGAAGCTTGCGACGCTCGATCAGCGGTATCGCAGGGCGCGCGAGATCTATCGCGGCACGGAAATCAAGGCGCTGGTGGACAAGGCACTGGCCCGGCTGGGCCGGGACATGCGCGCGGTCTTCGACGCCAGCAGCGCCCGCATCCGCGCCGACCTGGCCCAGCCCGAATTGCAGCCGCTTCTGGATGTCTATGACGATTTCCATTGGCATGACGTGATGACCTATCCCTTCCTGGAGGGGTCCGAGCTTCAGGAACATTCGCAGGTCGAGGTGTTCCGCGTCAGCCCCGCCGACAGCGGGCTGAACCCGCGGCCCGACAAGCTGGCGGGCATCGCCGTCGGTGCCTTCGGCGGCTTCCTGAACCGGGACTGGCGCGAGCATGACATCCTGTGGGGCCGGCTCGACGGGGCCGAGCGTATCGTCGCGGCGCTGATGTCCGACCGCCCCGAGGCCGAGCGCAACGCCTGGATACAGGAGTTCCAGAACCAGATCCTGCGCGAGGAATATGGCGAAGTGGCGGGCCAGGCCCGGCGGCTGGCGCTGCTCAAGGCCAAGCTGCGCGATGCCCGCATCGACGAGGACGCCTTCGAGGAGACTGCCGCCCAGGCGCTGGGGGTCAAGGACGCGGCCGAGCTGGACCTGCGGCGTTTCGGCACGCATTACAAGGATTTCAAGCCCATCGGACCGCGCCCGCCCGAGATCGCGGGCTGGAGCAGCCGCGCCATGGCGATCCTGTCGCGCATGATCGACGATCTGCCCGACGACGGCATCCTGCGCATGCTGGGCAGCCGCGGGGCGGCGGCGCTGCGGGCCGGTGGCGGGCTGATCTCGGGCTTTGCGCGCTTTGCCATGCCCGGCAGCTACTGGCGGATGCTGGCGGACAAGATGCTGTTCCTGGCCATGCTGGCGGGGTTGCTGGTGGTGCTGCTGTCGCCCTGGCTGGGATCGGCGGCTGCCAGGATCGGCTGGCTGCTGCTTGCGGTCGCGATCGCGACCTGGCTCCTGCTCCACAGCTTCGGGCGCTGGCTGCGCGGGCGCGACAGCCTGCCGCAGGCGTTGCGCTGGCTGGCGCTCTGCGTTGCGCTGGCGCTGATGGGCGTGGGGCTGGCAACTGTCGCAGATCGCCTGTTCGGCTGACGCAGCCCGCGCGAGGCCGCGTCGCAAACCGACTGCGCCTTGTCGCAATAGGGCCTGAGCGTTGCGCCGCCCGGTTGGAAAAAGGCGTCAACGGGGATAGAGGCGAACCGGAACGGGCAGGCCCGCGATGAATCGGGCTTGCGCATGCCGGCGCCTGCGCTATCCGCGCGCGGAGGGGCCGGGGTCTGCGCGAGGGATGCGGAATGCGAAGGAGAACGGGCCTATGGGGGCAAGGATCATCGACGGCAAGGGTTTTGCTTCTGGTGTTCGGGGGCGGGTTGCAGAGGCTGTGGCCCGGCTGAAGGCGGCGCATGGGATCACGCCCGGCCTGGCGGTGGTGCTGGTGGGCGAGGATCCGGCCAGCCAGGTCTATGTCCGCAACAAGGGCGTCCAGACCCGCGAGGCCGGCATGGCGAGCTTTGAGCACAAGCTGCCGGCCGAGACCCCGCAGGCGGAACTGCTGGCGCTGATCGCCCGGCTGAACGCCGATCCGGCCGTCCATGGCATCCTGGTGCAGCTGCCGCTGCCCGGGCATATGGACGCCGAGGCGGTGATCAACGCCATCGACCCGAGGAAGGACGTGGACGGCTTCCATGTGCTGAACGTGGGCCTGCTCGGCACCGGGCAGAAGGCGATGGTGCCCTGCACGCCCTTGGGCTGCCTGATGCTCTTGCGCGACGCCCTCGGCGATCTTGCCGGGCTGAACGCGGTGGTGGTCGGGCGCTCGAACATCGTCGGCAAGCCGATGGCGCAACTGTTGTTGAACGAAAGCTGTACGGTGACCATCGCGCACAGTCGGACGCGGGATCTGGCGGGGCTGTGCCGCAGCGCCGACATCCTGGTCGCGGCGGTGGGCCGGCCGCGGATGATTCGCGGCGACTGGGTCAAGCCGGGCGCCACGGTGATCGACGTGGGCATCAACCGCATCGAGGAGGAGGGCCGCACGCGCCTGGTCGGCGACGTGGATTTCGAGGGTGCAGCAGGGGTCGCGGGCGCCATCACCCCGGTGCCGGGCGGCGTCGGGCCGATGACCATCGCCTGCCTTTTGGCCAATACGCTGACCGCCTGCTGCCGGGCCAATGGCTGGCCCGAGCCCGAGGGGCTGACCGCCTGAGCGCGCCGCCGCACCGGGGGCGCTTCGCCCCCCGGACCCCCCGAGGATATTTGCACAAGGAAGAAACCAGGGCCCGTGCCCTTTCAGTGGAGAGCCAGATGAAGAAATACACGCTGACGGTCGCCTGCCCCTCGACCCGCGGCATCGTCGCCACCGTGGCCGGCTTTCTGGCCGAGCACGGCTGCAACATCACCGATTCGAGCCAGTTCGACGATACCGAGACCGGCAAGTTCTTCATGCGGGTGAGCTTCGTTTCCGAGGAAGGCGCGGGGCTGGAGGAGTTGCGCGAAGGTCTGGCCGAACCGGCCAGGCCCTTCGACATGCAATACGCCATCCATGACGAGGCCGAGAAGATGAAGGTCGTGATCATGGTCAGCCGCTTTGGCCATTGCCTGAACGACCTCTTGTATCGCTGGCGCATCGGCGCGCTGCCGATCGACATCGTGGCGGTGATCTCGAACCACATGGATTATCAGAAGGTGGTGGTGAACCACGACATCCCCTTCCATTGCATCAAGGTCACCAAGGAGAACAAGCCGCAGGCCGAGGCGCAGCTGATGGCCGTGGTCGAGGATTCGGGCGCCGAGCTGGTGGTGCTGGCGCGCTACATGCAGGTGCTGTCGGATGAGCTTTGCCGCAAGATGTCGGGGCGGATCATCAACATCCACCATTCCTTCCTGCCGAGCTTCAAGGGCGCCAATCCCTACAAGCAGGCCTTCGAGCGCGGGGTGAAGCTGATCGGCGCGACCAGCCATTACGTCACCGCCGACCTGGACGAGGGCCCGATCATCGAGCAGGACATCATCCGCGTGACCCACGCGCAATCGCCCGAGGATTATGTCAGCCTGGGCCGCGACGTGGAAAGCCAGGTGCTGGCCCGCGCCATCCACGCCCATATTCACCGCCGGGTGTTCCTGAACGGCAACAAGACCGTCGTCTTCCCCGCTTCGCCGGGAAGCTACGCCTCCGAGCGCATGGGCTGAGAGTGCGGGGCGGCCATCGAGCCGCCCTTTTCCGGCCCCCGCTCTCACCGTTGCAAAAATACTCCCGCCGGAGGCATGGCGCCGAAACAGACGCCGCCCGCGCGGAATAGGCTAGGATCCGTGACGCCGGCGCAGCGCCTCCTCGACCGTGGGGGCGTAATGCACCAGCGGACGGCGCAGGCCGTGGGTCAGCAGCACCCGGCGGATGTCGCGGCTGGTGCCGGTCAGCCACAGCGCGATGCCGCGGCGCTGCGCCTTGTGCGCCAGCCCCTCGATCATGTTGGCGCCGGTGGAATCCAGGAAGGGCACGGCGCTGAAATCCACCACCAGCACCCGGAACCCGTCCTGGATGCGATCCAGGACCGAGCCGATCGAGGCCGTGGCGCCGAAAAACAGCGCCCCCGAGATGCGATAGACCACCACATCGCGCGGCTGCGGCTGGTCCGGGCGCGGCTGGGCGCTGTCGGCCGTATCGGCGCCGACCAGCGCCTCGACCCCCACGGCCTGGCTCATGCGCTGGATGAACAGCACCGAGCCGAGCGCCAGCCCGACCACGATGGCCTCGGTCAGGTCGCGGAAGATGGTCAGCCCGAAGGTGACCAGCAGCACCGCCGCCTCGCCCCAGCCCGAGCGCAGCAGGATGGCGATGGCCGGTTTCTCGATCATGTTCCAGGCCACCACCGCCAGCACGCCGGCCAGCGCCGCCAGCGGGATATAAGACGCCAGCGGCGCCGCCAGCAGCATGAAGCCCAGCAGGAACAGCGCATGCAGCATCCCCGCCACCGGCCCATGCGCGCCCGCGCGCACATTGGTCGCCGTCCGCGCGATGGTGCCGGTGACGCAGATGCCGCCGAACAACGCCGAGCCCATATTGGCCACGCCCTGCGCCACCAGCTCGCAATTCGAGCGGTGGCGGCGGCCGGTCATGCCATCCGCGACCACCGCCGACAGCAGCGATTCGATGGCGCCGAGCAGCGTCAGCGAGACCGCTGCGGGCAGCAGCGCCAGCACCTTGTCCAGCGACAGCCCCGGCAGAGCGGGGGCGGGCAGGGAGGACGGAATGCCGCCGAAGCGGCTGCCGATGGTCGCGACATCCGCCCCCGCCGCCGCGGTGAAGCCCGCCGCCAGCGCCACGGCGATCAGCATGCCGGGCCAATGCGGCCGGGTGCGTTTCAGCCCCAGGATCACCGCGACGGTTCCCAGCGCGATCCCCAGGGCCGCGGGGCTGAGGCTGGCGCGGGCCTGCCAGAGGGCGGGGATCTTTTCCACCAGCTCGCCCGGCTCATGGGCCAGCGCCAGCCCGAAGATCTCCTTCAGCTGGCTGGTGAAGATGATGACGGCGATGCCGGCGGTGAAGCCGACCGTCACCGGAAAGGGGATGAACTTGATGAAGGTGCCCAGCCTGAGCAGCCCGATAGCCACCAGCATCAGTCCCGACATGAAGGTCGCCAGGATCAGCCCCGACATGCCGTGCTGCGCCACGATCCCGGCGACCAGCACGATGAAGGCCCCCGCCGGCCCGCCGATCTGGTAGCGCGAGCCGCCAAGCGCCGAGACCAGGAAGCCGCCGATGATGGCGGTATAGAGCCCCTGCGCCGGCGAGGCGCCGGAGGCGATGGCAATGGCCATCGACAGGGGCAGCGCCACGATGGCGACGGTCAGCCCGGCCAGGGCATCGGCGCGCAGCTCGGCCGCGCCATAGCCCTCGCGCAGGACGGTGATCAGTTTCGGGGTGAACAGCGGCGCAAATCCGGGACTTGCGCTGGCCTGCTGGGTCATCTGGTGCCGCACCTTTGCAAAAGGGGGCGGCGGGATCGTCGGCTTTCGTCGGCGGTCGCCGTCGCGGTTACGTCCTGGGACCGGATTTCAGCCGCACGCCGCGCCCGCCCGAGGGGCTGGCGGCGCCTTCGCCGATCAGCTCGATCCCGGCGGCCTCCAGCGCCTCGACCACGCGGGTCAGGCTTTCGACCACGCCGCGCACATTGCCGTCGCTGGCCTCCATGCGCTGGATGGTGGGAACCGACAGGCCCGAGAGTTCGGCCAGCCGCTTCTGGTCGATGCCAAGAAGGGCCCGTGCCGCACGCATCTGCGCCGAGGTCATCATGCGGTGATTTCCAATCCTTTATGATGGATGCCTAGCATGGCTATCATGATATTTCAAATATCATCTTTGCTTTCTGAGATATAAGGAAAAGGCCCCCGCGAAGGGGGCCTTTCCGGTTCGTGTCCGAGTGGGCAGGAGATCAGAACTTCATCGTCGTGCCCAGTGTGATCGTGCGACCGGGCGCCCAGACCGGCTCGATTCCACCGTTGCGATCATTCGCGGCATAACCCGAACGCTCGTAATAGTTCTTGTCGAACAGGTTATCGACGCTGAGCCGGACTGCCACGTTCTCATATGCCTGGGGCGTCCACTCGGCATAGGCGTTGACCACGGTATAGGACGGCTGCTTGTAGTAGGTTGTCGTGGAGGTCACCCGCTCGTCGATCGAGCCTGCCCACTCCACCGAGGCGCCCAGGACCGTGTTCCATGCCGGCAGTTCGTGATCGACCCAGAGCGTGGCGGTTTCGCCCACCGGCATGAAATAGACGCCGTTGTTGGGCAGGACATCGTCACCATCGCCGGTCACGTCCGCCTTGGTGAAGGAGGCGCCGATCCGGGTATTGCCGAAGTCATAGGTGCCATGCAGGGTGACGCCCTTGCTGCGATATTCCTCGGTGCGGTTGGTCAGCAGGGTCGAGGATTCGTAGCTCAGCAGTCCGTCGATCTTCGTGTCGAAGACCGTGATGCCGGCCTGCCAGGCGTCGCCGTTAAAGTTCGCTCCGACCTTGAGGTTCTTGGCCGTGCCCGTGTCCAAGTTCGGGTCGGTGACGAAGGCGTTGCTGCGGGCATGGACATAGCCGTAATCGCCGATGACGTAGCCCAGCCAGGTGCGCGAAGCACCCGCGAAAACCTCGATACTGTCGTTGACGCGATAGGCGAGGGTGCCATTCACGCTGGCGCCGGAATCGCTGAACCGCTCGCCGTTCCAATCGGTAAAGCGATGCGCGTCGTAGCGCGCGCCGGTCGAAAGGCTGAAGCCGTTCTGGAACTCGAACCGACCCTGGGCGAAGACGCCGATCTGGCTCGTCGAGAAGTTGCGGTAACGACGGTTGTTGTTGCCAGCGCCATAGTTGTCTGTGGCGTAGTCGTGTTGGTTGAAATCGACCCCTGCGGTGATCTTGCCGGTGTTGATCGTAAAGGTGTTCTGCACCTTGCCGCCGAACTGTTCCTCCTCGAAAATTGCGTTGCCGTTATTCGCAGAAACATAGGTCGGGTCACCATTTTCGTCTCTGCGCAGTGTCAGATAATTCGGTCGCCAGTATTCGTATTGGCTGAAGTAAAGCGAAACCTCGGGATCCCACATGTCGGTCGGCTCGGTCGAGGTATAGGTCAGCTTGACCGTGTCACGGCTGACCTTCAGCGGATGAACCTCGTCGCCGGCAAGGCCCATATTCGCCTTGATCAGACGATCGGCCTCGTCACGGCTGCGCTCCAGGCCAAGCTCGATCCGGTGCCCCTCGAACTCATAGCCCAGCTTGGCCAAGACATTGCGCGCCGCAGGTTCGGTGCCCAGTACTTCCTTGCCGTCACCGTTGTCGTAATTGTCGCCGTTCGAGCCGTGGGCCATGATGAACCAGTCGAACCCGCCGCTCCGGCCATAGCCGGCCAGGCTGCCCGAGAAGCCGCGACCATTCGA
The DNA here is from genome assembly GCF_008824185.1 of Paracoccus pantotrophus. Classification (NCBI taxonomy): domain Bacteria; kingdom Pseudomonadati; phylum Pseudomonadota; class Alphaproteobacteria; order Rhodobacterales; family Paracoccaceae; genus Paracoccus; species Paracoccus pantotrophus. The sequence continues at coordinate 149,407 of NZ_CP044426.1, forward strand.
GCCATAGGAAAGTGCTGCACGGCCGCCGACGTTCTGTCCCGCTTCCAGCAGATCGAGCGCGCCCACCGTCTCGTAGCGCAGCGCACCCGCTGCGGCGGCAAAACCAGAGTCGGCTGCTGCTGCGCCGGCTTCGACTTCGACCGATTTCAGGAAGGCCGGGTCGATCACGTTCGAGCCGGTATGGTGCCAGCTGGTCTGCGCTTGCGGCAGGCCGTCCACGGTAACGGCAAGCAGCGATTGCTCGATGCCGAAGACACTGACCTTCTTCGCCGGTCCGCCACCACCCGAGACGGTGATGGAGGATTCGCGCGCGAACAGTTCCGAGACATCGGCGGGCTGCAGCGCCTCGATGTCCTCGGGGGTGACGGAAACGCCGCCGGTCGCCTCGACATTCTCCTGGCCATCGGCGACCAGGGTGATCGGATTGAGGACCACGGTCTCGGCGTTCTGGTTGTCCTGGGCGTAAAGGGCCGTCGCCAGCGCCAGAGAGGACACCCCGGCCAGCGGAAGAATTCGGCGCAATTTCATGGTCATTTGCCTTGAGTCGTTTGGAACTGGCGCGATTTACCGGGCTGCCCGCCATGAACACAAGTATTTTACTCGGAAATTCGGCCTTATCTCAGTAAAACAGTCGGGATTGTTGCGCATCTGCGTCACTTTCCCGGCCGGGCGCGATGTTCCTCGCAGAATGACGGGTCGCGGGATACCGAGATCCGAAGCCGGGGCTGGCGCAGGCGGGGGCATTGGGGTTACAGCAACCCAAACCCGCAGCCCGAGAAGCCACAGATGACCATCACCCTTTATCAAAACGACCTGCCGGACGATCTGGACCTGGGTCCGGTCGTGGCCATCGACACCGAGACGATGGGGCTCGATCCGCGCCGCGACCGGCTGTGCCTGGTGCAGCTGTCCTCGGGCGACGGCAATGCGCATCTGGTGCAGATCGCCCAGGGCCAGCGGCAGGCGCCGAACCTGGTGCGGATGCTGGCCGATCCCCAGGTGCTGAAGCTGTTCCACTTCGGCCGCTTCGACATCGCCGCGCTGGAGGCGGCCTTCGGCGTGGTGACGCAGCCGGTCTGGTGCACCAAGATCGCCAGCAAGATGGTGCGCACCTATACCGACCGGCACGGGCTGAAATACCTGCTTTCGGAACTGGTCGGCGTCGACATCTCCAAGCAGCAGCAGACCAGCGACTGGGGCGCGGCGGATCTGTCCGAGGCGCAGCTGGAATATGCCGCCTCGGACGTGCTGCATCTGCATGCGCTGAAGGCCGAGCTGGAAAAGCGGCTGGCGCGCGAGGGGCGGCTGGACCTGGCGCAGGCCTGTTTCGACTTTCTTCCCACCCGCGCCCATCTGGACCTGCTGGGCTGGGGGGATGAAAACGACATCTTCCATCACTAGGTAGCGGGCCATGAGCGCATATCTCGATACCGCCCGCCGGGTGATCCGCACCGAGGCCGAGGGGCTGGCCCTGCTGGCCGACGGCCTTGGCGACAGCTTCGACCGCGCGGTCGAGACCATCCTGGCCGCGCGCGGCCGCGTGGTCGTGTCCGGCATGGGCAAGTCCGGCCATGTCGGGCGCAAGATCGCGGCCACGCTGGCCTCGACCGGGACGCCGGCGCAATTCGTCCACCCGGCCGAGGCGAGCCATGGCGACCTGGGCATGGTGACGCAGGGCGACGTGGCGCTGGTGCTGTCCAATTCCGGCGAGACGCCGGAACTGGCCGACCTGATCGCCCATACCCGGCGCTTCCAGATCCCGCTGATCGGCGTCGCCGGGCGGGCGCAATCGACGCTGCTGCGCCAGGCCGACGTGGCGCTGGTCCTGCCCCAGGCGCCCGAGGCCTGCGGCACCGGCATCGTGCCCACCACCTCGACCACCATGACCATCGCGCTGGGCGATGCGCTGGCCGTGGCGCTGATGGAGCATCGCCAGTTCACGCCCGAGCATTTCCGCACCTTCCATCCCGGCGGCAAGCTGGGCGCGAAACTGTCGAAAGTGGCCGACCTGATGCACCGCGACATGCCGCTGGTGGCCGAGACCGCGCCCATGGCCGAGGCGCTGCTGACCATCAGCCAGAAAAGCTTCGGCGTGACCGGGGTGACGGATGCCGCGGGGCGGCTGACCGGCATCATCACCGACGGCGACCTGCGGCGGCACATGCAGGGGCTGCTGGACCATAGCGCCGCCGAGGTGATGACCCGCAACCCGCGCACCATCGGCCCCGACCAACTGGCCGAAGCGGCGCTGGCCGAGATGCAGGCCCGCCGCATCACCTGCCTGTTCGTAGTCACGCCCGAAGGGATGCCGGCCGGGCTGATCCATATCCACGACTTCCTGCGCACGGGGCTTGTCTGACGGTGGGCACCCGCTCGCGCATCGTGGCCTGGCTGCAGGTGATCCTGCCGCTGACGGCGCTGGCGATCCTGTCGGTGCTGTTCCTGCTGGGCCGCAAGCCCGACCCCGAGGCGAGCATTCCCTATGCCGATGTGGACCCGCGCGAACTGGCCGAGCGGCAGGCGGTGACCAGCCCGACCTATGCCGGCGTGACCCGCGATGGCGCGCAGCTGAGCATCGCGGCCGCCGAGGCCCGGCCCGGCGACCGCAGCAGCGGCACCCAGGCGCAGGCGGTGCGCCTGACGCTGCGGGCCAGCGACGGGCGGGCGGCGGATGTCAGCGCCGGGGCCGCCTCGATGCGCGACCAGCAGGTCCGGCTGGCCGAGGGGGTGCGCATGACCACCGCCGACGGCTGGGTGCTGACCGCACCGGAACTGTTGGCCTCGACCACCGAAGGCACGCTGCTTTCCGAGGAGGAGGTCAATGTGCTGGCCCCTTTCGGCCGGCTGACGGCGGGGCGGATGGAGTTTCGCCCCTCGGGGGAGGGCAGCGGCGATCACGTTCTTGATTTGAGCGGCGGAGTCCGCTTGATATACCGGCCATGACCCGGCGCCGCCGGCCGCATAGGGGGCCTTCGGGCGCCAGAAAGGAAATCCGATGATCCGGCCCGGACCGCTTTTGCCCGTGATCCTGTCGCTGATGCTGGCGGCGGGCCCGGCGCTGGGGCAGGCCAGGGGCTTTGGCAGCGCCCAGGATATCAAGGAACCGGTCGAGGTCACGGCCGATTCGCTGACGGTCGACCAGAAATCCGGCCAGGCCACGTTTTCGGGCAATGTGCTGATCGGCCAGGGTGCCATGCGGCTTGCGGCGGACAGCGTGACCGTGACCTATGCCCAGGGCGACCAGCGCCGCATCAGCGCCTTGCACGCGCAGGGCAACGTCACCCTGGCCAGCGGCGAGGACGCGGCCGAGGCGCAGGCGGCCGATTACGATGTCGAGACCGGCACCATCGTCCTGACCGGCGACGTGCTGCTGAGCCAGGGCGGCAACCTGCTGGCGGGTGACAAGGTGACGGTGAACCTGGAAAGCGGCACCGCCGAAGCCTCGGGCCGGGTGCGCAGCGTCCTGCAGCCGGAGAACTGACGCCATGGCCGAAAAGCAGGGGCTGCGCGTTCGCGGCCTGCGCAAATCCTATCGCAACCGCCCGGTGATCCGCGACGTGGCGCTGGACCTGGAGCGCGGCGAGGTGGTGGCGCTGCTGGGGCCCAATGGCTCGGGCAAGACCACCTGCTTCTATTGCGTGGCCGGGCTGGTCGCGCCTGATTCGGGCCAGGTGCTGATCGACGGGCAGGACGCGACGCGCCTGCCGATGTATCGCCGCGCCCAGATGGGCATCGGCTACCTGCCGCAGGAGATGTCGATCTTTCGCGGCCTCACGGTCGAGCAGAACATCATGGCCGTCCTGGAACTGGTCGAGCCGCATGTCCACCAGCGCCGCGAGCGGCTGGAGGAGCTGCTGGGCGATTTCTCGATCGGCCATCTGCGCAATGCCTCGGCCATGGCATTGTCGGGGGGCGAGCGGCGCCGGGTCGAGATCGCCCGCTGCCTTGCAGCCGATCCGGCCTATCTGCTTCTGGACGAACCATTCGCCGGCGTCGATCCCATCGCCGTGGGCGAGATCCGCGCCCTGGTCCACGACCTGAAAAGCCGCGGCATCGGCGTGCTGATCACCGATCACAACGTCCGCGAGACGCTGGAAATCGTCGACCGCGCCTATATCCTGCACGACGGCCATGTGCTGAAAGCCGGCACCACGGCCGAGATCGTGGCCGACCCGCAGGTCCGCCGCGTCTACCTGGGCGAAACCTTCCGCATGAACTGAACGCGAGGACGTGACGATCCCTTGCGCGCAGCCGTTGACACCGGGACGTGGCTATCACCAAATGAGGATATGGCCGGGCAGGACGCCGGGCCGAAGAAACCCGGACGGTGCCGCCGCGAGGGCTGTGACGACCAGGCCGGGCAACCGAAAGGACGGACCACCATGCGCTATCAGATCAGCGGAAAACAGATCGACGTGGGCGATGCGCTTTCGACTCATGTCAAGACCGAACTCGGTGCCACCGTTGAGAAATATTCGCAACGCCCGACGGATGCGACGGTGATCTTTTCCCGCAACGCGCATGAATTCATCTGCGATGCCGTGGTGCATCTCTCGACCGGGCTGACCGCCCAGGCCAAGGGCGGGGCCACCGACATCTATGCGGCCTTCGAGCAATGCCGCGAACGGATGGACAAGCAACTGCGCCGCTACAAGCGCCGGCTCAAGGACCACTACAAGGACCGGACCCAGCCGGTTGAATTCGAGCAGGCGGGAATGTATGTGCTGGCCGCCGATGAGGACGAATGGGAAACGCAGGCCGACGGCCTGCAACCCATGATCATTGCCGAGATGGAGACCCGCGTGCCCACCCTGTCGGTCGGCGACGCGGTGATGCAGATGGAACTGTCCGGCAGCCCGCTGCTGGTCTTCCGCAACGAGAAACATGGGGGCGTGAACGTGGTTCACCGCCGCGACGACGGCAACGTGGGCTGGATCGACCCCCGCAACCTGGGCTAGACTGACACAGAAGGGCAGTCTTGTTGAACCAAACGTCCCGGCCGCGCAGCCCGCGGCCGGGCCTTGACAATTTTCGGGCGACATGCAGATCAGCGACATTCTCTCCCCCGCCGCCGTGCGGACGATGAGCCAGACCACCAGCAAGAAACGGTTGTTCCAGGAAATTGCCGAACAGGCGCGGGCCGTCTATGGCGTGGACGCCGCGCAGACGCTGGACGCGCTGCAAGAGCGCGAGACCCTGGGCCCCACCGGGGTCGGCCATGGCGTCGCGCTGCCCCATGCCCGGCTGCACGGGCTTGAGCATGTGGTCGGCCTGTTCCTGCGGCTGGAAAAGCCGCTGGATTTCGACGCGGTGGACCGCCAGCCGGTGGACCTGATCTTTGCGCTGCTGGCGCCCAAGAATTCGGGCGTCGATCACCTCAAGGCTCTGGCGCTGGTCTCGCGCACGCTGCGCGACCAGGATCTGCGCGCCAAGCTGCGCGCCAACGAGGATCCGGTGGCGCTGCACGCCATGCTGGCCGCTGCCCCCGGCATCAAGGCGGCCTAGGGTCGCAGCCCTGTCCGCAAGGGGTGAAATGCCGCCGCATCCGCGCTATACTCCCGCGCGGGAGGAAGACCGACATGACCAGACATATCGCAGACCGCAGTCACGAAAGCAGTTCCGGCCGCACGCAATACTATACGCGGCAGGAACGCGAATCCGGCCTTCACCCGGCCATCGCCGCCCTGCGCATGCGGCCCCGTATCCGCAACAGCGAAGAGGCGAATCGCCGCGCCGCCGAATTTGCCCGGATCGAGCGCGGCCATCGGGTCTGATCCCGGCCCCGGCAATGCGAACCCGGCCGGGCGCTGCCGCCCGGCCGGGTTTCCATTTCGGTCCAGCGATCAGCTGCGGACCAGCTTTTCGTAATCCTCGGCGATCTTGCGGGTGGTGCCGCCGACCTGGAAATGCCAGTCGCCGATCTGCCCGACCGGCGTCACCTCGGCCGCGGTGCCGGTCAGGAAGCATTCCTGGAAATCCGCCAGCTCCTCGGGCTTGATCCGGCGTTCATGCACGGCGGTGCCGTTGTCCTTGAGCATCTGGATGACCGTCTGCCGGGTGATGCCGTTCAGGAAGCGGTCGGCCAGCGGCGTATGCACCTCGCCGTCCTTGACGAAGAAGATATTGGCGCCGGTGGCCTCGGCGACATAGCCCTCCCAGTCCATGAACAGCGCGTCCGAGCAGCCCTTTTCCTCGGCGGCGTGCTTGGACATGGTGCAGATCATGTAAAGCCCGGCGGCCTTGGCGGCGGTGGGGATGGTCTCGGGGCTGGGCCGCTTCCACTTAGCGATGTCGAGCTTGGCGCCCTGCCATTTCGCATCGCCGTAATAGCTGCCCCATTCCCAGGCGGCGACGGCCATGCGCACCGGGTTGCGGCGCGCCGAAACCCCCATATCCTCGCCCGAGCCGCGCCACATCACCGCGCGGACATAGGCGTCCTTGAAGCCGTTGGCCTCCAGCACGGCGGTTTTCGCCGCGTCGATCTCCTCGGCGGTATAGGGCGACTGCATGTCCAGAAGCCGGGCCGATTCGATCAGCCGCAGCGAATGCTCGTGTCCCTTGAAGATCTTGCCGCTGTAGCAGCGCTCGCCCTCGAAGACCGAGCTGGCGTAATGCAGCGCATGGGTCAGGATGTGGACATTCGCCTCGCGCCACTCCACCAGCTTGCCATCCATCCAGATCTTGCCGTCACGATCGTCATATGCGCCCGCCATTTTTCCCTCCGGCCGGTTCTGTTTGCGGAATGTTGCGCCGTCAGAGCATGTCTGGCAAAGAAAATTGCGCAACTTGAGGTCTGGGCTATCCATTCATGGTTGGAAAGTCAACAAGCCTGACGTAATAAGGGCCACGCAGCGAAGGGAAGGCCATGCAGAACAAGGTGAATGTCGCGCCGGCAGGCGGGGAAAGCCTGCTGTTCCTGACCGATGACCAGCTTCGCCGCGGCATCGAGGCGATGTTCTTCGCCTATCGCGCCTTTACCGCCGATCCCGACCTGATTCTGGCCGAGCTGGATTACGGCCGCGCCCATCACCGGGCGATCCATTTCATCCATCGCGAGCCGGGCCTGACGGTGACGGCGCTGCTGGACGTGCTGGGTGTGACCAAGCAATCGCTGAACCGGGTCTTGCGCACGCTGATCGAGGACGGGCTGGTCGAAAGCCGCATCGGCCGCCGCGACCGGCGCGAGCGCCAGCTCTACCTGACCGACAAGGGCGCGGCGCTGGAACGCCGTCTGTCCGAGGCGCAGCGCGCCCGCATGCGCGCCGCCTATCGCGCCGCCGGACCGCAGGCGGTGGCGGGCTTCCGGCAGGTGCTGGAGGCGATGATGGACCGCGACACGCTGCGCCAGTATCGTGCGCTGAAAGAACTGCCCGAGTCGCCATGACCGCTCCCGATCCTGCTTCCGATCCGCAGCCCGCCGCCCATATCTTGGTCGTCGACGACGACGAACGCATCCGCAGCCTGCTGCGCCGCTTCCTGATGCGCAACGGTTTCCTGGTGACCACGGCGCGCGACGCCGCCCATGCCCGGCGCCTGCTTGACGGGCTGGATTTCGACCTGATCGTGCTCGACGTGATGATGCCGGGCGAGGACGGGTTCTCGCTGACCCGCGACCTGCGCCGGCGCATGACCACGCCGATCCTGCTGCTGACCGCCAAGGGCGAGACGGGCGACCGCATCGAGGGGCTGGAAAGCGGCGCCGACGATTACCTGCCGAAACCCTTCGAGCCGCGCGAGCTGCTCTTGCGCATCGCCGCCATCCTGCGCCGTATCCCGGCGACCGAACCCAAGGGGCCGAAGTTCCTGTCGCTGGGGCCCCTGCGCTACGATGCCGACAAGGGCGAACTGTGGCAGGGCGATGCGCCGCTGCGCCTGACGGGAACCGAGCAGGCGCTGCTCAGGCGCCTTGCCGACACGCCGCGCCAGCCGGTCAGCCGCGGCGCGCTGATCGAGGATCTGGGCCGCAGCCCGTCGGAGGAGGCGGGCGAGAATTCGGAACGCGCCATCGACGTGCAGATCACCCGCCTGCGCCGCAAGATCGAGCCCGATCCCAAGGAGCCGCGCTACCTGCAGACCGTGCGCGGAACCGGCTACATGCTGGTGCCGGATTAGCGGCGCCTGGTCGGCTGCTCCGTTGCGATATGAGTATTTGAGAAACGGTGAAAGCCCAAGCGGTGCGCCCGGCTCTTCACCGTTTTCCAAATACCCATGCCGGGCCGGCCATCTTCGCGGCGGGATGAAGAAGGGGGCCCGAAGGCCCCCAAATCACGCCAGCGCGCCGTGGCAGTGCTTGAACTTCTTGCCCGAGCCGCAGGGGCAGGGATCGTTGCGCGACGGGTTGCCCCAAGTGGTGGGATCGGTCTCGTCGAAGCCGGCGACCCGGCCCGAGACCTCGCCGCCCTCGGCTTCCTCGTGTTCGGGGTGCATCTGCGCCTCGACCGCCGCCTGTTGCTGCTGGTATTCGCGCAGCATCTGCTCGCGCTCGGCATCGGTCAGCGGGCGGATGCGGGCCAGTTGCTGGGTCACGTCGAAGCGCAGCCCGTCCAGCATGGTCTCGAACAGCTGGAAGGCCTCGGTCTTGTATTCCGATAGCGGGTCGCGCTGCGCATAGCCGCGGAAGCCCACGACCGAGCGCAGATGCTCCAGCGTCACCAGATGCTCGCGCCACTTGCTGTCGATCTGTTGCAGCAGCACCTGCTTTTCGATCTGGCGCATGTTCTCGGAGCCGAATTGCTCGGCCTTCTGCGCCATATAGGCATCGGTGGCCTGCTGGATGCGTTCGCGGATCCCGTCCTGGTCCACGCCGTCCTCGGCCGCCCAATCGGCGACGGGCAGGTCCATGTTCAGCTTGTCGACCACCGCGTCATGCAGGCCCTGGACGTCCCATTGCTCGGCATAGGCGCGGGGTGGCAGATGCCGGTCGACCAGGTCGTCGATCACCTGCGCGCGCATGTCGGCGGCGATGTCCCCGACCTCGTCGGTATGCATGATTTCCAGGCGCTGGCTGAAGATCGCCTTGCGCTGGTCGTTCATCACGTCGTCGAATTTCAGCAATTGCTTGCGGATGTCGAAGTTGCGGCCCTCGACCTTGGCCTGGGCGCGTTCCAGCGACTTGTTGACCCAGGGGTGGACGATGGCCTCGCCATCCTTCATGCCCAGCGTCGACAGCACCTTGTCCAGCCGTTCCGAGCCGAAGATGCGCATCAGGTCGTCTTCCAGCGACAGGAAGAACAGCGAGCGGCCGGGGTCGCCCTGGCGGCCCGAGCGGCCGCGCAGCTGGTTGTCGATGCGGCGGCTTTCGTGGCGCTCGGTCGCCAGCACGAAAAGGCCGCCGGCATCCAGCACCGCCTGCTTCTCGGCGGCGTGCTCGGCCTCGATGCGGGCGCGGACCTCATCGGGGTTCGCCTCGGGATCGGCGGCCAGCGCCTCCATCACCTTCATCTCGACATTGCCGCCCAGCTGGATGTCGGTGCCGCGGCCGGCCATGTTGGTGGCGATGGTCACGGCGCCGAGCTTGCCGGCGTCGGCGACGATCTTGGCCTCCTGCTCGTGCTGGCGGGCGTTCAGCACGTTGTGCTGGATGCCTTCCTTGCTCAGCATCTGCGACAGCATCTCGGATTTCTCGATGCTCGTCGTGCCGACCAGGATCGGCTGGCCCTTGGCATGGGCTTCCTTGATCGCCTCGATCACGGCGGCGTATTTCTCGGTCGCGGTGCGATAGACGCGGTCATGCTCGTCGATGCGCTGTACCGGGCGGTTGGTCGGCACCTCGACCACGCCGAGCTTGTAGATTTCCGCGAATTCCTCGGCCTCGGTGGCGGCGGTGCCGGTCATGCCCGAGAGCTTGTCGTAGAGCCGGAAATAGTTCTGGAAGGTGACGGAAGCCAGCGTCACGTTCTCGGGCTGGATGGCGACGCCTTCCTTGGCCTCGATGGCCTGGTGCAACCCGTCCGACAGTCGGCGGCCCTTCATCATCCGGCCGGTGAATTCGTCGATCAGCACCACCTCGTCGTCGCGCACGATATAATGCTGGTCGCGCATGAACAGCTTGTGCGCCCGCATCGCCTGATTGGCGTGGTGGACGATGGTGGTCGATTCGGGGTCGTAAAGCGTCTGGCCCTCGGGCAGCACGCCCGCCGCCTGCAGGCGCTTTTCCAGGAATTCGTTGCCTTCCTCGGTAAAGGTGGCGTTGCGGGTCTTTTCGTCCAGCTTGTAATGCTCGGGCGCGAGTTCGGGCATGAAGGCGTCGAGCGTCTTGTAAAGCGCGCTGCGGTCCTGGCTGGGCCCCGAGATGATCAGCGGCGTGCGCGCCTCGTCGATCAGGATCGAGTCGACCTCGTCCACGATGGCAAAGAAATGCCCGCGCTGGGTCATCTGCTCGATCGAGCCCTTCATGTTGTCGCGCAGGTAGTCGAAGCCCAGCTCGTTATTGGTGGCATAGGTCACGTCGGCCCGATAGGCCTCGCGCTTTTCCTCGTCCGGCTGGAAGGGATAGACGACGCCGGTGGTCATGCCGAGCTGCGCAAAGACCTTGCCCATCCAATGCGCGTCGCGTTTCGCCAGGTAGTCGTTGACGGTGACGACATGCACGCCCTTGCCCGCTAAGGCATTCAGATAGGCCGGGAAGGTCGCGACCAGGGTCTTGCCCTCGCCGGTCTTCATCTCGGCGATATTGCCCTGGTGCAGGAAGACGCCGCCCATCAGCTGCGTGTCGAAGGCGCGCAGGCCAAGCGCGCGGCGCGCCGCCTCGCGGCAATTGGCAAAGGCCTCGGGCAGAAGCTTGTCCAGATCCTCGCCTGCCTGCGCGCGGCCCTGCAATTCGCGGGTCTTGCCGATCAGTTCCGCATCGGAGAGGGCGCGGAACTGTTCCTCCAGCGCGTTGATCTGGGCCACCAGCGGCCGGACCGATTTCACCTTGCGGTCGTTGGGCGTGCCAAAGACCAGTTTCGCCAAGTTTCCGATGCCGAGCATATGAACCTTCAAAATCGCGTATCTGGGGGTGCGCGGGACGTTCCGCCCACTTGCCGGCACCATTCGCCTTGCCCTATCACTTGGGCCGGAAAAACGGCGACGGGCGCGCATTTTCGGTTGCGCCGGATGTATGCCCCGGCCGGCCCACTGTCAACGCTTGCGCCCGTTCACCTCTGCGTGGACGCGCCGTCCCATGAAGGGGAAACCTATGCTGAAACCGCTTCTTGCCGTCTCCGTGCTGCTTTCGGGGACCGTCTCGGCCCTGCCCGTGCTGGCGCAGGATGCCGATACGGTCGTCGCCACCGTCAATGGCGAGGCGATCACGCTGGGCCAGATGGTCGCCATGCGGCAGGGGCTGGACGCGCAGGCGACCCAGGGCCTGCCGGATACGGCACTGTGGGATCTGATGCTGGACCAGATGATCCGCCAGACCGCCGTGGCCCAGGCGGCCGAGCCGCTGAGCAAGCGCGATACCGTGGCGCTGGAGATCGAGAAGCGCGCCTATCTGGCCGGCTCGGTGCTGGAAAAGATCGCCGCGGCCGAGCCGGACGAGGCCGAGCTGAAAGCCGCCTATGACCAGGCCTTCGGCGGCCAGGCCGAACCCGGGGTCGAATACAATGCCGCCCATATCCTGGTGAAGACCAGGGAGGAGGCCGAGGCCATCGCCAAGCAACTGGCCGAGGGCGCCGATTTCGGCGTGCTGGCCGAGGAGAAATCGACCGACAATTCCGGCCCGAACAAGGGCGACCTGGGCTGGTTCCAGCCCGAGCAGATGGTCGCGCCCTTTGCCGAAGCCGTGAAGGCGCTGGAAAAGGGCCAGGTCTCGGAACCGGTCGAGACCCAGTTCGGCTGGCATGTCATCAAGCTGAACGACACGCGCGAGGTCACGCCCCCCGCCTTCGACGAGATCAAGGAGCAGCTGGCCGTGCAGGTCCGTCGTGACAAGGTGCAGGCCGAGATCGAAAAGCGCGTCTCCGAAGCCAAGGTCGAAAAGACCGAAGGGCTCGCCCCCGACCTGCTGAACAAGACCGACATCCTGGGAGAGTGAGCGATGGCCAAGACGGATGACAAGAAGTCCCGGCTTTCCGATGCCGAAAAGCTGAAGGCGCTGAAGAAGAAGCTGAAAAAGCTGAAGGCGGCGCTGAAGGAAACCGCTGCCGGCCTCGAGGCACGGGCCGAGGCGGCGGTGGCGGCGGCGGTGAAGCCCAAGAACCCGGTCTCGCCGCTGGCGCCGGCGCGCTTTCCCGACCTGCCGGTGATCGAGGGGGCCGAGTTCGCCTCGGGCGCGGCGGGGGTGAAATACCAGGGCCGTACCGATGTCATGCTGGTCCGGCTGGCACCGGGCACGGCCATCGCCGGCGCCTTCACCAAATCCTCGACCCGTGCGGCCAGCGTGCTGGACTGCCAGGCCAAGCTGGCGCTGAAGCAGGACACCGCCCAGGGCGCGGCGATCATCGTGAACTCGGGCAATGCCAATGCCTTCACCGGCAAGAACGGGCAGGAGGCGGTGGATGCCGTCACCGGCGGCGTCGCCAAGGCGCTTGGGGTGCCGCGCGAGCGGGTGTTTTCCTCCTCGACCGGGGTGATCGGCGAGCCGCTGCCGGCCGAGCGCATCACCGCGGTGATCGGCGATCTGGCCGCCAACCTGGATGCGGCCGGCGCGGCCGGCGCGGCACGCGCCATCATGACCACCGACACCTTTCCGAAAGGCGCGGCGGCCAGCTTCGAGGGCGACGGGGGCACCATCAACATCACCGGCATCGCCAAGGGCTCGGGCATGATCGCGCCCGACATGGCGACGATGTTGGTCTATGTCTTTACCGATGCGCAAATCGCGCCGGCGCTGCTGCAGCGCATGCTGTCGGCGCGCATGGACCAGACCTTCAACGCCATTACCGTGGACAGCGACACCTCGACCTCGGATGCGCTGATCCTGGCAGCGACCGGCAAGTCCAAGGCGGCGCCGATCACTGACCTGCGCTCGGCCCCGGCGCGGGCCTTCGGCAAGGCGTTGTCGCAGGTGATGCTGGATCTGGCGCAGCAGGTGGTCAAGGACGGCGAGGGCGCGACGAAATTCGTCGAGGTGCAGGTGACGGGGGCCACCAGCGATGCCGACGCGCATCGCGTCGCCATGGCCATCGCCAATTCGCCGCTGGTCAAGACCGCCATCGCCGGCGAGGACGCGAACTGGGGCCGCGTGGTCATGGCGGTCGGCAAGTCCGGGGCCGAGGCCGACCGCGACCGGCTGACCATCCGCTTCGGCGACATGGTGCTGGCCGAGAACGGCTGGCGCGCGCCCGGCTATGACGAGGGGCAGGCCAGCGCCTATATGAAGCGCGACCATCTGGTGATCGGCGTCGACCTGGGGCTGGGCAGGGGCCGGCGCACGGTCTGGACCTGCGACCTGACGCATCGCTACATCGACATCAACGCCGATTACCGCTCATGAAGACGGTGCTTGTCGCGGCCGTCGCGCTGATCGACGCAGACGGCCGCGTGTTGCTGGCGCAGCGCCCCGAGGGCAAGTCCCTCGCGGGCCTGTGGGAGTTTCCGGGCGGGAAGGTCGAGCCGGGCGAGACGCCCGAGGCCGCGCTGATCCGCGAATTGCACGAGGAGCTGGGGATCGAGACCTGGCGCTCGTGCCTGGCGCCGCTGACCTTCGCCAGCCATGCCTATGAGGAGTTTCACCTGCTGATGCCGCTGTTCGCCTGCCGGCGCTGGCAAGGCGTGCCGGTGCCGCAGGAAGGGCAGAACCTGGCCTGGGCCCGTGCCGCAGAATTGAGCAAATATCCCATGCCGCCGGCGGATCTGCCGCTGATTCCGATCCTGCGCGACTGGATATGAGACATATCGGTCACGCTGGTTCCGGCTTTATCGTCCATCTGCCTGAGTCTGCGACATTCCCGGTTAACATTTGACGATTTTGCGACAATTCTGAAATCCTGTAGAGGAGGAGATCGGACATGATTCGCACGATCACGATCGGCAGTTGCATTTCGGTCCAGGGGATCTTTGAACGGCAGCAGGCGAACGGGAACATCGTGGTCCGAGTAGGCAGCAAGACCTATGAGGGCAAGCCCGTCCTGACCTGAGGCGACAGCAACGTGTCCATGATCGCGGAACGGGGCCCCTTTGCGGGCCCCGTTCTGTTTTTCGCTTGCCCTGTCGCCGGCCTCCGGCGGGGGTATTGGGGAAACGGAGAAGGCGGCGCACGCAAGGCGTCGGCGTTGCCATGTCGGCAGGTGGGCGTTCCTGCCGGGGTCCGGGCATGAAAAAGGGCGGACCCGCAGGCCCGCCCCCTTTGCCGCTGTCCGCGGGGATCACAGCTGGCGCTGCACTTCCTCGCGCTCGAAGATCTCGATGACATCGCCCTTGCGGATGTCGTCGTAATTCTCGAAGGCCATGCCGCATTCCTGGCCGGATTGCACTTCCTTGACCTCGTCCTTGAAGCGCTTGAGCGTCTTCAGCGTGCCTTCGTGGATCACCACGTTGTCGCGCAGCAGGCGCACGCCGGCCGAGCGACGCGCCACGCCCTCGGTCACGAGGCAGCCGGCGACATTGCCGACGCCCGAGACGCGGAAGACTTCCTTGATTTCGGCATAGCCGATGAAGTTCTCGCGCACCTCTGCGGAAAGCAGGCCCGAGGCCGCCGCCTTGATGTCATCCACCAGGTCGTAGATGATCGAGTAATAGCGGATCTCGACCCCTTTCTGGTTGGCGGCGTTCCGCGCCGGGGCATTGGCCCGGACGTTGAAGCCGATGACCGGCGCCTGGCTGGCCTCGGCCAGGCCGACATCCGATTCGGTGATCGCGCCGACGCCGTAATGCAGCACGCGGACGCGCACCTCGTCGTTGCCGATCTTTTCCAGCGCTTGGACGATGGCCTCGGCCGAGCCCTGCACGTCGGCCTTGATGACCACCGGCAGTTCGGCGACGCTCTCGTCCGCCTTGGCCTTGGCGAGCATCTGGTCCAGCGTGATCGCGGCACCGGCGGCGGCGCGCTTGTCCTTGGCGGCCTGGATGCGGTAATCCGCGATCTCGCGCGCCTGCGCCTCGGTCTCGACCACGTTCAGCACGTCGCCGGCCTCGGGCGTGCCGTTCAGCCCCAGCACCTCGACCGGGACCGAGGGGCCGGCAGTGTCGATGCGGTCGCCCTTGTCGTTGATCAGCGCGCGGACCTTGCCCCATTGCTCGCCGACGACGAAGATGTCGCCGCGCTTCAGCGTGCCGTTCTGCACCAGCACGGTCGCGACCGGACCGCGGCCCACGTCCAGCTTGGCCTCGATCACCGCGCCCTGGGCCGGGCGGTCGGGATTGGCCTTCAGTTCCAGGATCTCGGCCTGCAGCGCGATGGCCTCCAGCAGCTCGTCCAGGCCCTGGCCGGTCTTGGCAGAGACCTCGACGTCCTGCACCTCGCCCGACATGGCCTCGACCACCACCTCGTGCTGCAACAGGTCGGTGCGCACCTTCTGCGGGTTCGCATCCGGCTTGTCGACCTTGTTGATCGCCACGATCATCGGCACATTGGCGGCCTTGGCGTGGTTGATCGCCTCGACCGTCTGCGGCATGACCGCGTCATCGGCGGCGACCACCAGCACGACGATATCCGTCACCTGCGCGCCGCGGGCCCGCATCGAGGTGAAGGCCGCGTGGCCGGGCGTGTCGAGGAAGGTCAGCAGCGCCCCGTTCGACGCCTTCACCTGATAGGCGCCGATATGCTGGGTGATGCCGCCGGCCTCGCCCGAGACGACATTGGCATGACGAATCGCGTCCAGAAGCGAGGTCTTGCCGTGGTCCACATGGCCCATGATGGTGATCACCGGCGGGCGCGGCTTCAGATCTTCGGGCCGGTCCTCGACCTGGTCGATCACCTGCTCGACATCCGCATCCGAGACGCGCACGGCGCGATGGCCGAATTCGTCGATCACCAGTTCGGCGGTATCGGCGTCGATGGACTGGTTCGCCGTGACCATCATGCCCATGCGCATCAGCGACTTGATGACGTCCGGCGTGCGCTCGGCCATGCGGTTGGCCAGTTCCGAGACCACGATGGTCTCGGGCAGCTGCACGTCGCGCACCTGCTTTTCGGCGCGCTGGTGGCCGCCCATGGCCTTTTGCCGGGCTTTTTCCTGCTTGCGCTTCATCGCGGCCAGGCTGCGCTGGCGCCCGCCTTCGCCGTCCAGCGCCTGCGACAGCGACAGCTTGCCGGTGCGGCGGCTGTCCTCGCGGCCCTTGTTGCGGCTGTCGCGGTCGTCGGCGGGGCCGCGGGTGTCGCGGTCGCGGTCGGTCTTGCGCGGGCCGGCGGCGCTGACGCCCTTGGTCTCGGCGCGCACGGCGGCCGCCTCGGCGGCGGCGCGGTCGGCAGGGGTCGCCGGACGCGCATCGGCCTTGGGCTTGGCGATCTCGGCCTTCTTCTTTTCGCGCAGCTCGGCTTCGCGGGCGCGGCGCGCATCTTCCTCGGCCTTCAGCCGCAGGGCTTCCTCGCGTTCGCGTTCCTCGCGCTCCTTGGCCTCGGCTTCAAGCCGGCGGCGTTCGCGCTCTTCCTCGCGGGCCTTTTCCTCGGCGACGCGCTGCGCGGCTTCCTCGACCTCGCGGGCCTTGGCGGCCTTCAGCGCGGCCAGGCGCCGTTCCATCTCGGCATCCGAGATGCCGGCGGGACGCTTCGACGGGTCGCCCGACACGGCCGAGGGCGAGCCCGAGCGCCCGCCACCGGCCGCGCCGCCGGCCTTGCCGGGCACGACCACGCGCTTGCGCTTGGTCTCGACGACCACGTTATGGGTCCGGCCGTGGCTGAAGCTTTGCTTCACATGGCCCGAACGGCCGCCACCAAGACCCAGGGGTTTCTTTCCGTCAGTATCGCTCATCCGATCTTCATTCCTTCCCGGCGGGTGCACCGCCGTCATGCCCGCGCAGACCCGTCAGTCTGCTCGCGTCCCTGATCAATTTTTCGGTCAGGCCCCCCGGCGCAAGCGCGCTGTGTATGACATGATCGCGCCCAAAGGACAAACCCAATTCTGATGCGGTCATGCAGCCGAACCACCGGCCCCCCGGAGGGGTCCAGAGCTTGCCCTTGCCGCGTTCGGACCCGTCGCTGGCCTGCAAGAGCACCTTGGCCTTGCCGGCCGCCAGCCAATCCTTGACCTTCTCGAAGCCGGCCACCGCCAGCCCGGCCTTGCGCGCCAGCGACAGCGTGTCCGTCACCCGCCGCGCCAGCCCGGATTCGATGATCGCCAGCAGTTCGGGCGGGGCGGTCACCCGCGCCTTGGCGCCACGCGAAAACAAGCCCTTGGCGGCAGCCTTGTCCAAGGCTTGCCGGTCGGCCACGACCCAGAAGCCGCGTCCGGGCAGCTTTTCGGCCAGATCCGGCACCACCTCGCCATCGGGGCCCGCGACAAAGCGGATCAGCCCAGCCTTGGGCTGAACCTCGCCCGTGACGATGCAGCGCCGTTCGGGCGTCTCGCGGTCCTTGATACGGCCCCCGCGTGTCATCCGGTTTCCGGGGCGTTACACCCCGGCCTCCTGTTCGTCGCCCTCGGCCCCGGCCTCGTCGGCCGATTCGAACTCGGTCGGGTCGACCCAGCCCAGCATGACGCGGGCGGTCATCACCATGGTCTGCGCATCTTCCAGGCTGATGCCGAAGGGTTCCAGAATGCCGTCGTCCTTGACGCGCTGGCCGTTCTGCGTGGTCCAGCCGCCGGCCAGTTCCCAGTCGGCGCAGGTGGCGAAATCCTCCAGCGTCTTGACGCCGTCCTTGGCCAGGGCCTCGACCATCTGCGGGGTCAGGCCCTCGAACTCGATCAGGCTGTCCTCGACGCCAAGGGCGCGGGCGTTCTCCAGCGCGGCCTTGTTGGCGGCCTCCAGATGCTCGCGGGCGCGGGTCTGCAATTCCTCGGCGGTGCCTTCGTCCACGCCCTCGATCGACAGCAGCTCGTCCAGGTCGACATAGGCCACCTCTTCCAGGTTGGTGAAGCCCTCGGCGACCAGAAGCTGGGCGAAGAACTCGTCCAGGTCCAGCGTGTCCATGAACAGCTTGGTGCGGGCGTTGAACTCGGCCTGGCGGCGCTTCGATTCCTCTTCTTCGGTGAGGATGTCGATGTCGAGGCCCGTCAGCTGGCTGGCCAGCCGCACGTTCTGGCCGCGGCGGCCGATGGCCAGCGAAAGCTGCTCGTCCGGCACCACCACCTCGATGCGGGTGGCGTCCTCGTCGAAGACGACCTTCGCCACCTCGGCGGGTTGCAGCGCGTTCACGAGGAAGGTCGCCTGATCCTCGGACCACGGGATGATGTCGATCTTTTCGCCCTGCAATTCACCGACGACGGCCTGCACGCGGCTGCCGCGCATGCCGACGCAGGCGCCGACCGGGTCGATCGAGTTGTCATAGCTGATCACGGCGATCTTGGCGCGCGAGCCCGGGTCGCGGGCCACGGCCTTGATCTCGATGACGCCGTCATAGATCTCCGGCACTTCCATCTTGAACAGTTCCGCCATGAATTGCGGATCGGTGCGCGACAGGAAGATCTGCGGGCCGCGGGCCTCGCGGCGCACATCCTTGACATAGGCGCGGATGCGGTCGTTCGGGCGATAGCTCTCGCGGCCGATCTTCTCGTTGCGGCGCAGGATCGCCTCGCCGCGGCCGACGTCGACGATGATGTTGCCGTATTCCTCGCGCTTGACGACGCCGTTGATGATGGTGCCGGCGCGGTCCTTGAACTCTTCGTATTGCCGGTCGCGCTCGGCCTCGCGGACGCGCTGCAGGATCACCTGCTTGGCCGATTGCGCGGCGATGCGGCCCAGGTCGACCGGCGGCACCTGCTCCTCGAACACGTCGCCCGGCTGCGGCTTGCCCGAGAAATCGGTCAGCACCTGGCCGTCGCGCAGCCAATGGGCGCGACCGTCCTTCGAGGGCTCGAAATAGGCGCGGGCCTGGTCGGCGGTGAATTGCGCCTGGTAGTTCTCGACCGTATCATCCTCGACCACGGTGCGGGCGCGGGTGAAGGTGGCATTGCCGGTCTTGCGGTCGATATGGACGCGGATGTCCATTTCCGAGCCGTAGCGCGACTTCGCCGCGCGGGCCAGGCTGTCCTCCATCGCCTCGATCACCAGATCGGGGTCGATCATCTTTTCCCGTGCAACGGCCTCGGCGGTTTGCAGCAGTTCAAGCTGGTTGGCAGAGGTGATGGCCATTCCTCACTCCTTCGCGGCGGCGTTGTCTTCGCCGGCTTCCGTTTCGATCTCGTCAAAGGCGGTCTCGTCCAGATTCTCGATCTGCACGCCCGCGTCCTTTTTCTGTCGCAGCATCTCGGCGATCAGCTCGTCGGTCAGCACCAGCTTCGCATCGGAAAGCCAGTCGAAGTTCAGCCCGATGGTCTGGGTCTCGCCGCCTTCCTCGATGTTCAGCAGCACCTCGTCGCCGCCCTCGCCCTTTTCGACCCCAGCCAGCACGCCCTTGAAACGCTTGCGCCCGTCGATGGGCTGGTTGGTCTCCAGCCGCGCCTCGTAGCCCTCGAAGGTCTCGAAATCCTTCAGCCGGGTCAGCGGCCGGTCGATGCCGGGGCTGGAAACCTCCAGGTGATAGGCGTCCTCCAGCGGATCCTCGACATCCAGCATCGCGCTGACGACGGTGGAAATGTCGGCGCAGTCGTCGACATTGATGCCGCCTTCGGGACGGTCGGCCATGATCTGAAGCGTGGCGGTCTTGCCGCCTTGCAGGCGGATGCGCACCAGTTCGAAACCCAGATCCTCGATGACCGGGGCGATGATCTCGGCCAGGCGCCGGTCGATGGCGGTCTTGGCGATGAGGTCGCTCATGCTGATCCCCCAAATACAAAAAACGGGCCTAGGCGGCCCGTGCGTCTTACCGGTGGGCAGGTTGTGGACGCCTGCGCCGCTGTTGAGCCGCATATAGGGCCCCGTGCCGGGGATTGCAAGGAAAACCGGCGCGGCGCCGGCCGCCCGCCCCGCGGGGGCCGGAAACCGGCGGCCCCGCGGCCCTTGGCGACAGGGTCAGCGCCGCCTTGCCACATCCCGGAAACCGTCCATGACCCGCACCAGCTCGGCGGCGATTCGCGGCTCGCTCAGCGCATGGCCCGAGGCGGGGACCAGCCGCAACTCGGCCCTGTCCCAGCCCTGGGCCAGTTCCCAGGCGGTCGCCGGCGGGCAGACCATGTCATAGCGGCCCTGCACGATCACCGCGGGAATATGCTCGATGCGGTGGCGGTCGCGCAGAAGCTGGCCCTCGGTCAGGAAGCAGTCATGGGCGAAATAGTGATTCTCCAGCCGGGCGAAGGTGCGGGCATAATCGGGCGGCGCATGGCCCGGCCCATTGATCTCCAGCCCCGCCAGGGCGTTTTCCCAGACCAGCCAGGGCAGGGCGAAGCGCGTCTCCTGCCCGCGGTCGCCGCTGAACAGGCGCCGGTGATAGGCGGCGATCATGTCGCCGCGCTCGGCCTCGGGGATCGGGGCCTGGAACTCGGCCCAGCGGTCGGGGAAGAAGCGCGCGACACCGCCGCCATAGAACCAGTCCAGCTCGGCGCGCCGGCCCAGGAAGACCCCGCGCAGCACCAGCGCCTCGACCGGCTCGGGATGGGCCTGGGCATAGGCCAAGGCCAGGGTCGCGCCCCAGCTGCCGCCGAACAGGATCGCCCGCTCGATCCCCAGGCTGCGGCGGATCGTCTCGATATCGGCGATCAGGTGCTGGGTGGTGTTGGCCGCGACCGCGGCATGGGGCTGCGAACGGCCGCAGCCGCGCTGGTCGAACAGCACCGCCCGGTAATGCGCCGGGTCGAAGAAGCGCCGCATATAGGGGCTGCACCCGCCGCCGGGCCCGCCATGCAGCACGATCACCGGCACGCCGTCGGGATTGCCGCTTTGCTCGACATGCAGCTGGTGGCCTTCGCCGACCCCGATCACCCGGCGGTCGAAGGGTTCGACCATCGGGTGCAGCCTGCCATGCGACGGTGTGCCGCCGATTTGCCCTGCCAATCTGTCCATGGCACCACTATATAGCGCCTCGCATGCGCCCGCCACATGAAGGACGGCCAGATGACCGAAAGACCAGCCCCAAGCAACCCGGCCCCCAGCAACCCGGCCCCCAGCAGCATCGACCCGGCCGAGGTCGCCAAGTTCCAGGCCATGGCGCGGGAATGGTGGGATCCGAGCGGCAAGTTCAAGCCGCTGCACATGCTGAACCCGACGCGGCTGGACTATGTCACCGCGCAGATCGCCGCGCAGTTCGGCCGCGACCTTTCCGCCCCCGCGCCATTCGAGGGGCTGCGTCTGCTCGACATCGGCTGCGGCGGCGGGCTGATGGCCGAGCCGATGGCCCGGCTGGGCGCCACCGTCACCGGCGCCGACGCGGCCGAGGGCAATATCGCCATCGCCCGCCTGCATGCCGGGGAACAGGATCTCGCCATCGACTACCGCGCCACCACGGCCGAGGCGCTGGCAGCCGAGGGACATCGCTTCGACGTGGTGATGGCGCTGGAGATCGTCGAGCATGTCGCCGACCCGGCGCAGTTCATCGCCACCTGCCGCGAACTGGTGGCGCCTGGCGGCATGCTGATCCAGTCCACGCTGAACCGCACCGCGCGCAGTTTCGGCGCCGCCATTCTCGGGGCGGAATGGATCATGCGCTGGCTGCCCAGGGGCACGCATGACTGGCGCCGCTTCATCACCCCCGACGAGCTGGCGCGGATGACCGAGGCGGCGGGGCTGCGCGTCGTTGACCGCTGCGGCATGGTCTTCAACCCGCTGGGCTGGAGCTGGTCGCTGTCGCATCGCGACCTGTCGGTGAACTATGCGATGACCGCCCTGCGCGACGGCTGACTTCTTCGTTCCGCAAATACCCGGCAGCAGCGGCGCGGCCGGGCGGGCCCGCGCCGGTCTTCACCGTTTTCCAGATACTCCTGCGACCGGGCGACCGGCGGGCTCAGCGCCCGCCGCGCGATTCGTGACGCAACGTCTCTTCCAGCTGCTTGCGCAGCATGCGCAGGACCGGCAGCGCCGCGCGCACCCGGTCGGCGCCGACATCGCGCACCACATCGGCGATTCGCGGCATGAAGGCGGCCAGGGCCGCGTCCCGCGCCGCCCGCCCGGCCGGGCTGATGGCGATGAACTTGCGCCGCGCGTCGTCCCAGTCCGGGCGGATATGGATATGCCCCGCCCATTCCAGCCGCGACAGCGTGTTGGTCATGGCGCCGCGGGTGACGTGGAACGCCTCGGCCAGTTCCGCCGGCGTGCGCTCGACATTCAGATGCGCCAGCAGGTTCAGAACCGAGAAATGCGAGATCTGCATGCCCTTGGGCAGCGCCTTGCCGATCAGGTCGCGCGCCAGCTGATCGGCGATGAACACCTCGGAAAACAGGCTGGCCGCCAGGGCATCGGCCGAGGCTTCGGCATGGCCATGCGGGCTGTCTTGCGTCTTGTGGATCATGGGCCCGCGAAGTTCCGGTCATGCGTCAGGGAAGGGATGCGGGACCGTGCCCCGAGAACCGCCGCCGGGTCAAGCGTCACGAAGCTCACCCCCGGCTCGGTGCCGCCATCGGCCAGCACCTCTCCCCAGGGCCCGACGGCCAGGGAGTGGCCATGGCTGCGGCGCGGGCGGCGGTCCGGCTCGGCATGGCTTGCATGGCTGCCGCATTGCGCGGGCGCCAGGACGAAGCAGCCGGTCTCGATGGCGCGGGCGCGCAACAGCACCTCCCAATGCGCGGCGCCGGTGGTGTCGTTGAAGGCGGCGGGCACGGTCAGCACCTGGGCCCCCGCCTGGGCCAGCGCGCGGTAAAGCGCGGGAAAGCGCAGGTCGTAGCAGACGGTCATGCCGACGGGCAGGGGCCCCTGGGCCAGCACCGCCCGCCCGCCCGGCCGGAAGGCCGCCGATTCGCGATAGGATTCGCTTTCTGACACGGTCACGTCGAACATGTGCAGCTTGTCATAGCGCGCCCGGATGCTGCCGTCCGGTGCGATCAGGAAGCTGCGATTGGCAAAGCGGCTCTCGCCCGGATCGCCGGTCTTCAGCGACAGCGAACCGATCAGCAGCCAGATGCCCAGCTCGCGCGCATCCTCGCGCAATGCCGCGAGCGTCGGATCCTCGGCCTCGATGTGCAGAATCTGCTCCTGCCGCTCGCGGCCGGCACCCAGCAGGTTGGTCGCCTCGGGCGTCAGCACCCAGCCGGCCCCGCCCCGCGCCGCCTCGCGCACCAGCGCCTGCGTGACCGGCAGGTTGCGCTCGGGATCGTCCGAGACGCTCAGCTGCACCAGCCCCGCGGTCAGCGCCTGGCTCATGCGGTCAGGCCCAGCATGGCATCCAGCTGGCCCTGGCGGTCCAGCGCATGCAGATCGTCGCAGCCGCCGACATGGCGGCCGTCGATGAAGATCTGCGGCACGGTCCGGCGGCCGCCGGCGCGCTGGGTCATTGCCGCGCGCAGCTGCGGATCGCGGCTGACATCGGTGTCGTGATAGGCGATGCCCTTCTTGCGCAGCAGCGATTTCGCGGCAATGCAATAGGGGCAGGTGGGGGTGGTATAGAGTTCGACCTTGGCCATAGATATGCGCGTCCCGGATTCATGGTTCGGTTCCTATCTAGGCATCCTTGACCGCCCGCGCCAGAACCACGACCGAGATCGGCCCCGCGCCCGCTGCCGCCAGCGCATCGGCCGAGGCGGCCAGCGTTGCCCCCGAGGCCATCACGTCATCGACCAGCAGCACCGCCCGGCCCTGCACCTGCGCCGCCATGCGCGCCGGCACGCCGATCGCCCCGTCCACATTCGCGAAACGGTCGCCGACGCTGCCATGGTCCTGCATCGGCGTATGCCGCAGCCGCCGCAGGGCGCCGGGCAGATGCGCCAGCCCATGCGCGCGGGCGACATGCCGCGACAGCATCTCGGCCTGGTTGTACTTGCGCTTCAGCAGCCGGCGCAGATGCACCGGCACCGGCACCACCACCGTCTCCGGCCGCAGCAGCGGCAGGGCCGCCCGCGCCACCCAGCCGCCAAGCGCGGGTGCCAGGTCCAGCCGGTCGCCATGCTTCAGCATCAGGGCCAGCCTGCGGCCGCTGCCGCGATAGACCAGCGCCGCCCGGCCCTGTTGCCAGGGCCGCCGGACCCTCAGGCAGTCGTCGCAGACCAGCAACCCCGCCGCCGCGTCCGCCGCATCGCCCGCCCCGTCGCCAGGCAAGGGCGCGCCGCAGCGCGCGCAGCAGGTGCCGGTGATGAAATCGGCCTCGCGCCAGCAGGCGGGGCACAGCCCGCCCTCGTCGGCGACGGGCGCGCCGCAGCACAGGCATTGCGGCGGATAGACCAGCCGCAATGCGCCTTTCATCAGGCCGCGAAGCCCCCTATGTTCAGCCCCCATGATGCCCGATCCCACCTCTTCCGTTCCCGGCCTGACCGATCGCCGCGCGCTGGAGCGCAACCGCGCCCGCGCCCTGCGCCTGGGGCCGGTCGATTTCCTGCATCGAATCGTCGCCGACGAGATCGAGGATAGGCTGGCAGAGGTTAACAGACGGTTTAGCGCCGTCGCCGTCGTCACCGGCCAGCCGCAGTTCTGGCGCGATGCCATGCCCAGCGCGGCGATCGTCGCCGATACGCCCGTTCTGGCGCTGGAACCGGGGGCGCATGACCTGGTGATCCATGCCCTGGCGCTGCACTGGGCCGAGGATCCGGTGGGCCAGATCGCCCAGGCGGCGCGCGCGCTGCGCCCCGACGGGCTGTTCATCGCCGCCTGTCCCGGCGGGCGCAGCCTGCACGAGCTGCGCGACGCGCTGACCCGCGCCGAGGCCGAGGTGACGGGCGGCCTGTCGCCCCGCGTCCTGCCCATGGGCGAGATCCGCGACCTGGGCGGGCTTTTGCCGCGCGCGGGCCTGGCGCTGCCGGTCGCCGACCAGATCACCCAGATCGCCAGCTATCGCAGCCTGTTCCATCTGGCGCGCGACCTGCGCGCCATGGGCGAGGGCAATGCGCTGGCCCAGCGGCTGCGGCGCCCGACGCGACGAGATGTCTTGTTGCGCGCCGCCGCGCTTTATGCCGAAAACCATCCCGACCCGCAGGATGAAACGCGCATCCGGGCCACCTTCGATCTGGTCTTCCTGACCGGATGGGCGCCCGATGCCAGTCAGCAGAAACCGCTTCGGCCCGGCTCGGCCCGGATGCCGCTTGCCGAAGCTCTTGCCAGCACGAGAAAGCCCGAATGACCTTTACCGAGTACGCCCCAGCCGACCATCCGAACATCCCAGCCCGCAAGATTGGCGTGCTGGTCGCCAACCTGGGCACGCCCGATTCGCCCGACTACTGGCCGATGCGGCGCTATCTGAGCGAGTTCCTGTCGGACAAGCGGGTGATCGATTATCCCGCCTGGAAATGGCAGCCGCTGCTGCAGACTGTCATCCTGTCCAAGCGGCCCTTCACCTCGGGAGCGAACTACCGGCTGATCTGGAACAACGAGGCGAACGAAAGCCCGCTGATGACCATCACCAAGCAGCAGGTGGCGGCGCTGCGCGAGCGGGCCTCGGCGCTGTGGGGCGACCGGGTCATGGTCGATTTCTGCATGCGCTACGGCAATCCCTCGACGCCGGACGTGGTCGAGCGCATGGTCAAGGCGGGCTGCGACCGCATCCTGTTCTTCCCGCTCTATCCGCAATATGCCGGGGCGACGACGGCGACGGCGAACGACCAGTTCTTCCGGGCGCTGATGACGCAGAAATGGCAGCCGGCCTCGCGCACCGTGCCGCCCTATTTCGACCGGCCGGATTATATCGCGGCGCTGGCCGCCTCGGTCGAACGCGCGCTTGGCGGCCGCCAGCCGAGAAAGCTGGTCGCCAGCTATCACGGCATGCCGAAACGCTACCTGATGGAGGGCGACCCCTATCATTGCCAGTGCCAGAAGACCTCGCGCCTGCTGCGGGAACGGCTGGGCTGGGACGAGGGTGTGATCGACACCACCTTCCAGTCGGTCTTTGGCACCGAGGAATGGCTGCGCCCCTATACGGTCGAGCATGTGGCCGAACTGGCCAAGCAGGGCATCACCGAGATCGCGGTGATCTCGCCCGCCTTCTCGGCCGATTGCATCGAGACGCTGGAAGAGATCCAGGGCGAGATCCGCGAGGCCTTCGAACATGCCGGCGGCAAGGAGTTCACCTATATCCCCTGCCTGAACGCCGAGCCCGCGCATATCGACGTGCTGGCGACCGTGATCGCCGAGAATCTGGCGGGCTGGATCTGAGGGTCGGATATGCGGATGTCCGCTTTGCGGAACGAAGCGGACGGTCGTGGCATTAGTGAACATCACCGCGTGCCCTGTTCACCGCATCGATCCACTCGGATGCAACGGCGACCAGCGCGGCGTAGTCGCATATCCTGCATTCTGCCCGCCCTATCAGGTTGCTGAAGAAGTCGGCCCTCGACCTGGTTTGCGGACCATGGTTCACCCTGTGCGTGGCGACGGCGGGGAGCCCAATGGACGACGATTTCACCTAGGTCGCTACCTGGAGGGGTTGCGTGTATGTGGCTTTCGTCATCGACGCCCACGCACGCCGGATCGTCGGCTGGCGGGCGAGCCAAACAGCTCACGCAGGCTTCGTGCTCGAAGCCTTGGAACAGGCCGTGCATGATCGGCGACCGGTCACGGGCGCGGGGCTCGTTTACCATTCCGACCGCGTGTCGCCATACCTGTCGATCAAATACACCGAGAGGCTGGGCGAGGCCGGCATCGAACCATCTGGGGCAGCGTCAGCGACAGCTGCGACAACGCTTTGGCGGAGACGATCGACGGTCCCTTCAAGGCCGGGGTGATCCATCGACGCGGGCCGTGGCGCAGTTTCGAAGCTGTCGAGTATGCCACCCTCGAATGGGTCGACTGGCTCGACAACCGCCGCCTTCTCGAGCCGATCGGAAACATCCCGCCAGCGGAAGCGGAGGCAAGCTTCCACGCCGCTCTGGATACTGAAGACATGGCCGCGTAACTAACCGAAATCAGCCTCCGGAGAACCCGGAGCGGTTCACACCGTCAGCCCCCTACGAGATGCTGGCCAGGTTACAGGACCAGACCGTTAAGCGAAGCCTGGAGTGATCGGACGACGGGGTGTCCCGATTGACGCTGGAGATCGCTGACATCTTTCGCGCCCATGGTCCCACGTGGCGGCGGGCCAATGCCGGGCATGTCAGCCTGACCCAACTGAAGGTCACGTCGGGGCCATAGAGGCCTGCCGGACCGAGGCACTTGGGCCAGGCATGTGGCGGGTTGTGCCAGGTGCGGCCATCACCCTATCGCCTACAACTCCTGCAAGAACCGGCATTGCCCCAGGTGCCAGGGACCGGCGGCGCGCGACTGGATGGCAGCGCGTGCCGAGGATCTGCTCCCGGTCACGCCGTCTTCACCCTTCCGGCCGAGATCGCGCGGATCGCTTCTTGCAACAAGAGGGCGGTCTACGGGCTGCTGTTCAAGGGTGTGGGCATGACTGCCATCGGTCCGAAGGAATGCCCGAACGCGGAAACGGTCATGACCATCGCCGCCGGCCCCAAGCGCCTTGGCGCCCGTGTCGGCATGACCAGTGTGCTGCACACCTGGGGATCGGCGCTGACTCATCCCCACATCCCCATGATCGTTCCGACCGGCGGCCTGTTGCCCGAGGGCACGAGGTGGGTCACCTGCAAGCGCGGGTTCTTGCTGCATGTGCGGGTTCTGTCGCGGCTGTTCCGACGCCTGTTTCTGGACGGGCTGAGGGATCTGCACCGGGCCGGTCAGTTGGTCTTCTTAAGCGATCTTGCCGAGTTGGCCGACGCGCGCACCTTCACCGCCTGACGTGCCCCGTTCCGACAATCCGAATGGGTGATCTATGCCAAGCCGCCCTTCGGAGAACCCGAGGCCGTGCTGGCCTATCTCAGCCGCTACACGCACCGCGTCGCCATTTCCAACGCGCGTCTGGTCAGCGCCGATGCCCATGCCGTCGCCTTTCGCTGGAAGGATTACCGCATCGAATCCGGCGACCGGCAAAAAGTCATGCGGCTGGCCACGCCCGAGTTCATCCGTCGCGTCCTGATCCATGTCCTGCCCGATGGCTTCCACCGCATCCGGCATTCCGGCCTGCTGGCCAGTTCGGCTCGCAAGGCCAATATCACCAAGATCCGCGCCTTGCTCTGCGTCCAGCAGTCTGAACAGGTCGCCGTTCCAGAGCCAAAGCCCGAGATCGCCCCGCTCACCATGCCCCTCCTGCGGCGGTGTCATGCGCATCATCGAGATCTTCAGGCGGGGACAGACACCGATGTCGTGCGCGCCACCGAGGGAACAGGCCGCATGACATATCGCCCGTCGTCCGTCACGAAACAGCACCGGCCACAGACCGCAGGCCCGGTCCCAACAGCGCGTGCTTGTTCATTGCCAGCACGGCACGAGGCGGCAGAAACTCCAAACCGCACAGCCCTTGTCGAGATCATCGGCCGGGTTTGCGATCGTATCAGGTGCCTGGAACGCCATCAGCCGCACTCCGGATAAATCCGTCGTCCCGTCCCTTTGCGCGCTTTACCCCTAGCCTGATCCAAGACCCCCGCGGCTTCCGCCTTGGGAGGTTTTCCAACGCGGCCCGACCCCGCACCAGGGGCACCCTCATGCCGCGGCCCGCATCGGAAAACCTTCACCGTAGCGGTCGTTCCTGTCCCGGCCGGGTCAGATCAGCAGCACCTGGGTGCCGATCTTGGTCAGGTCGTAGAGCTGCTTGATATGCTCGTTGTAAAGGCCGATGCAGCCGTTCGAGGACTTGCGGCCGATCTTGCGCGTGTCATGCGTGCCGTGGATGCGGTAATACTGCCAGCTCAGCCACAGCGCATGGGTGCCCAAGGGGTTGTCCGGCCCCGGCGGCACGAAATCCGGCCATTCGGGGTTGCGCTTCTTCATCTCGGGGGTGGGCGCCCAGCTGGGGCCCTCGACCTTCTTGATGATCTCGGTGCGGCCGGTGCGGGTCAGGTCGGCGCTGACCGGGACCGAGGTCGGGAACAGCTTGTAGACCGACTGGTCCTCGGACCAGTAATGCAGCGCGCGCGAGGTCAGGTCGACCAGGATGGCGCCATTGGTCAGGCTGCTGAAATAGGGCTGCCAGTCCTGCATGCGGAAGCTGGAGATGTTGCGCCGCGAATCCTGTCCGGCATCGTATTGCACCATACCCGCATCCGGGGTGGCGCCGCCCGCCGTGCCCTGCAAGGGCTGGCCGGTATAGGGGTCGAAGGATTGCGCGATGGCCGGGGCCGCCAGCCCTGCCGCGCCCATCGCCACCGAGGCGGTCAGAAATGTCCGGCGCGAGACCGGTTTCTTCGGCGTGATCATGTGTCGCTCCTGATATGTGACGGACCGCTTCCTGCGGCCTTCTCTGCCCGAATGTGCGAAAGAGGTCTTGCTGGAACGGGGATTTACGCCTGCCGCGGACGCCTTGCAATTCAAACAAGCGTCATTGTCGCAACACAGTCGCAGGCTGTTGCGCTCACGCAATCTTGGGTTTGAAGCGGCGGTTGCGCTTTTGTATGGCTGGCGCAAACATCCTTGGGGACAGGACATCATGCTGAAACTTTCCACCCTGGCGCTTGTGTCGGTGCTGGCCCTTGCGGCCTGCCAGCAGCCTCAGCCGCAACTGGGCCCCGACGGCCAGCCGCTGCCCACGGCCTATCGCATCACCCCGCGCGAAGAGGCGCAGATCCCCGGCCGCGTCCTGGGCCAGATCAACGCGCTGCGCGCCAATGTCGCGGCGCCCGCCATGATGCAGAGCCCCGCGCTGGATGCGGCCGCCAAGGTCCATGCCCGCGACATGGCGGCGCAGAACCGGGCCTGGCATTTCGGCTCGGACGGCTCATCGCCGCTGGAGCGGGTGCGGCGCCAGGGCTATATGGGCCATCTGATCGGCGAGAACATCTCCGAGACCTACGAAAACGAGATCACCACCCTGAACGCCTGGATGCAGACCCGCGACACCCGCGACGTCATCATGGATCCGCGCGCCACGGAGTTCGGCATCGGCTGGTACCAGGAACCCTCGGGCAAGATCTGGTGGGTGTTGATCACCGGCGCGGCCGGTGCGCCGATGGCCATGGCCGGGGGCTTTGCCTCGGGCGCCGGCATCTGACAACGCGGCGCGGCCTTTTGCGGGCCGCGCCTTTCCGGCCGCTCGGCCAGCCGACGAAGCCCGATCAGGGCCGTCGGCGGCGCATGCCGGTTCGCCGAGAGGGCCGAAGCAAGGATGCCGGGTGCTGCATGTCCGGCCGACAGGCGGCACTTGGTCAAGGCCGTTGCCGCCGCGCGCCGCAACAGCGGCGCATGCCGGTTCGCGAACAGGAACGATGCGATCATGCGGCGCCCGATGCCGGGCGCTGCCATGGCCGGCCGAGACGGGCCTGCAAATGCTGTCGCGGGCCCGATCCCGCCGGGTGCCGCGCCGCAGCCGCCGCGGTTCCCCGGACCCTGCCGGCCGGGATCCTATTTGAAGGTGATCTCGTATTCGCCCGCCTCGAAGGCCAGCATCTCGACGAACTTCATCTCGTTGCGGTCCTCGAAGACATAGACATAGACGGTGTCATGCAGAAGCGTGGCGCGGCAAAAGACCTTCTCGGCCGTCACCCGTGCCGGGCAGGTCTCCAGGTCGATATGGTTCACGGAAGGCTCGAATGCTTCATAGCCGAAGTCCTGGGCCTGTGCGCCGGTGCCGACGAAGGTGGCGGCAAGCAGGGCGGGGGCGAGTAGCGATCTCATGGATGATCTCCGGGAATGGGTGAAGACGCGACTGATAATAACCAAGTGATTCAGTCAATTTTTTACCTAAAGGCAGGAATCGTCCGGGTGCAACCCATTGCTTTGCCGCGACGCGTCGGTTCACCCTGCGCGCTCGTCTGTTCGTCTGCTCGTCTGCTCGTTCGCTTGCCTGCCGGACCGCCCTGCGGTGCAGCCGCCGGAAAGGCCCATGGCGTTGTCCATGGCGGATGCGTCAGCCTGATGCCGGCCGGCGCTGGTCGCCCGGCTTGCTGCCGTCCCGGCCTTCCGACATGGCAAGGCCCCGCGCCGATGCGCGGGGCCTGGGTCATCGTTCGGCGGTGTCAGGGATGGCGTCAGGGATAGATGAAGATCGGCACGCCCGGCCGCAGCATGGTGAAGATCTCCTCGATCTCCTCGTCGGTGACGGCGATGCAGCCGGCGGTCCAGTCCGGCCGGTTCAGCGCCCGCCCTTCGGGACCGAGGCCGTGGATGAAGATGTCGCCCCCCGGCCGCTGGCCACGCGCCGCCGCATTGGCCACGTCCTGCGCCGAAGGATAGGAGATGCCGACCGACAGGTGATAGCGGCTGCGCGGGTTGAAGCGGTCGATGAAATACAGGCCCTCCGGCGTGCGGCCGTCGCCTTCGAATTGCTTGTGGCCCAGAGGCTGGTTGCCGAGGTCGATCTTGTAGCTTTTGACGACCTCCTTGCCGCTGACCAGATACATCTTGCGGTCGGCCTTCTTGACCACGATCTGCGTGATCGGCGGCCCCTGATAGGTCTTGCTGGGTTGCAGGCTGTCGCCCCCGCCGCAGCTTGCCAAGACGGCTACTGCGACAACCGCGAAAAATGCGCGTATTGCCCGAATCATCACTGCCCTCTGTGTGCGCTATGCGCTTCGTTTTGTTATGAAATACCACAGAGATTAAAATTTCGCTAGCGTCGGCGAATTTCCGCCACGGTCTCGACATGCGGTGACCAGCGGAACTGGTCGACCACGAAAAGCCGTTCGATCGCATAGCCGCCCTCGGCGAGAATCCGCGCATCCCTTGCAAAAGTGACCGGGTCGCAGCTGACCCAGGCCAGCATGGGCACCTGCGCGCGGGCGATCTCGTGCGCCTGCGCCTCGGCCCCGACGCGGGGCGGGTCGATCACGATTGCGTCATAGCCAAGCTCGTCGGGCAGCAGCGGCCGGCGCGCCAGGTCGCGGACCTCGGTCGTGATTCGGCGCAGGCCCGGCGCCTGCCGGGCGGCGGCATCCAGCGCCTGCAAGGGCGCGGCCAGCCCCTCGACGGCATGGACCTCGGCCGTCTCGGCCAGCGGCAGCGAAAAGGTGCCGCAGCCCGCGAACAGGTCCAGCACCCGCCCGGCGCCGCCGACCATGCTGCGCACGGCCGCCAGCAGCGCGGCCTCGCCCTCGGCGGTGGCCTGCAAAAAGCTGCCTGGCGGCGGCACCACCCGCGCCCGGCCCATGGCCAGCGCCGGCGGGCGGCGAGTGATCGGCTGCCCGTCCCAGCTGAGCCGCGCCAGGTCGCCTTCATCCGCCAATGCCGCAAGGGCCTGCAACAGCGCCGGCTGCATCGGCTTGCCGCCGGTGACGGCCAGGTCCAGGCCCGCCGGCGTCTCGGTCACGGTCAGCGACAACTCGCCCGAACGCGAGGCGCCGGCGACCACCAGCCGCCGCAACAGCGGCAGAGCGGACTGGATCCGCGGGCGCAGCACGTGACAGTCGGCGATGTCCACGATCACCTCCGAGGCGCGGGCGTGAAAGCCCACGAGCGCGCCCTTTTTCGTGCGCCGCCCCGACAGAACCGCGCGCCGGCGCGAGCGCGGCGGCGAGACATGCACCCCGGCGATGGGCGCGCAAAGCCCCTGCGCGCGCAGCGCCTCGGTCACCACGCCGACCTTCCATGCCTTCACGA
The DNA here is from genome assembly GCF_008824185.1 of Paracoccus pantotrophus. Taxonomy (NCBI): domain Bacteria; kingdom Pseudomonadati; phylum Pseudomonadota; class Alphaproteobacteria; order Rhodobacterales; family Paracoccaceae; genus Paracoccus; species Paracoccus pantotrophus. The sequence continues at coordinate 182,017 of NZ_CP044426.1, forward strand.
AATCGTCCGAGCCATGCATCAGCGAACAGCCGCCGCAGGCGCGGTAATGCGGGCAGGGCGGCCGCACCCGTTCGGGCGCAGGCGTCACGATGCGCGGGCTGGCGATGCGGCCGGCCTCGGCCTCGCCCTCGATCACCTCGCCGGGCAGGGTCAGCGCGGCCAGCGCGCGGCTCTCTCCCGCGATGGCCACGCCATCGCCCTTGCGGCCCAGCCGCTCGACGGTCCAGGTGGTCACTCGGCGGCCTCGGTGGTGTCCTCGTCTTCCTCGGTGCCCAGGAAGCCGCCCGACTGGCGGTTCCAGTAGCGCGCATAGGTGCCATTGAGCGCCAGCAGTTCGGCATGGCTGCCCTGTTCGACGATGCGGCCGGATTCCAGCACGACGATGCGATCCAGTTCGGCGATGGTCGAAAGCCGGTGCGCGATGGCCAGCACGGTCTTGCCCCGCATGGCACGGTGCAGCGCGTCCTGGACCTGCGCCTCGACCTCGCTGTCCAGTGCCGAGGTCGCCTCGTCCAGCACCAGGATCGGCGCGTCCTTCAAGAGCGCGCGGGCCAGCGCGATGCGCTGGCGCTGGCCACCGGACAGCTTGACGCCGCGCTCGCCCAGATGCGCGTCATAGCCGGTGCGGCCCATGTGGTCGCGCAGCTTGAGGATGAACTCATGCGCCTCGGCGGCCTTGGCTGCGGCGACGATCTCGTCCTCGGTCGCGTCGGGGCGACCGTAGAGGATGTTCTCGCGCGCCGAGCGGTTGAACATGGCGGTTTCCTGCGTGACCATGGCGATGTTGCGGCGCAGGCTTTCCTGCGTCACGGCGCGCACGTCATGGCCGTCCACCCGGACCGCGCCGCCCTCCACGTCGTAAAGCCGCAAGAGCAGCGAGACCATGGTGGATTTCCCCGCCCCCGAGGCGCCGACGATGCCCAGCTTTTCGCCCGCCGCGACATGAAGGTCCAGGTCGATGATGCCGCCGCCATTGCTTTGCCCCTCGCCGCGGCCATAGGCGAAATCCACGTGGTCGAAGTCGATGCGGCCCTGGACCCGGCCCAGGGTGACGGCATCGGGCGCATCGGTCAGGGCATGGGGCGGGGCAAGGGTCTTCATGCCGTCCTCGACCTCGCCGATCGAGCCCCAGACCCCCATCAGCGCCATGCTGACCCAGCCGGTCATCTGCGCCAGCCGTATGGCGATGGCGCCGGCGGCGGCGATGTCGCCCGCCGTGGCCATGCCCTGCCGCCACAGCAGGATGGTGCCGCCGACCAGGATCACCGGCAGCGCGCCGGCAATGGTCATCAGCGACAGGCGGAACCAGGTGCTGACCCGGCCGAAATCCAGCGCGCGTTCGCGAAAGCCGGCCATGGCGCCAAGCGCGGCGCGGTCCTCGTGCTCGGCATGGGCGAAAAGCTTGACGGTCTTGATATTGGTGATCGTGTCCACGACCTGACCCGTCACCATGGCCCGCGCCGAGGCCCGGCTGGCCGAGCGCGTGCGGATGCGCGGCAGGAAGAAGCGGATCAGCAGCACGTAGGAGCCCAGCCAGACCATCAGCGCCAGCGCGCCCCAGCCGTCGACCGAGACCAGGAAGGCGGCCGAGCCGATTACCGAGGCCAGGGCAAAGGCCACCACGTTGACGAATTCGGTCGCCACATCGGTCACGGCGCGGGCGGTCTGCATCTGCTTTTGCGCGATGCGGCCGGCGAAATCGTTGTCGAAGAAGGTCACCGCATGGCCCATGGTCCAGCGATGCAGCCGCGACAGCACCAGGGGCAGGATGTTCGGCCCGATGATGACGCTGGAACTGGCGGTCGAAAGCCCGAAGATCGCCGGGCGGATCAGCAGGAAGAAGGCGGCAAAGCCCAGGATCAGCCCGCCCTGGTCCGCCCAGATCCGGTCCACGGGGGTCGAGACCACCGCATCCACCACCCAGCCCAGCAGCACGGCCGAGACCACGTCGGCGATGCCTCCCAGCGCCGAGGCCACCGCGGCCAGCGTCAGCCCCGGCCATGCGCCCGACAGGCACCAGCGGAAAAAGGCCAGCAGGCTGCGCGGCGGCGGGCCGTCCGCCGGGCGGAAGGCGTCGATCATGCGGGCGAAGAAATCATGCATCAGGCGCGGGCCTCCTGTTGCAGGGCGATCCGCAGCAGCGCCTCGCGCGGCAGGGTGAAATCGCTTTCGACAAAGGCGTCCTCGGCCCGGCGCAGCGCCTCGCCCAGGGCAGGTCCGGACAGGTCCGGCATCAGGTCGCGGGCAGTCAGCGGGAATTTTGCCCCGGCGCCGCGGGCAAGCTCGTGGCACCAGCCGAAGGCGGGCCTGTCGCCGCGGGCGGCGCGGATCAGCACCGCTTGCGCGGCGCTGGCGCGGCCCAGGCGATAGGCGGCGGCGGGCGCGGGCATGGTCAGCGCCTGCGCGATCCGGTCCTGGGTGCGGGCCTCGTCCCGCGACAGGCGCAGCGCCTCGGCCGGGTTCGGCGCGCCCAAGAGCGCCAGCCGGCGCGGCCAGCAGGGCAGGGCGCCGGTGCCGTATTCCCGCTCGATCTCGACCAGTTCCGGCAGGTCGCTGGCATCCGCGCCGGGCAGGACCAGCGGCAGCACCCCCGCCTCGGCCATCAGCGCCACGGCGTGGGACGGGTCGGGGGCGTCGAGCAGCTTGCGCATCTCGTGGCCGATGCGTTCCTTCGAGATGCCGGCAAGCCCCTGGCGCAATTCGCGGCAGGCGGCCAGCGCGTGCAGGTCGGCCTCGCGCCCATACCAGGCCAGCAGGCGAAAGAAGCGCAGGATGCGCAGATAGTCCTCGGCGATGCGCGCGCGCGGGTCGCCGACGAAGCGCAACCGGCGCGCCGCCAGGTCGGGCAGGCCGCCCACCGGGTCCAGCACCTCGCCCGAGGCGGTGGCGTAAAGCGCGTTCATGGTGAAGTCGCGCCGCCGCGCATCGTCCTCGATGCGGTCGGAATAGGCCACGACGGCACGGCGGCCATCGGTTTCCACGTCGCGGCGAAAGCTGGTGACCTCGAAGCCGCGGCCATCGGCGATGACGGTGACGGTGCCATGCTCGATGCCGGTGGGCACCGAGCGCAGGCCGGCCGCCTCGGCCAGTTGCACGGTCTCCTCGGGCCGGGCCGAGGTCGAGATGTCCACATCCGCCACCGGCTCGCCCAGAAGCGCGTTTCGGACCGCACCGCCGACGATCAATGCCTGGGCGCCGCCCGCGGAAAGCGCGGCCAGCACCTGCTCCAGGGCCGGGTCGTCCAGGAAAGGCGCGGTCAGCCGGGTCATGCGGAAAGCCTTGTCGCCAGGGAATGCAGCACGCGGGCGGTGGCGCCCCAGATATAATAGGGGCCCCAGGAGGCGACATAATAGTCCCGCCGCGCGCCGCGCCAGATCCGGCCCTCGATGTGGTAACTGGCCGGATCGGCGACATGGGCGAAGGGGACGGTGAACACTTCCTCGACCTCTCCGGCCTCGGGGATCGGGGTGAAGGGGCCGTGGATCAGCGCCAGCACCGGGGTCATGGCGAAACCGGTGATGGTGCGATGCGGCGGCATGGTGCCCAGCACCTCGACCCGGGCGGGATCGAGGCCCACCTCCTCATGCGCCTCGCGCAGGGCGGCGGCGACCTCGTCGGCATCGCCGGGATCGACCTTGCCGCCGGGCAGCGCGATCTGGCCGGGATGGTGGCGCAGGCTGGAGGCACGCTTGGTCAGAATCAGCCGGCCGTCCACCGCGTCGAAACCGGCCAGCACGCCGGCCGGGCGCAGCGCAACCTCGCCCGGCGGGGCGCCGCCGAAGTCGAAATCCGACGAGGGCCCCGTCCTTTCCGACAGGGCCCGCGCCAATCTCTCGCGGATCGTTCCCATCAAAGCGCGGCCCGGCTTTCCCCGGTCCCGCCCTTGGGCAGGGGATTGCCCTCGGCATCGATCTCTGCCTCGAAGCCCAGGCTCTTGGGGTCGAATTCGTAATGTGCGCCGCAGAACTGGCAATCGGCGGTCACGATGCCGTCTTCGTTGGTCATGTGGCCGATGTCCTTGGCCGAATAGATCGACAGCGTGCTGCGCACCCGCTCGGCATTGCAGGAGCAGCCGAAGACCAGCGGCTGCGCGGCGAAGGCCGCGGGCTCCTCCTCGTGGAACAGGCGGAAGACCAGGTTCGGCAAGGGCAGGGCCTGATCGACCAGTTCCATCGCCTCGACCGTGGCCATCAGCGTGGTGGCGCGGTTCCAGTCCTCGGATTGCGCGCCCTGCAGGATGTCGGCGGATTGCAGGTCGCCGCCCTCGGGCCCGGCATGGCTGCCGGCCGGCAGGGTCTGCAGCATGATGCCGCCGGCGCGCCAATGTTCCTGGTGTTGGCCGGGCAGCCGCGCGCGGCCCACCGTCAGCTCGAACCGGGTCGGCAGCTGTTCGGACTGTTCGAAATAGGTCTGCGCGCAGGTGGCAAGCGAACCGCCGGCCAGCGGCGTCAGGCCCTGGTAGGGGGTCGTGCCCTCGCCCTGGTCGATCAGCACCGCGAAATAGCCCTGGCCGAGCTGGTCGAAGCCGGGCAGACCGTCTTGCAACCGCTCGGCGTCGAAACTGGCCCAGGCACGCATGCGGGCGGGGCCGCCCTCGGTCTCGGGGGCGTAATAGTCGGTGGCGATGGTGCGGATGGCGCCGTTGCCGCGCACCTGGAGCGAGAGCTTCCAGCGCAGCTTGATGGTCTGGCCGATCAGCGCGGCGAGCGTGGTCAGTTCCGCCACCATGGCGCTGACCGGGACCGGGTAGTCGTGGCGCGACAGGATGTGTTCGAGCAGGGGCCCGAGACGCGCGACGCGGCCGCGCATGTCCGAGCGTTCCAGCTGGAAGGGCAGCATGCAGTCGTCCCAGGAAATTTCCTTCGTTTCGGTCATTGGAAGTCCTTCGGAATAGGGATGCGCGGGGGCCGGCTGCGGCCTGGCGCCTTGGCCCCAATATAGGCCCTGCGGCGGAAAGCCCAAGGGGGGAAGCCGGGGGCTTCGCGCCCCCGGACCCCCGCGGGGTATTTGGGAAACGGTGAAATGCGACCTTCAGGCCTGTTGACGGCCGCCCGGCCGGGACGATAACCGGGACCAGGGGCATTGCAGGGAGCCAGACATGACGTTCGACCGCCGCATCAAGATCGCGCCTTCCATCCTTTCCGCGGATTTCGCCAATTTCGGCCAGGAATGCCGCGCGGTCGAGGACCAGGGCGCCGACTGGGTCCATGTCGATGTGATGGACGGGCATTTCGTGCCGAACCTGACCTTCGGTCCCGCGATGTGCAAGGCGATCCGGCCGCATATCCGCGGCGTGATGGACGTGCACCTGATGATCGCCCCGGTGGATCCCTATATCGAGGCCTTCGCCGAGGCGGGCAGCGACATCATCACCGCCCATGTCGAGGCCGGGGCGCATGTCCACCGCACGCTTCAGGCCATTCGCGGCACCGGCGCCAGGGCCGGGCTGGCGCTGAACCCCGGCACCCCGGCGGAAGCCGCGCGGCCGCTGCTGGACGATGTCGACCTGATCTGCGTGATGACGGTGAACCCCGGCTTCGGCGGGCAGAAGTTCATCCACAGCCAGGTCGAGAAGGTGCGCGAATTGCGCGCCATGATCGGCGACCGGCCGGTGCATATCGAGATCGACGGCGGGGTCGATCCCACCACCGCGCCGCTGGTCGCGGCGGCGGGGGCGGATGTTCTGGTCGCCGGCTCGGCCGTGTTCCGCGGCGGCTCGGTGTCGAACAGTGCCCCTTACGGCGAGAACATCCGCGCCATCCGCGAGGCTGCCGAGGCCGCGCTGCGTTGATCTGGCGCGGCGCCACGGCGCTGGCCGGCGGGGCGCTGGGCCTGGCCGCGCCGCTGGCCGGGGCGGATTGGCGCGAACGGCTGGCGCTGTCCGGCCCCGCGGTCGCGCCGGGCGGGATCTGGCTGCATGCGGCCAGCGTGGGCGAGCTGAACTCGGCCCGCGTGCTGGCCGAGGCGCTGGCGCCGGACTTTCCCCTGGTGGTGACGACCAACAGCCTGACCGGGCGCGACCTGGCCCGGCGGCTGGGCCATCCTTGCGCGCTGGCGCCGCTGGACGTGCCGCAGGCGGTGGGCCGCTTTCTGGACCGGGTTCGGCCCGCCGTGCTGGTCACGGTCGAGAACGAGCTTTGGCCCAACCGCTCGGCCATGGCGGCGGCGCGGGGCGTGGCGCAGGTCGTGGTGGGCGCGCGCATCTCGGCACGCTCGGCGGCGCGCTGGCGCCGGCTGCCGGGGCTGATCGGGCCGATGCTGGCCCGCATCGACGCGCTGTCGGCGCAGGATCCAGGCAGCGAGGCGCGGCTGCTGGCGCTGGGGCTGCGGGCGGGCGCGCTGACGCCGCGGCTGAACCTGAAGCTGCTGGCCCCTGCCCGGGTCGAGCCGGGCGAGGACGGGCCGGAGCGCGCGCGCACCGTGCTGGCGGCCTCGACCCATGAGGGCGAGGATGCGCTGATGCTGGATGCCTGGGCGGCGGCGCGCGAGGCGGTGCCGGGCCTGCGGCTGATCCTGGCGCCGCGCCATCCCGAGCGCGGCGATGCCGTGGCGGCGCTGATCGCCGCGCGGGGGCTGGAATATGCGCGTCGCAGCCGGGGCGGCGGGCCTGGCGCGCCGGTGCTGCTGGCCGATACGCTGGGCGAGATGGCGCAATGGTATCACGCCGCCGGCATCTGCATCACCGGCGGTTCCTTTGCCGATCACGGCGGCCATACGCCATGGGAGCCCGCCGCCTGGCGCTGCGCCGTCCTGCACGGGCCGCATGTCGCCAACCATGCCGGCGACTATGCCGATCTGGCCGCGGCCGGCGCGGCGCAGGGCTGCGATGCGGCGGGCCTGCCGCAGGCGCTGGCCGCCCTGGCGCGGGATGCCGGGGGGCAGCGCCGCATGGGCGCGGCGGCGCGGGCGCTGCTTCTGGCGCGGGCTGGCAATCCCGCCACGTTGATCGGACGGATCGCGGCCCTGGCCCGGCGCGGGCTTGCATAAGCCCCTGCGCGGCCCGATATTTAAAGGGAAAGGAGCCGAGATGATCCGCTATGCCCTGCGTTGTGAAAAAGGCCATGACTTCGATGGCTGGTTCCGGTCCTCGGACGGGTTCGAAAGCCTGCGCGCGGCGGGGCAGGTCACGTGCACGCATTGCGGCTCGGCCCAGGTGGACAAGGCGCTGATGGCGCCGCGCGTGGCGCAGAGCCGCGACGAGGCCCCCGATCTGCACAGCCCCCGCAACGACCATGAGGCGGCGCTGGAAAGGCTGCGCCGCCATGTCGAGGAAAACTCGGATTACGTCGGCATGTCCTTTGCCGCCGAGGCGCGCGCCATGCACGAGGGCCTGGCGCCCGAGCGCGCGATCCATGGCGAGGCGAGGCTGGAAGAGGCCCGCAAGCTGCTGGAGGACGGCATTCCCGTCGCGCCCTTGCCCTTTCGCTCGCGGCAACGGGCGAATTGAAGGCCGCGGCGCTTTCTGCGGCAAGCGCCTTGCACCGGGAGATGGTCAGCCCGGCGCGTGTTCGCCGTCGATCAGCACCATGATGCGCCCGCGCGAGCAACGCTCGACCCGCGCCTCGACGCCATAGACCTGGGCCAGAAGCTGCGGGGTCAGCACCTGTTCCGGTCTGCCTTCGGCATGGGTGTGGCCGCCGTGGATCAGCACGATGCGGTCGGCCCATTGCGCCGCCAGCGCCAGGTCGTGCAGCACGGCGACGACGATGCGCCCCTCGCCCGCCAGGCGCCGCAGTTCGGAAAGCAGCCGCACCTGCCGCGCCAGATCCAGCGCGCTGGTCGGCTCGTCCAGCAGCAACAGGCGCGGGTCGCGCACGATGGCCTGCGCCAGGCTGACCATTTGCCGCTGTCCGCCCGACAAGGCCGACAGCGGTTCCAGCGCCAGCGAACCGATCCCCAGCTTGTCCAGCACCGCCATGGCGGCGGCATCGGCCTGGCGCGCGCCCAGGGTCTCGCCCGCGCGCAGCGCCGCGATCACGCTTTCCAGCGCCACCAGGGACGAGCCTGACGGCAGGCTTTGCGGCATGAAGCCGATCAGCCGGGCGCGGTCGCGCATCGGCACATGGGCCAGGTCGTGCCCATCCAGCAGCACCTGCCCGCCATGCGGCTGCAACTGGGCGATGGCGCGCAGCAGCGTGGATTTCCCGGCGGCGTTCGGCCCGGCCAGCACCGTGACCTCGCCCGGCCGCAGCAAGGGCAGGTCCAGGCCTGTCAGCACGCTGCGCGCGCCGTAGCGCACCGAGATGCCCTGTGCCAGCAGCCCCTGCATCAGCGCCGCCTGCCGCGCAGGATCAGCGCGAAAAAGATCGGCAGCCCGATCAGCGAGGTGACGAGGCCGACCGGCAGCAGCACCCCCGGCACCAATGTTTTGGAAAGTGTCGAGGCCAGCGACATGACCAGCGCCCCGGTCAGGATGCTGGCGGGCAGGAAGACGCGGTGGTTCTCTCCGACCAGCATGCGGGCGATATGCGGCCCGGCCAGGCCGACAAAGCCGATCACGCCGACCATGGACACGGCCGCGGCGGCCAGCAGGCTGACCCGCAAAAGCGTCCAGCGCCTGAGCCCGGCCACGTCGACGCCGAAGCTTTTCGCCTGGTCCTCGCCCAGCCGCAGCGCGGTCAGCTTCCAGGCCGCGCGGAACGAAAACGGCACCGAGACCAGCAGCACCAGGCCGATCATCACTACGCCGGGCCATTGCGCCGAGGCCAGGCTGCCCATGGTCCAGAACACCAGCTGTTGCAGCGCATCGGCCGAGGCGACGAATTGCAGCAAGGACAGCAGCGCGGCGGCGGTGAAGTTCAGCGCCACGCCGAACAGGATCAGCACCTCGGGGCCGCCGCCGCGGATGCGGCCCAGAAGTTGCAAGAGCCCCAGCGCACCCAGCGCGAACAGGAAGGCGTTGCCCGAGACGCTCCAGACCGCCGGCAGGCCGGGCAGGGTCAGGCCCAGCACGATCGCCACCGCGGCGCCAAGCGCGGCCGAGGACGACACGCCCAGCGTGAAGGGCTCGGCCAAGGGGTTCTCCAGCACGGTCTGCATCTCGGCCCCGGCCAGCGCCAGCGCCGCGCCGACCAGCAGCGCCATGCAGGCCACGGGCAGGCGCACGTCCCAGACGATGACCTGGGTGCCGCGGGCCACCTCGCCGCCGGCCAGCGCCCGCAGCGTCTCGGCCAGCGGCAGGCCGGCGGGGCCGGTTACAAGGTCCAGCAGCAGCGCCGCCAGCGCAGCAAGGCCCAGCGCCGCCACCAGAAGGGTGTTGCGCCGGCCTTGCCGGTGATAGCGTTGCAGCGTCGCGTCGCTCATTGTTCCGGCGTCACCCACCAAGTCCCCGGCACGATGACGGGTGAGAAGCGGGCGTTGATCTCGGCCAGCGTGGCGGCGGGATCGACGTCCTGGAACAGCTCGGGATGAAAGGTCTTGGCCAGGTATTCGATCAGCGCGATATGCACGGGCGAATCGTTGAACAGGTGCCAGACGCCGGCCGTGCGCCCCTGCTCCACCGCGCGCAGCGAGGCAAAGCCCGATGCCGCGATCAGCCGCTGAAAGCTGGCCTGCGCGGTTTCGGCATCCACGCCCGAGCCCAGAACCAGCCCGCCCCGCGCCGCCATATGCGTACCGCCGGTGGCGATATAGACATCCGGGTCGGCGCCGATCAGGTATTCCAGGCTGACATTGCCCAGCACGCCCTTGACGGTGTCATGGCCGATATTCTGCCCGCCGGCCGTGGTGATGAAGTCGTGAAACACCCCGCTGCCGACGGTCGAGCAGCAGTTCTGCGGCGCCGCATGGACGTGAAAGAACACGCGCGGCCGGGCGATGCCGGGCTCGGCCAGCCGGTCGCGGATGCGGGCCAGCCGGCTGTCGTAGAAGCTGGCGAATTCCTCGGCTCGATCCTCGGCGCCGGTCAGCTTGCCCAGGATGCGCAGGCTGGGGATCGAGTTCTCCTGCGGGTGCGAGAAGAAATCGACATAGGCGACCGGAATGCCCGCCGCCTCGATCTGCTGGCGGGCGACCTCCATGCCGGGATCGTTCTGGTCGATCAGCGTCAGCACCACCAGGTCGGGATGCAGCGCGATGATCGCCTCGGCCGAGATGTCGCGATTGCCCGAGCCGACCGGGCGGATCTGGTCGATGTCGGGGAATTTCTCGCGGTAAGCCTGCATGGTCGGCTCGTCCAGCGCCTTGTCCAGCCGCCAGCCGGAAACCAGCGCCACCGGATCGTCGTGCATCAGGCCCAGCACCGACAGGTGCCGCCCCTCGCCCAGCACGATATGGCGGGCGGGCTCGGGCAGATGCACCTCGCGCCCCAGGATGTCGGTGGCCACCACATCCGCTGCGGCAACGCCAAGCGAGGCGATCAGGGTAAAGGCGGCAAGCAGCGGGCGGGTCAGGGTCATGGCGGGTCCGTTGGCTCATGCGCCGGGGCGCGAACGCCCCGGCAGGGTCGAGGCCCTCTTACTCCGTGGCGGGGGTGATGCGCCAGATGCGGTCGCCCGCCTCGTCGTCCTCGCCCCGCGACTTGTTGACCGCCCAGACATTGCCCTTGCCGTCGGCGCGCAGCTGGTTCGGATAGCTGCCGGCGTCGAGATTGGCGACGATCTCGCCCTCGGGGCTGACCACGGCGATGGTGCCGGCGCCGCGATTGGCGACATAGGCCAGGCGGCCGACCGGCTCGAAGGCCACGTTCAGCGGACCGGCGCCCACGGCCACGTCATGCAGGACTTCGCCGGTCTCGGCCTTGACGATCAGCAGGTTGTCGGTGGCCTGCGAGGCGACGAAGATCAGCCCTTCCTGCGGGTCGTAGGCCACGCCCGAGGCGGCCTTGGTGCCGGGCAGCGGGATCACCTTGACCTCGCCCGAGGCCAGGTCGACCACCGCCGCCTCCGGCGTGGACAGGCTGACGGTCACCAGCTTGCCGCCCGCCTCGTCGATGTCCAGCGCCATGGTCGAGAACTCCTCGCCGCGGATCTGCGACTGGATGGTGATCGGCTCCAGCGGTTCCAGCGTCTTGGTGTCGAAGACCTTGATCTCGGGCGTGCCGGTGGCGCTGGCATAGGCGCGGCCGTTGGCCTCGTCCACCACCACGTCGCGGGCATGGGGCACGGCGCCCGGCTCGAACTGCTTGACCAGAGACAGGTCGGACTGCTTGTAGACCGCCGCCGTGTCCTGGCGGGTATTGGTCACCCAGACATGGCCGTTCGCCTCGTCGACATCGATGCCATAGACCGCGAAGACGCCGCCGTCGCTGCCATCGGGACGGGCGGGCGCGGCGCCGGGGGTCGCCTCGGCCTCGATCTTCAGCGTCTCGGCATTGATCTTGACCAGCTTCGATTCCTTGACTGGCGGCCGGCCGACCGCGCTGGTCACGAATGCGGCATTCGCAGCCTCGCTGAACTTCACCTGGTAAAGACCGCGCACCACCGGCTCGCTGGCGACGGCGAGTTTCTCGGTCCCCGCGACCGCCACCTCGGGCGAGACCTTCAGCTCGACCACCTCGGCCGAGGCCGGGTTCTCGGTGACGACCACGATGGGCTGCAAGCCGGTCTCGGCCTCGGCGTCGACATCCAGCGCAAAGCTGAACCCGCCCTCGGCATCGACGGTGATCGGCTCGGCGTTCAGCGTGGTGGTGCCGCGCATCAGCGTGACGGTCTGGCCGGGGATCAGGTTCTGGCCCTCGATCACCGCCTTGCCGCCCTTGTGGACCGGGGCGCGATCGACGCCGCCGGCGCTGACCCGGCCGGCGAACTCGACCAGCGGCTTGGTAAAGACGGTTTCGGCCAGGACGGGGCCCGCGATCACCGAAAGCGCAAGCGCCGAGGCCCCCAGCAGGGCGCGAAGTGCGGGGCGCGATGGATATGCCATGAGAAACTCCTTGAAAACAGACCAGGACTCGCTTTGGCTGACCCCGATCAGGGCTGGCTTCGGTCAGCGGGCAACCTATATTCCTGACCGTCCTTGTCAACTAACGCCGGCAAGGATGCAGGGCTTTGTGAACAGGGGGAATTGTCGCATCATGTCGCAGCTTGGACAGGTCGGGCCGGATCACGCCAGGAAACAGGCCGAACTGCGCATCTTTCAGACCGGGGCGCCGACCCATGCGCTGTCGCAGAAGGTGGTGGCGGTCGGGTCCAGCTACCGGCTGTTCCTGGCGGTGCCCAGGGCGCCGGCGCCGGCCAGGGGCTGGCCGGTGCTTTACATGCTGGACGGCAATGCCGCCTTCGACTTCCTGACGCCCGAGCATCTGGCGCTGGCCCCCGGCCTGATGATTGTCGGCATCGGCTATGACACCGACCGCCAATTCGCCCGCGAATTGCGGACGCTGGACTTCACCGCGCCGGACGGGCCGGGCGACGGGTTGCGCCCCGACCATGTCCACGAAGGCCGCATGGCCGGCGGCGCGGCGATCTTTCACGACCGGCTGACCGGCCCGCTGCGGCAGGCGGCCGAGGCCGGCCTGCCCGTCGATCCGGCCCGCCGCACGCTCTGGGGGCACAGTTTCGGCGGGCTGTTCACGCTTTACGCGCTGCTGGCGCGGCCGCAGGGCTTTGCCCGCCATGCCGCGATCAGCCCCTCGATCTGGTGGGACGAGGCGCTGATCCGCCGCGTGGCGCAAGAGGCCGCGCCCGCCTCGCTGCCGCTGCTGGTGGCCTTGGGCGACCGCGAGAAGCGCTCGGGCAGCGACGGCCCGCCGCCGGACGGACCGGCGCCCGCCACGATGCAATTCGTCGCCGATCTGGCCCGCCATCCGGGCCATCGCGCGCAGCTGCATGTGCTGCCGGGGCTGATCCATATCCAGACCCTGGCGGGCTCGTTCCCGCTGGTCCTGCCCTTTGCAACGGCGGATTAACCGGATCTCAATCTTCTTGTGCTGCTGTGGCCGCAGGCAAGAACGGAGACGGGGATGGTGTTCGCCAGATATGCGCTTGTCCTGCTGGGCCTGGTGCTGTGCGGGCTGGGCGTCGCGCAGGTGCAGCCGGGGGTGCCGGGCCTCGTCCCGCCTTCGCCTCCGGCCATGGCCGTGCCGGGACCGGATGCGGATGACGTCCTGCTGGGCCTGGGCGGGCTGATCGGCGGGCTAGTCTGCGGCCTCGTCGCATTGGCCTTGGCCCGCCCGCAGCCGCCGCCGGCCCGCGCGCCGGTCGGGGGCAGGGCCGGGACGGCGCCGGCCGGTCAGCCCTCGGCCAGCCTTTTGACCAGCTCCGGCGCGATCAGGGCCGTGGCCTCGGCCGAGGTCATCTCGGCATGCAGGAAGGGCAAGTCGATGACCTCCAGCCCCTCGGCATAGAGCGCCCACATTTCGGGCGTCAGCGTGCGGTCCTTGTGGTCGCGGGCGGCGCGGAAATGCGTGATCGTGCCGGCAAGGCGGCGATGGTGATGGCCGCGGATCAGCCGGTTGGTGCCGGTCACCGTGCGCACCACCCCGTCCAGTACCTGCGCCGGCAGCGCCCCCAGCGCGCTGTCGCCGCGGCGCAGGAAGGCCACCACCGCCTCGCGTGTGTCCAGCTCGCGATGCGCCTCGGGGTCGTAGCCGGCAATGGCCAGCAGCGCGCGCAGGGCGGCGACCGGGTCCGGCTCGGGCTCGTCGCGCCAGGCGTCGCAGGGATAGCTGTCCAGCATGGCGACCAGGCCGGGCTCGCGGCCGGCTTCCGCCAGGATCGCGGCGATTTCCTGCGCCAGGATGCCGCCGACCGACCAGCCGGCCAGATGCACCTGGCCCCGCGGCGCCAGCGCGGCGATGCGCTGCGCATAGTCCTGCGCCAGCGCGGCCAGGCTTTCCGGCATCGGCACCGCCGGGTCCAGGCCGGGATGTTGCAGCCCCCAGACCCGCCGGCTGGGCGCGATGCGCCGTGCCAGGCCGCGATAACCCCAGGCAAGCCCGCCGGCCGGGTGAATCAGGAACAGCGGCGCGGCCTGGGCATCGCCCTCGGCCAGCAGGATCAAGGGGCCCAGCCCGTCGTCGCGGGGTGCCTGCGCGTCCAGCGCCGCGGCCAGCGCGGCAAGCACCGGCTGCTCGAAGATGGTGCCCAGGCCGGGATCGCGGCCCGTCTCGGCCTCCAGCGCCTGCGCCAGCCGTACGGCGGACAGCGAATCTCCCCCCAGCGCGAAGAAATCCGCCTCGGCCGGGGCGGGGGCGTCCAGGTGCAGGATCTCGGCGTAAAGCCGCGCCAGCAGGCGCTCGGTCGCGCTTTCGGCCGCCCGGCCCGAGGCGGCGAATGCCGGCGCCGGCAGCGCCTTGCGGTCCAGCTTGCCGTTCGACGTGACCGGCAGCGACTCTAGCGCCACTTCGGCCGCGGGCAGCATATAGGCGGGCAGGCCAGCCGCCAGCCGCTCGGCCAGCAGCCCCGGTCGCCAGTCCGCCGCCGGCACCAGATAGGCGACGAGGCGCTTTTCTCCGGCATGGTCCTCGCGCGCGATCACCACGCATTCGCGGGCAAGGCCGGTGGCCATGATCGCCGCCTCGATCTCGCCCAGCTCGACCCGCAGCCCGCGGATCTTGACCTGATGGTCCGAGCGGCCAAGATAGACCACCGCCCCGTCCAGCCGCAGCCGCGCCAGGTCGCCGGTCGCGTAAAGCCGGCCCTGGGGCGCGTCGATGAAGCGTTCCGCCGTCAGGTCCGCCCGGCCCAGATAACCGCGCGCCAGCTGCACGCCGCCCAGATACAGGTGCCCGGCCAGGCCCGGCGGCACCGGGCGCATGCGGTCGTCCAGCACCTCCAGCGCCGTGTTCCAGACCGGCCAGCCGATGGGGATGGGGTTGGCGCGATCCTCGGGCCCGGCGGGCCAATAGCTCACGTCCACCGCCGCCTCGGTCGGGCCATAGAGGTTGTGCAGCTCGGCCCGGATGCGGGCGTGGAAGCGGTCGCGCTGATCCGCCGTCAGCTCCTCGCCCGAGCAGAACACCCGGCGCATCGCCAGCCCCTGCGAGGCGGGCGAGGCCAGGAAGGCCGATAGCATCGACGGCACGAAATGACAGGTGGTGATGGCGCGGTCCCGGATCAGCCGGGCGATGGCGGCGGGATCGCGATGCGCGCCGGGCGGCGCCATGACCAGTTCGGCCCCGGCCATCATCGGCAGGAAGAACTCCCAGACCGAGACATCGAAGGTCGCCGGGGTCTTTTGCAGGATGCGGTCGTCCGAAGCGATGCCGTAATGTGCCTGCATCCACAAAAGCCGGTTGACGATGGCGCGATGCTCGACGGCCACGCCCTTGGGCTCGCCGGTCGAGCCCGAGGTGAAAATCACATAGGCCAGGTCGCCCGGCTGCGGCGTCCCCGTGGGCCGACCCTCGGCGGGCCAGTCGGTGGGCAGCAGCAGCTCGGTGCCGGCCGGGAACAGCCCGGCAAGGTCGGCCGTGGCCAGCACCGCCACCGGCCGGGCCTGCGCCAGGATGCGGGCGATGCGCTCGGGCGGATGGGCAGGGTCCAGGGGCAGATAGGCCGCGCCGGCGCGCAGGATCGCCAGCAGCGCGAGGGGCAGTTCCAGTGATCGCTCCAGCGCCACGGCGACGATGCGGTCGGGGCCGGCGCCAAGGTCTTGCAGCCGCGCGGCCAGGGCGGCGCTGCGGCGGTCGAGATCGGCAAAGCTCAGGCTCTCGGCGCCAAAGCTGACGGCCGGCGCCGCGGGCGTGGCGGCAAGCTGCGCCGCGATCAGCGCGGTGAGCGTGGTGTCGGGCAGGGGATGGCGGGTCGCCTCGGCCCGCGCCTTTGCCGCGGCGATCTCGGCCGGGCTTGCGGTCGGCACCTCGGCCAGGGTTTCGGCGGCCAGCGCGGCCTCCAGAAACGCGACCAGCCGGTCGCCATGGCCGCGCACCTCCTCGGGCGTATAGAGAGCGGGATTCGCGTCCACCTCGAAGATCATGCCCGCGGCCGGATCGCCGCGGAAGGTCAGCGTCAGGTCGTCGACCGCGCCGGCGCCGAGGATATGCAGCCGGCAGTCGAGCCCCGGAAATTCCGGCGGCTTGTCAAAGGGCTGCACGTTCACCAGCGGCCCATAAAGCCGCCTGGTGCCGCCGACCAGTCCCAGCTCGCGGCGCAGAAGCTCGCTGCGGTAAAGGCCGCGGCGGCGGCCCTGCGCCATGCGTTTCGACTGCGCGGCCAGCCATTCGGGCAGGGGCGCGTCCTCGTCCAGCCGCAGCCGGTGCGGCAGCACGTTCATCGCCATGCAGGGCACCTGCGCGATCTTGCGGCCCATCCGCGCCATGAAGGGCAGGCCGATCACCGCCTCGCCCCCGGTCCAGCGCGCCAGATAGGCGCCGGTCAGCGCATTCAGCACATCGGGCCAGCCCAGCCGGTGCCGGGCGGCATAGCCCGCCAGCCGATCCAGCAGGGCCTGGGGCAGCATGCGGGTGTCGCGCAGGAAATCGGGCCCGCTGACCGCGCGGCCCGGCGCCAGTCCGGCGACCTCGGGCAAGCCGGCCAGTTCGGCATGCCACCAGTCGCGGTCGGCCTGCCGGCGGGGCGAGGCGCGCCAGGCCGCGTCCTCCTCGGCCGCCAGCGACAGCGGGCCAAAGGGCTCGGGCACGGGCGCCCCGGCCACCAGCGCGGCGTAATGCGCGGCGATGCGGTTCGTCACCAGCACCATGCCATAGCCGTCGATGGCCAGGTGGTGTATGCGTTCGTATAGCAGGTGCCGTTCGGGGCCCAGGGCGAACAGGGTCAGCGCCCCTGCCGGCTCGCAGCCAAGGTCCAGCGGGCGCCGGCTGTCGGCACGCATCTGTGCCAGGGCCTGCGCCTCGGCATCGGGCTGGGCCGAGAGATCGGCAAAGCCCAGCATCGGCGGCAGGCCGACCCATTGCCGCGGCCCCTGGGGCCCGGCTGCGAAGCGCAGCGCCAGGGCCGGGGTCTCGGCGATGGTGCGCTGCACGGCCTGGGCCAGCGCGTCGGGGTCCAGCGGGCCGGTCAGTTCCAGATATTGCCCGGTGTTCAGGATCGGGTTCTGCGGGTCAAGCGCCTGGACATACCACAGCCCCTCCTGCGCCTCGGTCAGGGGACAGCCGGTCTCGGCCGGGATGTCGTGACGCGTATCCATGTCAGGTCCGCCGCGGCCGGGAAGGGAGAAATCGTAAGGAAAGGATCGCGCTGACAACCATGTTACCCCAGGCACCGGATTGCGGGCCTTGCCCGTCTGCGGCCATGGCCATAATGTCGCTAAGGAATTTAGTCAACTTTGTGCGCGGAACCATGCCCTCCAGATCCCTGCCCTGGCGCGATACCGAACGGGTTTACGGGCAGGTGACGCGCCTGCTGCATTGGAGCATCGCCGCGCTGATGCTGTGGCAGTTCTTGGGCATGGGGCTGCGGGCGGTGCTGGGGCGCACGCCGCTGGTGTCCTTTTTCGTCGGCTCGCATCAGCCGGTGGGGACGGTGCTGTTCCTGTTGATCGTCCTGCGGGTGGGCTGGGCGCTGGCGAACCACGGCCGTCGGCCGGATCACGGGCCCGGCTTCCAGGGGCTGGCGGCGCGGCTGGGCCATCTGGCGCTGTACCTGGTCATGGTCGTGATGCCGGTCGCGGCCCTGCTGCGCGCCTATGGCGGCGAGCGTGCCTTTGCCCCCTTCGGATTCGAGATCTTCCCGGCCCAGCAGCCGCCGATCGTCTGGATGGTCAGCGCGGGCGAGGCGCTGCATGGCGAACTGGCCTGGCTGCTTCTGGCGCTGATCGCGGGCCATGTCGTCATGGTCGGCGTGCACGAGGGCATGTGGCGCGACGGCACGCTGGCGCGCATGGCCGGGCGCCGGCGGGCGGGTCTTTAGGCCAGAATCGCGCGGGGCCCGGCGCGGGGCCGCCCTTTTTCGTTGCCTGCGCGCCGGGGCGGTGTCACCATTCCTTCATGATGAATGCGCCCTTCGGTTTCCCGTCCGAACATGATCGCGTGGCCTTCGACCGGGCCGAACTGGGTGTCATCCTGTCCCTCTATGGCCGCATGGTCGCGGCGGGCGAGTGGCGCGACTATGCCATGTCCTTCCTGCGCGACATGGCGGTCTTCTCGATCTTTCGCCGCGCGGCCGAACATCCGCTTTATCGCATCGAAAAGCGTCCCAGGCTGCGCAATGCGCAGGGCCAATACGCGGTGATCGGCATGGACGGGCGCATTCTCAAGCGCGGCCACGACCTGCCCACCGTGTTGCGCGTGCTGGAAAGAAAACTGATCCGCCCGGTGGACTAGGCGGCGGCCCGTCAGGGCTGCCGGCTCTCCGGCGGACGGCTGGCGCGGTTGCGCAGATAGCTTTGCGGCGGCGCGCCGAAATGGCTGCGAAAGGCCGCGACGAAGGCGCTGGCGCTGCGATAGCCCAGCGAATGCGCGATGGTGGTGCTGCTTTCGCCCCGCTCAAGGCGCGCGATGGCGGCCAGCAGCCGCACCCGGCTGCGCCAGTCGCGAAAGGACAGGCCCGTCTCAGCCCGGAATAGCCGCTCGAGCGTGCGGGGGCTGGCCCCGGCCTCGGCCGCCAGCAGCGGCAGCGGCCGCGGGTCCGAGGGATGGCGGCCCAGATGCGCCGTCAGCCGCCGCAGCCGCGGATCCTGCCCGCCGGGCAGGTCGAGGGGCGCGGGCTGCGCCGCCGCGATCTCGTCCAGCGCCACCGCGCCTAGCCGGGCCAGGCGGCCGGCGTCCCGTTCGGCCGCCATGCGCAGGACCACCTCGCGCAGCAGGGCCGAGATCGGCAGCACCTCGCATCCCCGCCCCGCGGGCCGCACCGGGCAGGAGGGATCGACGTAAAGATTGCGCGTCCGCGCCCCGGTGCCGGGACGCGAGACCACCCGCATCTCGTGCCGCGTGCCGCCGGGGATCCAGATGCCGAAGCCGGGCGGCACCAGCCAGACCCCGTCCTCGGCGCCCAGCCGCAACAGCCCCTCGGCCGCCCACAGAAGCTGGCCGCGCGGATGGGCATGGGGGGCGACATGCGCGCCCGCCGCCAGGTCGCGCCCATGCGCCAGCACCGGCCGCGCCGGATCGAGGACAAAGGCGGTGCCGCTGGGATCGAAGCGCAGGCTTGGCGGATCATCGACATCTTTTGTCATGATGGCGAACTTACGCAGGAGGCCGGCTTCTGTCTAGCTTGCGCCGTTCTCCTGTGCAGGCGCCGCCATGAAGCTTTCCGTCCGTCCCCTCGTCTTTCTTGCCGGCCTGGTCCTGGCCGTCCTGCTGGCCGTCGGGCCGGTGCCGCAGCCGCTGGGCCGCAATGCCGCGGTTGTGCTGGTCACGCTGGCCTTGTGGAGCACCGGGCTGGTCCCGCCCTTCCTGACCTCGCTGATCTTCTTCGCCGCGGTGCTGATCCCCGGCCTTGCGCCGCCCGAGCTGGTCTTTGCCGGCTTCGGCTCGGCCGCGGTCTGGCTGATCGTGTCGGGCTTCGTCATCGGGGCGGCGATCACCGGCTCGGGGCTGGGCGGGCGGATCGCCGGGGTGCTGGCGCCGCTGGCGGGCGGCAGCTACCTGCGGCTGGTCCTGGTGATGACGCTGGCGGCGATGGCGCTGGGTTTCGTCATGCCCTCGTCGGTCGGCCGGGCGGTGGTGCTGGTGCCGGTCGGCATGGCGCTGGCCGAGCGGCTGGGGCTGCACAAGGGTTCGAACGGGCGCATCGGCCTGGCGGTGGCGCTGACCATGGCCTGCAACATGCCGAGCTTTGCCATCCTGCCCTCGAACATCCCCAACATGATCCTGGCCGGTGCGGCCGAGGGTCAGCACGGCGTCACCTTCGGCTACATGTCCTATCTGCTGCTGCATTACCCGGTGCTGGGGATCCTGAAATCGGCGTTGACCGTGGCGCTGGTCGTCGCGCTGTTCCCCGACCGGATCGAGCCCGGCTGCACCGAAACCGCCGCCCGGACTCCGCTATCGCCGCAGGAGCGGCGGGTGGCGCTGATCCTTGCCGCCACGCTGGCCCTGTGGATGACCGACCGCCTGCACGGCATCGGCCCGGCCTGGATCGGGATCGCCACGGCGGTTCTGCTGCTGATGCCGGGGCTGGGCGCGGTGCCGCCCAAGCAGTTCAACGCCTCGGTGGATTTCGGCATGGTGCTGTTCGTCGCCGGCGCGCTGGCGCTGGGGGCGGTGGTCAATGCCTCGGGGCTGGGCAGCGTGCTGGGCGGGGTCTTGCAGGACTGGCTGCCGCTGCGGCAGGGCGCGCGCTTCGCCAATTTCCTGTCGCTGACCTCGATGTCGGGGCTGATGGGGCTGGTCACGACCAATCCCGGCGTGCCCACCGTGCTGACGCCCATGGCGCCGGACCTGGCCGCCGCCACGGGCCTGTCGCTCAAGGCGGTGCTGATGACCCAGGTGGTCGGCTTTGCCACGGTGATCTTTCCCTATCAGGTCGGACCCTTCGTGCTGGCCATGCAGCTTTCGGGCGAAAAGCTGGGCCATGTGCTGCGCATCACCGTGCCGCTGGCGCTGCTGACCTTCCTGGTGCTGATGCCGCTCGATTGGTTGTGGTGGCGCCTCCTGGGCTGGCTGTGATCGGGGCATCGTTCAGCCGGCCCGGCTGCGCCGCCCCGCGGCCCGCCAGGGCCGCCCGTCGATCGCCGCCAGCCCCAGGCCGATCAGCGCCATGCCGGCGCCATGGCGCGGTTGAAGGGTTTCGCCCAGGAACAGGAGGCCCAGAAGGATGGCGCTGACCGGGATCAGGAATGTCACCAGCACGAGATTGGTTGCGCCCGCCGTGGCCAGGATGCGGAAATACAGCACATAGGCCAGCGCAGTCGAAATCGCCGCCAGGCCGATCAGCGCAAAGATGGCCGCCGGGCTTGGCGCCGCCAGCGTCCATGGCCGGTCGACGACCGCGACAAGCGGCAGCAGGATCAGGCTCGATGCGATCACCTGTCCGGTCGCCGTGCTCATCGGGCTGACCCCCATCGCGCGGAAGCGGCGCCCGTAGATGCCCGCGAAACCATAGGACAGCGCCCCGGCCAGGCAGGCAAGCTGCGCCACGACATGCGCGCCCAGGTCGCGCAGCGCATCCGCGCCGATCATCACGGCCACGCCGGCAAAGCCGATCAGCACCCCGGCCAGCTTGCCGCCGGTCATGCGCTCGTCGCTGGTCAGGACATGGGCGAGGATCACGGTGAAAAGCGGCGTCGCGGCATTCAGGATCGAAGCCGCGCCCGAGGCGATATGCTGCTGTCCCCAGACGATCAGCGAAAACGGGACGGCATTGTTCAGCATGCCCATGCCCAGGAAGGCCGCCCAGACCGCGCGGCCGCGCGGCATCCGCTCGCCCCGCAGCCGCAGGACGGCCAAAAGGATCAGCGCGGCCAGCGCCACGCGCGACACGACCACGGTGAACACCGGCAGTTCCCGCACCGCCACGGCGTTGAAAAAGAACGACCCGCCCCAGACCGCCGACAGGGCCAGCAGCATCGCCCATTCCAGCGGCGTCATGGGGCGGTTGGTGGCGGTCGGTACCGGCATGATCTTCCCTCCTTCGACCCCCGGGGCCGGTTGCGCAGGGCATGTTGCCGCCTTGGCACGCGGCCGCGATCCGTTTCTTGCGGCCGAAACCCGGCAGGATCAGCCTGCCTCGCCCGGCTTGATCTTTTGCGCCGTGCCCTGGGCAAAGCTGTCCAGCCGGCCCTTGGCGGCGTCCTGGGTGTTGACGATGCCGGCGACCATGGATTCGGCATAGGCGGCGTCCAGCCCCGACATGTTCTGCATATGCGAGATCGCCGAGCAGGCGGCGAAATTCGACAAGGGCGTGTTCTGCGCCACGCGACGGGCAAGATCATAGGCCATGGCCTCGCTGTCTGCCACGCGGTATTGCGCCAGCCCGACCTGCACTGCCTCGTCCCCGGAATAGAGCCGGCCGGTCAGCATCATGTCCACCATGCGCGCCTGGCCGATCAGCCGCGGCACGCGGATGGTGGCACCGCCGCCGGTGAACAGCCCGCGCTGGCCCTCGGGCAGGCCGAAATAGGTGGTCTCGTCCATGACCCGGATATGGACCGAGGAGGCCAACTCCAGCCCGCCGCCCACGACCGCGCCCTTCAGCGCCGCGATGACCGGCACGCCGCCGTATTCGATCTTGTTGAAGGCTTCGTGCCAGCGCAGGCAGATGCGCATGAACTCGGCCGGGCTGCGCTCTTCGCGCCCGTGCTCGACCAGGTCCAGCCCGGCGCAGAAATGCGGCCCCTCGGCGCGCAGCACCACGGCGCGGGCGCCCGAGGCGGGCAGGGCGGAAAAGACCTCGACCAGTTCCTCGATGGTCTCGGCGTTCAGCGCGTTGCGCTTGGCGGCGCGGTTCAGGGTGACGGTGGCGATGCCGTCTTCGTCCATCCGGAACAGCAGGTTGTCGAGCGTCAGGGCCGAGATGTCGCGCATGGTCTAGCCTTTCGTGATCCAGTGAATGACGACGGGAACCGTGGCGATGCTGGCCGCGGTCGAGATCAGGATGGCCGCCGAGACGCGCTGCACGGCGGTGCCGAAATATTGCGCAAGGATATAGACATTGCCGGCGACCGGCAGGCTGGCGGCGGCGATCATCACCCCCGCCGCATAGGGCTCGACCCCGAAGACCGCCAGCGCGGCGATGCCCACGGCCAGCGGATGCAGCACCAGCTTGGCGAAGCTGAGCCAGAGTGCCGGGCCCATGCGCTCGGCCGCGCGGCCGGCGAGGCTGGCACCGATGGCGAAGAGTGCCCCCGGCGTGGCCGAGGCGCCCAAGAGCGCCAGGAACTCGTCCAGCGGTCCCGGCATCGGCAGCTGCAGCCCGGCCCAGGCCAAGCCGGCCAGCATCGAGACGA
The DNA here is from genome assembly GCF_008824185.1 of Paracoccus pantotrophus. NCBI lineage: Bacteria > Pseudomonadati > Pseudomonadota > Alphaproteobacteria > Rhodobacterales > Paracoccaceae > Paracoccus > Paracoccus pantotrophus. The sequence goes on from NZ_CP044426.1 coordinate 204,745, forward strand.
TCATCGGGTTCGAGACGATGCCGCGCAGCAAGGGCACCAGCGTCGAAAGCCGCACCCGCCCCTGCCTTGCCGCGGTGACGATCAGGGTGATGAGGGTCGAGAACACCACCATGTCGATGGTCAGCACCATCAGCACCGGGCCGATGGCACGCTCGCCCAGCAGCACGACCAGCATCGGCACGCCCAGAAAGCCGGTATTGCCGGTCATCGCGGTATGCGCCTCCATCGCCGCGGCGGCGAGCGGCTGGCGGCGCCAGCGCGCCACCGCAAATCCCAGCGCCCAAAGCGCGGCAGACCCCGACAGATAGGCCAGGACGAAGGCCGGGTCGAAAAGGCTGGCCACGTCCAGCGTCGCGGCAAAGCGGAACAGCATGGCCGAAAGCGCGAAGTAGAAGACGAATTTCGTCAGCCAGCCGGTCGCCTCGGGCGGGAAGAAGCGCGTGCGCCCGGCCAGCCAGCCCGTGCCGATAACGAGAAAGAACGGCAGGGTCTTCAGGAAGATCGCCAGCATCAGTCCGCGGCGATCGCGCAGGCGGGGCCGCGCTCGACGGTATATTCGGTCTCGCCCGGCGCCACCTCGCGGCTGCCGATCAGCCGGTGGCCGGATTCGGCGCAGAAATGCGGCACGTCGATCACGGCGGCGGGGTCGGTGGCCAGCAGCGTGACCCGCGCGCCCCGGGGCAGCGCCATCAGCCGCTTGCGCAGCCGCAGCACCGGCAGGGGGCACAACAGGCCGCGCGCGTCGATCTGCACGGTCATGCGGCGGAATCCGCCAGGCGGGCGCGGCACCAGTCGTCGATCTGTTCCGGCCGCAACTCTTCGGCCAGGTCGCCGGCAAAGTCGCGAAAGCCCGGCAGTTGTTCGTCGGGCACATGCACCAGCACCGGGATGCCGGCAGCCAGCGCGCGGGCGATGGTGTCGCGAAAGCCGCGGCCGAAGCATTCCTGCTTGCCGAACTTGTTGACGATCAGCAATTCGGCGCCGCGGTCCAGCACCGTTTCCGTGCGGGCGACGGCCTGGGCCAGCGCGCCGGTATCCAGCCGGCAGGCCTGCGAGCCCGCGCCCAGCGACTGGGTGATGCGCACCAGCGGGCCGGCGTCGCCCAGGATGCGCAGGTCCATGTCGCATTCGCAGCCGGGGCTGATCTCGGTATTGATCTGCACCGCGCCGGCCAGCCGCAGCCCGGCGGCGGCCAGCCGCTCGGCCGTGGCGGTCAGCAGCCGGTCGCCGGCGCCCGGCGTCTGGTCCTGGATGGTGACGAAACCCAGCATGACGATCCCTCTTTCGGCGGCCAGAATAGCTTTTGGCGGCGCGGGTGCAATATTGGGTATTTGAAGAACGAAGAAGCGGCCGGGTTCAGTTCCCCTCGGCCAGCGGGCCGTAGAGGATCAGCGCCGGATGCGGGCTGGGGCCTTCGCTGGCCAGCTGCCTGGCCAGGGCGGCGACGGTGGTGCGGATCAGGCGCTGATGCGGATGGCCCACCGCCTCGGCCAGCAGGGCGGGGGTGTCGGGGGGCAGGCCGTTTTCGACCAGCAGCGCCGCCATGCGCGGGAAGGTGCGCTGGCCCATGAAGACCACGGTGGTGGCGCGCGGATCGGCCAGGGCGGCCCAGTTCTGGTCCTCGGGCAGGCCGCCGGTCACGTCGGCGCCGGTGACGAATTGCAGCCGGCGCGCGGTCTGGCGTCGGGTCAGCGGCAGGCCGGCGACGGCGGCCGCGGCCATGGCCGAGGGCACGCCCGGCACGATCTGGAACGGGATGCCGTGGCTGCGCAGCGCCGCCAGTTCCTCTTCCAGCCGGCCGAATATGCCCGAATCGCCGGATTTCAGCCGCACCACATGCTTGCCCGCCTGCGCATGTTCGATCAGCAGGGCGTTGACATGTTCCTGTTTGGCCGAGGGCCGGCCGGCGCGTTTGCCGACCGAAATGCGCACGGCCTGCGGGCCGGCCTGGTCCAGCACCGGGCCCGAGGCGAGGTCGTCGTAAAGCACCACATCCGCCTGGGCCAACAGCCGTGCGGCGCGCAGGGTCAGGAGTTCGGGGTCGCCCGGACCCGAGGAGACGAAACTGACAAGGCCGATCTGTTCACGCATGATTCCGCGATGCGGCAAAATCCGCGCCAAGGCAAGGGGCTGCTTGCCGCCCGCCCCGCCATTTGCCATAGAAGGCGCGACCGCGACCTTGGGGATCAAGCCATGTTCCGTGCCCGCCATCTTCTGGGGATCGAGCCGCTCGCCCCCCCCGAAATCACCACGCTTCTCGATCTGGCCGAGACCTATGTTGATCTGAACCGCCGCACGGTGAAGCATTCCGATGCCTTGGCGGGGATGACGCAGATCAACATGTTCTTCGAGGCCTCGACCCGCACGCAGTCGAGCTTTGAGCTGGCCGGCAAGCGGCTGGGCGCCGATGTGATGAACATGGCGATGCAGACCAGTTCGGTGAAGAAGGGCGAGACGCTGATCGACACCGCGCTGACGTTGAACGCCATGCATCCCGACCTGCTGGTGGTGCGCCATCCGCAGTCGGGCGCCGTGGATCTCTTGGCGCAGAAGGTGAATTGCGCGGTGTTGAACGCGGGCGACGGCCGGCACGAGCATCCGACCCAGGCGCTTCTGGACGCCTTGACCATCCGCCGCGCCAAGGGGCGGCTGCACCGGCTGACCGTGGCGATCTGCGGCGATATCGCCCATAGCCGGGTGGCGCGCTCGAACCTGATCCTGCTGGGCAAGATGGAGAACCGGCTGCGCCTGGTCGGCCCGGCGACGCTGATGCCCTCGGGCGCCCGCGACTGGGGCTGCGAGGTCTACGAGGACATGCGCGAGGGGCTGAAGGGCGCCGATGTGGTGATGATGCTGCGCCTGCAGAAGGAACGCATGGACGGCGGCTTCATCCCGTCCGAGCGGGAATATTACCACCGCTGGGGGCTGGACGCCGAGAAGCTGGCGCTGGCGGCGCCCGATGCCATCGTCATGCATCCGGGGCCGATGAATCGCGGGGTCGAGATCGACGGCACCATCGCCGACGACATCAACCGTTCGGTGATCCAGGACCAGGTGGAAATGGGGGTCGCGGTGCGCATGGCGGCGATGGACCTTCTGGCGCGCAACCTGCGCGCCGAGCGCGGCGCCAAGGCGGCGGAGATGATGGCATGATCCTGCACTTCCACAATGCCCGGCTGGTCGACCCCGAGGCGCAATCGGTCGAGGAAGGCTCGCTGACCGTCCGCGACGGCCGGATCGAAGCCATGGGTGCCGACGCCCCGCAAGGCGCCGAGCTGATCGACTGCGGCGGCAAATGCCTCGCGCCCGGGCTGATCGACTGGGGCGTCAAGATCGGCGAGCCGGGCGAGCGGCACAAGGAAAGCTTCCGCAGCGCCGGGCTGGCGGCGGCGGCGGGGGGCGTGACCACGGTGATTGCGCGGCCCGACACGATGCCGCCGATCGATGCGCCGGAATCGCTGGAATTCGCCACCCGCCGGGCGGCCGACGCGCCGGTGAACATCCGCCACATGGCGGCGCTGACCCGCGCCCGCGAAGGGCGCGAGATGGTCGAGATGGGCTTTCTGCAGGATGCCGGCGCCGTGGCCTTCACCGACGGGGTGCGGGTGGTTTCGGACACCCGGCTCCTGTCGCGCTGCATGACCTATGCCCGCGGCCTGGGCGCGCTGATCGTCGGCCATCCGCAGGAGCCGGGCCTGTCCAGGGGTGCCGCGGCGACCGGCGGCAAGTTCGCCTCGCTCTACGGCCTGCCCGCGGTCTCGCCCATGGCCGAGGTGATGGGGCTCGACCGCGACCTGGCGCTGGTGGCGATGACCGGCGCCCGCTACCATGCCGACCAGATCACCGTCGCGGCCAGCCTGCCGGCCTTGAAGCGGGCGCGCGATGCCGGGCTGGACGTGAGTGCCGGTATCTCGATCCACCACCTGACGCTCAACGAATATGACGTGGGCGGCTATCGCACCTTCTTCCGCTTCACCCCGCCGCTCCGCTCCGAGGAGGACCGGCTGGCCATGGTCGAGGCGGTGGCCGAGGGGCTGATCGACGTGATCGCCAGCTTCCACACCCCGCAGGACGAGGAAAGCAAGCGCCTGCCCTTTGCCGAGGCGGCGCCGGGCGCGGTGGGGCTGCAGACCCTGCTGCCGGCGGCGATGCGGCTTTACCACCAGGGCGGGCTGAGCCTGCCGCAGCTGTGGCGGGCGATGTCGCTCAATCCGGCGCGGCGGCTGGGTCTGCCGGGCGGGCGGCTTGCGGCGGGGGCGCCGGCCGACCTGCTGCTGTTCGACCCGGACGCGCCCTTCGTGCTGGACCGCTTCACCCTGCTGTCGAAGTCGAAGAACACTCCCTTCGACGGCGCGCGGATGGAGGGCCGGGTGCTGGGCACTTGGGTCGCCGGCCGCCGCGTCTTCGGAGCGGACGCATGAGCCTGATCCTCTGGGCCGTCATCGGCTATCTTCTGGGCTCGATCCCCTTCGGCATCGTCATCACCCGGGCGCTGGGGCTGGGCGACCTGCGCCGGATCGGCTCGGGCAATATCGGCGCGACCAATGTGCTGCGCACCGGCAACAAGCCAGCGGCGCTGGCCACGCTGCTTCTGGACAGCGGCAAGGGCGCCATCGCCGTGCTGCTGGCGCGCTGGCTCGCCGGTCCCGATGCTGCGCTGGTCGCGGGGGCGGCGGCCTTCCTGGGCCACCTGTTCCCGGTCTGGCTGGGCTTTCGCGGCGGCAAGGGTGTCGCCACCTTCCTCGGCACGCTGCTGGCGCTGGACTGGCGGCTGGGCCTCAGCGCCTGCGGGATCTGGCTGCTGACGGCGGCGGTGGGCCGGATCTCCTCGCTCTCGGCGCTGGTGGCGGCGGCGCTGACGCCTTTTCTCGCCCTCTGGCTTGACGGCCCGAGCATGGCGGCGGTAGCGGCGTTCATGGCGGTGCTGATCTTCATCCGCCACCACGCCAATATAGCGCGCATCCTTTCCGGGACCGAGCCCCGGATCGGCAGCAAGCCGTGAATTTCTTCCATGTGCAAATAGCCCCGAGGGAATGTTTGGCCGGCCCCGTTGTCATGTGTCAAAGCCTCTGATCTGCGGTGTCAAAAGGTTTGAGCCTGCTTTTCGGGGGATCAGAGGGGGGGCAACCGCTCTTGGACGATCTCGACCACGTTTCCTCGACCCTCATCGGAAAGGCCGATGTGCGTCCAGGCCGGGAGATCGCCGCAAAGCTTCGGCCGTTCGGACCTCTTGGCGGTGAACTGCGTGACGGCTGACCGGATTGCGGCCGAGCCCGATAATAACCGATCCATCATCATCATCGGACATGTGGATCGTCCGGTTCATGTTGCCACCCTGCCATAACGGGGGTGGCCCCGTGTTTCTGCTTCGGCTTCCTGTAGCGTGCCGGGGTGACAGGAGCGCGTGGTGCAAACGGGCCTTCCGACGTCATGCCTGCCTGAAAGTGATCCTGCGTCGAGTGCAGCAGGGCCTTGCCGATTTCACCCATGGCCGGCGCTGCATCAACGAGGGGCATTTCAAGCATTCTGAAGGCGCGGGGCGATCTGGGAATCGTTGAATTCGACTTCAATCATGATTCACGGCCTCTTTTTTGGCGCGGCGTTCCGGGTCGACCCGCAGCCTTGCGGGGTTCTCGGCCTTGCACGCAAAGAGGCGCGCACGAACCCGTCATCGGCCTGCGCCTTCGCGTTCCGCTCGGTCAGGGCTGCCTGCAGGGCCTCGGCCGGCACGAAGCGGGCCGGGTCGGGCCCGCCTTCCGCATAGTGCGCGTTCCGGTTGCGCTGCGCGAGGTCGCGCGCGATGCTGTCCAGTTCGGCCAGTTGCGCGACCGCGCCTGCCGCGCACGTCATGCGCCTTGAGGCTGTTCCCCTGCCGTTGGCCGATCCATTCCCGCAGTGTCGGGAACATGCCGAGCCGACCTGAACAGCCCCGAGTTTCTCAGACGCCGTCACGTTTCATCATCTGCCGCCGTTCGAACTGGGCGGGCGACAGCATCCCGTTCCGCGCATGCTTGCGCTTCGGGTTGTAGGACATCTCGATGTAATCGAACACGTCCGGCCTGGCTTCTTCGCGGGTCCGGTAGGTCTTGCGCCTGATCCGTTCCCGTTTGAGCAGGTTGAAGAAGCTCTCGGCAACGGCGTTGTCGTGACAGTTGCCACGGCGGCTCATCGAATGCTCCAGGTTGTGGGCACGCAGGAACGCAGCCCAATCCATGCTGGTGAACTGGCTTCCTTGGTCCGAGTGGATCAGCACCTTGTTCTTGGGCTTGCGCCGCCAGACGGCCATGAGCAGGGCCTACAGGACGACATCTGTCGTCTGCCTGATTTGCATCGACCAGCGTAAGCGCGGCGGCAATCGCGTCGTGCCATTTCTGGCCTGATGCCTGCATTATGCGCGCATGGTCGCAGCGGAGATGCTGGATTTGAAGAGAGACGGCAAAATGGGCGTCCATTTGGACGGCTCGACAGGCGTTGAAACTTTCGGCTTGAGGTGATCGAGGGCCCGAGCGGTGGGCGGCTGGTCCACTCGGAGGGGGTGCCGTGTCCGCTGGCGGCAGGATAGTCGAAAAGCGAGCGGAACCCCCTTTTTTACTGCGGGAAAGGCGCGTTCCGTGCTTCACTTCCTGTCATGGATGCCGCGGATCTTGCACATGAAAATGCCTGCTGAAAGCCCGCCTCGCCGAGGTCGAGGCGATGCTGGCAGCAACGCAAGAGGCCAATCGGCGGCTGCAGGATATCCTGCGCGCGGCGCGGCGCAAAAAGTTTGGCCCCCGCTCCGGAAAATTGTCGCCCGAGCAGTTCAACCTTCCTCTGGAAGATGCCGAATTTGTGCAAGGTGTGCTCGAGGAGGCCCAGGAAAAGGCCGAAGCGGCGATGCAAAGGGCACGTGGTGAGGAGCCGCGCAGGCCCAAGCGTAACCGTGGGCATCTGCCCCGGGTCGAGCGCGTCATCGAGCCTGCCGGCACGCTTTGCCCCTGTGGTTCCGGCGAGATGACGAAGATCGGCGCGGATGTGTCGGAGTGGCTGGATAATAATGCCGGCACAGTTCCGGTTGCTGGTCACGCGGCGCCCCAAATATGCCTGCCGCTGGTGCGATAGTGTCCCACGGGATGGTGTAAGAGCGCCGACCCTCGGAAAGGTCAGGGGCTGATCAGGATGCCACGGCTGGCAGCCTGATGTTGGGATTGTCGGTGACGCGGGCGAGCGTTTCAAGGCTCATGTAGCGCCGCGCAACCGCCCACTCGTCGTTGGTCTCGAGCATCAGCGCACCGACCAGCCGGACAATAGCGTCGTCGTTGGGGAGTGAGGGCATGACTGCCACCGGTCCGAAGGAATGCCCGCACGCCTGGGAGACCGGCTCGCAGGCCAAGACCGGCGCCGGCAGATGGATCGCCTTCTGCAACCACCAGAGCGGCCTCGCGCCGCCCATGGCGGACAGCCGCCCACCGCGGTCTGCGTCAACAGCAGAGCGAAACCGACCGGCAGAGCCAGAGAGCGGCTTAAATCACCCCAGAGCCCGTCCAATGATCGCGAAGTGGCTCGGAAAATCCCATTCGTAATCGCGTCCGACCAGCGAGTAATAGGCCTGATAACGCTACCTTCCAACCAGTTCCATAAACACCGGAAAATTCCGACGGGCTCCGCCACTATTCCAGTAGCTCTTTGATCTCTTGTAAGGCAGAGGAGTATGAAATTGAACGAATGTGCCAAGCTTCCAGCGAGGCTCAACGACAAGGTTCAAGTTCGTTCCGGGGCGTCGGCGGCGTATATGCTGGGCCACGGCCCGCGTCAGAAGCCCTGGTCCGGTTTTTGACCATGTGCTATCATTATGGCGCTCTTCCAGGGATTTTTTTGCTGCAACTGCTGCCCAAACAATGGCGGGGTGCCCTGGCGGTGCCGCAATGACGTTATTCCCCATGACGCCGCCGGGCTCCTGATACACCACAAGGTTTGACCCCAAGCGAGTCAGCGGATATGGATCTCCCACGAGCCAGTCGTCGCAATCTGCATAAATTCCACCTTGGATCATGAGGTAGCAAAGGCGAAAATAGTCACTTTCCTCCGCGGGTGATGCGGCGTTTCTCAATGCATCGGCCCAGTCTTTCCCCAAATGCCGTGTCAGGAACTTCAAGGCGGCCTTCTGGTCGAACAATTGATAATGTTGACAAAAGGCTTTCTGCCAAGTTTGCATGATCTCCCGCAGATATGCCGGTGGGGTGCCCTTGTTCCAATATTGCATGACGCCCTCATGCCGCACCGATCCGCTATCGGCAGGGATCACCCTTGAGCTTGTCGAAGACAACCACCTTTCGATGGTCAGTATCGCGGGGGGCGTGGTTAATGAAACATTCTTTTCGTGCTTTCTCGAAAGCAGGCAATCTGCTGCAACCAGGCCGGCCAAAGTTGAAAAGAAATGCGGGTTGCTGTTTGCGCTTTGCCCCGACTGGTTATCCTTCACCAGATCGACTGCTGCGTCCAGGCGTCCAAGACGGATCAGCGATCGCAGTCGCATCTCGAAGTGGCTTTTCAATTTTCCCGACTCTTGAAGGGTTTCCAGCAGCTCCATGGTTCGAGCAGGACAACCCATCTCATACCAACATACGGCCATGGCTATGGTCCACGCCCGACTTCTGGAAAAAGAAGGTTGGTCGACTTTCTCCAACTCCCTTCTGGCAATATCCATCTGGCCGCTCTTGGTGAGAGACACGATATGCTCCCGGAACAAGGTCAAATCCGATGGATGCTTTCGACGGGCCATCCCAAGGTAACGTGCCGCAACATGCAATCTTCCCGACTGCTGCAAAAGTCGCGAAATGCTCAACACCTCCGCTACGGATCTATCATGCGGATCTCTAGGCCGGCCATGCAGAGCGTCCTTTGCCTTTCCGGTCATTCCTCCCATTTCCATGTCGAACAGAGGGCGCTCTGAATCGCCAAGCAAGCCGGAGAGGCGTTGAACAAGGCGTTCCGCCTCACGAATACCGCCTTTCGTTACCGATTTTATTATATGAACAAGATTGAAAGCTCGCAAATCATTCCGTGAAAGAATGCCTTCGATCGCGCCGCGATAAAGATATCCCAATCCCAGGGTTTCTGCCTTTTCATATGCGTTCCATAACAGCATGACCGGCAGTGCCCTAGCGCACCGCTCTGAGGCAGATGAAAATTCCTTCAGCAGGTATTCAGCGATTTTGTCCGGCATTTCCTTTATTGGGCCGAGAGCCGCCTCGGTGATGTTTCCCGCCTGATCTGGGAGGGAATTTCGGATGCGCGATGCGAGATCCTCAGCCACCAACATCAGTTCGTCTTCTCGGCCATCCTGTATGAGATTTCTAACCTTTCCAAGCAATGCCCATTTGTGGTCAGGTTGCTTGGCAAGGATCGCATCCAGATGCTTCTGGCTGGCCTGGAAATCCCCTGTCTCTCTTAAGGCAACAGAAATTTCGTGGTGCAGAGGGATCATGTCCGGATAACGCGATACAAGGGGGGTCAAAAACTCAAGCGCCTCGCCCGCGTCTCTCAACTGGCGCAGCAAGGCGCCCTTGCGCACCAGAAGATTGGCGTTTTCCGGTAGGATATTCAAAGCATTGTCGATGGCCTCGATTGCTTCTACCTGTCGACCCACTTGCATGAGGGTTTTGGCCCTTCCGAGCAGGGCCCATTTGTGCTGAGGTTGCCTGGCCAGGATCGCGTCAATATGCTCCAAGCTGGCCTGCAGATTTCCTGTCTCTTGGAAAGCAACAGAAACTTCGCGACGGAGAGAAATATTGTCTGGAAAATGGGACAGAAGGGGAAGCAAGAAATCAAGCGCTTCTCTGGCGCCCCTAAACTGGCGCAGCATTGCACCTTTACGCACCAAGAGGTCGATGTTCTCGGGCAGGATATTCAAGGCGTTGTCGATGGCCGCGAACGCTTCCACCTGTCGACCCGCTTGCATGAGGGTTTTGACCCTTCCGAGCAAAGCCCATTTGTGGCGAGGCTGCTTGACCAGAATCGCATCAAGATGCTCAAGGCTGGCCTGGAGATTGCCTGCCTCCCGAGAGGCAATGGAAAGCTCGTAGCGCAGAGGTATCTGGTCTGGATGACGTGGTAGTAAGGGGATTAGTACCTTGAGTGATTCTTCTGGTCCTTTCTGCTGCCGCAGCAAGGCAGCTTTTTCTACATATGAACTAACCTCACGAGGTTTTATTCGAGTTTCGTTCTCGATCAAATCCAGGTCATTAAGCATTATTCTAATACACTTTTGGGATAGGCTCGGGCGCTATGATTTTTATTGCTTATGATGCTTCTGGTAAAAATGCCCGGCCTTGTGCCGTGCCTGCAACGATTATCCGTGCCGACATAGCCAAAGTCCGGGCATGGGAGTTTGGGACTGATCGTCAGGCGGCTTTCAGTTTCGCCATCAAGACGTCGAATTCCCGGTCCACCTGATCAGAGAACGAGCCGGCGCCGAGACGTTCGCAAAGATATGCGGGCAACTGCCGGCGCGCGGAAATGCGAATGCGCTTCATCTCCGAGATGATCCGCTCTGCGCCATAGAGGGCCAGATACTCGTCATGGTTGTCGAACGACTTTCGGCTGATGTAGTCGACAAACGTTTCGGTCGGCGCACCATTCGCCAAGATCTCGTCGTGGTTCTCAGTCTCGATATGATAATAGGTGAACTCGCTGGGCATCGCAGTACTGTCGACGAAGCAGATCGAACTACCATTAACCAGCGCGCCCGCATTGATCACCATATCGTCGATAATCATGCCATGGTCGGCAGTGACATACAGATCGCTATGCGGAAGCCCGTCACCTAGCGATCCGGCTTTGATGCAAACCGGAAGATGGCGGCTGTCAAGCCGGTTATTGCGAACGGTCCTGCGGCCCACCCATTTTATGGTGATCGCCTTTCCTGTATGGGCCAGGATTTCATCGCCGGCAACCAGGGTTTCCACCGGCTTTTCGCCATCCGGAGTCGCGATCAGGGTTCCATGAAGGAAGCAAGGCAGTACTTCTTCATCAGTCAGGTCCATGGTTCCAGTTTCGTCGACCTCCACGGTAATCGCGGCCGTATCCAGGGCGTCTTGGACAGCATCACCGGCCCCGCGGATAAGTGCTGCAGCGGTGCCGCCGACCAAGGGAACGTCCTCCACAGCACTGGCCAGGTTTTCCAATGCTTCGCTCACGTCCGCGCCGACCGCCGTATATTCGTTTCCGGCCAGCGTGATGGTCAGCTCGACGCCCAGATGGCTGGGATCCAGCCCGTCTTCACTGATGACATAGAAATTTCCACTCTCGTCCTGGAAGAGTTCGCCCTCGAGAGGGTTCAATGTGGCGCCGAGACTGAACAGCGCGCCCAGCCCGACCTCCACCGAAGCAGTGGAAACCGTGATATCCCCGACATATGTCCCTGAAATGAGGGTATTTTCGTCGGAGTCGACAAGCGACAGCTCGTCCCCGTTCGAAAGCGTTGTGCCCGTGGGCGATTCGACATCATAGAGGGAAAATTCATTATCAGGCTGATTGGTGATATTAAGAAGGTTCAGGTCATTGGTGTCAATGATGATAGTATCGCCTTCAATCTGGATCAGACCTTCCGGAAGCTCTGTGAAATAGGGCATGTAATTCCTCACTAAGCGAATGTTTATTTCATGCGGAGTTAACTTTCGTCCGCCATCGAACCGGCGCCAAAGTCACAAAACATTAATGAAAAATACCATAACCAGCCCACGCCATCACGATTCGATAACGGGCAATTTATTTGCAGCATGATACTGGATAGAAATCAAGGGTTTTCTAGATGGGTCATGTCTTTTTCGACCCGCCGCACTGCGCGATCTGGCAGAAGCCTGGCCGGCCACTAGAATAGTCGGCCCTCGGTCCGGCCTTGATGCATGATTCATCCTGCGGATGGCGGCGGGCGGGACATGACCGGCGGGGCGGACAAGACGCGCGGGGCGTTGTTCAGCTGTTTCGACCTCGAGGCGCGTATCCCTGCGCGGCAGCCACTTTGCAAGATCCGGTGGGTGATGAGCAAGGCCCAGGCCGGCCTGGACGCCGAGTGCGAGGCGCTCTACATCAAGTTCGGACACCCTTCGATCACGCCGGAGTGGCCGATTCGGGTCTACCTGATCCAGATACGGTTCTTGGTTTGCTCTGAGCGTCAGTTGTGGAGCAGATGCAGCATGACCTGCCGTACCGGCTGGTCGTGGATCCTGGGACCGAAGACCCAGCGTGGATTCCGACCGGCTTCTGACGACTGGCAGTCAGGGAGGGTTATTGTGGCGATCCTGGCGTAGCCGCAGCGGTCGCGACACCTATGGGTCGAACCTCGTGCTTTCGTAACCGATGGGGTGGACGCCCCCCCGACGGCATCGATGTGCCAAGGTAGCGGGTGTTGAAACACCGCTATAGAGGAGAGCGTCCATGGGAGAGGTTAGCATCATCGGGCTGGATTTGGCCAAGAACGTGTTCCAGCTGCACGGCGCGGGGGCCGATGGGTCTGTCATTTTCCGGCGTAAACTTTCGCGTGTGCAGCTTTTGCGTTTCCTGGCGGAGCAGCCGCGCTGCATAGTGGCGATGGAGGCCTGTGCGTCGGCGCATCGCTGGGGCCGAAAGGTCGGTGAGTTGGGCCACGCGGTCAGACTGATTGCGCCGGCCTATGTGAAGCCGTTCGTAAAGCGGCAGAAGAACGACGCTGCCGATGCCGAGGCCATCGCGGAGGCGGCATCGCGCCCGACCATGCGGTTCGTGGAGGTGAAGCGCGTGACGAAGCAAGTTGCGGGCCTGACGTTCAAGACGCGCGATCTGCTCGTGCGGCAGCGAACGCAGGCGATCTCGGTGCTGCGGGGTCATCTGGCGGAATACGGCCTGATTGCCCCGCAGGGACCGGCGCATTTGGCACGCCTGAAGCATGCGCTCGAGCAGTCTGGTTCCGAACTGCCCGAAGCTGTCCTTGCCAATCTGTCAAAATACCACGTTGCGGACCGCCAAAGCCGCCATTCGGACGCGACTGCTTATTTCGGTGGAATAATTGACAAGTGTAAGCGGCACCGCACCTGCTTTCAGCTTGACGGCTTGAAGTTCCAGGGCAGCAGATCGTCGATCCTCGCTTGCGGGTGACTGGCGGCCACGGCTTCCAAGGTTGTCTTGAGGTAGGCGAAGGGCTCGACGCCGTTGACCTTAGCGGTAGCGATTAGGGATGCGATGCGAGCCCATGATCGACCGCCCTCGTCATGGCCGGCGAAGAGTGCGTTCTTGCGGGTCAGGGCGATCGGGCGGATCAGGTTCTCGATGCTGTTGGAGTCGATCTCGACCCGGCCATCGCGCAGGAAGGTCTGCAGCCCGTCCCAGTGACGATGGATATAGGCCAGTTTCTCCCCGAGGCGGGACTTTATCGATATGCGCCGGCACTGCAGCTGCAGCCAGTCGCCAAAGGCGGCGACCAGCGGCGCACTGTGCGCCTGGCGAGCCGACAGTCGTTGGCCGTGGCCCATGCTACGGGTCTCAGCCTCGATCCGGTAAAGCTCGGCGATCCGGCGCAGGCCCTCGGCCGCGATCTCGGAGCCGTCGCGCTCGAAGATCTCCTTCAACTTGCGCCTTGCATGTTCGAGATGCGCCAGGCCAGAACCTTGCGGGTGAACCAGTCCATGATGGCCACCAGATACAGGAAGCCGCGCCGCATCGGCAGGTAGGTGATATCGGCGCACCAGACCTGGCCGGGACGATCCACCCGCAGCCCGCCCAGCAGATAGGGCCAGGTCTTGCGACCCTTCCTCGGCTTGCTGGTGTTGGGCTTCTGGTAGATCGGCATCAGGCGCATGAGCCGCATCAGCCGCCGGATGCGCTTCTGGTTCACGCCATGGCCTTCATTCTGCAGATGCCAGGTCATCTGCCGGACGCCGTAGAAGGGCGTATCGAGGAACTGCTGGTCGATCAGCCGCATCAGCCCGAGGTTCCGCTCCGTCTCTCCGGCCGGTTCATGATAGAACGACGAGCGCGAGATCGACAGCAGGCGGCACTGCGCCACGATCGACAGCGCGGGATGGTCCCGCTCAATCATCCCACGCCTCACTTGCCGGTCCACGGCTTGAGCTTTCGTGACAAAAAATCGTTGGCGACGGCCAGCTCCCCGATCTTGGCGTGCAGCGACCGGACCGTCTCCTCATCCACTTCCGCAACGGGCTTTCTGCCGCCGCGCTCGAAGATATCCGCAGCCCCGTCGAGCAGCGCCTTCTTCCACTGGTGGATCATCGTCGGATGCACGCCGTATTCGGCGGCCAGCTCAGACACAGTGCGCTCGCCCTTCACGGCCTCAAGCGCCACGCGCGCCTTGAAGCCCGCGTCATGGTTCCTGCGCTTCCGCATTCCTAATCTCCTTGTCCGTGGAGACCAGCAAACGTCAGATCGTAGCTTCCGTCACTGTCCGATTTCAGGGGAGTAGCTCATGATCCGGAAATCCATCAAGACACGCGGCTCGTTTCCGACGGATGAGGCTGCGGCCAAGCTGATCCATCTCGCGATCCGCAATTTCGAGAAAGATGGCCGCAACGTTCGGGAATGGTTTGCGGCCCGCAATCAGTTCGCCAAAATGTGCAACGGGCGCTTCGCCGCCTGAGTGTCTGAAACCCCATGGAACGGGACAGATACACAGAGTTCAGGACACTCCCGACCCCATTGCAATGATCCGTAGCGCCGCAACCTTTGATTTTTATTGACCGTATTGTTCCGGTTTCCCCGCGCAACCCCTCTCATTGTGCAAAAAGCATCAAGGCTTCTGGCGCTCTCCATTGTAATGTATTGAGTCCACGTAGAAAAATAGCCACGCGGTCCCAAATCCTTTGTCCCCCATCATGCGTCCAGGGGGCGGTCAAACATGGAGGCAGAGCCCTCTTCTACCGCGTCGGTACCGGCTCCTCGCCGGAATAGTCGTAGAAGCCGCGCCCGGTCTTGCGGCCCAGCCAGCCCGCCTCGACATATTTCACCAAGAGCGGGCAGGGGCGGTATTTCGTATCCGCCAGCCCCTCGTGCAGCACGTTCATGATCGCAAGGCAGGTGTCCAGGCCGATGAAATCCGCCAGTTCCAGCGGCCCCATCGGATGGTTGGCGCCCAGCTTCATCGACTGGTCGATGGACTTGACCGAGCCGACACCCTCGTAAAGCGTATAGACCGCTTCGTTGATCATCGGCATCAGGATGCGGTTGACGATGAAGGCCGGGAAATCCTCGGCGCTGGCCGAGGTCTTGCCGATCTTCTCGACCACCTCGACCAGGGCCTTGTAGGTCTCCTCGTTGGTGGCGATGCCGCGGATCAACTCGACCAGCTGCATGACCGGAACCGGGTTCATGAAATGGAAGCCCATGAAGCGCTCGGGACGGTCGGTGCGGCTGGCCAGCCGGGTAATCGAGATCGACGAGGTGTTCGAGGTCAGGATGGTCTCGGGCTTCAGATGCGGCAGGAGATCCTCGAAGATTGCCTGCTTGACGGTTTCGCGCTCGGTCGCGGCCTCGATGATCAGGTCGGTCCTGCCCAGGTCCGCCAGGGTCATCGTGGTGGCGATGCGCTTCATCGCCGCATCCTTGTCCTCGGGGGTGATCTTGCCGCGGCTGACCTGGCGGTCCAGGTTGTGGTCGATCTGCGCCAGCGCCCTGTCCAGCGCCTCGCGCGAGATGTCGGTCATCAGCACGTCATAACCCGCCAGCGCAAAGACATGCGCGATGCCGTTGCCCATCTGCCCGGCGCCGATCACGCCCACCGATTGAATCGCCATGAACCTCATCCTTTCGTCGGTCAGGCGGGACGATAGGCGCAAGCGGGCCGGACGTTCAATGCAAAAACCGCCCGGCGGCCGGTCGGGCGGTTTTCGGGATATGTTCCGGGCGGTGAGGGGCTCTGCCCCCCGCGGCCCCGTGGCCCCTCGATGGGGCCGCGGGGTCGCTTCCCCGGGGTATTTGCGAAACGGTGAAAGCGCTCAGAGCTTGCCGGTCAGTTCCGGGACCACGGAGAACAGGTCGCCGACCAGGCCGTAATCGGCGATCTGGAAGATCGGCGCCTCCTCGTCCTTGTTGATCGCCACGATCACCTTGCTGTCCTTCATCCCCGCCAGGTGCTGGATCGCGCCCGAGATGCCCACCGCGACATAGAGCTCGGGGGCGACCACCTTGCCGGTCTGGCCGACCTGCCAGTCGTTCGGGGCATAGCCGCTGTCCACCGCCGCGCGCGAGGCGCCCACCGCGGCGCCGAGCTTGTCGGCCAGCTCTTCGATGATCGCGAAGCTCTCCTTCGAGCCGAGGCCGCGGCCGCCCGAGACCACGCGTTTCGCCGAGGTCAGCTCGGGGCGGTCGCTCTCGGCCACCTCGTCGGCGACCCAGCTCGACAGGCCCGGATCGGCGGCAGCGGCGGTCTCGGTGACCGGGGCGTTGCCGCCGATCCCCGCCGCGTCGAAGCTCGCCGTGCGGATGGTGAAGACCTTCTTCGCGTCCTTCGAGCGCACCACCTGGATGGCGTTGCCGGCATAGATCGGCCGCTCGAAGGTCTCGGCGTCGATCACGGCCGAGACATCCGACAGCACCATCACGTCCAAGAGCGCCGCAACCCGCGGCATGACGTTCTTGGCGTCCGTGGTCGCCGGCGCGGCGATGTGGTCGTAATCGCCGGCCAGGCCCAGGATCAGCGCCGCGGTCGGCTCGGCCAGGCGGTGGCCGTAAAGCGGGGCTTCCGCGACCAGCACCCTGGCGACCCCGGCGATCGTCGCCGCCTCCTCGGCGGCCGCTTTGGCCGAGGCGCCGGCGCAGAGCACCGTCACATCGCCAAGCGCCTTGACCGCCTGCACCGCCTTGGCGGTCGCATCGCGGTTCAGCACCCCGTTCGTCACTTCCCCAAGCAGCAGAACAGCCATCAGATCACCCCCGCTTCTTTCAGCTTGCCCAGCAGCTCGTCCACCGAGCCGACCTTGATGCCGGCCTTGCGGCCCTCGGGCTCGCGCACCGAGACCACCTCGAGACGCGGCGCGACGTCGACGCCGTAATCACCGGCGGTCTTTTCTTCCAAGGGCTTCTTCTTGGCCTTCATGATGTTCGGCAGGCTCGCATAGCGCGGCTCGTTCAGCCGCAGGTCGGCGGTGACCACCGCCGGCAGCGCCACCGCGATGGTCTGGAGGCCGCCGTCGACCTCGCGCGTCACCTTGGCCTTGGCCCCTTCGATCTCGACCTTGCTGGCGAAGGTCGCCTGCGCCCAGCCCAGGATCGCCGCCAGCATCTGGCCGGTGGCGTTCATGTCGTTGTCGATGGCCTGCTTGCCGGCGATGACCAGCTCGGTGCCCTCGGCTTCGGCGACCTTGGCCAGGATCTTCGCCACCGCCAGCGGCTCGATGTCCTGCTGCACGTCGTCCGCGGCCACCACCAGGATCGCCCGGTCGGCGCCCATGGCCAGCGCGGTGCGCAGCGTCTCGGCCGCCTGCTTGACGCCGATGCTGACCGCGATCACCTCCTCGGCCTTGCCGGCTTCCTTCAGACGGATCGCCTCCTCCACCGCGATCTCGTCGAACGGGTTCATCGACATCTTCACATTCGCCAGATCGACACCCGTGCCATCCGCGCGAACCCGCGCCTTCACGTTGTAGTCGATCACCCGCTTCACTGGCACGAGGATCTTCATCGGCCTCTCCCCTTTGGTTGCGTCACCTGTTCGGAGGGTTTGTTAGCGGGCCGTCGGCGGCAATGACAGGGAAAAAACGACCGTAACGCGTCGTAACATTTCCATTCCGCCATGTTGTCGCTAACGGCTGGCTCCTGGCACCCACAGGATATCCTGCGCGCCGTTTTCATTGGCGACGCGCCCCGCCACGAACAGCCAGTCCGACAGGCGGTTGAGATATTTCACCGCGGCGGGATTCGCATCCTCGGTCGCTGCCAGCGCCACGGCGGCGCGCTCGGCCCGCCGCGCCACGGTGCGCGACAGGTGCAGATGCGCCGCGAGCGCCGAGCCGCCCGGCAGGATGAAGCTGCGCAGGGCCGAAAGCCCGGCATTCATCGCGTCGATCTCGGATTCCAGCCGCTCGACCTGGGCGTCGATGATGCGCAGCACCGGATAGGGCGCCTCAGCATCCTCGTCCATGCGCGGGCGCGACAGGTCGGCGCCGAGGTCGAAAAGGTCGTTCTGGATCACCGCGATGCGCGCCGCGATCTCGCCCGTGGCATGCAGGCGGGCAAGGCCCAGCGTGGCGTTGAGCTCGTCCACCGTGCCGTAAGCCTCGACCCGCTGGGAGTGCTTGGGCACGCGCTCGCCATTGGACAGCGCGGTTTCGCCCTTGTCGCCGGTGCGGGTGTAGATCTTGTTCAGCACGACCATCGGCTAGCTCCTGACCCAGAGATAAAGCAGGAAGACCGCGATGGCGATGGCCTGGGCGATGATGCGCCAGCGCATCATGCGGTTGCCGTGCTTGCGGTTGAATTCGCCGCCGCGCGCGAAGCCGCCGATGCCGGTGGCCAGGATCACCACCACCGCAAGGCAGCAGATCGCGAGCAGGTAGAACAGCGGTTTGTCATGCATGGGCGGGCCCTTTCGGCGCGAAGCCTAGCTGCGGCGCGCGAACCAGTCCAGAGCGCGCGTGGAAAGAAGCCGTCGCCCGATGCCCGAGACATGGGTCGGCGTGGTGACGTAATAGCGCGGGCGGGGCCTCGGGCTTTCCAGCGCCTGGGCGATGCGGGCGCTGACCGCCGCGGGCGGCAGTTCGAAGCGGTCCTTCTTCGCGGCCGGTTCGTAGAGGCGCTTCAGCAGCGTGCGGCGGTATTGCTCGGCGCGCGGGCTCGACTGCCAGTCGATCCAGCGTTCGAAATGCGGGATCGAGTTCAGCCGGATCTTCGTGCCGATGGGACCGGGCTCGATCAGGATGACCTTGACCCCGGTATCGGCCATCTCGACGCGCAGCACGTCGGTCAGCCCCTCCAGCGCGAATTTCGTCGCCACATAGGCGCCGCGCCAGGGGATGCCGACCAGGCCCAGGACCGAGCTGATGTTGACCACCCGCCCGCCATGCGCGCGGAAATGCGGCAGCAGCCGGCGCGTCAGGTCATGGGTGCCGAACAGGTTCGCCTCGAAGATCGCGCGGAGCGCGCCGCGCGGCAGGTCCTCGGCGGCGCCGGGGATGGCGAAGGCGGCGTTGTTGACCAGCGCGTCGATGCGCCCCAGCGCCAGCGCGGCTTCGGCGCAGCGGGCCACGCTGTCCTCGCAGCCCAGTTCCAGCGGCAGGGTGTCGAAGCCCTCGGCGCGGCGGGCCTCGATATCCTCGGGCTTGCGGCAGGTGGCGATGACGCGCCAGCCGCGCCCGCGCATGTGGCGCGCCGCGTCCAGCCCGATGCCCGAGGAACAGCCGGTGATCAGAACGGTCTTCATGCGCGCCTCCTTGCCGGCGGTTTTGCGCCAAGGCCGGGCCTTGCGCAAGCCGCGCATTTCCGGCTGGACCGGGGCGACGCGCGGGCCTATTCAATCGGCCATGTCCGACGATCCGAACCTTCCAGATCCGACCCCGCCCGATCCCAGCGCGGATCAGACCACGTCCGAGCCGCTGTCGCGCGCCATCGGCGAGCGCTACCTGACCTATGCGCTGTCGACGATCATGAACCGGGCGCTGCCCGATGCCCGCGACGGGCTGAAGCCGGTGCATCGCCGCATCCTGTTCGCCATGCGCGAACTCAGGCTTTCGCCCAGCGGCGCGTTCCGCAAATCGGCCAAGATCAGCGGCGACGTGATGGGCAATTATCACCCGCATGGCGATGCCGCGATCTATGACGCGATGGCGCGCTTGGCCCAGCCCTTTGCCATGCGCTATCCGCTGGTGGACGGGCAGGGCAATTTCGGCAATATCGACGGCGACAACCCTGCCGCCAGCCGCTATACCGAGGCCCGCCTGACCGCTGCTGCCGAGGCGCTGATGGAGGGGCTGGCCGAGGACGCGGTCGATTTCCGCCCCAACTACGACGGCACGCTGGAAGAGCCCATCGTGCTGCCCGCCGCCTTTCCGAACCTGCTGTGCAACGGCGCCTCGGGCATCGCGGTGGGCATGGCGACCAACGTGCCGCCGCACAACCTGCACGAGGTGATCGACGCCTGCCTGCATCTGATCAAGGCGCCGGATGCCCGCGACGACACGCTGGTCAGCATCATCCCCGGCCCGGATTTCCCGACCGGCGGCGTGCTGGTCGAATCGCGCGAAACCATCGCCGAGGCCTACCGGACCGGCCGCGGCAGCCTGCGGCTGCGGGCGCGCTGGTCGGTCGAGGATCTGGGCCGCGGCCAGTGGCAGGTGGTCGTCACCGAGATCCCCTATCAGGTGCAGAAATCCAAGCTGATCGAGCGGCTGGCCGAGGTGATCCAGCTGAAGAAGGTGCCGATCCTGGCCGATGTCCGCGACGAATCGGCCGAGGACATCCGCATCGTGCTGGAGCCGCGCACCCGCGCCGTGGACCCCGAACAGCTGATGGCGGCGCTGTTCCGGGTCAGCGACCTGGAGGTGCGATTCGGGTTGAACATGAACGTGCTGATCGACGGCCGCGTGCCCAAGGTCTGCTCGCTGAAAGAGGTGCTGCGCGCCTTCCTCGACCACCGGCGCGAGGTGCTGGTGCGGCGCTCGAATCACCGGCTGGACAAGATCGCGGCGCGGTTGGAGGTGCTCGAAGGCTACATGATCGCCTTCCTGAACCTCGACCGGGTGATCGAGATCATCCGGCACGAGGACGATCCGAAGGCGGTGATGATCGCCGAATTCAGGCTGTCCGAGGTGCAGGTCGAGGCGATCCTGAACATGCGCCTGCGCGCGCTGCGCCGGCTTGAGGAAATGGAGCTGCGCGCCGAGCACGAGAACCTGACCCGCGAGCGCGAGGGCCTGGCGGCCATGCTGGCCGACGAGGGCGCGCAATGGGCCAGGATCGCCGAGGAGCTGCGCGAAACGCGGGCCAAGTTCGGCAAGTCCGCCCCCGGCGGCCAGCGCCGAACCGAGATCGGCGAGGCTGGCGAGGTGGCCGAGATCGACATGGATGCGATGATCGAGCGCGAGCCGATCACCGTCATCCTGTCGAAGATGGGCTGGATCCGCGCCATGAAGGGCCATCAGCCGCTGGACGCCGAGGTCAAGTTCAAGGATGGGGACGGTCCCTTCATGGCGATCCATGCCGAGACCACCGACAAGCTGATGGTCTTTGCCGCCAATGGCCGCTTCTACACCCTGCCGGCGAACAGCCTGCCCGGCGGGCGCGGCATGGGCGAGCCCTTGCGGCTGATGATCGACCTGCCCAACGATGCCGCGGTGATCGATCTCTTTCCCTGGCGCGAGGGCGAGCGTTACCTGGTCGCCTCGAAGGCCGGGGACGGGTTCATCGTCGCCGCGACCGACATCCTGGCGCAGACCCGCGCCGGCAAGCAGGTGCTGAACGGCGCGGCGGCGCTGTGCCGGCGCGTGACCGGCGACCACGTGGCGGTGGTCGGCCAGAACCGCAAGCTCTTGGTCTTCCCGCTGTCGGAACTGCCGGAAATGGCGCGCGGCAAGGGCGTGCGGCTGCAGAAATACAAGGATGGCGGCCTGTCCGATGCGATCTGCATCACCCTGGCCGAGGGGCTGCGCTGGCAGGAAACCGGCGGCCGGACGCGCAGCGAACCCGACCTTGCCGCTTGGCTCGGCAAGCGGGCGGGCGCAGGCTACATGGCGCCGCGCGGCTTTCCGCGCGACAACAGGTTCAACTGAGAAAGGGCGGGTCTGGTCCCGCCCTTTTCGCTAGCTGTTCACGCTCGGCGCGGGGGCCGGGCTTTCGGTCGGCGTGGTCGCCGCCGTTTGGTCGCTGGAGACCTTCTTGTGGCCGGGGCAGTCTGCAAGCGCGGGAATGGCGACCATCGAGAAAGCCAGCGCGAGGGCGACGGTCTTGCTGATCATCATCGGCTCCTTCGTGCGGTTCAGGCATGCCGGACAGGCCAGGGCACGGGCCCGGCATGCCCCAGCCTGACATGCGCGGGCGATTCGATCAATTCCGCCGCCTATTCCTCACGAACCTGTTTGCGGCCGGTAATCATCGGCCGCACCAGATCCTCGCGTTTCCAGTAGCGATAGAACAGGATCACCGCGACATGCAGCAGCACCAGGACCAGAACCAGATTGGCGCCCAGGTTGTGCCAGCCCACCGCCTTGGAGCGCGTCGTGCCGCTGACATAGGAGGCCAGCGGGCCGACATTGATATAGTCGTCGGGATCCGAGATCAGCCCGCTGCTGACCTGCGCCGCCAGCACCGCCAGCATGGCGAGCACCGACAGCGCGCCCAGCGGGTTGTGGCCGGGCCAATAGCTGGGCTCGCGCAGCAGCAGGCCGCGCATATAGCCGGCGATGGCCCCCGGTCCCCGGATGAAATGCGAGAACCGCGCCGGGGCCGGACCGACGAAGCCCCAGACCAGGCGAAAGACCAGCAGGCCCGCCACGACATAGCCGCACCAGAAATGCAGCGTCATCTTGGCCGGGCCGAACTGGCCCAGGCACCAGGCCGCGATGACGAAAAAGGCCAGCAGCCAATGGAACCCGCGCAGCAGCGGATCCCATAGCCGGACCTCGCGCACCGGGCCTTTCATCAGCTCTTTTCGCGGTAATTGTCGTGACAGGCCTTGCAGGCGCCGCCCAGTTTCTGCACCACGGCACCGACCTCTCCGGCGCCGCCCTTGACCGCATCCGAGGCGCCGGTCGCCGCCTCGCCCAGCCCGGCGAATTTCGTGCGGAAATCCTCGGGATTGGACCAGATGTCGGGCTTGGCCGCGCTGTCCTGGGCCTCGGCCGAACTGCTGCCCTCGACGAACAGGCTGGGCAGGTCGTATTGTGTCAGCGCCTCGATATTGGCGGCGGCGCGGCTGGCCGCGGCCTCGTCATAGGCTAGCTCGCCCTTGGCCATGCCCGAAAGCGTGCCCATGTTGATGGCCAGCATCTGATAGAAGCCGTGCCGGGCCTCGATGGCTTGCGTGACCGGATCGTCCTGGGCCAGGCTGGCCAGCGGAACCGCAGCAAGGGCGGCGGCAGTGAGAATCAGGCGCATGTCGTCGTTCCTTTCTTGTGGCATAGGGCTGCAATCGGGTTCGCGCCGCGTCAGAGTTGCACAGCCTGCTGCGCCTGCCAACGCATGCGCCGATGCCATTTTCGTGAAAACCCATGGCCGGGCGGGGTTTACCGTTCGCCGAACCGTGGTTTTTTCACCGCCGGCCCGCCGCGATGGTCAGGATTTGGGCAAAGCCGCTCCTATCCCGGTTGCGCAGTGCTGCGGGGCTTGCGCCCGGCCGCGCCGTGGGTGCAATCTGAACTGGACGGGGCAGTATCCCGTTACCCCGCGCCGCACGGGGTGCTTCATGAGCGACCGCCGTCCATGCCGCGTCTCCTCCCTCCGCGTGGGCATGGGCGGCGGCTTTTCAGCCTGCCGGGATGCGCAGCTTCAGGCAAAGGCGCAGCTGGCCGCAGGGCCGGGCGTCCGTGATCCAGCCATCCGCCGCCGCCAGATAGGCGCGGATCGTGGCCGCGATGTCGCCGGCATCCGCGGGGCGCAGGCCGTGGAACAGATAGGCGCCGCGCCCCGGCGCCTGCAGGGCCATCAGCACCGGCCGGGCGTCGCGGGCGTGCAGGGCGGCGCGGCGCAGGGCGATGTCCGGGCCAAGCCTGCGCAGCGTGTCGGCCAGGGCATCGGCCAGCGCGTCGGCCTCGGGGCCCGGCGGCAGGGTCAGCGTGACCGGCATCGGTCCAGCAGATAGATGTCCATGATCCAGCCATGCTCGGCCCGTGCCCGCGCGCGGGTCTCCAGGATGCGCCCGGCGACCTCGGGCAGCGGTCCGCGGATCAGGATCTGCTCGCGCATGCCCAGGAAGGCACCCCACCAGATATGCAGCCCCTGGGCGTCCAGGTTTTGGAACGAGCATTCGCCGTCCAGCATGACCACCAGCCGGTCCACCGTCTCGGGCCAGCCATGGTCGCGGATCTGCCGGCCGGTGGTGATCAGCACCGGCGCCGCTACCGCGTTCAGCGGTATGGCATGGGCGGCGCAAAGCGCCTGGATGGCGGTGATGCCGGGGATCACCCGCAGGTTCAGCGGCAGGCGCCGCGCCACCCGTTCCGCGATGCGCAGCGTGCTGTCGTAAAGCGAGGGGTCGCCCCAGACCAGCAGCGCCGGGCGGATGGCGCCATGGGCGCGGATCACCTGTTCCCAGCGGGCGGCGATGGCGTCGTGCCAGGCCTCGACGCCCTGGCGGTAGCCGTCCGAGACGTCGCGCGTGGGCATGTCGAACACCGCCAGCGGCGGCGGGCTGGCCAGAACCTGCCGGCAAAGCGCGCGGCGCAGCTCGGCCAGGTCGGCCTTGTCCCCGCCCTTCGAGGGGATCAGGATCAGGTCGGCATCGGCCATGGCGGCGATGGCCTCGCGCGTCAGGTGGCCGGGGCTGCCGGTGCCGATGCCGATCAGCGCAAGCTCGATCATGGCGCCGCTCCGATCAGGTGGAAGAAGCTGCCGGTGGCCTGGCCGCGGCACGAGCCGGTCTCGGGTACCGCATCGCCATTGGCGTCGGTGACGCAGGCCAGCGGTTCGTCGGGCTGGGCCAGGATGGTGGCATAGTGGAACTCGTGCCCGGCCAGCGGCTGGCGATAAAGCCCGGTCAGGGGCTCGGCCCGGCGATAGCCCAGGTGCATCCGGCGCTGCGCGTAGCTGGTCTCCAGCCCCAGCAGCCCGGCCATCTGATGCCGTGTGCCCTGGGCATCGACCAGCCCGGCGCCCATGGCCATGTAGCCGCCGCATTCGCCATGCACCGGCCGCGTTTCCGCAAAGCGCCGCAGCCCGTCGTGGAAGCGGCCGGCCGCGGCCAGCCGGCCCGCATGCAGTTCGGGATAGCCGCCGGGCAGCCAGCAGGCCCCGGCGCTGTTGTCCGGCGCCTGATCGGCCAGCGGCGAAAACGGCAGGAGCGTGGCCCCCGCCGCCCGCCAGCCGGCAATGAGATGCGGATAGACGAAGGAAAAGGCGTCATCCTGCGCCAGCGCGATGCGCTCGGCCGGCGGCGGCAGCGGGCGAAAGGGTTCCGCCGCGATCCCGCCCGCGGCGGCAGCGACGATGGCGTCAAGGTCCAGGTGCCGCGCCGCCGCCTCGCCCGCCGCCGTCAGCAGCGCCTCCAGCGCGGCGTGCTCCTGTGCCTGGACCAGGCCCAGGTGCCGCTCGGGCAGTTCGATCCCGGCCTCGCGCGGCAGCACGCCCAGCACCGGGATCGAAAGCTGGTCCAGCGCGTGCCGCATCAAGGCTTCGTGGCGGGGCGAGGCGACGCGGTTCAGCACCACCCCTGCCAGATGCACGTCGCGGCGCATCTCGCGGAATCCCAGCGCCACGGCACCGGCGGATTGCGCCTGGCCCTTGCAATCCATGACCAGCAGCACCGGCCAGCCGGTCAGCGCGGCGATATCGGCGCTGGCGCCGTTGCCGCAGCCGCCGGCGCGCGCCACGCCGTCGAACAGCCCCATCGAGCCCTCGGCCAGCGCGATATCGGCGTCCGCGGCCGTGCCGATCAGATGCGCGATCTGCGCCCGGTCCATGGCCCAGCTGTCGAGGTTATGGGATTCGCGTCCCGCCGCGGCGCGGTGAAAGGCGGGGTCGATATAGTCCGGCCCGCTCTTGAAGGGCTGCACCACCAGACCGCGCGCCCGCAAGGCCGCGATCAGCCCCAGCGTGACCGTGGTCTTGCCGCTGCCCGAGGCGGGGGCGCTGATGACCAGCCCCTTCATTCGGGAAACCGCGGTGCGGTGCCCACGGGGCGGAAGCGGCGGTCGTAATCGCCGGCATAGAGGCGGCTTTCGTCGAAGCCCTCGGCCGCCAGTGCTGGGCCGACCAGGATCAGCGCCGTGCGCTCGCCTGCGCCGATGCCGGGGTCCAGCGTGGCCAGCGTGGCGCGGATGATGCGCTGGTCGGGCCAGCTGGCGCGGAACACCACCGCGACCGGGCAATCCTCGCCGTAATGCGGCACCAGCTCCGCCTGCACGCGGTCCAGCACATGCACCGACAGGTGGATGGCCAGCGTGGCGCCGGTGGCGGCGAAATTGGCCAAGGTCTCGCCCTCGGGCATCGAGGAGGCGCGGCCCGAGGTCCGGGTCAGCACCACCGATTGCGCGATGCCCGGCAGGGTCAGCTCCGCCCCCAGCGCCGCGGCGGCGGCGGCAAAGGACGGCACGCCCGGCGTCACGTCATAGGGGATGCCGAGGTGGCGCAGCCGCCGCAACTGCTCGCCCATGGCCGACCAGACCGACAGGTCGCCCGAATGCAGCCGCGCCACGTCCTGGCCGGCCTGATGCGCGGCGGCGATCTCGGCGATGATCTGGTCGAGGTCCATCGGCGCGGTGTTCACGATCCGCGCGCCGGGCGGGCAATGGCTCAGCAGCGCCTGGGGCACCAGCGAACCGGCATAAAGGCAGACCGGCGAGGCGGCGATCAGGTCGCGGCCGCGCAGGGTGATCAGGTCGGCCGCACCGGGGCCGGCGCCGATGAAATGGACGGTCATGCGGGGTCTCCTTCTGCGATGGCGGCGGTGGCCATGCCGTCTTGCGAGATGACGCGCGGCGCGGTGATGCGCGCGCCGGGGCCGAGGGCGGCCAAGGCGGCGGCCTCGGCCAGCGAGCCGGTGCCGTGGCGCGCCAGGATGCGCGGCGATCGGGTGGGGGTGGCGATGCCGGCGACCTCGACGGCGATCAGCGGCAGGCCGGTCCGGGCGGCCAGCGCCCGCATCACCGGCGCATCCGCCTTGGCCGGGCTGGTCGCCAGCGCATCCGCCGAACCGGCGCGGGCCAGCGCGTCGGCCAGCGAGGCGAGGCTTGCCGCCCGGCGAAAGCCGATGCCCGCGACCCTCATGGCCAGCTCCATTGCGTGACGCTGCGCGCCGGGGTCCAGCCGCGCATCCGGCCCAGCGGCGCGGCCTCCTCCAGCGCGATGCGGGTCAGGCTGCCGCCGCGCGCGGCGTGGAGCGCGATCAGCAGCGCCTCGGTCTCCAGCGTCACCGCGTTCACCGCCAGCCGGGCCGGGGGCAGGGCGTCGATCAGCGTGGCCGAAGCGCCGCCGCCGATGAAGATTGCGTCGGGCGGCGGCAGGCCGGCCAGCGCCTCGGGTGCGGTGCCATGGATGGCGCGCATCCGGCCGGCCAGCCCGAACGCCTCGATATTCGCGGCGATATTGGCGATGCGGTCGGCGCGGGGCTCGATGGTCACGGCATGGCCGCCGTTCAGGCACCATTCGACGCTGACCGAGCCCGAGCCGCCGCCGATGTCCCACAGCATCTCGCTCCCCCGCGGCCCCAGCGCCGCCAGCGTCATCGCCCGGATGGCGCGGCGGGTGATCTGGCCGTCATGGGCGAAGCTGTCGTCGGGCAGGCCGAAGCCGCGCGGCAGGCCCGCGCCCGGTGGCAGGTCCGCGCCATCCAGCGCCACCGCCACCGGGGCTGCGCAGCCCAGCGCGAAGCCCTGTGCCCGCGCGGCGCGGATGCGCTCGCGCGGGCCGCCAAGCGCCTCCAGCACCACCATGCGGGTCGCGCCCAGTCCCTGCGCCACCAGCCACTCCGCCAGGGCGGCCGGGGCGCCGCCGTCGCGCAAGAGGCAGATCGCCCGCGCGCCGCGCGCCATCACCGGGCGCAGCCGGGCAAGGGGCGCGGCATGCAGGCCCAGGCAGGCGATCTCCTCCAGCCGCCAGCCCAGCCTTGCGGCGGCCAGCGAAAACGTGCCGGGCGCGGGAAAGGCCCGCCATTCGCCCGCTTGCAGAACGGCGGCGATGCTGCCGCCGGCGCCGTGCCAGAACGGATCGCCCGAGACCAGCGCCGCCACCGCCCGCCCGCGCAGGGCCAGCAGCGGCTCCAGGCCGAAGGGCACCGGCCATTCCCGGCCCCGCGGCCCCGCGATGCCCGCTAGTTCCAGGTGCCGGGGAGCGCCGAAGACGATTTCCGCCCGATCCAGCGCATCGCGGCTTGCAGGCGGTAGACCGGCCGGTCCATCTTCGCCGATACCGATGATGGAAAGCCAGGGATCAGGCATGATGCGCATCCTTTTGCTGGGCGGCACCACCGAGGCGGGGGCCATGGCCCATGCGCTGGCCGAGGCCGGGATGGACGCGGTCTATTCCTATGCCGGCCGCACCAGGAAGCCGGTGGTGCAGCCCTTGCCCACGCGCATCGGCGGCTTCGGCGGCCCCGAAGGGCTGGCCGACTACCTGCGGGCCGAGCGAATCAGCCATGTCATCGACGCCACCCACCCCTTTGCCGAGGGCATGAGCCGCAATGCCGTCGCCGCCTGCTGCGCCACCGGCACGGCGCTGATCGCGCTGGAGCGGCCGCCATGGGCCGCAGAGCCGGGCGATCGCTGGACCCGCGTCGCCGATTACCAGGCGGCTGCCCGCGCGCTGCCGGGCGACGGTTCTGCGGTGTTCCTGGCCATCGGCCGGCAGAACCTGCAACCTTTCGTGGGGCTGAACCATGTCTGGATGCTGCGTTTCGCCGAGGTGGCGGCGCATCCCCTGCGCGATGCCACGCTGATCGTCTCGCGCGGGCCCTTCACCGTCGCGGGCGACATGGCGCTGATGCGGCGCCACGCCATCGCCCATGTCGTCGCCAAGAATGCCGGGGGCCAGGCAGCCCAGGCCAAGCTGGCTGCCGCACGCGCGCTGGGCCTGCCGGTGGTGATGATCGACCGGCCCGTGCTGCCACTGCGCCGCGTCGTCGCCACGCCGGCCGAGGTCATGGCTTGGCTTCATGGCGCGGATCGCGGGGTATAGACCCATTTGCCCACCCGCCGCGTGGCGCTGTTGCCCAGGATGATGACGCTGCGCATGTCGGCCATCTCGGGCCGCGCATCGGCCAGGGTGACGGTGCGGATCGCCTCGTCCGGGGTCGAGACGGCGCGGGCGAAGGAGATCAGCCGGTCGGGGCCGCAGCATTCGCGCAGGATCTGCAGGGCGCGGGCGAAACCCTCGGGCCGGGATTTCGAGCGCGGGTTGTAGAAGGCCATGGCGAAATCCGCCTCGGCCGCCAGGCGCAGGCGCTTTTCGATCAGCGGCCAGGGTTTCAGATTGTCCGACAGGTTGATGGCGCAGAAATCATGCCCCAGCGGCGCGCCGATCCGGGCGGCGGCGGCCAGCATGGCGGTGATGCCGGGCAGGATGCGGATATCGGGGGCCTCGCCACGCCCCTCCAGCGCCTCGAACAGCGCCGAGGCCATGGCGAAGACCCCCGGATCGCCCGAGGAGACCACCACGACCCGCTTGCCGTCCGCCGCCAGGTCCAGCGCGAGGCGGGCGCGGTCCAGCTCGACCCGGTTGTCCGAGGGGTGCAGCGCCAGCCCGTCGCGCGGGGCGACGCGGGCGACATAGGGGATGTAGCCCACGACATCGGTGGCCTCGGCCAGCGCCGCCCGGACCTCGGGCGTGACCAGCGCATCCGCGCCCGGCCCGAGGCCAGCCACCGCGACCCAGCCCGTCATTCGGCGGCATCCGCGGCGGAATCGGACAGCGGCCGGCGGCCGTTGCCATGCACCAGCACGGTGGCGAAATAGGGGCAGGCCTCCAGGTCGGCCTGCGCCAGGGGGGTCACGCGCTGGCTGGGCATGGTGCCGCGCTCGACCAGCCAGGCGTCGGCCATGCGCCCGGCCGAGGCCAGCGCGCGGGCGATCTTGGGCAGGTTGCGGCCGGTCTTCATCACCACCACCGCGTCGGCGGCGCGCATGTGGCGGGCCAGCTCGGCCTCGGGCAGGGTGCCCATCAGCACGGTCATGGCGTCGTCGCCCCAGGTCATCGGCTGGCCGATGGCGTTCCAGCAGCCGGTCATGCCGGGAATGCCGGGGATGATCTCGACCGGGACGATGCCTTGCAGCCGCGCGTGCAGATGCATGAACGAGCCGTAGAACAGCGGGTCGCCCTCGCACAGCACCACCACGTCGCTGTCGGTGGCCAGCCGCGCCAGCCGCGCGGTCCAGTCGTCGTAGAAGGCCGAGAGCAGGCGATTGTATTCCGGGCTGTCGAAGGGGATCTCGGTCGTGACCGGATATTCCATCGCATGTTCGATCACGTCCTGGGCCAGCAGTTCGGCCACGATGCGGCGGGCCTGGCCGGCGCGGCCCTTCTTGCGGAAATAGGCGATCTGCCGCGCGCCGCGGATGGCCCGGTCGGCGCGGACCGAGATCAGGTCGGGATCGCCGGGGCCGAGCCCGGCGCAGATGATCTTTCCGGTTTGGGGGCCCATGGTCATTCCTTCCGGCTGGCCAGCGCGTTGACGGCGGCGACGGTGATGGCCGAGCCGCCCAGCCGCCCGCGCACCACCAGCGCCGGTGCGGGCAGGTCGTCGATCAGCGCCGCCTTGGATTCCGCCGCGCCGACAAAGCCCACCGGGCAGCCGATGATCGCGGCCGGGCGCGGGCAGGCCGGGTCGCGGAGCATGTTGAGCAGGTGGAACAGAGCCGTCGGCGCATTGCCGATGGCGACCACGGCGCCATCCAGGTCGTCGCGCCACAGCTCCAGCGCCGCGGCGCTGCGGGTATTGCCCATCTGCGCC
Source organism: Paracoccus pantotrophus (assembly GCF_008824185.1). Classification (NCBI taxonomy): domain Bacteria; kingdom Pseudomonadati; phylum Pseudomonadota; class Alphaproteobacteria; order Rhodobacterales; family Paracoccaceae; genus Paracoccus; species Paracoccus pantotrophus. Next base: position 235,295 of record NZ_CP044426.1, read on the forward strand.
GCAAGGTCCGGCACGCGCGGGTCGTTCAGCGTGCAGATGACCCGGTTCGCGGCGGGCAGGCGGGCGCGGGTGATGCCCTCGCTGACCATGCGCGCATCGCAGAGGATCGGCGCGCCGTCCTCCAGCGCCTGACGCGCCGCCGCGGCCATGCCGGCCGAGAAGACCACGTCGCGTTCCAGCCCCACCAGCCCGGCGGCATGGATCATGCGCACCACCACCGGCTCTTCCTCGGCGGAGAAGCGGGCGAGGTCGGCCTCGGCGCGGATGGTGGCGAATGACTGCGCGTAGATCCGGGCGCCGTCGGTTTCGTATTGGTGCAGCATCGGGGTTCCCTGGGATTTTCGCGGCTATCTCATGCAAGCGGGCATTGGGCAAGGTCAGAGCGGGATGCGGTCGGGCGCCAGCCCGCCTTGCGCGGCGGGATCGCGGGTACCGCCGCCCCGGATCAGGTCGAAGCGGTCGGGCGCGGTGGCGACCAGCGTGATCGCGGCCGGCCCCCGATGCGCGCAGCCCTTGGCGCAGCCGCTGACATGCAGGCTTTGGCCGGGTTCGAGCCGCGGGGCGAGGCTGCGGGCCAGGGCGCGGACATCGGCCAGCGCCTGCGGGCAGCCGGGCGCGCCGGTGCAGGCATGGATGCGCAGCAGCGGATCGTCGGGGTCGAGGATGGCGCCCCGGATCCGCGGGCGGGTGGCGCCCTCGATCAGGAGCGCGCGCCAGGGGGTCAGCCGCAGCGGGCCGATGGCGGCGGCGGCGGCCAGCTGCCGGGGCGTGACCTGGCCGAAGGCGAAGCCCAGCAGCCAGCCGTTCGGTGCCGGGCCGGGGCCGGGCGGATGGGCGCCGGCGGTTCCGGTGGCGCTGTCGCAGGGGTATTTGGAAAACGGAAAGGATGCCAGCGGGGTCGCGCCATGGGGCAGGGCGGGGCTGCGGCGCAGGTGGCCGCGCATCCGTCCGCGGCCGTCCTGAACGCCGCCTTGCATGAACCAATGCGCCAGGGCGATGGCGCGGGTGGCGGCCTGGGCGGTGTTATCGGCCTTGAGCGCCCAATCGCCGCCGTCCGGCACGATCAGCCATCCCGGACCCTGCGGGCGCAGCCTGATGTCCGCGGGCGTGTCGGTCAGCACCGGCGGGTCGGCATCGACGGCAAAGCCGAACTTGCCGGGCACCTGCGGCGCATCGGGCGCGGTCATCGCCTGGGCGATGGCCTCGGCCAGTTGCCAGGCCGGGCCGCCCACCGGGGCGAAGGGCGACAGGATCACGTTGCGCCGCGCTTCGGATTCCGGGTCGTCGTCGATCAGGCCGATGCCGGCCAGGGCGGCGACGGTCGCGGCATGGCCGGAAGGGTCCAGTCCGCGCAATTGCAGGTTGGCGCGGCTGGTCAGGTCCATCAGCCCGTTGCCGTGCCGCGCCGATAGTGCCGCGATCAGCCGTGCCTGGCCCGGTTCCAGCCGACCGTTCCGTGCCCGGATGCGCAGGACCAGCCCGTCGCCCGATTGCATCGGCCGCAGGGCGCCGGGGCACCAGCCCTTGACCGTGAAGCTCATGGCGCCAGCTCCGCCAGCACCGAGTTGCGGCGGCTGACCCAGAGGCCCGATTCGAGCAGCCGCGCAAACAGCGCGCGCATGGCGGCGAGCGCGGCGGGGTTTTCGCGTTCCATGAAGGCCACGACCTCGGGCCGGCCCAGCGTCGCGTCGTGATAGAGGTCGAAGAGATGGCTGGGCACCACGCCGGCCAGATTGGCGAAGGCGGCCATGTGATCGAGCGTCGCCGCGATCTCGGCCGCGCCGCGAAAGCCGTGCCGCATCATGCCGTCGGCCCAGGCCGGGTTGGCGGCGCGGGCGCGGGTGACGCGGGCGATTTCCTCGGTCAGGGTCCGGGCGCGGGGCTGGCCGGGGCGGGTGGCGTCGAGGTGGTAGAGCGCGGGCGCCGGTGCGCCGATCCGGGCCATGGCGGCGGCGAAGCCCGCCTCATGCGCGGCATAGTCGCCGGCCAGAAGCAGGTCGGATTCCGGCAGATCCTGCGCGTGGACGAAGGCATCGGCCTGGGCCAGGCGGTCGCGGATCGCCTGCGGCTGGTGGGTGATCCGGCCATCGGCGCCGATGGCGTGGGAGGCGGCGGCCAGCCATGCCTCGCCCGCCGCCTGCCGGGCCTGATCGGTGAAGCTTTCGGCCAGGTTGGCGAGGCCGAGGCCGTAGAGCCCCGGTTTCGGGCCGAAGACGCGGGGGGCGCGGCTGCAGTAGGGATTGTCCGCCGGGGCTTCGTCGCGGGTGGAGAGCGCCTCGGCCCCGATCTCGAAAAGCTGCGCGAGGCCGGGGAAGATGTCGCGGAACAGGCCCGAGACCCGCAGCGTCACGTCGATGCGCGGCCGGCCGAGTTCGGCCAGCGGCAGGATCTCGATGCCCGCGACCCGCCCCGAGGCGCCGTCCCAGCGCGGGCTGAGGCCGGCGAGATGCAGCGCCATGGCAAATTCCTCGCCCGCCGTGCGCATGGTGGCGCTGCCCCACAGGTCGACGACCAGCCCCTTGGGCCAGTCGCCATGGTCCTGCAGGTGGCGGCGCAGCAGCTCCTCGGCCAGCTTCACCCCTTGCGCATGGGCATTGCGCGAGGGCACGGCGCGCGGATCGACGGCGAAGAGGTTGCGCCCGGTCGGCAGCACGTCCAGCCGTCCCCGCGCCGGCGAGCCGGAGGGGCCGGGCGCCACGCGATGGCCCGAGAGCGCCCGGGCCAGCCCCTCGGTTTCGCCAGGGGCGGTGCCATAGATGTGCAGCCCGTCGCCGAACCGGCTGTCCTTGAGATCGCAGAGGAAGCGGTCGATCAGCGGGATCGCCTCGGCGGCCGCGGCATCGGGAGGCAGGCCCAGGTCGGATTCCACCCCTGCCGCGCGGGCCTCGTCGCGGATGGCCGCGATCAGCCGGTCGCGGCGGCGCGGGTCCAGCCCGTCGGCGGTGGAATATTCGTCCAGCAGCCGCTCCAGATGCGCCAGGTTCTCGGAGATGGCGGAGTCGACCAGCGGCGGCGGCATATGGCCCAGCGTCACCGCGGACAGCCGGCGCTTGGCCTGCGCGGCCTCGCCCGGATCGTTGACGATGAAGGGATAGACCACGGGCAGGTCGGCCAGCAGCGCCTCGGGCCAGCATTCATCGGACAGCGCCACGGATTTCCCCGGCAGCCATTCCAGCGTGCCATGCGCGCCCATGTGGATCAGCACCTCCGCCTGCGTCCGCAACCAGAGGTAGAAGGCAACGTAGTCGTGGCGCGGGGTGCGCGTCAGGTCGTGGTAATCGTCGGCGCGGGTCTTCACCTCGCCGCGCTCGGGCTGCAGGGCGATCAGGTCTGCGCCGTGGCGGAGGGCGGCGAAACGGAAGCCCTGGGCCGGCGGCTCGCCCCATGCCGCCTGCAGGTCGTCCTGCAGGCGTCGGGGCAGGCGGGCCAGCGCCTGCCGGTAGTCCGAAAGCGGCCAATGGATGCGCTCGGCCATCAGCCGGTGGCCGAGGTCGTCATGCGGGATGCCAAGGATCGTGCCGCATGATGCCAGCGCGTCTAACCCCACGGCATGGGCAAGCTGATGCGCCTTGCCGGGATAGGTGGAGAGCACCACCGCCCGGCGTGTCGCCTGCCGCAGCCGGTGCCAGGCCGTGACCCGCGCCACCGCAGCCTCGATGCGGTCCGTGTCCGGGGCGTGGATCACGCGGGCGAATTGCAGGTCGGGGTCGCGCTCTTGCGGTTGCTTGAAGCTGATCGCGCCCAGGAAGATGCGGCCATCGACCTCGGGCAGCACGACATGCATGGCCAGATCGGCGGCGGACAGGCCGCGCTCCTCGGCTGCCCAGAGCGCGCGGGGGGCGGTGGACAGCGCCACCTGGAAGACCGGGCAATCCGCACCGTCGAAGGGCGTGGCGCCGGCATCGTCGCGGGCGGAAAAGGCGGTCAGGTTCACCACCGCGATAAGGCCGGGCAGGTGCGGCGCCAGCCACTCGGCAAAGCCCGGCGCCTTGAGCGAGGGCGCAAAGACCCCGGTCGCCGCCAGCCCCGCCGCGCGCAGGGCGCGGATCATCGCATCCACCGGCGCAAGGTCGGCGGCGGTCAGGTAGCTGCGATAGAAGCTGACCAGCAGGCCGGGCTCGGGGCGGTCGATCACGCCGCGGTCGGGGTCGTAGAAGCCGAAATCCGGGATCGCGGCCTCGCCACGGACCGGGGCGGCGGGCAGTCCTGCCGCCTGCGCCAGTTCCGCCAGTGCCATCTGCGCCGCGACCGCGCCGCCCTGGTCGCAGAGCGCCGAAAGCCGGCGCAGCAGCGGCACCGGCAGGGTCGAGAAACGGTCCAGCGTGGGATCAGGGCGCCCGTCCGCCGGCAGGAAGGCCAGCGCGATGCCGCAGCGATGGGCGAGGTCTTGAAGGCTGGCCACGCCATAGGGCCAATAGGGCTCGCCGCCGATCAGCCGGACCAGCACGGCGCGGGCGCCCGAAAGCGTCGCCTCGACATATTGATCGACCGAGACCGGGTGCCGCAGCGCCGCGAGGTTGCACAGCCGCAGCGTGGGCAGGCCGCCGGCCGCCCGGTGCCAGCCCGCCGCGAAAGCGCCGAGGTCGCTGTCGGAATAGGACAGCACCACCAGGTCGGCGGGGCTTTGGCCGGGGTCGGTCGGGACCTCGGTTTCCTCAAGCCCACGGCTTTCGCGGAAGACGACGTGCATGGCTTACGCGGCCAGGACCGCCCGGATCGCGGCCTCGTCGATATCGTCATGCTCGGCGATGACGACAAGGCGCGAGGCGCGGGGCCCGTCGCCCCAGGGCCGGTCGTATTGGTGCCGCACCCGTTCGCCCACGGCCTGGACCAGCAGGCGCATGGGCTTGCCGGCGACGGCGACATGGCCCTTGACGCGCAGGATGTTCTGCTCGCGCGCCAGCCGCTCGATGCGGGTGGCAAGCTCGCCGGGGTCGGCGATCTCGGCCAGCTCGATCACCACCGAGTCGAAATCGTCATGTTCGTGGTCGTCGGCGCCGTCGTGATGGCTGGGGCGGGCGGCAAGGTCGTCCTCGGCCGCCGCGCCCAGCCCAAGGATCACCCGCGGGTCGATCACCCCATCGGTCAACGGCAGGATCGGCAGCTTGCGCGGCGCCTCGGCCTCGATCACCGCGCGGGCGGCGGCCAGCCCGTCCTCGCCGGCCAGGTCGGCCTTGGACAGCAGCACGATGTCGGCGCAGGCGATCTGGTCCTCGAACACCTCGGACAGGGGCGTTTCGTGGTCGAGGCTGTCGTCGGCGGCGCGCTGCGCCTCGACGGCGGCCTCGTCCGGGGCGAAGCGGCCGGCAGCGACGGCTTCGGCATCGGCCAGCGCGATCACCCCGTCCACGGTGATGCGCGAGCGGATGGCGGGCCAGTCGAAGGCTTTCAGCAAGGGCTTGGGCAGGGCAAGGCCCGAGGTCTCGATCAGGATGTGGTCGGGTTTCACCGGCATCGCCATCAGCCGCTCCAGCGTCGGGATGAAATCGTCGGCCACCGTGCAGCAGATGCAGCCGTTCGACAGCTCCATGATGTTCTCGGCCGGGCAGTTCTCGTCGGCGCAGGATTTCAGGATCTCGCCGTCGACGCCCATGGTGCCGAATTCGTTGACCAGCACCGCCAGCCGCTTGCCCTGCGGGTTCAGCATCAGGTGGCGGATCAGCGTGGTCTTGCCGGCGCCGAGAAAGCCGGTGATGACGGTCACGGGGGTCTTGGTCAGGTCGCTCATTTCTTATCCGATCGGGGGAATGCGCGCGAGGCTGCGCTTGCGGAAAATCGTGACACGCTCGCGCCAGGGCACGATGCCGTCGGGGGCCTGGGCATAGGCGGCGGCGCCTAGCAGGATCTCGGGGGCGTCCTCGGCCGACATGCGGCCATAGACATAGGTCCAGCGGCCCGGCGCCGACAGCGCGATGGCGGCGCCGCTGGCGCAGGCGGACAGGCATTCGACCGGGACGATGCGCACGCCATCCGGTGCGCCTTCGGCTGCCAGCGCGTCATGCAGCCGCGCGCCGGGCACCGGCTCGCCCTCAAGCACCGGCTGGCCGGCGCGGCAGGTGATGCAGACATGCAGCGTGACTGTCATGCGCCCTTCATCCCTCAAGGCGGCACGAGGCAGGGGACCAGCGCCCAAGCCCCAGCGGGAACACCCCGTCCGCCGGTCAATCCTTCGCGCGCTGGCAGGTCTCCCGGCTTGCGGATTCGGGCTTTGGCCCACGGCCGCCCCGCCTTCCCGGCTTTCGCCAGTGGCCATGGGGCGACCTTTCCGGTCACGGTCGCGGGGGCGGCTGCTTCCAGGCGGTTGCCTGTCGCATTCCCTCTTCGCCTGTCGTAGGACAGGAACCAGCGCCCCCTGTCTGTGCGCGCCCGGTCCCGACTTGTCAAGCGAAGGAGTGCCCGATGCAGACCGACGACAACGCCCGCCATGCCGAGAAGATGGCGAAGATCAAGGCTGCCCGCGACCGGATGATGGCCGAGAAGCAGGGCGAGAAGGGCCTGGTCATCGTCCATACCGGCAAGGGCAAGGGCAAGTCCTCGTCCGGCTTTGGCATGATCCTGCGCTGCATCGCCCATGGCATGCCCTGCGCGGTGGTGCAGTTCATCAAGGGCGCCTGGGACACGGGCGAGCGGCGGCTGCTGACCGCGCATTTCGCCGGTCTGTGCCAGTTTCACGCCATGGGCGAGGGCTTCACCTGGGAGACGCAGGACAAGGCGCGCGACATCGCCGCCGCCCGCGCCGGTTGGGAAAAGGCCAAGGAACTGATCCGCGATCCGCAGATCCGCATGGTCCTGCTGGACGAGATCAACATCGCCCTGCGCTATGACTACCTGGACCTGGACGAGGTGCTGGACTTCCTGCGCAGCGAAAAGCCGCCGATGACCCATGTCGTGCTGACCGGGCGCAATGCCAAGCCGGAACTTGTCGCGCTGGCCGATCTTGTGACCGAGATGGAGCAGGTCAAGCACCCCTTCCGCGACGGCATCAAGGCCCAGCCTGGGGTGGAGTTCTAGCCCGTTTCCTGTCATCTGCCGCTGGTGCAGAACGAGTGATTTTTCGAAAGGATGTTCGAACATGTTTGCGAGACAAGGCCTTGTGGCACTGCTGGCGATCTGCCCCGTCTCGGCGGCCTGGGCGGTGCCCGCCACCGATGAGGGGGCCCAAAGGCTGCGCGGCGTTTTCCAGACCTATTTCGGCGGCACCGAGGGCGTGGTCGCCGTCACCCCGCAGGGCGAAAGCTATGAGCTGCGCATCGATCCGGCGCCGCTTCTGGCGCAGGTTCCGGCCGATCAGGCCCAGGTCAGCGTCTCGGCCCTGACCTATCGGCTGACCGACAATGGCGACGGCAGCTGGGGCGTCAGCGAGGACCAGGTGCTGAGCTGGTCGGTGGTGGTGCCGAAGATGTTCGAGCAGAAGGGCTCGACCAGGGTCGAATCGACCGGCATCTGGGACGAATCGCTGATGAGCTTTCGCGAACAGAAGGCGGTGATGACGGATTACGTCATCGAATCGGTGCAATATGCGCCGCCGCTGCCTGCTGCCGAAACCGCGCCCGACCAGCCCTCGGCCGAGCCGCAGGTGGTTTCGCGCGATCACCAGCGCACGGCGCGAATGGAATGGTCGGTGAACGGCGCGCCCGGCAAGGCCGGCGGCGTCGATCAGGCCATGAGCTTCACCGCCGAGGGGCTGGAGCAGTCGCAGGAGATCCTGATGGGTCCGGGCGGCCAGCCGATGACCTTCCAGATCACCGCGCCGGGCTACGAGGGCAGCGGCCAGATCACCGGCATGCGCAGCGAAGGCGTGCTGTCCCTGCTTTCCTGGTTCGTCGCCCATCCGTCCGAGGAACTGATCAAGGGCGCGCAGGACGGGCTGCGCGACAAGCTGGCCGCGGCCATGCCGCTATGGGAAGACCTGTCGATGGATGCGGTGCTGCACGACCTGAAGATCGGCTCTCCGCTGGGCGAGTTCGGCCTTGCCTCGACCAAGGTGGCGATCGGCCTGTCCGGTGCCACCGCCGACGGCCGGCTGCACGAACGGGTGGCGCTGTCGGGCCTGACCGTGCCCGAAGGCGTGCTGCCGCCCTGGGCCGTGCCGATCCTGCCGCAAGAGATGACGCTGGACTTCACCGCTTCGGGCTTCGATCTGGCGGCACCGGCGAAGATGCTGATCGAGGGGTTCGACCTGGCCGCCGACGAGCCTTTTGCCCGGCTGGTACCCGAACAGTTGCAGGCGGCGCTGCTGCCCAGGGGCACGGCCGACCTGACGCTTGCGCCCTCGCAGATCAAGGGCGACGGCTACCGGATCGACTATCGCGCCGATATCGCGGCGGGTCCGGGGGCTGCGCCCACCGGCGCGGTGCTGATCTCGGCCATGGGGCTCGACAAGGTCGAGGCGGCGCTGGCCGCCGCCCCGCAGGAAGAGGCCGGCCAGCCGCTGATGATGCTGCGCATGGCCCGCGCCATGGCCAAGCCCGGCGCGAGCGGCGAGCATCTCTGGGACATCCAGATGCCCGAGGGCGGCGGGCCCTTTACCGTCAACGGCCAGCCCATGGGCCCGGCCACCTCGCAGCCCTGAACCAGGCGGCCCCGCCGGATGCGGTGGGGCCTTTCAGCGCCGCTGCCAGCCGGGGGCGGTGTTTTCCTGCCAGCCGGTGCGGTGCAGCAGCGGCGTGTCGTCGGTGAACTCGGGCCAGCCCAGGCAGAGCAGCGCCGAGAACTCCCAGCTTTCGGGCACCGCGAGCAGCGGGCCGATCCGCGCCGGATCGAGGATCGAGACCATGCCAAGCCCCAGGTTGCGCACCCGTGCCGCCAGCCACAGCGCATGGATCGCCATGGCCGTCGATTGCCGCAGGGTCTGCGGCATGGTGGCGCGGCCAAGACCGTGGCCCTCGGAGGGGTCGATCTCGGTAAAGACGGCCAGCCAGACCGGGGCGCGGTCCAGCCCGGCCAGCTTCAGCGCATCGTATGCCTGCCGCTGCCGGCCCTGGTAGCGGGTGGCGGCCTGGGCATTGCAGCGCAGGAAATCGGCGCGGATCGCGGCGCGCAGATCGGGGCTTTCGACGCGGATCACCCGCCAGGGCCGGGCATTGCCGACCGAGGGCGACAGTTCCATCGCCGCGCGCAATTCCTCCAGCAGCGGTTCGGGGACCGGGGCGTCGCGGAAATGCCGCACGTCGCGGCGCCAGCGCAGGATGCGCTGCAAGGCGGCCTTGTCCTCGGCGCCGAACTCCATCACGGCGCCGCGCAGATCGCGCTGTCGGGCAGGCCCGCGGCCCCGGCGCGGATGCCCACCGGCCGGTCGGGCACGGTCAGCTCGACGGCAAGCGGCCAGCCGGAGACGGTCAGCGGGCGGTGGTCGTTCGAGTTCAGCTCGACCCGCAGCCGGTCTCCGGGCCCCAGCGCGTCGAGGTGATGGGCCGGGCCGTAGAGCCGGGCGATCTTGGCGCCGTTGAGGTAAAGATGCGCATGGCCCTCGCCCCGGCGGTCGGCCAGCCCGGCATGTTCGGGGGCAAAGCAGAAGCCCTCGGCCTTGATGAACAGGTTCCAGCCCGCGGTGCTGTCGGGCTCCAGCCGGGCCGCGGCGGTGGCGCTGCCGGCGGGCAGGTCGATGGGCGCGCCGTGGTCATGCGCCGCGGCTTGGGCGCCATGGCCATGCGCGCCGTGGTCGTGGCCGTCCAGCGTGATGCCGTTGGCGGCGGCGATGACGAAGCCCATGCCGCCGCCGAAGACCAGACCGATCAGCAGCATCGGGATCGAGCGATCCATGTCTTTTCCCCGTTTCATGGAACAGCCGGGCGCGGCAGGCACGCCCGGCCGGAAGGGTTGCGGCGCCGATCAGGCGGCCTGCGGCACCGGTGCGCCTTGGCCTTCGCGCTGCCAGAACCAGCCGGCCAGCAGGCCGAGCAGGGCCCAGGCCATCGCGCCCGCCCCCAGCGCCCGGCCGGCGAATTCCGCCGAAAGCTCGGGCGGGACCGGGCCGGCATAGCTGTCGGGCTGCGGCGCGCCGATCAGATGCGGCGCCAGGATCAGCACGATGGCCGCGCCCCAGGCCGCCCAGCCCTTGCCGAAGGCGACCAGCCACAGCGCGAGCCCGGTGGTGGCGGCGGTGCCCAGCCACCAGATCGCGCGGAGCTGCACATCGGCGGCGGCGACGCCCGGCACTTCCGGGGCCAGGCCGAAGGCGGGGGCGAGCTGCATGGTCAGATAGCCGGCCAGGCCCCAAAGCAGCCCCTGCCGCGCCGTGACCGCGTTGCCCCGCGATTCGGAAACCGCCATCAGCGCCACCAGCATCAGCCCGTAGCCGGCATAGACCATCATGGTGAACAGGACCGAAAGCAGGTTGCGGGTCCATTCGAAGGATCCCAGATCCTGATGCGCGCTGACGGCTTCGGCGCCGAAATGCGCCAGTTGGCCGGATTCATACAGTTCGGCATGCAGCAGCACGGGCTGCACGAACCAAAGCTGCAACAGGGCGGCAATCAGCCCCGTTGCAGCGCCAGCGATCAATCCGCTGGTCAGAATGCGCGAGAACATCAGTGGCAGGGGAAGCCGGTGGCGTGACGCACGTCATGGGCGGCGTCATGCAGGGTCTCGGCCTGCACCAGCCCGGACATGAAGATCAGCCCGAAGCCGATCGCGAAGGCGGCGATGGCGGGAAACAGCACCGAGGCGCGGCTGGCCCCTGCGGCGGTCATGGGTTTTGCGGTCATCTGCGACCCTTTCCTTATGTCGTCCAACCCGACGACGTTGCGGTTCCATGCATCGGCAGGTCTCCTGGCTTGCGGGTCACGGCAGACGCCCGCCTTCCCGGCCGGATGGCCAGTGGCGCGATGGGCGTCCGCTCTCCGCTTACAGTCGCGGGGGCGGCTGCGGATTTGGTCCTGGATGCCCAGGGCTGCACCGCATTCCCTTTTGGCCCCGGAAAGGGGCACCGATACACGCGCATGTTACCTGCGATGGCGCGGCGGCGGCAAGCGGAATCGGGGGGAAGCTGCGGCGGGGTCGGAGAGCGGGCGACGGGTCGGCGGGCGGCGCTGCCGCATGGGTATTTGGAGAACGAAGAAGATGGCGGGGGATCGGGCTGGCGGAATCGCCGGGTGGCGGGTAGGCCGTGCCAATCAGGGTTCCGGCGGCCAGTCCAGGTCGACCCAGACCAGCCGGTGCGCGGAAGCCGCCAGCGCGGCCTCGGCCAGCGGGCCCTCGGCCGGCCAGAACACGCCCGAGCCCAGCACGGCCAGCCCTTTCGCGGGCAGGACGTAATCCACGCGCAGGTTGCCCGGCGGCTTGTCGTCCGGCCAGTCGCCGGTGTCCAGCGCCGGGTCGCCCTTGTGGCCGTCGTTGACGCCGCCTTTGGCCGCGGTGCCGCCGGCGCTGCGAGGCAGGGGGTCGGTGACATGCGCCATGATCCGGGCCAGCGCCTCGGGCCGGCCCTCGCTGTCCAGGGGGTCGAGGTTCAGGTTGCCGGCCAGTACGAAGGGGCCGTCGGGCAGGTGATGCAGCCAGAAGGCCAGCTCGTCATGGTTGCGCCGGCCGTTCAGATCCTCGGGTCCGTCGAAGACCGGCGGCGTCGCGGACATGGCGAGCAGGTGCAGCGGCCGGCCGGCGACCGTGACCACCGCGTCCCAATGCGCGGTCGAGGACAGGCGGCGGATCGCCGCCGCTTCCTCGGGCAGCGGCGGCATCAGGTGGCCGGGCAGGTCGCGCCACAGGAAGGCCGTGTAATCCGTCACCGGCCCGATCGGGTGGCGCGACAGGATCGCCATGCCGCCCTGGCCGGAGAAGGTGCCGAAGCCCTGCGCATCGTCGGCGCTGCCCAGCCGCCCGTCTGCGTTCAGGTCCAGCCCTGTCGCCATGCCGGAATTCGGCCGGGTGGCGAAGCGGTGCGGATAGTCCAGCCCGGCCTCGGCCAGCCTTGCGGCAAAGGCGTCCAGCGCCCGGCCGTCGTGGTCCCAGTCGAAATGCGTCAGCAGCAGGATGTCGGGGCGGGTTTCCGCCAGCACCTGCACCACCGCCTCGATCTGAGCGTCCTTGCGGCCCAGGTCGCGCAACAAAAGCCCCGGCCCGTCGCGCGACAGGTCGGGGCTGTAGGTCGCGATCCGCAGCGGATCGGCATGGGCGGCCAGGCCCAGGATGGCAAGCAGGGCCGCCCCGGCCAGCGGCCTTACACCCAAGGCCGGCTCTGGGCCATCTGCGCCTCGTAGGCGTCGATGGCGGGGGCCTTTTCCATGGTCAGGCCGATGTCGTCCAGCCCGTTCAGCAGGCAATGGCGGCGGAACGGGTCCAGTTCGAAGGGGAAGCTCTGCCCGTCCGAGGTGGTCACGGTCAGGTTTTCCAGGTCCACGGTCATGCGGGCATTGGCGCCCTTTTTCGCGTCCTCCATCAGCACATCCACCACCTCTTGCGGCATGACGATAGGCAGGATGCCGTTCTTGAAGCAGTTGTTGTAGAAGATGTCGGCGAAGCTGGTGGAGATCACGCAGCGGATGCCGAAATCCAGCAGCGCCCAGGGCGCATGCTCGCGCGAGGAGCCGCAGCCGAAATTGTCGCCGGCGACGATGATCTGTGCCTCGCGGTAAGCCGGCTGGTTCAGCACGAAATCCGGGATCTCGTTGCCCTCGGCGTCATAGCGCATCTCGTCGAACAGGTTCTTGCCCAGACCCGAGCGGTGGATCGTCTTCAGGAACTGTTTCGGGATGATCATGTCGGTGTCGATATTGACCAGCGGCATGGGCGCCGCGATGCCGGTCAGGGTGGTGAACTTGTCCATGTCGTGATCCTCGCAGAATTGACTTGGGCCGCCGTGGCCCGTTAACCGAGACCCGTCCGGCGCCTTGCGGCATGGAAAGGGCTTCGCTGATGTTTTTCGGGTTTTCCAGCTTTGCGGCCCTGCGCGCCTGCATCGCGCGCGACTGGAGGCCGCAGATCGGAGACCCCGAGATCACCGGCTGGCTGACGGTGCTCTCGTATCTGATATGCTTCGTGCTGGCCGTCATGGTGCTGCGCCGCCGTCCGGCCGGCGCTGCGCGCGGGCTGTGGCTGACGACCGCCGGGCTGATGGCCTTCCTGGGGCTGAACAAGCAGCTTGACCTGCAGACCGCGCTGACGGCTGCCGGGCGCTGCATGGCGCGGGCGCAGGGCTGGTACGACGACCGCCATCTGGTGCAGCTGGCCTTCATCGCCGGGCTGGTGCTGGGCGTGGCGATCGCGCTGGCCTGGGCGACGAACACCCTGCGCGGGCGCATGCGCCGCAACGGCCTTGCCCTGGCGGGGCTGGCTTTGCTGTGCGGCTTCGTGCTGGTGCGCGCGGTGGGCTTTCATCATGTGGACAGGCTCCTCAGCCTGGACTTCGCGAAGCTCGGGCTCAATTTCTGGTTCGAGAACGCCGGGCTGGTGCTGATCGCGATCAACGCCCTGATGCTTCTGCGGCGGGGCCGCTAGGGGCCCCACCCGAAGCATCAGACGGTTTCCGCCAGCAGTTCGCGCACATCGGTCAGGTGGCCCTTGATGCCCGCCGCCGCCGCCATGACCGGCGACATCAGGTGGGTGCGGCCGCCGCGGCCCATGCGGCCCTCGAAATTGCGGTTCGAGGTCGCGGCGCAGCGTTCGCCGGGCGCCAGCTGGTCGGGGTTCATGCCCAGGCACATCGAGCAGCCGGCCAGCCGCCATTCGAAGCCGGCGTCGATGAAGATCTTGTCCAGACCCTCCTCCTCGGCCTGCATCCTGACCAGGCCCGAGCCCGGCACGACCATGCCGCGCACGCCCGGCGCCAGCCTGTGGCCCTTGAGGATGCCGGCGGCGGCGCGCAGGTCCTCGATCCGGCCATTGGTGCAGGAACCGATGAAGACCGCGTCGATCTTGATCTGGTTCAGCGGCGTGCCCGGCTTCAGGCCCATGTAGTCGAGGCTGCGGCGCGCGGCCTCGACCTTGCCGCCCTCGAAATCCTCGGGGGCGGGGACCGTGCCGGTGATTGGCAGCACGTCCTCGGGCGAGGTGCCCCAGGTCACGACCGGGGCGATGTCCTCGCCGCGTATGGTGACGACCTTGTCCCAATGCGCGCCTTCGTCGCTGAACAGCGTCTTCCACCAGCTGACCGCGGCCTCCCAGGCGGCGCCTTTCGGGGCGTGCGGGCGGCCCTTGCAATAGTCGAAGGTCTTTTCGTCCGGGGCGATCAGGCCGGCGCGGGCGCCACCCTCGATGGCCATGTTGCAGACGGTCATGCGGCCTTCCATCGACAACTCGCGGATCGCCTCGCCGCAATATTCGATGACATAGCCCGTGCCGCCCGCGGTGCCGGTCTTGCCGATCACCGCCAGCGTGATGTCCTTGGCGGTGACGCCGGGACGGAGCTTGCCGGTGATTTCCACCTTCATGTTCTTGGATTTCTTCTGGATCAGCGTCTGGGTGGCCAGGACGTGTTCCACTTCCGAGGTGCCGATGCCATGCGCCAGCGCGCCGAAGGCGCCGTGGGTCGCAGTATGGCTGTCGCCGCAGACCACCGTCATGCCGGGCAGGGTCCAGCCCTGTTCCGGCCCGACGATATGCACGATGCCCTGGCGGATGTCGTTCATCGGATAATAGTTCAGCCCGAATTCGCGGGCGTTCTTGTCCAGTTCGGCGACCTGGATGCGACCCTCGGGGTTCTCGATCCCGTCCACGCGGTCGGCGGTGGTCGGCACGTTGTGGTCCGGCACGGCGATGGTCTGGTCGGGGCGGCGCACCTTGCGCCCGGCCATGCGCAGCCCTTCGAAGGCCTGGGGCGAGGTCACCTCATGCACCAGGTGGCGGTCGATATAGAGGATGCAGGTGCCGTCTTCGGAACGCTCGACCACATGGGCGTCGAAGATCTTGTCATAGAGGGTGCGGGGCGCGCCCGCATTGGTGTTGCCGGTCATGGCTGTCTCTTTTCTGGAAGACTAGCTGGGAAAGGGCGGAGGGGGCGCCGCAGCCTGCGGCAGGGCGCGCGCAGGCGCCCGCTCCCGTCAAAGTCGGGCGGTGACGGACAGGCTTTCGCCGTAGAACCGGCCGGGCAGGCGGGCGCGGTCGTGAATGTCGAAATAGACGAATCCTCGCATAGGGGGATTAATAGGGCGATTTCACTTCATATTCAATATCGCCACACGGCTCTGTTAATTCCAAGTTGAGAAATCGTCCCTATCTTGGTGCCAAAAGTCACGGAAGGGGACCGATCATGCTGATTCGCATCATCCTGCGGGCGATCCCGCTGATCTGCGTGGCCGTTTTCGCGCTGGCGGTACATTGGGCGGATACACCGCTCAAGCAGGCGCGGGCGGCGGCGGGCGTCGAAAGCCGGCACCTGGCCTGGGGTCCGGGGCAGGTCAGATGCGCCGATCCCTGGGGAAATCTGCCGGTTTCGGCCTGTCCGGCGGGCGATGCCTCCAGAAATCCGCCGCGCCTGCATTGAGCGGGCGCGATTCCGTGCTACATTGGTAAGGCCCCGGCGCCGGGGGAGATCGGCGTGATGACCGGAGGATGAACCCTGTCCAATACCGTCTCGCCGGCTGCTGCGCCGGCTGCGACCACCGCGGAATCCGGGCTGACGAGCGATCAGCTACTGGACCGCATTCTTGCCTCTCTTGACGACGACAAGGCCGAAGATGTCGTGACCATCGACCTGCGCGGCCGCTCGGCCATGGCCGATCACATGGTGATCGCCTCGGGCCGGAACGCGCGGCAGGTGGCCTCGATCGCCGAAAAGCTGATCGAGCGCCTGAAGGAGCAGACCGGCCGCTCGGCCCGCATCGAGGGCAAGGAAACCGGCGATTGGGTGCTGATCGACACCGACGACGTGATCGTCCATGTCTTCCGCCCCGAGGTCCGCGAGTTCTATCAGCTGGAAAAGATGTGGATGCCCGCCGACGCCCTGCGCTCGGCCACGCTGGAGCGGCTGCGCGCCGAACACGCCGCCGCCGAGGCCGGCAAGCCCCGCATCTGATCCATGCGCATGGTCATTGCCGCGGTCGGGCGGCTGCGGCAGGGCCCCGAGGCGAAGCTGATCGCCGAATATCTGGACCGTCACGCCAAGGCGGGCCGCGCCTTGGGCCTGCCGCCCGTGACCCTGGCCGAGGTCGAGGACAGGCGCAGCGGCGGCATGGCGGCCGAGGCCGCGCTGCTGGCCAGGGCCGTTCCTGACGGTGCCGCCCTGGTGGTGCTGGACGAGCGCGGCCAGATGCTGAGTTCCCCCGAATTTGCCGGCCGCATTGCCGGCTGGCGCGACCAGGCGCGCGATGTCGCCTTCGTGATCGGCGGCGCCGATGGCATCGACCCCGGCCTGCGCGACCGCGCCGATCTGGCCATCAGCTTCGGCCGCATGGTCTGGCCGCATATGCTGGCCCGCGTCATGCTGGCCGAGCAGATCTATCGCGCCACCACCATCCTGGCCGGCAGCCCCTATCACCGGGAATGACAAGCCCTTCAGATCGCTAGGATTTTAAGAAAACATCCGGCAAAGAACGGGTGAAATCCGCCGGGAAACGGCTAGGATAAGCCTGTCCAGATCACGTATCCGCGGGTGTGTCATGATTCCAGTCGTTCATCAGATCCAAAGCCGGGCCGGTCCCGCCGCCACGCCGGCGGCGCGAGAAGTCGAAATCATCGGCCCCACCCTTGCCCGCGCCCAGCCCGAGGTGCCGCCGGTCGAGGAATCGGGCGGGGTGGCCCAGGACACGCAGCTTGGCCGCCAGGGCGTCGGCCGCGCGCGGCAGGCCGCATCGGCCCGGGCGCCGCAAGGCAATGCGCCGGCCGGGGCCGCGGCCGAGGATGCCGACGGACCGCAGGATCGCGCCGTGTTCCGTGCCAAGGTGATCCGCTTCCTGACCGCGATCTATGGCGACGACGAATCCTTCCAGCGCGCATTGAAGCTGGGCACCATCGTGATTCGCGCGGTCGAGGACCAGCCGGAACCCGAGTTGCGGCCGGAACTGTCGCATGCGACCTATCGCCACGGTGCGACCCAGGCCCAGCAGGCGCCGGCAGCGGCGGAACGTCGGGGCGGCGACCAGCCAGCAACCGTCGCGGCGGGCGATTTCATTGCCTGGTGGCCGAAATAGCCCTTGCGCGAGCGGCGGATCGGTCGGCCGGAACGGCGCGGTGCTGATGGTCCGAAAGGGCTCGCGGCACAGGTTTTTCCCCGGCCTCTGGGAACGCCCGCCGATCAACGCCGCTGTACGACAGGATCCGCGACGACGCCTTGCCAATCCGCGACCGCGGCGGCGCGGCAGTTGACCGGGAAAGGTGCGGCGGGCGGCGGCGAAATGCGACGGCCTGCCGCGATCCGGGATGATGCCTTGCCGGCCATGGGCCTCAGGGTGCTGCTACCGGCCGGAAAGGCGCCGAGGAGCGTGCGGCAGCCGGCCGGAAAAGGCGCCGAGGCGAAGGGCCGCGGCGATATGCGGACCGCGGCCGCGGGTGATCGGCCAATGGGCCGGAGCCGCGAATTGGGGCCCAGGTGCGGAGGGTCCGGGCGGTGCTGCCCGTTTCAGGCGCAGGGCACGACCCAGTTGTCGATGATCTCGACCGCCTCGTCGGCGCTTTCCACGAAGCTGATCAGTTCCAGATCCTCGGGGCTGATGGTGCCGGCCTCGGCCAGGGCCTGCCAGTTGATGACCTTGTGCCAGAATTCCGGTCCGAACAGGATGAAGGGCACGCGCCGCATGCGGCCGGTCTGGATCAGGGTCAGGGCCTCGAACATCTCATCCATGGTGCCGAAGCCGCCGGGAAAGATGGTCACCGCCTTGGCCCGCATCAGGAAATGCATCTTGCGGATGGCGAAATAGTGGAAGTTGAAGCACAGGTCCGGCGTCACATAGGCGTTCGGCGTCTGCTCGTGCGGCAGCACGATGGACAGGCCGATCGAGGCGCCGCCCGCCTCATGCGCGCCCAGGTTGCCCGCCTCCATCACCCCCGGCCCGCCGCCGGTGCAGATCACGTTCTCGGCGCCATAGCTTTTCAGGCTGCGTTCGGTCATCAGCCGGGCAAAGCGCCGCGCCTCGTCATAGTAATGCGACAGGGCGGCCAGCGCCGGGGTGCGCGCGCCCTCGCGCCGCTCGGGGGCGGGGATGCGGGCGCCGCCGAACATCACCACGGTCGAGCGGATGCCGCGCGCATCCATGATCATCTGTGGCTTGAGCAGTTCAAGCTGCAACCGCACCGGGCGCAGTTCCTCGCGCAGCAGGAATTCGGTATCGGTAAAAGCCAGCCGATAGGCCGGCGCGCGGGTCTGTGCCGTGTCGGGCGTGGTCTGCGCCACGGCCACGTCCTGATGGCTGTCGCGGAACGGGTGGCTGCGCTCGTCAAGTTCTGTCATCCAAACCTCTGGCCGAAACCGCCGCATTGCGCGGCCGCAGCCCTCGGCTTATAGCCCTCGGGCAAGAGTTTCCACCGTTGAGAGGCCAGACCATGTCGAATGACGCCCTTGAAGCCGCCATCGAATCCGCCTGGGAGATCCGCGACCAGATCACCCCCGCCACCAGGGGCGAGGTCCGCGACGCCGTCGAGGCCACGCTGGAGGCGCTGGACAAGGGCGTTCTGCGCGTCGCCGAAAAGCGCGGCCAGGACTGGCACGTCAACCAGTGGGCGAAAAAGGCCGTGCTGCTGGGCTTTCGCCTGAAGGACATGGAGGTCCAGATGGGCGGCCCGCAGGGCGGCACCTGGTGGGACAAGGTGGACAGCAAGTTCGCCCATTGGGGCGAGGCGCAATGGCAGGTTGCCGGCTTCCGCGCCGTGCCGAACTGTGTCGTGCGCCGCTCGGCCTATATCGCCAAGGGCGTGGTGCTGATGCCCAGTTTCGTGAACCTGGGCGCCTATGTCGACGAGGGCACCATGGTCGATACCTGGGCCACCGTCGGCTCCTGCGCGCAGATCGGCAAGAACGTGCACCTGTCGGGCGGCGTCGGCATCGGCGGCGTGCTGGAGCCGATGCAGGCCGGCCCCACCATCATCGAGGACAATTGCTTCATCGGCGCGCGTTCCGAGGTGGTCGAGGGCTGCATCGTGCGCGAGGGCTCGGTCCTAGGCATGGGCGTCTTTATCGGCAAATCGACCAAGATCGTCGACCGCGAGACCGGCGAGGTCATGTATGGCGAGGTTCCGGCCGGTTCGGTGGTGGTCGCCGGCTCGATGCCCTCGAAGAACGGCGTGAACCTTTATTGCGCGGTGATCGTGAAGCGCGTCGATGCGCAGACCCGCTCCAAGACCTCGATCAACGAGTTGCTGCGCGACTGAGCCGCTGCGCCCCTGCACCGGGCTCGCCCTTGCGTGAGCCCGGCGTGAAACCCAAGCGCCGCCGCTGCGTTCAACCCTGACAGGCATCCTGAAAGCGGAGTTTCACATGCAGGGTTTGGGTTGGCTGGCCGCGATCATCGTCGGCGGTCTTGCGGGCTGGATCGCCAGCAGCATCATGAAGGCGGACACGGGGATCATCCTCAACGTCATCCTGGGCATCGTCGGCGCCATCGTCGGCAATGCGCTTCTGGGCCTGGTCGGGCTGAACGCCCAGGCCGGCAGCTGGCTGGCGCAGGGCGTGGCCGGGCTGATCGGCGCGGTGATCCTGATCTGGCTTTACCGCGCCGTGGCCGGATAGCGATCGGGGCGGGGTCATTCCCGCCCCCTTCCCATCTCAGGCGGTGAAATCCGCCGCCTTCGCGCCGGTAATGCGGAGCAGATCCGCGGGCGCGATGGCAAAGACATGGCGCGGCGTGCCCGCCGCCGCCCAGACCAGGTCGAAATCCAGCAGGCGCGGGTCCAGCCAGGCCTCGATCCGGCGCAGATGCCCGACCGGGGCGACGCCGCCGATGGCAAAGCCGGTCTCGGCCCGGATCAATTCGGCATCGGCCTTGTCCAGGCGCTGCCCGGCCACCCCGGTCGCCTTGGCCGGATCGACGCGATTGCCGCCGGCGGTCAGGAACAGCACCACATGACCGCTTTCCTCGCCGCGAAAGATGACCGACTTGGCGATCTGGTCCACGGCGCAGCCGACCGCCGCCGCGGCGCCCTGGGCGGTGCGGGCGCTGTCGTCGGTCTCGCGGATCCGGGCGGCAAGGCCGGCCGCCTCCAGCGCCGATTGCACGCGGCGCAAGCTCTTGCTCATTGTCTCCTCCATCCGTTTCGGGCGATATGACGGCAGATCGCGACAAAGGGAAAGCCATGCAACAGGTCTATACGCTTCTGGTCCAGGTCGGCCGCGCCGCGGATGACGGCCTGCCCGCAGAGGCCAGCGGCGCGGCGCTGGTCTGCTATGCTTCGGGCGTGACCGAGGAGGAGGCGGTGCGCGAGACGGTCGCCATCCTCAAGCAGGCCGGTCTTGCGCCGCTGGAAGTCACCGGCCACGGCAGCATCGACGAGCGCCTGGCCGAGGGTCACGAGATCCCCGAGGAGGAGCGCGCCCTGATGGACCGCGCGCTGGCCGAGAACGCGGTGATCGTGGCGCAGATGGAGCCGCTCTGGGACGAGCAGGGCTGATCCGCCCCTATCCAGCCGTGCCCGGCTGGGCTAGACTGGCCCGAAGCAGAGCAGGCAGAACAAGAATACGGAACGGACAGGCAGAATGACCAGACGCATCTCGCGCATCGCGACCATGGCCGTGCTGACCCTTGCCCTGGCAGGCTGCGGCGTGTCGCTGAACCAGGGACCGGGCGCCGTCGGCGGCGGCCATTTCGGCGGGCTGCCCACGGCCGGCGGGCAGGGCTCCGAGGCGGGCTTCCGCAACTGGGTGCAAAGCTTCCGCCCGCGCGCGTTGGCGGCCGGCATCTCGCCCGCGACCTTCGACAGCGCCATGGCCGGGGCGCATTACCAGCCCGGCATCGTGGCGCTCGACCGCAAGCAAAGCGAGTTCACCAAGCCGGTCTGGGAATACCTCGACGGCGCCATCGGCACGCGCGGCGCGACCGGCCGCGCCAAGGCCGCGCAATATGCCGGCACGCTTTCGGCCATTGAGGCGCGCTACGGCGTCCCGCGCGAGATCGTGCTGGCGGTCTGGGGCATGGAATCCAACTTCGGCGCCAATCGCGGCAATACCCGGATCGTGCCGGCCTTGGCGACGCTGGCCTATGACGGAAGGCGCGGCGAATTTTTCGCCGGCGAGCTGGTGGCGGCGCTGCGCATCATCCAGTCGGGCGACGTGGACAGCGCCCATATGGTCGGCAGCTGGGCCGGGGCCATGGGGCATACGCAGTTCATGCCCTCGTCCTTCCTCGGCCATGCGGTCGATTTCAACGGCGACGGCCGCCGCGACATCTGGTCGGACGACCCGACCGACGCGCTGGCCTCGACCGCCAGCTATCTGCGCCAGAACGGCTGGCGCCCCGGCCAGAGCTGGGGGACCGAGGTGATCCTGCCGCCGGGCTTCGACTTCAACCAGGCCGGCAAGTCGGTGCAGCATTCCGGCAGCCAATGGGCGGCGATGGGGGTGCGCACGGTCAGCGGTGCGCCGGTGCCCTCGGGCTCGATCCTGGCGCCGGCAGGTGCCCGCGGCCCGGCCTTCCTGATCACGGAAAACTTCCGCGCCATCCTGAAATACAATGCCTCGGACAGCTACGCCCTCGGCGTGGCCTATCTGGGCGAGGCCATCGCCGGCCGCCGCGGCATCCAGGGCAGCTGGCCGCGCGGCGACCGCACGCTGTCGAACAGCGAAAAGGCCGAGATCCAGCGGTTGCTGATGGCCCGCGGCTTCGACACCGGCGGGGTGGACGGCAAGCTCGGCAGCCAGTCGACCGAGGCGATCAAGGCCTTCCAGCGTTCCCGCGGCGTGACGCCCGACGGCTATGCCGATACCCGCCTGCTGGCCATGCTGCGCGGCTAGGATAAAGGGCGGCTCCGAAGGCCGCCCGCGCGCATTTCACCGTTTCCCCAATACCCATCCCGCCCGTGCCATGAGGCGCGGTGCGAGCCCATTCAGGCTAGGATGTCGCGAAACTCGCCCAGCACTTGGGCATAGACCTGGCGCTTGAAGGGCACGATGCTGTCCACCACATCCGCCGCCCGCATCCATTGCCAGCGGTCGAACTCGGGATGGTCGGTGGCGATCCGTACCGCCGAATCATCGCCCAGGAAGCGCATGGCGAACCATTTCTGCTTCTGGCCGCCGTATTTGCCCTTCCAGACCTTGCCCAGCAGTTCCGGCGGCAGGTCATAGGTCACCCAGCCCGGCGTTTCCGCCAGCACATCGACCAGGTCGGTGGTCACCCCGGTTTCCTCGACCAGCTCGCGCAGCGCCGCCTGGCGCGGGGTCTCGCCCCGGTCGATGCCGCCCTGCGGCATCTGCCAGGCCGGGCCGGGATTGTCGATGCGCTGCCCGGCAAAGACCAGCCCCGCCGGGTTGATCAGCACCACGCCCGCACAGGGGCGATAGGGCAGGCCCGAGGGACCAAGCAGGTCCGCGCTCATTCCGCCTGCGCCCCCTGGGCCGCATCCTCGCCGGTGACGGCGGGCTTTGCGGCATCGGGCACGGCCTGGGCATGATAGTCCACCGCCGCCAGGCCCTTGAGGATATCCACGGCATAGGCCAGCTGGTAATCCTCCTCGCGCAGCTTGGCGGTGGCCTCGACCTGCTTGGCCTCTTCCTCGATCTGCTTGCGTTCCTCGTCGCTGATCGAATCGTTGTTCAGCGCCCCGCGCAGATCCGCTTCCGAGTTCAGGAATTTCGATTCGGTCCGCGGCTTGCCGGCCTCGTCCTCCTCCTGCGGTTTCGGCGCGGGCTGTTCGACGATGATGTCGGGCTGGATGCCCAGCGACTGGATCGACCGGCCCGAGGGTGTGTAATAGCGCGCCGTGGTCAGCCGGATGGCGCTGTCCGAGGTCACTGGCATCACCGTCTGCACCGAGCCCTTGCCGAAGCTTTTGGTGCCCACGACGATGGCGCGGCGATGGTCCTGCAGCGCGCCGGTGACGATCTCCGAGGCCGAGGCGGAGCCGCCGTTGATCAGCGTCACCATGGGCTTGCCCTGCGCCAGGTCGCCGGGCTTGGCGTTCCAGCGCTCGCTTTCCTCGGGCTTGCGGCCGCGGGTCGAGACGATCTCGCCCTTGTCGAGGAAGGCGTCCGAGACCTCGATGGCCTGGTTCAGCAGCCCGCCCGGATTGTTGCGCAGGTCCAGAACGAAACCCGTCACCTTGTCGATGCCGCCCGCTTCCTTGATCGCCTTGTCCATCTCGGTCTTCAGGGTCGAGAAGGTCTCGTCGTTGAAGGTGGTGACGCGCAGCACCACGGCATGGCCCTCGATGCGGGTCTTGACCACGGTCAGCTTGATCGTGTCGCGGGTGATGGTCAGGTCGAAGGGCTCCTTCTCGCCCTCGCGCAGGATGGTGATCTTGATCTCGGACCCGACGGGGCCGCGCATCTTCTCGACCGCTTCGTCCAGGTTCATGCCCATCAGCGATTCGCCGTTCACATGGGTGATGTAGTCGCCGGCCCTGACCCCGGCCTCGGCCGCCGGCGTGTCGTCGATGGGCGAGATCACCTTGACCAGCCCGTCCTCCTGCCCGACCTCGATCCCCAGCCCGCCGAAGCTGCCGCGGGTCTGGGTCTGCATGTCGTCGTAATCCTTGGCCGACAGGAACGAGCTGTGCGGGTCGAGCGAGGTCAGCATGCCGTTGATCGCCGCCTCGATCAGCTTCTTGTCGTCCACCTGCTCGACATAGTCGGCGCGCACCCGCTCGAACACGTTGCCGAACAGGTCCAGCTGCTCATAGACCGAGGCGTTCCTGCCCGATTCCTGCGCGACCAGCGGGCCGGCGAATTGGGTGGCGACGGTGATGCCCGCAAGCGTGCCGATCGCCCCTGCCAGAAGATAATGTTTCATTCAGTTCCGTCCTGCCCGGTTGCGTTGCGGCCTGTCCCGTCCGCGGCCTCTCCGACAATGGGATTCATCACGAACCACTCTGCCGGGTCTAGTGTTTCCTTGCCCTTGCGAAGTTCAACATACAGTGTCTCGGTCTGTCCAGCACCGCCTCCGGCGGCGGCATTGGCGACGAATTCGGCGCCGAACTCCTGCGCGGGCGGTTCCTGCCCGCCCATCAGCCCCACCGGCTCGCCCGCCGCCAGCACGTCGCCCGTCTCGCCGAAGACCTGCGCCAGACCGGCGAATATCATCAGATACCCGCGCGCGGGCTCAACGATCATCACATTGCCGTAATCAAGCAGCGGACCGCGATAGCGGATCGTCGCAGGCCAGGGCAGCGTGACCAGCGCGGCGGGTGCGGTGGCGATGACCATGCCGGGCCGGCGCACCCCCGCGGCGTCGGGCTCGTCATAGCGGTGCAGCACCCGGCCCAGGACCGGCAAGGGCAGGCTGCCCTGCGCGCCCTCGAAATCGGCCATGGGGGCGCCCACGTCCTGCTCCATCCCGGCGATGCCCGATGCAAGCGCGTCCAGCGTATCGGCCGATTCCACCAGCGCGGTCAGTTCCCTGGGATCCTCGCCGAAGCGCACCGGCAGGCTGGAGCGGTCCGTCACCGCCGAGGCCAGCAGCCGCCGCGCCTCCTGCACCTGCCCGAGCCCCTGCGCCAGCGTGTTCGCGGCGTTCAGCTGGATCGTGCGCACGGCGCGGATCTCCTCCAGCTTCTGCTGCATCTCGCGGGCCTCGGCTTCCAGCCCCGGCGCGACCGAGGACAGGATCATCCCGGCGCGGGCCGAGGATTGCGGCCCCGAGGGATGCAGAAGCAGCACGGTCTCGGGCGATTTCTGCATCGAGGTCATCACCCCCAGCGCCCGGCCCAGCCGCTCGCGCCGGGCGTCGAACTCGGCGCGGATCTCCTGCTCGCGGATGCCGGCACGGCGCAAACCCTCGCGCAGCGCGGCCATGCCCTGCTCATAGGCGCGGATCATCCGGGTCAGCGAGGCGACCTGATCGTCCTCGGTCAGCGCCTCGTCCAGCTGGCCCACGGCGGCGCGCAGCAGGTCGGCCGCCTCGGCCGCCTCCTGCGCGGCCAGGTCCAGTTGCGAATCGCCCTGCGCGGGCGTCGCCGGCTGGGCCGGGGCTATCGAGCCGAGCCCGAAGGCCAGCAGAATGGGCAGCAGCAGCCTGGGTTTCATGCCCGCTCGATCAGCGAGGTGCCGGTCATCTCGGGCGGCAGGTCCAGGCCCATCAGGTCCAGCACCGTCGGCGCCACGTCGGCCAGCCGGCCGTTGCGCAGCGTCGCGCCCTCGGGCCCGCCGAAGACGATCACCGGCACCGGGTTGGTGGTATGGGCGGTATGCGGCCCGCCGGTCTCGGGGTCGATGGTGGTCTCGCAATTGCCGTGATCGGCAATGACCACCGCGGCACCGCCGGATTTTTCCAGGGCTGCCAGCATCATGCCCAGCCCCTTGTCCACCGCTTCGCAGGCGCGGATGGCGGCGGGCAGGCTGCCGGTATGCCCGACCATGTCGGGATTGGCATAGTTCACCACGATCAGATCGTAGCCTGCCTCGATGGCCTCGACGAGCTTGGCGCTGACCTCGGGCGCGGCCATTTCGGGCGCCAGGTCATAGGTCGCGACCTTGGGGCTGGCCGGCATGAAGCGGTCCTCGCCCGGCTCGGGGGTTTCCTTGCCGCCGTTCAGGAAGAAGGTGACATGCGGATATTTCTCGGTCTCGGCCAGGCGGAACTGGCGCAGGCCCTTGGCCGCGACCCAGGCGCCCAGCGTGTTCACCACCTGCCGCTTGGGATAGGCGGCCTGCATGTATTCGTCATGGCTGGCCGAATAGTCGACCATGCCCAGCAGCGCCGCCCATTGCGGCCGCCGGCCGGTGTCGAAGGCGGCGAAGTCCGGCTGGCCGATGGCGGCCAGGATCTCGCGCGCCCGGTCGGCGCGGAAATTGAGGCAGAAGAAGCCGTCGCCGTCCCCGGCGCCCGCATAGCCGTCGATCACCGTGGGCTGGATGAACTCGTCGGTTTCGTCGCGGGCATAGGCCTCGGCCACGGCCTGCGCGGCATCGGGGGCGGGCAATCCCTCGGCGCGGACCATGGCGGCATAGGCCCGGGCGACGCGTTCCCAGCGGTTGTCGCGGTCCATGGCGTAATAACGGCCGATGACGGTGCCGATGCGGGCGGCCTCGGGCAGGGCGCGCTGAAGCTCGGTGACGAAGCCCGCGGCCGATGCCGGCGGCACGTCGCGGCCATCGGTGATGGCATGGACCACCACCGGCACGCCCTTGTCGGCCACGGCGCGGGCGGCGGCGATGACATGCTGGACATGGCCATGCACGCCGCCGTCCGAAACGACGCCCATCAGATGCGCGGTGCCGCCGCTGGCCTTGAGCTTGCGGATGAACTCACCCAGCGCGGCATTCTCGTAGAAGCTGCCGTCCTCGATCGCCAGGTCGATCTGGCCCAGGTCCATGGCCACGACGCGGCCGGCGCCGATATTGGTGTGCCCGACCTCGGAATTGCCCATCTGTCCCCTGGGCAGGCCGACATCGGGGCCGAAGGTCACCAGCGTCCCATGCGGACAGCCGCGCATCAGCCGGTCGAAATGCGGCGTCCTGGCCTGGTCGGGTGCGCTCTGCTCGGGTCGCGAGGAAATGCCCCAGCCATCGAGGATGCAAAGGACGACGGGTTTCGGACGGGTCATGCGGCACCTCTTTCGCGGGTCGCGACGCTTCTACGACTGCGGGGCGCGCGGGGCAAGGTCGCCGCGGATCTTGCCGGATTCGTGAAGCGCCCCGCCCCTTCGGTACTGTTGCAGGGGTATTTATGGAACGAAGAAGCCCGGAGTCGGGCCAGGACTTCTTCGTTCTTCAAATACCCATGCGGCCGGGCCGCAGGCGCAAGGCATGATGCCGTTAGGCGCGGGCCTCGGCCGCGATCTGGGCGGCGGATTTGCGGCCGCGCTCGGTCGCGGATTTCAGCTGGCCGCAGGCGGCCATGATGTCCTCGCCCCTGGGCGTGCGGATGGGCGAGGCATAGCCGGCCTTGTGGACGATGTCGGCGAAGGCCTCGATCCGCTCCCAGCTGGAACGGCGATAGGGCGAGCCGGGCCATTCGTTGAAGGGGATCAGGTTCACCTTGGCCGGGATGCCGCGGATCAGCCGGACCAGCCGGCGCGCATCCTCGTCGCTGTCGTTCACCCCGTCCAGCATCACGTATTCGAAGGTGATGCGTTCCGAGTTCGACAGCCGCGGATAGTCGCGCAGCGCATTCAGCAGCGTTTCGATGTTCCACTTCTTGTTCACCGGCACCAGCCTGTCGCGGGTCTCGTCGGTGGTGGCATGGAAGCTGACCGCCAGCAGGCAGCCGATCTCCTCGGCGGTCCTGGCGATTTCCGGGACGATGCCGCTGGTCGACAGCGTGACGCGGCGGCGCGACAGGCTGATGCCTTCGCCATCCATCACCACCTTCATCGCGTCGCGGACATTGTCGAAATTGTAGAGCGGCTCGCCCATGCCCATCAGCACCACGTTCGAGACCAGCCGCGTCTCGTCCTTGGGCGCGCCGGGCTTCGGCCATTCGTCCAGGTCGTCGCGGGCCACCAGCACCTGGCCGACGATCTCGCCCGCGGTCAGGTTGCGCACCAGCTTCTGCGTGCCGGTGTGGCAGAAGGAACAGGTCAGCGTGCAGCCCACCTGGCTAGAGATGCAAAGCGTGCCGCGGTTTTCCTCGGGGATATAGACGGTCTCAACCTCATGGCCGCCATTGATGCGCAGCAGGTACTTGCGGGTGCCGTCGGCGCTGATCTGGCGCGTGACGATCTCGGGCAGGGCGATCTCGAACTTCTCGGCCAGGAGCGCGCGGTAATCCTTGGCCAGGTTGGTCATCTGCGCGAAATCACGCACGCCCCAGTGATAGATCCATTGCCAGATCTGGCCGACGCGCATCCTGGCCTGCCGTTCCGGCGTGCCGGCCTCGACCAGCGCCTCGTGCAGCTGCTCGCGGGTCAGGCCGACCAGGTTGCGGCGCGCCGTCTCGGGCAGCTTGCGCGGGATGGTCAGCAGATCCTGGGTGATCGGGGCAGAGGGCGTGACGGGCGACGGGGCGTTCATGGCTGGCTTGTCCGGGCGGCAAGGGGGCAATGGGCCTATATAGAACAAGGCGGCCCAAAAGAAAACAGGGGCTCGCGCCCCTGTCCGCTGCGGTTCCGGCAGTTGCGGATTATTTGCAGGCGGCCTGGGCCTTGTTCGTCGCGGCGGTGATGCCCGACAGGCTGAAGGTGTCCTTGGTCACGGTGCCCCGCGCCGAGCGCCCGGTCACCACCGCAGTCGAGCCCGCCCGCAGCGCCGAGACCAGCTTGGCATCATCGGCCGGAGAGCCGGTCCAGGCGCTTTCGCCCTCGGTGAACAGCTTGAAGACATTGCCGCCGACATTCACCTCGACCGCCGAATCGGGGGCGAAGGGATAGCCGCCCGAGAACGAGACCTCGCCCGACTGGCCGGGCCGATAGGCGACGTAAAGCCGGATGTCGCCACGCGTCACTTCCTTGGGCTTGCCGTTCGTGTCCAGGTTCTGGGTGGATTTCGGGGCCGACACTGCCCAGCATTCCTTGGGGCTGGTCGCCGAGAAGACGGTCCAGTCGCCCTCGGTCCCGATCACATTCGTCGAGTCCTGGGCCAGGACCGGCGAAGACGCGGCGATCGCAATTGCGGCGGCTGCCGCTGCGGCGCGCGGCGCGAATTTCAACATGCTCTGGCCTCCTGCCATGGTCCGGTTTGTTCCGGCTTGTTGCCGATGACGGTGGTGTTTTCAACCATCTGGCGGCAAGATAATGCGAAAAGGAAGCCGTGAAAAACCCCCGTTCGCGGAAAATCGCGCGATTGTCAGAGGAAAAGCAACCATGACCGCAGCCAGACTCATCGAATTGTGGCGGGGCGGCATGCGCGAAAGCACCCATCTGGGCCATGTGGTGATATCGGACGCGAATGGCATCGTCGAAGCCTGGGGCAATCCGGGTGCGGTGATCTATCCGCGCTCGTCCTGCAAGATGATCCAGGCGCTGCCGCTGGTCGAAAGCGGGGCGGCCGATGCGGCGGGGCTGGGAAGCGAGCATCTGGCCCTGGCCTGCGCCAGCCATAGCGGCGGGCGCATTCATACCGAGCGGGTCGCGGCCTGGCTGTCCGGCCTGGGGCTCGACGACGGCGACCTGCGCTGCGGCGCGCATCTGCCAGGCGATCCGGCCGAGCGCAAGCGGCTGATCTGCTCGGACGAAAGCCCCTGCCAGGTCCACAACAACTGCTCGGGCAAGCATGCCGGTTTCCTGACGCTGAAACGGCACATGAATGCCGGCCCGGAATATGTCGAGATCGACCATCCCGTGCAGCGCGCCGTGCGCCGCGCCTTCGAGGAGGTGACGGGCGAGACCGCGACCGGCTGGGGCATCGACGGCTGCTCAGCACCGAATTTCGCCTGCACGGTCGAGGGGCTGGCCCATGCCATGGCCGGTTTCGCCCGGCCGGGCGCCGGCGCGCGGGGCTGGGCGCAGCGGCGCCTGGTCGAGGCGATGCTGGCCCATCCGGAGCTGGTCGCCGGCGAAGGCCGGGCCTGCACCGAGTTGATGCGGGCCATGCAGGGCCGCGCCGCGGTCAAGACCGGGGCCGAGGCGGTTTTCGTCGGCATCGTCCCCGAACGCGGGCTGGGCATCGCGCTGAAGATCGCGGATGGCGGCACCCGCGGCGCCGAGGCCGCGATTACCGCGCTGATGGTGCATCTGGGCCTGCTGGAGGAAGCCCATCCGGTGGTGCAGAAATACCTGACCGGGCCCATGCGCAACTGGCGCGGCCTGGCGACGGGCGAATTGCGCCGGGCCGAGGGGTTCCCGAGCTGATCCGGGCGCGCAGCCTTCCCGATCAGATCGGGGGCTTTGCCCCCGCGCGTTCCGCGCTCCCCCAGGATATTTGGACAAGAAAGAACCCCAGGCCCCGGCCGCTTCTTCCTTGGGCAAATATCCTGCGGGGGAAGCCCGTCGGGCTTGCCCGGCGGGCGTGGGGGCGCAAAGCCCCCAACCTTCAGAGAATCTGCCAGATCAGCCGCAGCGCCAGCGCGGTCGAGGTTGCGACCAGCAAGGGCTTGATGACCCGCGCACCGATCCGTATCGCCAGCCTCGCGCCGAGCAGGGCGCCGGCAATCTGCGCCAGCGCCATGACGGTGCCGACCAGCCAGAGCGGCTTGCCTACCGCCGCAAAGGCGACCAGCCCGCCCAGGTTCGAAGCGAAGTTCAGCAGTTTCGTATACGCCGTCGCCTTGAGGATGCCGTAGCCGGCCAGCATGACGAAGCCCAGCATGAAAAAGGATCCCGTGCCCGGCCCGACCAGCCCGTCATAGAAGGCGACGAGGGGCACGACCGAGGCGGTGAAGGCGGCCGGGGCGATGCGGCGCATGCGGTCGGTATCGTTCAGCCCCGGCTTCAACGCGAAGAAGGCGGCGATGCCGATCAGCAGCAGCGGCAGGCCGTAGCGCAGCGCCTGCGCCGGGATCCAGCTGACCAGCAGCGCGCCGCAAAGCCCGGCCGCGAAGGCGACCGCCGCCGCGCCGCTCTGCCCGCGCAGGTCCACGAGCCCGCTGCGGGCATAGGAGATCGCCGCCGTCCCTGCGCCGAAGACGCCCTGGACCTTGTTCGTGGCCAGCGCCTGTGCCGGCGGCAGGCCGGCCAGCATCAGGGCGGGGACGGTGATCAGCCCGCCCCCGCCGGCGATGGCATCGACGAAGCCGGCGGCGAATGCGGCGCCGGCCAGGAGCAGCACGAGATCGAGGGAGAGTTCGAACATGCCGCCCCTTTGGGATGCCGCGCGGGAAATGTAAAGCCGGCGCGGGCGGCGGGGTCGCATGGGTATTTGCGGAACGAAGAAGTTCTGGCGAAAGGCCGGGCGCGGCCTCTGCCGGTCGCCCGGCCGGTTGGGTATTTGGGAAAGGGCGAAACCGCTCAGGCGCGGGGATGGGCGGCGCGATAGACCGCCATCAGGTGGGCGTCGTCCACGCCGGTATAGACCTGGGTCGTGGACAGGCTGGCATGGCCCAGCAGCTCCTGGATCGTGCGCAGGTCGCCCCCCGCCGCCAGCAGATGCGTGGCGAAGGAGTGGCGCAGCGCATGCGGCGTTGCCGTCGGCGGCAGGCCCAGCACCTGGCGCGCCTGGCGCATCGCGGACGCGACCAGCGTGGGGCTGAGCCGGCCGCCGCGGGCGCCGCGAAACAGCGGCGCCTTGGCCTCCAGCGGATAAGGGCACAGGCGCAGGTAATCGGCGATGGCCTTGCGCGCGATGGGCAGGACCGGCACCTGGCGTTCCTTGCCGCCCTTGCCGCGGAGTGTCAGCACCTCGCGCAGCGGCCAGTCGGCGCCGTCGAGCCCCAGCGCCTCGGAGATGCGCAGCCCGCAGCCCCAGAGCAGCGTCAGCACCGCCGCGTCGCGGGCGGCGATCCAGGCCTCGGGATGGGCGCTGGCGGCGATGTCCAGCACCGCCTGCGCCTGGTCCGGCGCCAGCGGCCGCGGCAGCGAGCGGGTGAATTTCGGGCTGCGCGAGGCCAGCGCCCTGGAGGCGTCGAAGCCGTGGCGGTCCGACATCCAGCGGATGAAGCTGCGCGTCGCCGAAAGCCTGCGCGCCAGCGAGCGGGGCGAAAGCCCGCGGCCGCGCTCGGCGGCGGCAAAGGCCCGCATGTCGGATTGCGTCAGCCCGGCCAGCGTCGCCGGCAGGGCGGGCGTGCCGTGATAGCCGCCGAGGAAGGCCAGGAAGGCCAGAAGGTCGGCCTGATAGGCGCGGATGGTGTGGTCGGAACGGTCGCGGGTCGCGCGCTCGCTGTCGAGCCAGCGCGCGAGGTTCTCGGCCATGGCCGGGGCCAGCGCCAGGGGCTTGGCCCCGCCGGTCATGTCCTGAGCCAGGAGATCAGCACCAGCCGGAATGCCTGGCCGAAGAAGCGCAGAAGATCCGTGCCCTGGGCCGGGTTGAAGCGCCCCAGATCGGCCGAGCCCATCAGCAAGAGCGCCGGGAAGCGGCCGGGGCCGAGATCGATGGGCAGCAGCGCCTCGGAGCGGATCGGCGCGCGGGCCTCGCCATGGAAGGGCAAGGTCTCGCGCGCCACGCGGCGCAGCACGATGTCGTCGCCGCGCGGCATCCGCCGCCCGCCCGAGATCAGCCGGGCCACCGTGCCGGAGGGCGCGATCACCAGCGGGCCGCTGGCCTCGGGCGCCGGGATCTCGCCGCCCGATTCCATCACCAGCCGCAGGGTTTCCACCCGCAGGATCGGCGCCACGGCGATGTCGAGGTTTTCCAGGAACTCCTCGAAATCCGTCGGTTCCAGCAGCGACAGCACGGCGCGGTGGATGGTGTTCATCCCCGACTGGTTGTCATAGGCGGCCGAGATCACCGATTCATGCGCCGCCTCGAGCCGGTCGAGCCGCGATTCCAGCGCCTGCATGGCGCGGCCGCGGATGTCGATGACGTTCTCGCCCACCTCGGCCTCGCGCGCGCCGATTAGCGCGCGCATCAGGTCGCGATCCGCGAGGATCAGCTCGGGCTGTGCCAGCAGCCGGGCGCGGATCTCCTCGGTCAGTTCGGCCGCGGTCTGCTCGGTCATCAGACGATCTTCTGCCCGGTCTTGGCCCAGTCGGCGGTGAACTGCTCCAGCCCCTTGTCGGTCAGCA
Organism: Paracoccus pantotrophus; assembly: GCF_008824185.1. Classification (NCBI taxonomy): domain Bacteria; kingdom Pseudomonadati; phylum Pseudomonadota; class Alphaproteobacteria; order Rhodobacterales; family Paracoccaceae; genus Paracoccus; species Paracoccus pantotrophus. Next base: position 267,845 of record NZ_CP044426.1, read on the forward strand.
CGTGATTCGCCATCGCCTTGATGACCGCGGGCGGGGCGGTGATGACGTCGGCGCCGATGCGGGCGGCGTCGGTGATGTGGTTCACCGAGCGGATCGAGGCGGCCAGGATCTGGGTCTGGAAGTCGTAATTGTCATAGATCTCGCGGATCTGGGCGATCAGTTCCATGCCGTCGAAGTTGATGTCGTCGAGCCGGCCGATGAAGGGGCTGATGAAGGTGGCGCCGGCCTTGGCGGCCAGGATCGCCTGCGCGGCCGAGAAGCACAGCGTCACGTTCACCTTGTGGCCCTGCGAGGACAGCGCCTTGCAGGCTTTCAGCCCGTCCCAGGTCAGCGGCACCTTGACGGTGATGTTCGGGGCGATCTTCACCAGGTGCTCGCCCTCGCGGATCATGTCCTCGGCCTTCAGGGCGACGACCTCGGCGCTGACCGGGCCCTCGACGATGTCGCAGATCTCCTTGGTGACTTCCAGGATGTCGCGGCCCGATTTCAGGATCAGCGACGGGTTGGTGGTGACGCCGTCCACCATGCCAAGGTCGTTCAATTCGCGGATCGCGGCGACGTCGGCGGTATCGACAAAGAATTTCATGGGAGGGAGCCCTTCTTGCGGTTTTGCCGTGGGTTTAGCGCATAACAGCCGGCGCGTGAAGTCCGGCCTGCGCGGCTTGCGGGCCCGGCTTGCGGGGCAGGGCGCCGACATGCCACTAGTGGCGGACCTTTTGGATCACGCTTATCCGCCGCTGCCGCAGGAGGAATGCACTTGGAAGCCCTTCAGCCCGATCTCGTCGCCCTGTTGCCGGCCCTGGCCGCCGGTCCGTTCCTGGTCGGAAACTGGCCGCTGCTGCTGCTGATCGGCTGGGCGGCGCTGCCGGCCTGAGATGTCCCCGCCGCTCTTCTATCCCCATGGCGCGCGCATCGCGGTGCTGACGCAGGAGGTGGTCGGCATCCTCGACTATCTCGCGCCCGAGGGCGGCGTGCGGCTGGGCCAGCTGGTCGTGGTGCCGCTGGGCCCGCGCCGGGTGATGGGCGCGGTCTGGGGGCCGGGGATCGGCGATTTCGACGCGGCCAAGCTGCGGCCGGTAGCGCGGCTGATCGACGCGCCGCCGCTGGCGCCGGGGATGATCGAATTCCTGGCCCGCATGGGCGAATACACGCTGACGCCGCTGCCCTCGCTTTTGCGCATGGCGACGCGGGCGCCGGACCTGGACCAGCCGCCCTCGGCCCGGCGCATCATCCATCGCGCCGGGCCGGAGCCCGCGCGCATGACCGATGCCCGCGCCGCCGTGCTGCGGGTGATCGAGGATCACGGCGGCGCCGGCTTCGCGCCGGGCGAGCTGGCGCAGTTGGCCGGGGTCAGCGCGTCGGTGGTGCAGGGGCTGGTCAAGGCCGGCGCGCTGGCCGAGGTGCTGGCGCCGCGCGACGTGCCCTATCCGAAGCTGGATCCCGGCCTGCCGGGCAAGCCGCTGGCCGAGGACCAGGCCGAGGCCGCCGAGACCCTGCGCGCGGCGCTGAAGACCCGCGGCTATGGCACCACGCTGCTGCGCGGCGTCACCGGCTCGGGCAAGACCGAGGTTTACCTCGAGGCGGTCGCGGAATGCCTGCGCCAGGGCCGGCAGGCGCTGGTGCTGCTGCCCGAGATCGCGCTTTCGGCCGAGTTCCTCGACCGGGTCGAGGCGCGCTTCGGCGCCCGGCCCGGGGAATGGCATTCGGGCATCACCCGCAGCGAGCGGCGGCGGCTGTGGACCATGGCGGCCATGCATCATGTCGGGCTGGTGGTGGGCGCGCGTTCGGCGCTGTTCCTGCCCTTTGCCGATCTGGGTCTGATCGTCGTCGATGAGGAACACGATTCCAGCTACAAGCAGGAGGATGCGGTCTATTACAGCGCCCGCGACATGGCGGTGCTGCGCGCCAGCATCGAGGCCGCGCAGGTGGTGCTGGCCTCGGCCACGCCTTCGGTCGAAAGCTGGGTGAACGCGGCCTCGGGGAAATATCGCCGCCTCGACCTGCGCGCCCGCTATGGCACGGCGGACCTGCCCGAGATGGGCACCATCGACCTGCGCCAGCAGGAGATGGAGAAGGGCCGCTGGATCAGCCCCCGGCTTGCCGCCGAGATCGCGCTGCGCAAGGAACGCGGCGAGCAGTCGCTGCTGTTTTTGAACCGGCGCGGCTATGCGCCGATCACCGCCTGCCGCGCCTGCGGCCAGCAGATCGGCTGCGACCATTGCGACGCCCGCATGGTCGAGCATCGCTTCCAGAACCGCCTGGTCTGCCACCAATGCGGCGCGACCAGGCCGATCCCGACTGCCTGTCCCGCCTGCGGCGTCGAGGGCAAGATGACCGCCATCGGGCCGGGGGTGGAACGGCTGGCCGAGGAAGTGGCCGAGCGTTTCCCCGAGGCGAAGGCGACGGTGCTGTCCTCGGACCTGTTCCATTCGGCCCGGGCGCTGAAGGAGGCGATCGCCGAGATCGGCGCCGGCGGCACCGATATCATCATCGGCACGCAGATCGTCGCCAAGGGCCACAACTTCCCACGCCTGACGCTGGTCGGCGTGATCGACGCCGACCTGGGCCTGCAGGGCGCCGACCTGCGCGCGGCCGAGCGCAGCTTCCAGCTGATGCGGCAGGTCGCCGGCCGGGCCGGGCGCGAGGGTGGCGATGCGCGGGGGCTGGCGCTTCTGCAGACCCATCAGCCCGAGCATCCGGTGATCCGCGCCATCCTGTCGGGCGAGGACGAGGCGTTCTGGGATGCCGAGGCGGCGGCGCGGCAGGCGGCGGGGATGCCGCCCTTCGGCCGGCTGGCCGGGATCATCCTGTCGCATCCCGACCAGCCGGTGGTCGAGGACTATGCCCGCGAACTGGCCCGCCGCGCCGAGCCGCTGCGCGCCATCGGCGCCGAGCTGTTCGGCCCGGCGCCGGCACCCATCGCCCGCATCCGCGCGCGCTACCGGGTGCGGATGCTGATCCGGGCGCCGCGGCAGGCGCCGGTGCAGGGCGCGATTTCGCAATGGTTGCAGGCGGCGCCCAAGCCGCCGACCAATCTGCGGCTGGCGGTGGACATCGACCCGCAGAGCTTTCTCTAGGCGCAAGCCGCGCTCCGCGCCCTGCGACGGTATGCATGGCCAGCGCAAGCGGCGGGCCGATGAAGCCGCCCGGCCCGCGTCTTCTTCGTTCTGCAAATACCCCCCGCAAGCTTTCCGGCAGCGCCGAGATCGCAGAGTCAGGCCCGACAGTGAAGGGCCGGCCGGCCAGCCCGCATGATCCCCGGCTCCGGGTGGACCGGGTCGGGCGGGCGTGGGGGCCGCACCGATCGCGGCATGAAAAATCCCCAGGAACCGATGGCTCCTGGGGCTGCAATCGTTACCACTACCAATCCCCCGGGCAAGCGTCGCCGGGCGCCGTCCAGGGGCAGGAACGGATTACGACCGCAGATCGAAGCGGTCGGCCTCCATCACCTTCGCCCAGGCGGCGACGAAATCCGCGACGAACTTGCCGCCATTGTCGTCCTGGGCATAGACCTCGGCATAGGAGCGCAGGATCGAGTTCGAGCCGAACACCAGATCCAGCCGGGTCGCCGTCCATTTCACCGCGCCGGTCTTGCGGTCGCGGATCTCGTAATGGTCGCCGGCCTTGGCCCAGGTATTGGCCATGTCGGTCAGGTTCACGAAGAAATCCGTGGTCAGCGCGCCCTCGCGGTCGGTGAAGACGCCGTGCTTGCTGCCGCCATGGTTGGTGCCCATCGCCCGCATGCCGCCGACCAGGACCACCATCTCGGGTGCGGTCAGGCCCATCAGCTGAGTGCGGTCCAGCATCAGTTCCTCGGGGGCGACGGCATAGTCCTTTTTCAGCCAGTTGCGATAGCCGTCATGGATCGGCTCCAGCACCGCGAAGCTGTCGGCATCGGTAATCGCGTCCGTGGCGTCGCCGCGGCCGGGCGAGAAGGGCACCTCGACGTCATAGCCCGCCGCCTTGGCCGCCAGTTCCACGCCGACATTGCCGGCCAGGACGATGGTGTCGGCGACGCTGGCGCCGAACTCGGCTGCCAGCGGCTCCAGCACCGAAAGCACCTTTTGCAGCCGGGCGGGTTCATTGCCTTCCCAGTCCTTTTGCGGGGCCAGGCGGATGCGCGCGCCATTGGCGCCGCCGCGCATGTCCGAGCCGCGGAAGGTGCGCGCCGAATCCCAGGCGGTCGCCACCATCTCGGCTACCGTCAGCCCGCTTTCGGCGATGCGCGCCTTGAGCCCGGCGATGTTCCAGTCGCGGTTGCCGGCCGGAACCGGATCCTGCCAGATCAGGTCTTCGGTCGGGGCTTCGGGGCCGATATAGCGCGCCTTCGGCCCCATGTCGCGATGGGTCAGCTTGAACCAGGCGCGGGCGAAGGCGTCGCTGAACGCCTCGAAATCGTTCATGAAGCGCAGCGAGATCTCGCGATAGATCGGGTCCACTTTCAGCGCCATGTCGGCATCGGTCATCATCGGCATGTGGCGGATCGAGGGATCCTCGACATCGACCGGCTTGTCCTCGTCGGCAATGCTGATCGGTTCCCATTGCGAGGCGCCCGCCGGGCTGTGGGTCAGCGTCCATTCATGCTTGAACAGCATCTGGAAGAAGCCGTTGTCCCATTGCGTCGGGTTGGTCGTCCAGGCGCCTTCCAGGCCCGAGACCATGGTGTTGCGCCCGATGCCACGGCCCTTGGTGTTCATCCAGCCCAGGCCCTGGAACTCCGGCTCGGCGGCCTCGGGATCGGGGCTGAGGTCGGCGACATTGCCGTTGCCGTGGCACTTTCCGATGGTGTGGCCGCCGGCGGTCAGCGCCACGGTTTCCTCATCGTTCATGCCCATGCGGGCGAAGGTCTCGCGCATCTGGTAGGCGGTGGCCTGCGGGTCCGACCGGCCGTTCACCCCCTCGGGGTTGACGTAGATCAGGCCCATCTGCACGGCGGCCAGCGGGTTGGCCAGCGTCTCGGCCTTGGTCACGTCGTCATAACGGCTGTCGCTGGGGGCCAGCCATTCCTTTTCCTCGCCCCAATAAGTGTCCTTTTCGGGGTGCCAGATATCTTCGCGGCCGAAGGCGAAGCCATAGGTCTTGAGGCCCGCGACCTCATAGGCGACGGTGCCGGCCAGCACGATCAGGTCGGCCCAGGAGACCTTGTTGCCGTATTTCTTCTTGATCGGCCACAGCAGGCGGCGGCCCTTGTCGGTGTTGACGTTGTCCGGCCAGCTGTTCAGCGGCGCAAATCGCTGGTTGCCGGTATTGGCGCCGCCACGGCCGTCGCTGGTCCGGTAGGAACCGGCCATGTGCCAGGCGGTGCGGGCGAACATGCCGACATAGCTGCCCCAGTCGGCCGGCCACCAGTCCTGGCTGTCGGTCATCAGCGCGCGCAGGTCGGCCTTCAGCGCCTCGACATCCAGCTTTTTCAGTTCTTCGCGATAGTTGAAGTCCTTGCCCAGCGGGTTGGTCTTGCTGTCGTGCTGGTGCAGGATGTCGAGGTTCAGCGCATTGGGCCACCAGGCCGTGACCGAGCTGCCCATCGCGGTGTTCCCGCCATGCATCACCGGGCATTTGCCGGTGGTCTTGATGTCGTTTCCGTCCATGATAGCTCTCCTTTTGCTGGGTCGCGTCACCGGGGCGACGCAGGTACCGGGTGCGGAATATGGCTGTCATGCAACCGCAGCATGCGTCTCCTGCGAATCTGCATATCCTCTTGAGACAGGTTCTAGCAGCTTTCGGAATTATTGTAATTTATAAGTTTTAATTTACATGATAATTTCTGATTATGACATGGAGCGACCTGTCCGTGGCCCTTGCGCCGGTGGCGTGGACGGGCCTTCGTGGTCGGCGAAAGGGGTCAGCCGCGCGGCCGGGCGCGGTCCATCAGGCTGCGGATCCAGCGGCCCGAGGCCCAGGCCGCCGGGACGCCCAGCACCACCGCCGCGCCGGCGGCCTGCATGGGCGGCAGCACCGGCAGGCCGGTCCAACTGGCCAGCAGCGACAGCATGAACAGGTTGATCCAGACCGCCGCTGCCGCGAAGGGATAGAACAGCAGCGCCAGTTTCCAGGCCGGCCAGCCGTCAGTGGCTGGTTCCGTCCTCGAAGGTGATCTTGTTCCAGACATTGTATTTCCCCGAAGGCTTGCGCATCGGCAGCCGTTTCACCTCGTCCAGCGTCCTGGCATCATAGACCACGACCGCGCCCTCGTCCTCCCACAGCGAGACCAGCACGTGACTGCCGTCGCGGGTGAACTCGCTATGGGCGAAGGTCTGGCCCGGAAAGGGCGCCAGCGTCTTGACGATCTCCAGCGTGTTCTTGTCGATCACATGCATCTCGTCCTTGTGCGGGCCGAAGAACACGTCGGCCCAGACATAGGGGCTGGCGGCATGGCCACGCAGGAAGAAGCCGGGACCATCGGTCTTGATCTGCTTGACCAGGCTCCAGTCCTGCATGTCGATGACCGAAAGCACGCCCTCGCCCAGATGCGGGGTGGCCATGACGCGGCGGCCGTCCCGTTCCCAGGTGATGCCCGAGCCCAGATGCGGCATGCCGGGCAGGGGCAGTTCCGCCACCTTGTGCCCGTCGTCCAGGTCGATCACCACGCCCTTGTCGCCGTCGCGGTTGGCCCCGATCAGCTGGCGATAGTCGGGCGAGAAGAAGAAATCGTCCAGCGGCTCGTCGATGGGGATGCGGCGGACGGACAGGTCGGCGGTCGCGACCTCCCAGATCTCGGGCGCGTCCTTCAGCGCCAGCACGAAGCTTTCGCGCTGCGGCGCCTGATAGACGGCACTGACCCGGCTGGGGGTGCCGTCCACCTCGGTCTCGATCAGCCGCAGCGGGTTCAGGTCGGCATCCAGGATGGTCAGGCTTTCCGGCAGGTAGTTCGCCACCGCGATGCGCTGGCCGTCCGGGCTGATAGCGATGTTGCGGCTGTTCAGCGCGGCGCGAATGCGGCCGACCTCGGCCAGCGTCCAGATGTCGTATTTCTGCACCCAGCCGTCGCGCGACATGATGTAGACGAAGCGCCCGTCGGGGCTGAATTTCGGCCCGCCATGCACGGCGAAGGGGGTGGCGAAGCGGTCCAGCACCTCGAACGTGTCGCCGTCCAGCACGCTGACGTGATGGTCGCCGGTCTCGACCACCAGGGTGATGTTCAGCGGATCGGCGGCAAAGACCGGCTTTTCCGCGGGCTGGTAGTCGGCATTCATCTCGCGGCTGGCGGCGATCTGGTCGGTGCCCCAGTCGGGGCGGTCTTCCAGCGGCGTGGTGACGTAACCCACCAGCGCGGCGATGTCCTCGGGCGACAGCCGGTCGGCGAAACCCTCCATCTGGGTCGAGACCCGGCCCTGGGCGATCACCGCGTCGATGCCGCGCAGCCGGCCCAGGGTTTCGGGGATCAGCGCCGGGCCGGTGCCGCCCAGCCGGTCCTCGCCATGGCACGACGCGCAATGCTCGGCATAGTCGGCGGCCGGGTCGGCATGGACCGCCAGCGGCAGGGCGAGCAGCAGGCTAAAGAAAGCGATGGGCCGGATCATGGCTTTTTCCCCGGAAAGGCGTGACGGCAAGGCGGTCCAGGTCGGCGCCCTCGGCGCCGATCTCGGAGCCCGAGAGATAGCAGGCCGGATCCTCGGCCCAGGGGTCGCCGGTCAGTTGCAGCGCCCGGATGCGGGTATTGCCGCCGCAGACCGCCTGATAGGCGCAGGCACCGCAGCGCCCCTTCAGCGGCCGCGGCCGGGTGCGCAGCGTGGCCAGGATCGGGTCGTCCCCGGTCCAGATCGCCGAGAACGGCCGTTCCTTGACCGAGCCCAAGGTATAGTCCGACCAATAGGTGTCGGGATGGACGCGGCCCTGCGGGTCGATATTGCCGACGCCGAGCCCCGAGGAATTGCCGCCCCAGGCCTGCAGATGCGCGCGCAGATGCGCGACGGCGGCGGGCGCAAAGCGCGTCTCGGCCCAACGCAGGAAATAGACCGCATCGGCATCGTTGTTGCCGGTGACGACCTCCAGCGGCTCGCCCCGCTCGACCGCCTGCCAGGCGCGGGCGATCAGCAGGTCCATGGCGCGGCGGGTGCGGGCATGTTCGGTATCCTCGCCCCGGTGCTTGTCGCCGCGCCCGGCATAGACCAGATGCGACAGGTAGAACTTGTCCACGCCCTCGTCGCGGCACAGGTCCAGCATGGCGGGCAGGTGATGGGCATTGCCCTCGGTGATGGTGAAGCGCAGGCCCACCTTGACGCCCTGCGCCTTGCAGGCCCGCACCCCGGCCAGCGCCTGGTCGAAGGCCCCCTCGACGCCGCGGAACCAGTCGTTCACCGCCCCGATCCCGTCGAGCGAGATGCCGACATAGTCGAAGCCCAGCCCGGCCAGCCGCTCCACGTTGCCGGCGTCGATCTTGGTGCCGTTGGTGGACAGCGACAGGTGGCGGAAGTCCAGCCGCCGTGCCTCCTCGGCCAGTTCCCAGAAGTCGAAGCGCGACATCGGCTCGCCCCCCGACAGGATCAGCGCCGGGATGCGGAAATCCGACAGGTCGCGCAGCACCGCCATGGCCTGGTCATGCGAAAGCTCGCCCGGAAAGGGCCGGTCGGCCGAGACGGTATAGCAATGGCGGCATTTCAGGTTGCAGCTGCGGGTCAGGTTCCAGATCACCACCGGGCGGACCGCATCCGGCCGGCTGCGGCGGCGCGGCGGCGAGGGGTCCAGAAGCTGGTGCATATATTGGGTCAGGCGGAACATGGCTTTGCCTTTCTTAGCCGTCCTTCAGGCGCAGGCCGGTCTTTTTCAGGATCCGGGTGGAATAGAGGATGTCGTCGGCCCGGCAGGCGGCGCCCAGCAGCGCGCGGACCTGGGCGCGCTTTTGCTCGACCTCGGCGCGGCTCTGGCCGTGCAGCATGGCGAACAGGTTGTAGCGCCAGACCGGCGCGCGCGGGCGCAGGTAGCAATGCGTCACGAAATCCAGCGCGCCGATCCTTTCGCCCAGGGCCTCGGCCTGCGCGTCGTCCACGTCCCAGACGCTCATGCCGTTGGCGATCATTCCCAGCGCATAGTGGTTGGGCGCGATGGCGATGCGGCGGATCACGCCCTGCGCATGCAGGATCGACAGCCGGGTGATGACCTGCGTCTCGGTCAAGCCCAGCTCGGCGGCGATCCGGGCATAGGGCGCCTCGTCCAGCGGCAGGCCGGCCTGCGTGGCGGCGATCAGCCGGCGGTCGGTATCGTCCAGGACCGTCATGCCGCCACCCGAAAGCCGATGAAGAACTCCCGCAGCTTGGGAAAGCGCCAGACGGTCAGCCCGGTTTCGGCCTCGATGCGCCCGGCGGTCTCGGCGATGCCTTCGGGCGTGGCGGTGGCCAGCACGAACCACATGTTCAGCGCATGATCGCGGGCATAGTTATGCGCCACCTCGGGATGGGCGTTGACCAGCGCGGCGATGCGGTCGAAATCCGCCTGCGGCGCGGAAAGCGCGCAAAGGCAGAAGGCCCCGCCCATCGCCGCGGCGTCGTAGAACGGGCCGAAGCGGGTGATGGCGCCGATCGCGCGCAGGCGTTCCAGCCGCTCGATCAGCTGGGCGCCGGTCAGGCCAAGCGCCGCGCCGGCATCGTCGAAGGGGCGGGGGGTCAGGGGAAACCCCTCTTGCAGGCGGTTCAGGATGGCGCGGTCGGTATCGTCCAGCGCCTCGGGCGGCAGGGTCTGGCGGCTCATGCGGCAACCTCGGCGATGACGGCGCCCCGCTGGCGAAAGCAGCGGGTCGAGAACAGGATACGATGCGGCACGCCTTGCAGTTCGGGCAGGGCGCGGGCCTGGACCAGCACCTCCATCGCCTCGGCGCGCGAGCGGGCGTGGATCATGCAGAACAGCGGCCAGTTCCACAGCCCCGGCACCGTGCGGCGCTGATAGCACAGCGTCACGCCGGGCACTGCGGCCAGCGCCGTTCCGGCCGCCTCGACCGCCGGTTCGGGCAGGCGCCAGACCACCATGGCGTTTTCGCACCAGCCAAGCGCACGATGCCGCACGATCACGCCCACGCGGGTCAGGATGCGCGCCGCCGCAAGCGCCCGGATGCGCGAGATCACCTCGGCCTCGCTGCGGCCGAGCGCCTGCCCCAGCGCCACGAAGGGGCGCGGCACCAACGCCAGCCCGGTGGTCAAGGCCTGCATCAGCGCCTTGTCGCGCGGGCGCAGGACGTCCAGGTCGGTGGGCCGGTCCAGCGCCATGGCGCGGCGCGGGCCGATCAGCGGAAAGCCCAGGTCGATGTTGAAGGCCCGCACCAGCGGCAGCGACAGGGGCACCAGCCCCGTTGCCGTCTCGATCCGGACCAGGCTTTCCTCCAGCGCCTCGGCATCGGGAGCGGTGGCGACGAACCACAGGTTCCAGTCGCTGCCCTCGCGCAGATAGGAATGGTTGACGCCGGGCTCGGCCCCGACCAGCGCCGCGACCTTGTCGATGCGCCGCACCGGCACGCGCAGCGCGGCCAGCGTCGAGGCGCCGGCGGTGTTCGGCCGGCAGGTGGCGCCGATGCGGGCGATCAGCCCCTCGTCGCGCAGGCGGGCCAGGCGGGCGATCACCTCGGCCTCGCTGGTGTTGAGGCGGTTGGCGATGGCGGCGAAAGGCCGGGTTTCCAGCGGCAGGTCGCGCTGGAAACCGTCAAGCAGGCGCAGGTCCAGATCATCCATGTCATAACCCCGTGCGATGCGCGCGATCGGTGAAGAAGATGCCCGAGGGCGCGCGGGCCTCGATCTCGCCCAGCACCTCGCGGGTGCGGGTGTCGCGGATCTCGACCCGGTCCTCGTCGCGGACCGACAGCCAGACCTCGCGCCCGCGCGGGGCGAATTCCATGTGCAAGACGCCCTTGCCGGGGGTCAGCGTGTCCAGAACCTCGTGGGTCAGCACATCGACCACTTGCAGCTTGTCGTTGTCGGGCGGGGCGAAGTTCACCCAGACCTCGCGCTTGTCGGGGCGGGCCAGGGCAAAGACCGGCTGGCCGGCCAGGTCGGTGCGGGCGATCTCGGTCAGGTCCGCGGCATCGACCCAAAGCAGTTGGTGCAGCCCCACGGCGGGCAGGGCGAAAAGCCCCTCGGCCAGCGTCCAGCCTTGCAGATGCGGCATCTTGTAGACCGGCAGGTCCGGCAGGTCCTTGCCGTAATCGGGCAGGAAGCGCGTGACTTTGGGCGGATCCTGCCACAGATCGACCTGCACCAGCCCCTTTTCGCCGAACAGCCCGACGATATAGTGCCGCCCGTCGCCGGTCAGCAGCGCGTCATAGGGATTGGCGCCGATGCCCTCCAGCTTGGTGACTGCCGGCTGCGCGGCATCGGTGGAATGGTCGAGGATCCAGACCTCACCCGTGTCCCAGGTCGCGACGACGAAGCGCGAGCCCGGCGCATCGGCGATGCCCACGGTCTTGGAGCCCATCGGCACATCCGCCACCAGTTCCAGCGTCTCGGCGTCGAAGACCTTGACGCCGCCCGGCTCGTAATTCGCCACCGCCACCAGCCGGCCGTCGTCCGAGATGGCGCCGCCGATGGAATTGCCGGCCTGCACCACGCGGCGGACCATCTGCCGGGTCAGGATGTCGACCTTGGTCAAGCCGCCGTCGCGGCCGAAGACATAGGCGAAGCGTTCGTCGGGGGAATAGACCAGGCTGGCATGGGACAGATCGCCCAGCCCCTCGATCCGGCCGAGCGCGGCGCGTTCGCTGCGATCCACGACCAGCAGCGAGCCGGCCTCGCGCTCGACGATCAGGCCCAGATCGCCGGTGCCGCGCAACTCGTCGGCCAGCGCCGGGCTGGCGATCAGCAGGAGGGCGGCGAGAGTTGCCTTGAGCATCATTCCGTCTCCGTCGTCAGAAGGTAATCGGCGATCCAGCGCGCCTCGTCCTCGGTCAGCAGCGGGCGCCAGCCGGGCATGGCGGTGCCGGGCATGCCGTCCAGGATCACGCCGCTCAGGTCGTCGACGTCGCGCCCGGCCAGCGCCCCGGCGGTGATCGGCCGGCCCAGCCCGCCGGTCAGCCGCAAGCCGTGGCAGGAACCGCAATCCTGCCGCACCAGACGGCGCAACTGGTCCTGCCGCGCGGCATCGGGCGGTCCCGCAACCGCGGTCCCGGCCAAAAGCGCCAGCAGGAGCGCCAGCCTAGCCATGCGCCACCAGCCGCCATTCCGGGCGGTAAAGCCCCTGCGGCAGGGCGCCATCCTCGGCCAAGGCCGCGACATGGCCGACGATGAACAGCACCGGCGCCGGCAGCGGCTCGGCCGCCAGGGCGGCGGCGATGCCCGACAGCGTGGCGCGCAGTCGCCGTTCCTGCGGCGTGCTGGCCTGCGACACGGCCAGCACCGGCAGGTCGGCGGGCATGCCGTGGGCGATCAGCTCGGCCGCGATCTCGGCCATGTTCGCCGCGCCCATATAGACGGCCAGCGTGGTCTGCGGATCGGCCAGCGAGGCCCAGTCGAGGTCCAGCGCCGCGTCCCGCGCCCGGTGGCCGGTGACATGGCGCAGCCCGGTCGCGAGCCCGCGATGCGTCAGCGGAAACCGGGCCGAGGCGGCCGCCCCCTGCGCCGCGGTGATACCGGGCACATAGTCGCAGGGGATGCCGGCGCGGATCACGGCCTCGAACTCCTCGCCGCCGCGGCCGAAGATGGTCGGATCGCCGCCCTTGAGCCGCGCCACGGTCAGGCCGGCGAGGCCCAGTTCGACCAGCAGGGCGTTGATCTCATCCTGCGGCACCGGGTGGAAGCCCGCCGCCTTGCCCACCGGGATGCGCCGGACATGGGCGGGGACGCAGGCCATCACCTCGTCCGAGACCAGCCGGTCATGCACCACCACATCCGCCTGCTGCAAAAGCCGCAGCGCCCGCAGCGTCAGCAATTCCGGGTCGCCCGGACCGGCGCCGATCAGATCGACCCTGCCCAGTCCCGCCTTGCCCGCTGCCGCGTCGTTCAAGTTGCGCGCGGCCATGCCTGGCGCCGCGCCGCCCGTCACCGTCTTGCCGGCCATGTCGAACCCCATTGAAATACTGCCGGAGCGGGGGCGCGAACGCCCCCGCCTGGGTCGTAACCGCTCAATAGGTGTCGGTCATGGTGTTGTAGACGTTGAACTTGCCGGTGGGCGTCACCAGCCGCTCGTCCTTGATGACGTGCTTAAGTTCCAGCGTCTTGTCGTCCACCACGACCAGCGCCGATTCCTGGTCCTTGCCGTTCCAGACGCTGAACCAGACCTCGGTGCCGTCCTTGTTGAACTCGCCCTGCACGACGCGGGGCTGGCCTTCGGTGATGCCGGCCCATTCGGCGATGGGCAGGGTCTTGAACTCGGGGTCCGAACCGTCGCCCGTCATCGCCTTGATGTCGAAGACCGCGACCGAGCCGGAAATCTCGGCCTCGGGGTTCAGGGTCGCATCGACATAGAGATATTGCGAGTTCGGGTGCGTCTTGATGAACAGCGAGCCGCCCCCCAGCGCCGGGAAGCTGTCGAGGATCTTCCAGGCATTGTCGGGATGGCCCTCGGGATCGGTGCCGATCAGCGCCACCGAATCGTCGCCCATATGCGAGGTCGCCCAGACCGGCCCGAAGGTCGGGTGGACGAAGTTCGCGCCGCGGCCCGGATGCGGGGTCTGGCCGCCGGTATCCTCGATCGCGACCAGCTTGCCTTCCTTGGTGTCGATCACCACCAGCTTGTTGCGGGCGTTCGCCGCGGTGATGAAATAGCGGTGCGAGCCGTCCAGGCCGCCGTCGTGCAGGAAGCGTTCGGCGCTGATCTCGGTGGTCTTGAGGTTGTCGAGGTCGGTATAGTCCACCAGCAGGATCTTGCCCGTTTCCTTGACGTTCACGATGAACTCGGGCCGGTAATGGCTGGCGAGGATCGCGGCGACGCGCGGCTCGGGGTGATATTCCTGCTCGTCATAGGTCATGCCGCGCGTGGACTGGATCTTTTTCGGCTCCAGCGTCTCGCCGTCCATGATGACGTATTGCGGCGGCCAATAGGCCCCGGCGATGGCGTATTTGTCCTCCCAGCCCTCCATCTTCGAGGTCTCGATGGAACGCGCCTCCGAGCCGATCTTGATCTCGGCAACGGTGGTGGGCTCCTTCATCCACAGGTCGATCATGTTGACCTTGCCGTCGCGGCCGATCACGAACAGGTAGCGGCCCGATGCGGACAGCCGGCTGATATGGACGGCATAGCCGGTGTCGAGGACCGACTTGATCTCGTAGGTGGCGCCGTCGATCAGCGCGATCTGGCCGGCGTCGCGCAGGGTGACGCTGAACAGGTTTTCCAGATCCCAGTCGTTTTCCTGCTGGGTCGGCCGGTCTTCCGGCGCGACATGCACCTTCCAGGATTCGCGCATCTCCTTCATGCCGAATTCCGGCGGCGCGGCCGGGTCCAGAAGCAGGTAGTTGGCCATCAGGTCGACCTGCTCGGCCGACAACTCGCCCGAGGTGCCCCAGTTCGGCATCCCCGCCGGCGAGCCGTAGGTGATGAAGCTTTGCAGATAGTCAAAGCCCAGATCGCGGGTCAGGTCAGGGGTCAGCGCCTTGCCGGTCGCGCCTTTGCGCAACACGCCGTGGCAGCCGGCGCAGCGTTCGAAATAGATCTTGTTGGCCTCGTTGTATTGGGCATCGGACAGCGCCGAAACGCCCTCGGGCGCGCCGGGCGCCGCGACATCCTGCTGCGCAAGGTTGTCCAGCGAGGGCTCATAGCGATTGTCGGTGCGCGTCTTGTGGTCCTCCAGCGCGGCGGCTGGATCCTTTGGCGGTGCGACCTGTTCCTGTGCCGAGGCCGCAAGCGGTCCAAGGACAAGGGCCAGGGCTGCCGAGGCCAGGAGGCCGGGTCTGGCGAATGGAGTCCTTTGTCTCATCTGGCTTTCCTATTTGCTGGCGCGCGTTCACGCCGTTCCTGTGCGGAATTTGCGCGCAAGGCTTTGACCATTGTTAAGGCCGGGGTGCGGCATTCGCGCCATCTGCAGGGAAACCCTGGGATGCGGATGGCGATGCCGGTCAAATTTCCTCTTGCCCCCTGGCGCCTGCTGCCGGCGTTGCTGGCGCTGGTGCTGCTGATTCTGCCGGCGGGGGCCGAGCCGCCGGCCGCCCCCGACGCGATGCTGGCCCAGGCGCTGTTCGACGCCGAGGGGCCGGTGGTGCTGGACCGCCGCGAAACCCCGGCGCCGGGCTGGCGCGTCAGCCGCGACGGCCAGGCGTTGGGCATGATCGGCTCGACCTGGGAGATCGCGGCGACCACCGGCTATTCCGGCAAGCCGCTGGACGTGCTGGTCGCCGTCACGCCGCAAGGGGTCATCGCCGGGGCCAGGCTGGTGCGCCAGACCGAGCCGGTGCTGAGCCTGGGCATTTCCGAGGCGCATATCGCCGCCTATGTGGACGGCTTTCGCGGCGTCGATCTGTCGCAGGGCGAAGCACGGGGCCGGGCGCTGCCGGACGCGATCTCCCGCGCCACGGTCTCGACCGGGGTGATTCGCGACGGCATCCTGCGCAGCGGCCGGGTGCTGGCCCAGGCGCAGGGGCTGGGCGGCGGCGGCATCGACCGCGTCGGCTACCGCCCCGCGACCTGGGCCGAACTGCTGGCCGAGGGGGCCTTCGGCCATGCCTCGATCTCGATGGCCGAGGCGGCGCGGGCCTTTGCCGACGCCAAGGTGGCCATCGAGCCCTCGGATGCGCCCTTCCTGGACCTTTATGCCGGGCTGATCGACCCGCCAACCGTCGGGCGCAACCTGCTGGGCGCGCGGGACTTCACCGCCGTCGCGGGCGCCCTGCAACCCGGCCAGGCGCTGGTCGCGGTGCTGTCGCGCGGGCTTTACAGTCCGCGCGGCGCGGATTGGCGCCGCTCGGGCCGCTTCGAGCGCATCGGTTTCGAACAGGGCGCGCTGCGGATCGAGCCGCAGGACGGCGATTTCGTCATGGTCGAGAAGCTGGCGCTGCCCGACGCGCCGGCCTTCAGGGAAATAAGCCTGTTCCGGCTGAACATCGACCCGGCTGCTGGCGGCATCGATCCGCGCCGGCCCTTCGACCTGGTGGTGACGGCAACCCGGCCGCTGGCGGCGGGGGGCGCGGGGGCGTTGCCCATCCGCGCCACCATCCGCCTGCCCGCGGCCTATACCGTCGCCGACGCCCCCGCCGTCCCGCTGTGGCAGGAGTTCTGGCTGAAAAAGATCCCCGGCATCGCCGTGGTCGGCGCCATGCTGTTCGTGCTGGCGCTGATCCTGTTCGGGCAAGAGGCGCTGGTGCGCCGGCCGCGGCTGTGGCGCCGTGTGCGGCTGGGCTTTCTGGCCACGACGCTGGTGGTGCTGGGCTGGGGGCTGAACGGCCAGCTTTCGGTGGTGCAGGTGGTGGCCTTCCTGAACGCGCTGCTGTCCGGCTTTCGCTGGGAAACCTTTCTGATCGAGCCGATCATCTTCCTGATCTGGTCCGCCGTGGCGCTGGGGCTGCTGTTCTGGGGCCGCGGCGTGTTCTGCGGCTGGCTGTGCCCCTTCGGCGCGCTGCAAGAGCTGATGAACGCTGCCGCCCAGCGGCTGGGGGTGCGGCAGATCGCCGTGCCGCAGGCCCTGCACGAACGGCTTTGGGTGATCAAGTACACGCTGTTCGTCGCCATCGTGGCGCTGAGCTTTTACAGCATGGAGCAGGCGCTGATCCTGGCAGAGGCCGAGCCGTTCAAGACCGCGATCTCGATGCGCTTCCTGCGTGCCTGGCCCTTCGTGCTCTTCGCGCTTGCGGTGCTGGCGGGCGGGCTGTTCATCGAGCGGTTCTATTGCCGCTATCTCTGCCCGCTGGGGGCGGGGCTGGCGATCCCGGCCAAGCTGAAGATCTTCGACTGGCTCAAGCGCCGCCCGCAATGCGGCCGCGAATGCCGGCTGTGCGAGACGAAATGCACCGTCGGCGCCATCGACCCGCTGGGCCGGATCAACCCGAACGAATGCGTGCTGTGCCTGCGCTGCCAGGTGGTGATGAACGACCCCGGCACCTGCCCGGTGCTGAAACGCCGCGCCCGCAGCGCCGCCGCCCCGACCGGAGAAGCGCCATGAACCGCCGCCGTTTCCTGCTGCTGACCGCCTGCGCCGCGCTGCCCGGCATGGCGAAGGCCGCGCCCGAGGAATGGCAGGGCCGCGCCATGGGTGCCGATGTCGCCCTGCGGCTGCACGGGGCAAGCCCGGCGCAGGCCCGCGGCTTCTTCGCCGAGGCGGCGCGGCTGCTGGCCCATGTCGAAAACCTGTTCTCGCTGCATCGCGATTCCGATTTGGCGCGGCTGAACCGCGACGGGCGGCTGCGCTTTCCCGCTGCCGGGATGGTGGAACTGCTGGCCCTGTCAGACCGGCTGCACCGTGCCACCGGCGGCGCCTTCGACCCGACCGTGCAGCCGCTGTGGCTGGCGCGGGCGCGGGGCGGGGACGAGGCCGCGGCCCGCGCCCTGGCCGGCTGGGATGCGGTCGCCTGGTCGCGGTCCGAGGTGCGGCTGGCCCGCCCCGGCATGGCGCTGACCTTCAACGGCCTTGCCCAGGGCTGGGCCGCCGACCGGCTGGCCGAGGCGGCCGCGCGCCACGACCTGACCGACCTTCTGATCGACGCGGGCGAGATCCGGGCGCTGGGACCGCGGGGCTGGCGCGTGGGACTGGCCGATGCCGCGGGGCACGAGCATCGCCGCATCCGGCTGGACGGTCGGGCGCTGGCGACCTCGTCGCCCGGCGCCACGCTGATCGGGCCGCGCGGCCTGCCGCATATCCTGTCGCCGGATGGCGGGGCGGCACCGCTTTGGGACACGATCTCGGTCAGCGCAGACAGCGCGGCCATGGCCGACGGGCTTTCCACCGCGCTTTGCCTGATGCCGCCCCAGGCCGCCTGCGCCGCGCTGGCGCGTTTGCCGGGCTGCCGGATCGAGCTGGCGATCGCCGCGCCGGGGGCGGAATTTCCCGGTAAAACCCCAAGCTTTTGCCTCGCTTGACTTTCATCAATGAGCGACTCGCGCTTGCCGGACAGTGAGGTCACATCGGAAACAACAAATAGGGGACCCGCGTCATGAGCGACATCATGACCAAGAACATGGCCCGGAACGTCTTCTACGGCGGGTCCATATTCTTCATCCTGATCTTTGGCGCATTAACCGTACACAGCCATATCTATGCCCGCACCAAGGCCGTGGATGAAAGCCAGCTTACCCCTTCGGTCGTCGAGGGCAAGCATGTCTGGGAACGCAACGCCTGCATCGACTGCCATACCCTGCTGGGCGAGGGCGCCTATTTCGCCCCCGAACTGGGCAATGTCATGAAACGCTGGGGCGTGCAGGACGATCCCGAAACCGCCGTCGAGACGCTGAAGGGCTGGATGGAATCCATGCCCACCGGCATCGAGGGCCGCCGCCAGATGCCCCGCTTCGAACTGACGGACGAGGAATTCCGGGCGCTGAGCGATTTCCTGCTGTGGACAGGCACGATCAACACCCAGAACTGGCCGCCGAACGACGCGGGCTGAGGGGGAAACAGAGATGAGATACCATTCACAACGCATCGCCTATGCCTATTTCCTGGTGGCCATGGTGCTTTTCGCCGTGCAGGTCACGCTCGGCCTGATCATGGGCTGGATTTATGTCAGCCCGAATTTCCTGTCCGAGCTCTTGCCCTTCAACATCGCCCGGATGCTGCATACCAACAGCCTGGTGGTCTGGCTGCTCCTGGGCTTTTTCGGCGCCACCTATTACATCCTGCCCGAGGAGGCCGAGCGCGAGATCCATTCGCCGCTCTTGGCCTGGATCCAGCTGGGCATTTTCGTGCTCGGCACGGCGGGCGTGGTCGTGACCTATCTGTTCGACCTGTTCCACGGCCACTGGCTGCTGGGCAAGGAGGGGCGCGAGTTCCTGGAACAGCCGAAATGGGTCAAGCTCGGCATCGCCGTCGCCGCGGTGATCTTCATGTACAATGTCAGCATGACCGCGCTGAAGGGCCGGCGCACGGCGGTCACGAACGTGCTGCTGATGGGCCTGTGGGGGCTGGTGCTGCTGTGGCTCTTTGCCTTCTACAACCCGGCGAACCTGGTGCTGGACAAGCAATACTGGTGGTGGGTCATCCACCTGTGGGTCGAGGGCGTGTGGGAGCTGATCATGGCCGCCATCCTCGCCTTCCTGATGCTCAAGCTGACCGGCGTGGACCGCGAGGTGGTCGAGAAATGGCTTTACGTCATCGTCGCCACGGCGCTGTTCTCGGGCATCCTGGGCACCGGGCACCACTACTATTGGATCGGCCTGCCGGCTTACTGGCAGTGGATCGGCTCGATCTTCTCGAGCTTCGAGATCGTGCCCTTCTTCGCCATGATGTCATTCGCCTTCGTCATGGTCTGGAAGGGCCGGCGCGACCATCCCAACAAGGCCGCGCTGGTCTGGAGCCTGGGCTGCACCGTGCTGGCCTTCTTCGGCGCCGGGGTCTGGGGTTTCCTGCACACGCTGCACGGGGTGAACTACTATACCCACGGCACGCAGATCACCGCCGCGCATGGCCACCTGGCCTTCTATGGCGCCTATGTCTGCCTGGTGCTGGCGCTGGTGACCTATTGCATGCCGCTGATGAAGAACCGCGACCCCTACAACCAGGTGCTGAACATGGCCTCGTTCTGGCTGATGTCCTCGGGCATGGTGTTCATGACGGTGACGCTGACCTTTGCCGGCACGGTGCAGACCCATCTGCAGCGCGTCGAGGGCGGGTTCTTCATGGACGTGCAGGACGGGCTGGCGCTGTTCTACTGGATGCGTTTCGGCTCGGGCGTCGCCGTGGTGCTGGGGGCGCTGCTGTTCATCTATGCGGTGCTGTTCCCGCGCCGCGAGGTGGTCACAGCCGGCCCGGTGCAGGCGCACAAGGACGGCCATCTGGAGGCTGCGGAGTAAGCCATGAACGCGCATGTGAAAACCGAACGGAACGGGGCGGCCAACGCCCCCTTCTACCTGCCGCAGGGCGACGAGGTCGCGGTCTTCGAGGCCGCCGCCGCGAACGACCTGCCGGTGCTGCTGAAAGGCCCGACGGGCTGCGGCAAGACCCGCTTCGTCGCCCATATGGCGGCGCGGCTGGGCCGGCCGCTTTATACCGTGGCCTGCCATGACGACCTGTCGGCGGCCGACCTGATCGGGCGCTACCTGCTCAAGGGCGGCGAGACGGTCTGGACCGACGGCCCGCTGACCCGCGCCGTGCGCGAGGGCGCGATCTGCTATCTCGACGAGGTGGTCGAGGCGCGCAAGGATGTGACCGTGGTGCTGCACCCGCTGACCGACGACCGCCGCATCCTGCCCATCGACCGCACCGGCGAGGAAATCGAGGCGGCGCCCGGCTTCATGCTGGTCGCCTCCTACAACCCCGGCTATCAGAACATCCTGAAAACGCTGAAGCCTTCGACGCGGCAGCGTTTCGTGGCCATGGAGTTCGACTTTCCCGAACCCCGGCACGAGACCGAGATCGTTTCCCGCGAAAGCGGGCTCGACCGCGACCGCACCCTGGGGCTGGTGCGGCTGGCGGGCAAGATCCGCGGCCTCAAGGGCCAGGATCTGGAGGAGGGGGTCTCGACCCGGCTGGTGGTCTATGCCGCCAGCCTGGTCGCGCGGGGCATGTCCATCGACCGCGCCATCGAGGCGGCGATGATCGAACCCCTGACCGACGATGCCGAGGTCAAGCGCGGCTTGCGCGACCTGGCCGCGGCGATCTTCGGTTAAGGGAGGACGCCATGGGCCTGGATCTGGAACCCTGGGAGCCCGAGGAAACCGTCGGCAAGATCTGGCACGCCTGGGCCAGCAGCTTCGGCGCGCCGCAGGAATTCGAGGATCAGGCGGTGGCGCTGTCCGAGGTCTCGGGGCGGCTCGCGGTGCTGTTCCGGGCCCTGGGCGGCGGCGCGGGGGTCGAGATCCGGCCCGCCGCCGCCCAGGCATCGCATCATCGCATCGGCTGGCTGCGCCGGCTGGGCACCCCGGCCGAGATGGTGCCGCGCGCCAGTTTCGACGGCGAGATCCTGCGTCTGCCCGAACGGCTGGCGGCCTTGCCTTCGCGTCAGGCGAACGGGGCACTTTACCTGTGGCTGGCGGCCTGCGCGGCGCATGGCGCCCTGGCTGCGCCGCAGGACGATCCGCTGCGTTGCGACCTGATGCGGCTGGGCGCCGCCCGCCGCGCCGTGGCCGCGACGCTGGAGGATGCGCCGGGCCTGGCCGGGCTTTACGGCGACCTGGCGGCGCTGGTGCTGTCCCTGCGCCCCATCGCGCCGCTGCCCCCGGCCGAGGCGGTGGTCGAGACGCTGGCGCGGCACCTGCTGGGCGATCCGGCCCCCCTGCCGCCCCTGGCCCGCGACTGGCTGCCGATGCTGGACGATCCGCAGGTCAAGGCGCCGCGCGATTATTGCCCGATGCGGCCGGTGCCGCTTTGGCCCGACCTGGCCCTGCCCGAGACGACGCTGGCCGCCGCGCCGGGCGACGCGCCCGACGGCATCGCCGCCGACCCGGCCAGCGCGCGCATGTTCCGCGCCCGCCGCCGGCAGAGCGACCAGCCGCAGCGCCGCGACAGCCTGATCCTGCACAAGTTCGAGGCCCTGCTGAGCTGGGCCGACCTGATGAACCTCAACCGGCATGTCGACGATGACGATCAGGACGATGCGAAGAAGGCGGCCGAGGACCAGGAAGAACTGGGCCTTGGCCAGGTGTCCAAGGCACCGGCGACGCGCCTGCGCCTGCATCTCGATCTTGCGCCCGAGGATGCGGATCTTGAGGCGGTCGCCGGCATTCGCACCTATCCCGAATGGGATGCGCGGCGCGGCCGCTATCTTGCCCATCATGTGCGCGTGCTGGAAAACCGTGCGCCCGAGCATGACGAGGCGCTGACCCCGGATCCCCGCGCGCAAACCCGCATTCGCGCCGTGCGCCGCCAGTTCGAGGCGCTGCGCCCCGGTCGCCTCATCACCACCGGCCACCGCGACGGGGACGAGCTGGATGCCGAACTGACCGTCCGCGCCGCCGCCGACCTGCGCGCCACCGGCCAGGGCAGCGACCGCATCTGGCGCCAGTCCCGGCCCTTGGCGCGCAACCTTGCGGTGTCGATCCTGCTCGACGTGTCGCGTTCGACCGAAAGCGCGGTGACGGGCCGCGCGGTGATTGAGATCGAGCGCGAGGCGCTGGCGGCGCTGGCCTGGGGGCTGGACGCCTGCGGGGACCGCTTCGCGATCAACGCCTTTTCCTCGCTGAAACGCGACCGGGTGTTCCTCAGCGCCTGCAAGGATTTCGACGAGCCGATGGGCACGGCGATCGAGCAGCGCATCGCCGGGCTGCGGCCGCGCTTCTATACAAGGCTGGGCGCCGGCATCCGCCATGCCTCGGCCGGGCTGGCAGAGCAGGCCAGCAGCCGGCGGCTTTTGCTGGTCATCACCGACGGCAAGCCCAACGATCTCGACCATTACGAGGGCCGCCACGGCATCGAGGACAGCGCCATGGCGGTGCGCGAGGCGCGCCGCGCCGGCCATGCCGTGCATGGCATCACCGTGGACCGCGACGCGAAAAGCTGGTTTCCCCGCATTTTCGGCCAGGGCGGCTTTTCGCTGATCCCGCATCCCGACCGGCTGCTGGCGGCGCTGCCGGTGATCTATCGGCAACTGGTGGCGTGATGCGGGTCCAGGATCTGCCGGGCGAGCCGATCATGTGGGTGCTGATCGCATCCGAATTGCTGGTCTTTGCCGCCGGCATCACCGCCATGGCCGCGGTGCGGCTGACCGACCCGGCCGGCTTTGCCGCGGCGCAGGCGCAGCTGCACGGCTGGATGGCGGCGCTGAACACGGCGATCCTGGTTACTTCCGGCTTCTGCGCCGCCCTGGCCGAGCGCGCCTGCCACCGCGGCGACGGCCGCCGCGCCCGCATCGGGCTGGCGCTGGCGGCGCTGGGGGGCGCGGGTTTCCTGGCGGTGAAGGCGGTGGAATATGCCGGCGACCTGCGCGCGGGCCTGGGGATGGAAAGCCACCCGTTCTTCACCTTCTATTACCTGCTGACCGGCTTTCACGCGGCGCATGTGCTGTTCGGCATCGGCGTGCTGGCGCTGGTGGCGATCCGGCTGCGTGCCGAGGAGGTGCAGGCCGGTGCCGCCTTCTGGCACATGGTCGACCTGGTCTGGGTGCTGATCCTGCCGCCGGTCTATCTGCTGGGCTAGGGGATGGAATTGACCCGCATCTGGCTGATCCTGCTGGCGCTGACCGTCGCCACCACGGCGCTGGCCTTCGTGCCAGGCCCCGCCGCGGCTGTGGCGCTGCTGGCGGTGGCCTTTCTCAAGGCCCGCGCGATCCTGGGCGGCTTCCTGCATCTCGGCCGGGGCTCGGGCTGGCGCGCGGCCTTTACCGTGCCGCTGGCAATCTGGCTGGCGCTGATCTGGGGGCTGCACGTCATATGACGGCCCCGCCGGTCAGCGACCCGGTTCGTCCCGGTCCTGCGGCGGATGGCCATGCGCCAGGTTGACCAGCTGGGTCTGGCTGTTGACCCCGGTCTTGACGAACAGCGCCTTTTGCTGGGTTCGCACCGTCTCGTGCGACAGGCCGGCCGCCGCGGCGATCTGCCTGAGGTTGAAGCCGCGCAGCAAGCCGCCCAACACCCTGCCTTCCGCGGCGGTCAGGTCATGGGCAAGGCGCAGCCGGTCGCGCTTTTGTTCAAGGTCGAACCCGTGCAGCCCCGGATCGACGACCAGCATGACGCAGGGGCCAAGCAGCAGTTCCGACAATTCGTCGCGGTTGATCCGCACCATGGTGATCGTGGCCTGGGCCGTCCTGAACTCGGCCCGCTTCCGCGCGGCGGAGTTGCGCGACAGCATCTCTCCCAGGCAGTCGTCGGCGGTCTGATCGACCAGCCCGACCGTGCCAAAGGGCGATTGCCGGACCGCCCGCCAGATCCGATCCGAGAGCTGCGCGGCCGGCGAAACCGGCAGCATCCTGCGGTTCGCGTCGACGATCAGCACGCCAAGATCCAGCGACCGCGACAGCGCCGCCGGCAGTTCGGCCAGCGCGCCCAGCCCCGAGCCGCGGCGGCACCAGGCTACCGCCCGCTGCAGATGCCCGGAAATCCTGTTGAAGCTCTGCGACCAGGCTTCGATCAGCGCGGACTGGCCCAGCGGGGCCATGATGGTCAGCGTCGTCGCGCAGGAGCCGCGCATGTCGATCAGCAGCCCTGCCGCCGTGTCGAGCCTCAGGGGCCGCAGGAAGCCGTCATGGAACTCGGTGCGCAGCAGCTCTTCATGCGGAACCAGGTGATGTGCCGGCATGGATTGACGCGTGGGCGCGCGCATCGCCCGTTCCATCCACGGATTGCGCAGCGCATAATAGTCGCCGTAATCCGCGATGGCCCGCTCGGGCATATGGTTGTGGATGAAGGCGCAACCGCCTTCCATGCCCTGATGGAACAGCCCCGCGATTCCGCCCGGCGTTTCGCGCTCGATCTCGGCCAGGAAGTCCTGCCAGCTCCGCTCGCCCAGCAGGATCGCATAGATCAGGTCGATCAGCCGTTCCTCATGCCGTTCATGGATCGCCCGAATACCGCTCATACTGATAACCCCTCGGTTCGAGGTTATTTTCGGATCCCAGCGTGTCAAGCGCCGATACGGGGCAAGGCTATGGTTGTGGCTGCATTTTCGACGACGGCGCGCCGCGGCGGGCAGGCGCGCCGCGCCCCGCAGGCTACGCGGGGCAGCTGCTCATCCAGCCGTCCGGCGCATAGGCATAGGACTGGTTGGCGGTCTGCCGCGCCTCGGCGGCAAGGCGGCGGGTATTCTGCAAGGCGGTCTGGATGTCGGCGCTGCATTCGGCGTCCCCGGCCGCCCTTGCCTCGGCCAGGCAGGTCTCCAGCGTGGCGATTCCCCTGTTCGCGCCGCACCACGCCATCTTGGCCGAGACATGGACCGAGCTTCCGCCTTGCGCGCCCAGGGCGATCAGCCGGTCGGAATAGTCGCTGAGCCGGCCGCTTGCCGCGCGGCATTGCGGCCGCTGTTCGCATTTCCCGGTGCCGGGCCTGGGCGCCCCCGCCGAGGCCGCGCCCGGGGACGATGCGGGCGCCTTCAGCGTGGCGGTCGCGCCTTGGATCGGCGATCCCGTGGCGGCAGGCGCGGCTTCGGCCGCCGAACGCCGCATGGCGGCGTCGTTCAGGCTGGCGGTCGCGACCTGGAGCCCGGCGTCGCGATAGGCGTCCCCGCCGAAGGCCGCCGCCAGCAGGCCCACGGCCGCGGTCATCTCGCTCTGGTTCACCTGGTCGGCGGTCGCGGGGTCCAGCCCGGACGTGTCGCAGGCCGACAGCAGCATCAATGGCAACAAGGCGCTGGCAAAAACTAGGCTGCGGTGCATTTCAACCTCTCCATGAAAAGCAATGCAGCATGGCTATCGCGCAACCGCCCGCGCCGGCTTCACCCGATCGGGTGAAGCCGGCGCGGGCAATGCGGTTTTCGGGTCGGGTCAGTCCATGGCCAGCATGCGCAATTCGGCGATGTCGGCGATGGTGGCCTTGTCGGCCTCGACCTCGACGCCATGCTGGCGCAGCCGGGCGAAGGCGCGCGACAGGCTTTCGGGCTGCATGCCCAGATGTCCGGCGATAAGGCGCTTGTTATAGGGCAGCCGGACCTCGGTCGGGCCGGCCACGGCATCGGACAGGTCGGCCAGGAACTGCGCCACCCGCTGCACCCCGGTATGGGCCTTGAGCTTTTCGATCTGGTCCACCAGCCCCTGCAGATGCACGAAGGTCGAGGCAAGCAGGCCGATGGCGAATTCCTGGTTCTCCAGCAAAAGCTGGCGCAGCCGGGCCCCGTCGATTTGCAGCACCGTGCAGTCCGACACCGCCTCGGCCGAGACGGGATAGGGCGTGCCGCGCAGCGCCATCGCCTCGGCAAAGCTGCGGTTGCGGCCCAGGATCGCCACCACCGCCTCGGACCCGCCGGGGGTCAGCCGCGACAGCTTGATGAAGCCGTTCAGCACGATGAACACCGCCCGCGCCGGATCGCCTTGCAGGAAGATGGTCTCGCCCTCGCGATAGCTGCGCCGCTGGGCGTCCTTCAGCAGCTTGTCGCGCACTTCGGGGGCCAGCCCGTTCAGCAGAACGGATTTCTTCACCGCCTCGGGCAGGGGGGCGTTCATCGCAGCCTCATCCTTGGTTTCGCGCGGGTCCGAGTGTGGCACGAGCGGCGGGCGAGGGAAAGACCGTGCGTTCCACTCGGCATTCCGGGGCCATCAGGGCGACAGCCAATGCGCGCGCAAGGCGAAATCGTGGTCCAGCAGCACCAGGTCGGCCGGGCGGCCGGGGGCCAGCGTGCCATGGCGGTCCTGCAAGCCCAGCAAAGCGGCGGGGATGGCCGAGGCCATGCGCAAGGCCCGTTCGGGCGCGATGCCGACCTGGCCGACCAGCACGGCGATGGCCTGCGGCAGGGTCAGGTCGGCCCCGGCCAGCGTGCCGTCCGCCAGCGTCAGCCGCCCGTCATGGCGCAGCACCTTGCGGCCGCCCAGTTCCATCTCGGTCAGTCCGGTGCCGGCGAAGGCCATGCAGTCGCTGACCAGGAAGATGCCATCGAGCCGCGCCCCCAGCGCCAGCCGCATCACCGCCGGATGCACGTGGATGCCGTCGGCGATCAGACCCGCCGCCGCCTCGCCGGCCAGCACCGCGCCCACCAGCCCCGGCGCGCGGTTGCCGATCTGGCTCATGGCGTTGAACAGATGCGTGGCGCAGCGGGCGCCGGCGGCAAAGGCGGCCTGCGCCTGTTCGAAACTGCAATCGCTGTGGCCCAGGCTGACCACGGCGCCGGCCCCGGCAAGGGCGGCGATCTGCTGCGGGCTGGCCGCCTCGGGGGCCAGCGTCACCATCAGCGCCGGCAGTCGGCGGGCGGCGTCGCAAAGCCGCGCCAGATCCTCGTCCGTCATCGGCCGGATCAAAGCCGGATCATGCGCGCCCTTGCGACGCGGGTCCAGATGCGGCCCCTCCAGATGCAGGCCCAGAAAGCCCGGCACCCCTGCCTCGGCCGCGGCGATCCCCAGCGCGATGACATGGGCGGTGGCCGCTGGCGTATCGGTGATCAGCGTCGGCAGCACGCCCGCCGTGCCAAGCGCGCGATGCGCGGCGCAGATCCGGCGCAGCCCGTCCAGATCGGTCGTGCCGTCCAGCATCAGCCCGCCGCCGCCGTTCACCTGCAGGTCCAGGAAGGCCGGAGCCAGGATGCCCGACACCGCCCGCCGCCCCTCGGCCGGGGCCTCGGGCTCGGGCAGGATGGCGGCGATCTTGCCCGCCTCGATCACCAGCGCATGGCCGTCGAGGAAATGCGCGCCGTCGAAGATCCGCGCGCCGGTCAGAACCTCGCGCGCCATCACACCGTCTCCGTCACCTTGCGCAGATGCGGCGGCGTGTCGGGGTCGAAGCCGCGCCGCCGCGCCAGCCCCTCGATGAAGGCGTAGAAGCCGGCGATGGTCACCAGCGGCGCCACCAGCGGATGCAGGCCGGGGACCGAGGGCAGGGTGACGGCGCCCCCGACCTCGGTGCCGGTGACGAACACATCCGCGCCCTGCGCCGCCAGCCGCTCGGCCGTGGCCTTGAGCTGGGGCAGGGCGGCGTCCTCGATCCCCAGCGCCAGCACCGGGAAGCCGGCCTGCACGATGGCGGCCGGGCCGTGCAGCACCTCGGCGGCCGAATAGGCTTCGGCATGGATGCCCGAGGTTTCCTTGAACTTCAGCGCCGATTCGCAGGCGATGGCGAAGCTGGGGCCGCGGCCCAGCACGAAGGCCGAGCTGGCCCGCGCCAGCCGCGCCGACAAGGGCGACCAGTCCAGCCCCACGGCCTGCCCGAACGCCTCGGGCAGGGCGGCGACGGCATCCTGCAAGGCGTGATCCTCGCGCCATTCCGCCAAGAGCGACAGGCCGGCCAGCACCGAGCAGACGAAGGTCTTGGTGGCGGCGACACTTTTCTCCTCGCCCGCCTGAAGGGGCAGGCAATGGGCCGAGACCTGCGCCATCGGGCTGTCCTCGACATTGGTGATGGCGATGGACAGCGCCCCCCCTTGCCCCGAGGCGCGCATCATCTCGACCCCGTCTGGGCTGCGGCCGGATTGCGAGATGCCGATGCAGGCCGCCTTGCCCAGCCGCAGGGGCCGGCGATAGATCGAGGCGATGGAGGGGCCGACCGAGGCGACCGGCACCCCGGCCTCCAGCTCGATGGCGTATTTCAGATAGGTCGCGGCATGGTCCGAGGATCCCCGCGCCACCGTCACCACCAGGTCGGGATCCTTGCGGCGCAGGGCGCTGGCGGCGTCCGCCACCGCATCGCGCGAGCGTTCCAGGAATCGGGCGGCGGCTTCGGGGATCTCGGCCACTTCGCGCGCCATATGCGTCTGGCTCATCACGGGTTCCTTTCGCCTTCCGGGGCAAGTTTCAGTTCCACGGCGAAGTCATAGGCATCGCCGCGATAGAGCGAGCGGGTGAACTCGACCACCTTGCCCGAGGGCAGGTAGGAGATGCGTTCGATCCTGAGCCCGGCCACGCCGGGGCTGACGCCCAAGAGTTCGGCGTCCTTGGCGTTCAGGTTCGCGGCCGAGATGCGCTGCACCGCCCGCACCGGCCGCAGCCCGCGATCCTGCAGCACCGCGTAAAGCGAATCGGTGACGCCTTCGGGATCGGGCAGGATCGCCTGCGACAGCGAGGCGCGCTCGATGGCCAGCGGCACCCCGTCCGAGCTGCGCACCCGTTCCAGCCGCGCCACCTTCTCGCCGACGCCCAGTCCCAGCGCCATCACCTCTTCGGGCGCCGGGGCGTGCAACCCGCGGGCGATCCAGCGGCTTTCGACGCTGCGGCCGCGCCGGGCCATGTCCTCGGTGAAGGAGGTCAGAAGCGACAGCGCCTGCTCCAGCTTCTCGACTTTCGGCGCCACGAAGGTGCCCGAGCCGCGCTTCTGCACCAGCTGCCCCGAGGCGACCAGCTCCGCCACCCCCTTGCGCACGGTGACGCGCGACAGGCCGGTCATCGCCGCCAGCTCGCGCTCGGACGGCAGGCTGTCGCCGGGTTGCAGCCGCCCCGAGGCGATGGCCTCGGCGATCAGCCGGTGCAGTTGCAGGTAAAGCGGCCCGCCGCCGGTTTCCTCGAAGGCCTCGGGGGTGAACAGCTCGCCCATCACGCCTCCTGCCGGGCCAGATGCAGTGCCCCGTCGAGGCCCGAGCCCCTGGGCGGCTGGATGGGCCACAGCCCCTGCAGCCGGGCGGCGTAATGCGGGCCGAGCCCGCCCAGGAACACCACCGGCAGGTCGCGGCCGGCTTGCAGCCTGTCGATCATGGCGCGGATCTCGGCCACGGCCGCGGCAAAGATGCGCTCGCCCGCCGGGTCGGTGCCGGCAATGATGCGCGGCGCGAATTGCGCGAATTCGGCCGGCCGGGCGCGGAAGCCGAAGGAGATCACCCCCTCGATCCCGCCCAGCTCGTCCAGCACGGCTTGCAGCAGCGGGGTCATCGGCGCGAAGCCGTCCTCGGCGCGCAGGGCCTCGGCCAGCAGCGCCCGGCCCAGCACCGCGCCGCTGCCCTCGTCGCCCAGGACGAAGCCGCGCCCGCCATATTGCCGCATCGCGCCGCCGATCTGCACCGCGAAGACCGAGCCGGTGCCCATGGCGGCGACGATGCCGTCCCCGCCCCCAGCGCGCCGGTGGCGGCGGTCACCGCATCGGTGACGATGCGCGTGCGGCGAAAGGGCAGCATGGCCTGCAGGCTGCGGGCGGCGGCGGTGACATTGGCGCCGGCCAGGCCAAGCACGGCGGTCAGCTCGTCCAGATGGCCCTGTCCGGCGTCCTGAAGCGCGGCGCGGGCGGCGGCGAGGATGTTGGCGCAGGCCCCCTCGGTCTCGACCGAGATATTGGCCGGCCCGGCCGCGCCCTGGCCGATGATCCGGCCCGCGCCGTCCGCGATGGCAGCGCGGCAGCCGGTTCCCCCTCCGTCTATGCCCAGGAAATATGACATGGCGACTCCCTTTGGCTGCACGATACCAAAACAATACCAAAACGGAAGAGCTATTTTCGCAATCGCCACAAAATGCCAATTCTGGCGAATATTGAAGAAGGGTCTTTACAAGTGGTATTGTTTTGGCATTATCGATGGGACAGGGGGAATCACATGACCGCATCCGGCACCGAGGCAAGGCATCCGGCATCCGCAGGGCTTCACGCCCGTCCGGGCGGCGAGGTGCTGCGCGTCCTTCTGGAGGCGCAGGTCGCGGCGCTGGCTGCGTTGCAGCCCGCCTTGCCGGCGCTGGAACGCGCGGCCGAGGCCGCAGCAGGGGCGCTGCGCCGGGGCGGCAAGCTCGGCTATGCCGGGGCCGGTTCCTCGGGGCTGATGGCGCTGGCGGATTGCCTGGAACTGGCCGGCACCTTCGGCATCGCGCCGGAGCGCACGCCGATGATGTTCGCCGGCGGTACCGAGGCGCTTTTGCACCTGCAAGGCAGCGTCGAGGACGACCCGC
This sequence comes from Paracoccus pantotrophus, assembly GCF_008824185.1. Lineage (NCBI taxonomy): Bacteria > Pseudomonadati > Pseudomonadota > Alphaproteobacteria > Rhodobacterales > Paracoccaceae > Paracoccus > Paracoccus pantotrophus. The sequence goes on from NZ_CP044426.1 coordinate 298,264, forward strand.
GGCTTGCGCTGGCCGATCTGGACCGTTCGGGGCTAGCGGCGGGGGACGTGCTTCTGTGCCTCTCGGCCTCGGGGCGGACGCCCTATGCGCTGGCGATCTGCGCGGCGGCGCAGGAGCGGGGCGTGACCGTCGCCGGCCTTGCCAATGTGGCGGGCTCGGCCCTGCTGGAACGCGCCGATATCCCGGTGCTGATCGAGACCGGGGCCGAGGTGGTTTCGGGCTCGACCCGCATGGGGGCGGCCACGGCGCAGAAGGTGGCGCTGAACATGCTGTCGGTGCTGGTGGCGATCCGGCTGGGCCATGTCCATGACGGCTACATGGTCAATCTGGTGGCCGACAATATCAAGCTGGTGGACCGCGCCGCCCGCATCGTCGCCGCCGTGGCCGGGGTCGGGCGCGACGCGGCCGAGGCGGCGCTGTCGCATACCGGCGGCGCGGTCAAGCCCGCCATCCTGGTCGCGCGCGGCACGGCGCCCGACGCGGCCCGGGCGCGGCTGGCCGAAACCGGGGGCCTGCTGGCCCCGCTGATCTGATTGCAACCGGAGGGTCCGCGAGAGACCCGATGCCGAAGGGAGAAGACCATGACCAAGACCATCCGCCTGGCGCTGCTGGCCAGCACCCTGCTGGGCAGCGCCGCCTGGGCCCAGGACGTGACGCTGACCATCGAAAGCTGGCGCAACGACGACCTTGCCATCTGGCAGGAAAAGATCATCCCGGCCTTCGAGGCGGCCAATCCCGGCATCAAGATCAATTTCGCGCCCTCGGCGCCGCCGGAATACAACGCGGTGCTGAATTCCAAGCTGGATGCGGGCTCGGCGGGCGATCTGATCACCTGCCGGCCCTTCGACGCCTCGCTGGAGCTGTTCAAGAAGGGCAAGCTGGCCGATCTGAGCGACCTGGCGGCGATGGCGAATTTCTCGGACGTGGCGAAATCGGCCTGGCAGACCGATGACGGCGCCCAGACCTTCTGCGTGCCGATGGCCTCGGTCATCCATGGCTTCATCTACAACAAGACCGCCTTCGAGGAACTGGGCCTGGTGCCGCCCAAGACCGAGGCGGAGTTCTTTGCCCTGCTCGACAAGATCAAGGAGGATGGCAGCTATATCCCGATGGCCATGGGCACGGCGGACCAGTGGGAGGCCGCGACCATGGGCTACCAGAATATCGGCCCGAACTACTGGCAGGGCGAGGAAGGCCGCAAGGCGCTGATCGAGGGCACGCAAAAGCTGACCGACGAGCCTTGGGTCGCGCCCTTCCGCCAGCTGGCGAAATGGAAGGACTACCTGGGCGACGGGTTCGAGGCGCAGACCTATCCCGACAGCCAGAACCTGTTCACCCTGGGCCGCGCCGCCATCTATCCGGCCGGATCCTGGGAGATCGGCGTCTTCGGCCCGCAGATCGGCGGCGCCTTCGAGATGGGTGCGTTTCCGCCGCCGGTCCCGGCCGAGGGCGATACCTGCCATATCAGCGACCATACCGATATCGCCCTGGGGATGAATGCCGCGACGAAGCACCCGGAAGAAGCGCGGAAATTCCTGGAATGGGTCGGCTCGTCGGAATTCGCCTCGCTTTATGCCAATGCGCTGCCGGGCTTCTTCTCGCTGAATTCGGCGCCGGTCGAGATGGAAGACCCGCTGGCGAAGGAATTCGTCGGCTGGCGCGAAAGCTGCGAGCCGACCATCCGCTCGACCTACCAGATCCTGTCGCGGGGCACGCCGAACCTGGAGAACGAGACCTGGACCGCCTCGGCCAATGTCATCACCGGCGCCGAGACGCCCGAGGCCGCGGCCGAGCGGCAGCAGCAGGGCCTGGCCGCGTGGTACGCGCCGCAGCAGAAGTGACGGCCTGCCGGGCCTGACGGCCCGGCGGCGGCGGGGGGCCTTCTGCCCCCCGCACCCCCGAGGGTATTTTTCAAACGGAGAAGGAGGGCGTCATGGCGCAGCGGAAAGCGTTTCGCTGGCATATCGCGGTGTTTCTTGCCCCCGCGGTGCTGGTCTATACCGCCATCATGATCGTGCCGCTGTTCGGGACGCTGAACCTGTCGCTGTTCAATACCGGCGAGGAGGGGCGGGTCTTCGTGGGCCTGCGGAACTTTGCCACGCTGTTCGGCGATCCGCGCTGGTCGGCGAGCTTCTGGAACGCGCTGGGCAACAATGCCTGGTTCTTCCTGGTGCACATGCTGGTGCAGAACCCGGTCGGCGTGGCGCTGGCGGCGCTGCTGAGCTCGCCGCGGCTGCGGGGGGCGGCGTTTTATCGCACCGCCATCTTCATCCCGACCATCCTGAGCTTCGTCATCGTCGGCTTCGTCTGGAAGCTGATCCTGTCGCCGATCTGGGGCATCGCGCCCGGCATGCTGGACGCCGTCGGGCTGAAGTCGCTGTTCGCGCCCTGGCTGGGCCGCGAGGGTACGGCGCTGACCACGCTGGCGCTGATCTCGGTCTGGCAGTTCGTCGGCATCCCGATGATGCTGATCTATGCCGCGCTGCTCGCGATCCCCGACGAGGTGATCGAGGCGGCCGAGATGGACGGCGTCACCGGCTGGTCGCAGTTCTGGAAGATCAAGCTGCCGCTGATCCTGCCTTCGATCGGCATCATCTCGATCCTGACCTTCGTCGGCAATTTCAACGCCTTCGACCTGATCTATGTGACGCAAGGCGCGCTGGCGGGGCCGAATTTCTCGACCGATATCCTGGGGACGTTCCTTTACCGCACTTTCTTCGGTTTCCAGTTGCAGATCGGCGATCCGCATATGGGCGCGACCATCGCCACCGCCATGTTCGGCATCATCCTGCTGGGCGTCAGCTTCTACCTGTTCGCCATCCAGCGCCGGCTGCGCCGCTATCAGTTCTGAGGGGAGAGCCATGAGCCAAGCCCGCCATTCCACCGCCCGCAGCCTGGCCGCCCATGCCGTGCTGATCCTTTACACGGTGATCGCGCTGTTCCCGGTCTTCGTCGTGGTCATCAACAGCTTCAAGACCCGCCGGGCGATATTCGCCGATCCGCTGGCCGTGCCGGGGCCGGAAAGCTTCGACCTGGTCGGCTATCGCACGGTGCTGGCGCAGGGGGATTTCGTCCTCTACTTCCAGAACTCGCTGATCGTGACCGTGGCCAGCCTGTTCTTCGTGCTGCTGTTCGGCGCCATGGCAGCCTTTGCCCTGTCGGAATACCGCTTTCGCGGCAATATGCTGATGGGGCTGTATCTGGCGCTGGGGATCATGATCCCGATCCGGCTGGGCACCGTCGCCATATTGCAGATGATGGTGGCCTCGGGGCTGGTCAACACGCTGACGGCGTTGGTGCTGGTCTATACCGCGCAGGGGCTGCCGCTGGCGGTGTTCATCCTGTCCGAGTTCATGCGCGGCGTCTCGGACGATCTGAAGAATGCCGGGCGCATCGACGGGCTGTCGGAATACACCATCTTCTTCCGGCTGGTGCTGCCGCTGGTGCGGCCGGCCATGGCCACCGTCGCCGTCTTCACCATGATCCCGATCTGGAACGACCTGTGGTTCCCGCTGATTCTGGCGCCGAGCGAGGCGACCAAGACCGTCACCCTGGGCAGCCAGGTCTTCATCGGCCAGTTCGTCACCAACTGGAACGCCGTGCTGGCGGCGCTGAGCCTCGCCATCCTGCCGGTGCTGGTGCTTTACCTGATCTTCTCGCGCCAGCTGATCCGCGGCATCACCGCCGGCGCCGTCAAATGATCCGTCTTGCAGCAAGGAGATCCCGATGGGAGCCCTGACCCTTACCCAAGTCACCAAGTCCTTCGGCGCCACCCAGGTCATCAAGGGCGTGGACCTGAATGTCGAGGATGGCGAGTTCTGCGTCTTCGTCGGCCCCTCGGGCTGCGGCAAGTCCACGCTGCTGCGCATGATCGCCGGGCTCGAGGATGTGACCTCGGGCGACGTGGTGATCGACGGCGCGCGCGTCAACGACCTGGCCCCGGCCCGGCGCGAGATCGCCATGGTGTTCCAGAGCTATGCGCTTTACCCGCACCTGACCGTGCGCGACAATATGGGGCTGGCGCTGAAACAGGCCGGCACGCCCCGCGCGCAGATCGAGGCGGCGACCGAGAAGGCGGCCGAGATGCTGGCCCTGACGCCCCTGCTGGAGCGGCGCCCGGCCGAGCTGTCGGGCGGGCAGCGCCAGCGCGTCGCCATCGGCCGCGCCATCGTGCGGCGGCCGAAGCTGTTTTTGTTCGACGAGCCGCTGTCGAACCTCGACGCCGCGCTGCGCGTGCAGACCCGGATCGAGATCGCCCGGCTGCATCGCGAGCTGGGCGCGACGATGATCTATGTCACCCATGACCAGGTCGAGGCGATGACGCTGGCCGACAAGATCGTCGTGCTGCGCGGCGGCGTGGTCGAGCAGGTGGGCCGGCCGATGGACCTTTACAATGATCCCGACAACACCTTCGTCGCCGGCTTCATCGGCAGCCCGCAGATGAATTTCCTGGATGCCGGCAAGCTGGGCCTGCGCTCGCATCGGCTGGGCATCCGTCCCGAGCATCTGACGCCCGGCGGCGGGCAGATCAGCGGCCGCGTCAGCCATGTCGAGAAGCTGGGCGGTGAGACGCTGGTCTATCTTTCCTCGGAGGACCACGGCCTCTTGACCGTGCGGCTGTTCGGCGAGCAGGACTATGCCGTGGACGAGGTGGTGGGCCTGGGCTTCGAGCCGAACCGCGCCTTTCACTTCGATGCCGAGGGAAGGCGGCTGCGCTAGATCACCACGACGCCCGAATGCTTGGCCTTGTGCTCGGGCTCGACATGGATGGTGATCAGCGCGCCGGGCAGCTTGCGCCGGAGCGCCTGTTCGATGCGGTCGCAGATGTCGTGGGCGGCATCGACCGTGGTCTGGCCGTCCACCACCAGGTGGAAGTCGATGAAGGTGCGCGGCCCGGCGTGGCGGGTGCGCAGGTCATGCGCCTCGATGGCGCCGGCTGCGGCGCCCGAGATGGTGGCGCGGATCTCGGCCAGCGTGTCCTCGGACACCGCCTCGTCCATCAGCCCCGAGAGCGAGCTGGCCATGACCTTCCAGCCCGACCACAGGATGTTCAGCGCGACCAGTGCCGCCAGCGCCGGGTCCAGCACCGCCCAGCCGGTGGCGACCGCCAGCGCCACGCCGGCCACCACGCCCACGGACGAGACCACGTCCGACAGCAGGTGCCGCCCGTCCGCGACCAGCGCCGGCGATTTCAACCGCCGGCCGCGGCTGATCAGCAGCCAGCACCACAGCCCGTTGATGAGGCTGGCGAGGCCGTTGACCAGCAACCCCTCGACCGGGGCGTCCAGCATGCGCGGATTCTGGAAACCGTGCCAGGCCTCGCGCAGGATCAGCAACGCGGCAACGATGATCATCACCCCCTCCAGCACGGCGCTGAAGAACTCGGCCTTGTGATGGCCATAGGGATGGCCGCGGTCGGCGGGCTTGGCCGCGACCCGGATCGCGATTAGCGCGGCGACGGCGGTGGCCACGTTCACCGTGCTTTCCAGCGCATCCGACAGCAGCGCGACCGAGCCGGTCAGCCACCAGGCTAGGGCCTTGAGCGCCAGAACGACCAGCCCGACGAGGATGCTGCCAAGGGCGATCTTTTCGGTCGCGGACATGGGCGCTTCCTTTTCCGAATCCGTCGCGCCGGGGTTTTAGCCGGGATGGCGTCCATGGCCAACCGGCCTTGCGGGAAAGTTGCGTGTCGCGGGAAAGGGGTAAGCGAGGGCCCCGGTCAGGCCCGGAAGGATCGCGCGGCGGGATTTCCCGGACGCGGAGAGACCGTCCCGGCATAGAGATCGGAGGATTTTTCCAGCTGGCCGCGCTGGATCTCGTGCGGTTCGGCCGGGATCTTTCTGGCCGCCCATGCCTCGGCGGCGAAAAGGGCGCAGACGCCCGCGCCAAGGAAGCCGAGGGCCGAGACCCACCAGGGCAGGCCCAGGATCACCGTCAGGATTGCGGCACCCAGGCTGGCCGGCACGCTTATGAACATGATCCCCGCCGGCTCCGACAACTGAACAGTGCAGTTCACATACCATGACCGAAGCGCGATTCAACGAAAGTGTTTTCGGCGCATGCGCATTTTGTCGGGGTTGTCGGCGTGCCGGTGGCTGGTCTGGTCCTTGGCGCGGCAAATGAAAAGGGGGCCCGCAGGCCCCCGATCCGTCCTATTCCGCCGGCACCGCCGCCAGATCCTCGACCGGGGCGATGGGATGCTTCAGATGCGGCAGCATCTCCCTGGGGCAGACTTGCAGGAAGTTGGCCTTCTCGTCCTCCCAGTTCTGCAGGATCTCCTCGGCCCGGCGCGAGCGGGTTTCCTGGTAGTGCCGCTCGATCAGGCCCTTGAGCTCCCCTTCCCAATGCGCCTGCGTCACCGGGCACAGGACCAGCGTTTCGGCGTTGATGTAATCGCGCGCCAGGCCCTCGGGGTCGTAGAGATAAGCCATGCCCCCGGTCATGCCGGCGCCGAAGTTCGCGCCGATCCGACCCAGGATCACGGCGACGCCGCCGGTCATGTATTCGCAGCCGTTGCTGCCGCAGCCCTCGATCACCACCTTGGCGCCCGAATTGCGGACCGCGAAGCGTTCGCCCGCCCGGCCGGCGGCGAACAGATAGCCGTCGGTGGCGCCGTAAAGCACGGTATTGCCGATGATGGTGTTCTCGGCCGCCTTCAGCGGGCTGCCCATGGGCGGGCGCACGACGATGGTGCCGCCCGACAGCCCCTTGCCGACATAGTCGTTGGCATCGCCCGAGACCTCGATCTTCAGCCCCGGCGCCGCAAAGGCGCCCAGAGACTGCCCGGCGCTGCCGGTCAGCCGCACGGTCAGGTGGTCCGGTTGCAGCTTGTTGCGCATGCCGAAGGTCTGCACGATCATCGAGGACGTGCGCGTGCCCACCGTCCGCTGGGTGTTCCTGACCGCATAGGACAGCTGCATCTTCTCGCCATCCGAGAAGAAGCGGCCGGCATCGCGGATGATCTCGGCGTCCAGCGTGTCGGGCACCGCGTTGCGCGGCTTCGAGCGGTCGTAGACGATTTTCTCCGAGCCATCGACGGTGATCAGCAGCGGGTTCAGGTCCAGGTCGTCCAGCGACTTGTCGCCCCGGCTGACCTGGGTCAGCAGGTCGGCGCGGCCGATCACCTCGTCAAGGCTGCGCGCGCCGATGCTGGCCAGGATCTCGCGCACCTCGGTGGCGTAGAAGGTGATCAGGTTCACCACCTTGTCGGCCGAGCCGTTGAACATGGCCCGCAGCTTTTCGTCCTGGGTGCAGACGCCCACCGGACAGGTGTTCGACTGGCACTGGCGCACCATGATGCAGCCCATGGCGATCAGGGCGGCGGTGCCGATGCCGTATTCCTCGGCCCCCATCATCGCCGCCATGACGATGTCGCGCCCGGTGCGCAGCCCGCCGTCGGTGCGCAGCGTCACCCGGTCGCGCAGGCGGTTCATTGCCAGCACCTGATGCGCCTCGGTCAGGCCCATTTCCCAGGGCAGGCCGGCGAACTTGATGGACGTGGCCGGCGAGGCCCCGGTGCCGCCATTGTGCCCCGAGATCAGGATCACGTCGGCCTTGGCCTTGGCCACGCCCGCCGCGATGGTGCCGACGCCCGAGCTTGCCACCAGCTTCACCGTGATCTTGGCGCGCGGGTTGATCTGTTTCAGGTCATAGATCAGCTGCGCCAGATCCTCGATCGAATAGATGTCGTGATGCGGCGGCGGCGAGATCAGCGTCACGCCCTTGGTCGAATGCCGCAGCCGGGCGATCAGGTCCGTCACCTTCATGCCGGGCAGCTGGCCGCCCTCACCGGGCTTGGCGCCCTGGGCGACCTTGATCTCCAGTTCCTCGCAGGCGTTCAGGTATTCCGCGGTGACGCCGAACCGCCCCGAGGCGACCTGCTTGATCTTGGCGCAGGGGTTGTCGCCATTGGGCAGCGGGTGGCTATGCGCCGGATCCTCGCCGCCCTCGCCGCTGTCGGATTTCGCACCGATGCGGTTCATGGCGATGTTCAGCGTCATATGCGCCTCGGGCGACAGCGCGCCCAAGCTCATGCCCGGCGTCACGAAACGCTTGCGGATCGAGGTGATCGATTCCACCTCTTCCAGCGGCACCGGCTTGCCCAGGGGCTTGATGTCCAGCAGGTCGCGGATATGGATCGGCGGGTTCGCCCGCATGGTGGCGGTGAACTGCTTCCACACATCATAGGACGCCTTTTCGCAGGCCAGCTGCAACAGCCGCATGGTATTGGCTTCCCAGGCGTGCTTTTCGCCCGAGCGACGCGCCTTGTAGAAGCCGCCCACCGGCAGCAGGTCGACCAGCGGCGCGCGGAAGCCCTTGGCATGGGCTTCCTCCAGCTTGGCCTGCAGCCCGTGCAGGCCGATGCCCGAGATGCGCGACTGCATGCCGGGGAAATATTCCGCCACCATGGCGCGGGAAAGCCCCACCGCCTCGAAGTTCAGCCCGCCGCGATAGGAGGACAGGACCGAGATCCCCATCTTGGCCATGATCTTCAGCAGCCCGGCGTCGATGGCCTCGCGATAGCGGGTCATGATGTCGATCAGGTTGCCGTCCAGCAGCCCGCGCTCGATGCGCTCGGCCAGGGTGTCCTGCGCCAGATAGGGGTTCACCGTGGTCGCGCCGCAGCCGATCAGCACCGCGAAATCATGCGGGTCCACGCATTCCGAGGCGCGCACGTTCAGCGAGCAGAAGGTCCGCAGCCCCTTGCGCGTCAGCCAGCTATGCACCGCGCTGGTCGCCAGGATCATCGGCACGCCGACGCGGTTGGCCGAGATGCCCTCGTCGGTCAGGATGATATGGCCGTTGCCGGACCGCACGGCATCCTCGGCCTCGGCGCGGATGCGCGCCAGGGCCTCGGCCAGGGCGTCCGGGCCGCCATTGGCCGGGAAGGTGCAGTCGATCTGCGTCGCCTGGCCCTGGAACATGCGGGTCAGTTCCTCGAACTCGCCATTGGCGAGGAAGGGGCTTTCCAGCATGGTGATCTCGGCATGGGTCGAGCTTTCCTCAAGCACGTTCTTGAGGTTGCCGAAGCGGGTGCGCAGGCTCATCACCCGGCTTTCGCGCAAGCTGTCGATGGGCGGGTTCGTCACCTGGCTGAAGTTCTGCCGGAAGTAATGCGACAGCGGCCGGAACTGGCGCGACAGCACCGCGGGCGGCGTGTCGTCGCCCATCGAGGCCAGCGCCTCCTTGGCGTCCTCGGCCATCGGCACCAGCATCTGCTCGACCAGCTCGACGGTATAGCCGACCGCGATCTGGCGGCGGTGCAGCTCCTCGCCGCTGTGCAGCGCGGTCTCGGGCAGCTTGGCCATCAGTTCCGAGGGCTGCACCACCTTTTCCACCCAATCGCCGAAGGGCTGGCTGGCGGCCAGATGGTCCTTGATCTCGCGGTCGTGGTAAAGCTTGCCCTCGGCCATGTCGACGGCGATCATCTGGCCCGGCCCCAGCGCGCCCTTTTCGCGCACGGCGGTTTCGTTGACCGGGACCATGCCGGCTTCGGACCCGGCGATCAGCAGGTTGTCGCCGGTCACGACATAGCGCAGCGGCCGCAAGCCGTTGCGGTCCAGCCCGCCGCAGACCCAGCGCCCGTCGGTCATGGCCAGCGCGGCGGGACCGTCCCAGGGCTCCATGATCGAGTTGCAATAGGCATACATGTCCGCCCAGGCCTTGGGCATGTCGGTGGTGGCCTTGGACCAGGCTTCCGGCACCAGGATGGTCTTGGTCATCGGCGCATTGCGGCCGGACCGTACCAGCACCTCGAACACCGCGTCCAGCGCCGCCGAGTCGGACGAGCCGCCGGGGATGATCGGCTTGATGTCCTCGGCCATCTCGCCGAAGGTCCGCGAGGCCATGCGGATCTCGTGGCTCTTCATCCAGTTCGAGTTGCCCTTGAGCGTGTTGATCTCGCCGTTATGGGCCAGCATGCGGAAGGGCTGCGCCAGCCACCATTGCGGGAAGGTGTTGGTGGAATAACGCTGGTGATAGATGGCGAAGGCGCTCTCGAAACGCTCGTCCTTGAGGTCGGGATAGAACTCGGCCACCTGTTCGGCCAGCATCATGCCCTTGTAGATGATGCTGCGGCAGGACAGCGTGCAGATATACATGCCGGCGATCTGCGCCGCCACTGCCGCCTTCTCGATGCGGCGGCGGATGATGTAAAGCTCGCGCTCGAACTGCTCGTCGTCGATGTCCTTGTCGCAGCGGATCAGGATCTGCTCGATCTCGGGGCGGGTGGCATTGGCCTTTTCGCCCAGGACCGCGGTGTTCACCGGCACGTGCCGCCAGCCATAGATGTAATGGCCCATGCGCAGCACTTCGGATTCCACGATGGTCCGGCAGCGTTCCTGCGCGGCGAAATCGGTGCGCGGCAGGAAGACCTGGCCCACGGCGATCAGCTTGTCGTGGTCGGGCTCGTGCCCGGTGCGGCGCACCTGGTCGTAGAAGAAGGGCACCGGGATCTGCACATGGATGCCGGCGCCGTCGCCGGTCTTGCCGTCGGCGTCCACGGCGCCACGATGCCAGATCGCCTTCAGCGCGGTGATGCCGCTTTCCACCACCTTGCGGCTGGCCTTGCCGTCGATGCTGACGACCAGGCCGACGCCGCAGGACGAATGCTCGTCCTCGGCACGGTAGAGCGAATGTTCCGCCATCCAGTCGCGGCGGGCCTGTTCCTGCTGTTCCCAGCTCATCTGTTCACAGTCCTTCACGTCCGTGCCTCCTTCACAAGCTGCCACAGGATGTCGGCGCCCTGGCCGCCCACCATCTGCAGGTCGCAATCATATTCCGGCTTGGTCGAGCCGAAGCCGGGCTGCCCCGGAAACGAGAACGTCACCGGGCTGTCGTTGGTCTGGCGCACGGCGCCGGTCCAGTCCTCGGAGGTCTCGACGCCGCCATAGAACCGCCCCTGCGCGCGGCTGATGAATTGCTGGCCATGGCGCCGGATCAGCACCTGGCCGGATTCGCCATAGGTGGTCAGTTCGAACCGGGTGAGTTCCAGCGTCACGCCGTCGATCTGCACCGTTTCGCCGGTCAATTCGTCATGGCCGACATGGCGCAGCCGCTCGCCGTCGTTCGAGCGGGTCCAGAAATCGAAATCGTCCCGCCCTGTCTCCAGCAGGGTCGAGAACGAGGCGTGGTCCTGCGCCTCCTCCTCCAGCACATCGGTCAGGCCGCTGCGCAGGTCGGTGCTTTCCATCCAGCGCGTCTCGCGGTCGATGCGCGACTGGAAGGTCGGGCCTTCGGGGGTGAAATAGGTCACGCGCTGGTCGCCGGGCGCATCCGAGCCGCAGCGGTAATGCTGCGAGACGCTGCAACCGCGGTTCTGCACGGTGATTTCCAGCTTGCAGCCGGAAGGCGGGGTGAAATTGGCCGCCGCGGCGGGCAGGGCAGAAAGCGTCAGCATGGCTGCCGCTCCTGCCGCCAGCACCATGCCGCGCGCCGTCGGCGTGGCGCCGGCTGCGGGGCTGGGGCGTGGTTGTCGTGCCATGGCCGCCCCCTATTCGGCCGCGACGCGGGCGGCGCCGGAAAGATAGCCGGCGATGCTGTCCGCGGCCTCGCGGCCGTCGCGGATCGCCCAGACCACCAGGCTGGCGCCGCGCACGATGTCGCCCACGGCAAAGACGCCGGGCAGACTGGTCTGGTGCGTCTGGTAATCGGCCTTGATCGTGCCCCAGCGCGTCACCTCCAGCCCGTCCACGCCCCAAAGCCGCGGCAGTTCCTCGGGTTCGAAACCCAGCGCCTTGATGACCAGTTCCGCCGGCTCGTCGTAATCGGCGCCTTCGATCAGCTCGGGCGACTGCCGGCCCGAGACATCGGGCTGGCCCAGCCGCATCTTCTGCACGCGCACGGCGCTGATGGTCGGGATTTCGCCCGTATCATCCACGTCGCGTTCCTGCGCGACCATGGCCTCGCCGGTGACATGGCCGGTAAAGGCGCCAGGGGCGGACAACCAGACGAACTCGACGCCCTCCTCCTCGGCGTTCTGCACCTCGCGCTGGCTGCCGGGCATGTTGGCGCGGTCGCGGCGATACAGGCATTTCACCGATTGCGCGCCCTGGCGGATGGCGGTGCGCACGCAATCCATGGCGGTGTCGCCGCCGCCGATGACCACGACGCGCTTGCCCTTGGCGTTCAGCTCGCCATCCTCGTAATCGGGGATCTCGTCGCCCAGATCGACCCGGTTCGAGGCGGTCAGGTAGTCCAGCGCCCGTACCACGCCCTTGGCGGCGGCATTGTCGATGTCCAGGTCGCGGGTCTTGTAGACGCCGGTGGCGATCAGCACCGCGTCATGCTTGCCGCGGATGGCGTCGAAGCTGATGTCCTCGCCGACATTGACGTTCAGCACGAAGTCCACGCCGCCCTGGGCCAGCTGCTCGGTGCGCCGCTCGACCACCTGCTTTTCCAGCTTGAAGCCGGGGATGCCATAGATCATCAGCCCGCCGGCCCGGTCGTGGCGGTCATAGACCGTGACCTGGAAGCCCATGCGGCGCAGCCGGTCGGCGGCGGCCAGCCCGCCCGGCCCCGCGCCGATGATGCCGATGGATTCCGGCCGTTCCTGCATCGGCACGATCGGCGTGATCCAGCCCTGCTCCCAGGCGGTGTCGGTGATGTATTTCTCGATGGCGCCGATGGTGACGGTGCCGTGGCCGGACTGTTCGATGACGCAATTGCCCTCGCACAGCCGGTCCTGCGGGCAGATGCGGCCGCAGATCTCGGGGAAGGTGTTGGTCTCCTGGCTGCGCAGATAGGCTTCCTGCGTGCGCCCCTCGGCGGTCAGGCGCAGCCAGTCGGGGATGTTGTTGTGCAGCGGGCAATGGCTCTGGCAATAGGGCACGCCGCATTGGCTGCAGCGGCTGGCCTGTTCCTTGGCCTTGGCCTCGGCGAACTCGCGATAGATCTCGTGGAAATCTTCCGAGCGGGATGCCGCGTCACGTTTCTCGGGCATCTCGCGCCCGATGGTGACGAATTTGAGCATCTTTTGCGTGGCCATGGCTGCGCGTCCTTCGATGACGAGGGTGGTCCCAGCCTGATAAGTCAGGCCGCCGTCAAAGAAAAGTCAGCAGAGTTGACCCAATTAACGATTCTTCCGTCCGAACCCCTCTTTTTTACGCTGCGGGCGCGAAAAATAGGTCAGCACAGTTTACCATCCTGCCTGCAAAGCCAGCAAAACCACGACCCCGACTGCGATTCGCCACCAGGCGAAGAAGCCATAGCCATAGGTAGAGACATAGTTCAGCAGCCCACGCACCACGACCACGGCAGCCAGGAAGGCGCAGACAAAACCCAATACGATGTTCCCGGTCGCCGCTGCGTCCAGGATGTCGCGGTTCTTGTGGAGATCATAGACGAAAGCGCCCAGCATCGTCGGCATGGACAGGAAAAAGCTGAATTCCGCGGCAGAACGCTTGTCGGCGCCCAGAAGCAGGGCACCGACGATGGTCGCCCCCGAGCGCGAGACGCCGGGAATCATCGCCAGGCACTGGATGAAGCCGATCTTCAGCGCCATGGGCAGCGGGAAATCCTCGGCCGAGAAATGCCGCGGCCGGTTCGCCATCCGGTCCACGAACAGCAGCACCACGCCGCCGATGATCAGCATGGCGGCGATCAGGGCCGGGGTCTCGAACAGCACTTCCTTGATGATGCGATGCGCCAGCACGCCGATCACCACCGCGGGCAGGAAGGCCAGGGCCACCGCCAGGATGAAGCGCCTGGCGCGCGGATCATGCGGTGCGCCGGAAAAGATCCGCCACAGCCGCCCGGCATAGACGCCCAGGATGGCCATGATCGCGCCCAGCTGGATCAGCACCTCGAAGGCGCGGCCGGGGGAATCGAAGCCCAGGAAATGCCCGGCCAGCAGCACATGGCCGGTCGAGGACACGGGAATGAACTCGGTCAGCCCCTCCAGCAGACCAAGGGCGGCGGCAACGAGGGTGTTGTGGTCCATCAGCCGTTGCGCAGGTTCTTCGCCGAGGCGGTGATCGCTTCATATTGCCCCGAGGGCCGGAAGCGCCACAGGTATTGCGCGATGATGGCGGGGGCGGCGGTCGGTTCGATGCCCAGGTCGGCAAAGGTCTTGACCTGTCCCGAGACCCGGTTCGGCCGGCGCAGCAGCCGGGCCTGGTCGCGGGTCATGATGCGGTTGGTCAGCAGCCCGCCGCTGACGGTCTGCACCGTGTCCAGCACCGATCCCATCACCCGGCCCAGCCAATTCGGCAGGCCGATGATGGCGCGGCGCCGGTCGGTGGCAACCAGAACCTGCTGCGCCACCTCGCGCATGGTCAGGACGTCCGGCCCGCCAAGCTCGTAGATGCCCGGCTCGGCCTGTCCCGCGGCGGCCATGGCGGCGGCGCGGGCCACGTCCTCGACATAGACCGGCTGCATCTGGGTGTTCGCGCCCGGCACCAGCAGGATCGGCCCCAGCCGCGTCATCGAGGCGATGCGGTTGTAGAAATGGTCGTCCGGCCCGAACATGACCGAAGGCCGCAGGATCACCGCATCGGGGCGATGCGCCAGCACCGCCGCCTCGCCCCGGCCCTTGGTGGCGGCATAGCGGCTGTCCGAATCCGGATCCGCGCCGATGGCCGAGACATGCACGAAATGCCGGACCCCGGTTTCGGCGGCGATGCGGGCGACGCGGCCCGCGGCCTCCTCGTGGATGGCGTCGAAGGTGTTCCTGCCCTCGCGCACCATGATGCCGACGCAGTTGATGACCGCATCCGCATCGGCCATGCAGGCGGTCACGGAAAGGTCGTCGCGCACGTTGCAGGGCACCGGCTCGACCTGGCCGGGGGCGCCATAGGTGCGCACCACCCCGGCCTCGTTCGGGCGGCGGACGGCGACGCGGATGCGCCAGCCCTGGGCGGCCATGACCCGTGCGATCTGCCGGCCGAGGAATCCAGACCCGCCATAAATGGTGACAAGCTTGGCTGCGGACATGCGGCGCTCCCTTCGTGCGTGCTTGATCGTTCAATACCCAAGCCTTCCGCCAGCGGCAAGCCGTGGCCGCCGGCCTGCGACGATCGGGTCCGCCTTGCCGGCCCGTCCCGGCGTTGGCCGCGCCCTTTCAAGGCCGGGCAACGGCGGCAAATGGGCGAGGGATGAAAAGATCGTCCAGGCCGAGCCCCGGGGGGAGGCGCGGCACCGCCGCCGCGGCCGTTGGTGCCAGGCGTGCGGGGATCGCGGCCACCGGCTTGCGGCCTGCTCGCGGCCGCCTGGGGCGGCGGCATGCGGACGATCTCATGGAGCGCGGCAGGATCAGGCGGGTCCGTGCCGTGCGAAGGGGGCATGCCGGGCCGCGCTGATCCGGCCGAAGGGGCAGGGCTCTACCCGGCCGGGGCGCGGTTTTCCGGCGGCGCCGGCCGATGAAGCACGGCCCGGACACGGCCGGGCCGGCGGCTTCGAAGGCGGCGTGAACGGGGGCGCGAAAAAGATTTGCGGCCGGCGAAGATTTTTGTCGATCCCCCGTTGACACCCCCTGCGGCTGGGCTTAATCACCCGGCTCACGCGACCTGCCCAGGTGGCGGAATTGGTAGACGCGCACGGTTCAGGTCCGTGTGCCGCAAGGCGTGGAGGTTCGAGTCCTCTCCTGGGCACCATGAACAAAAGCCGCGCAAACCCTTGGGTTTGCGCGGCTTTTGCTTTGCGCGGCAGGGTGCTTTCGGGCAAGGCTTGCCGCCGGTGGCACGGTCGCTTGGGTATTTGGGAAACGGTGAAGCCATGCAGGCGCGGGCGGGGCGCAGCCATGGCCTTCCCGGCCGGGATGGGCACAGGCAGGGCGCCGTGGGGGGAAAGGAAGTGGCCGCATGATACCGCGTTTCGGAACGCCGCCGGGGCGCCGCGCCCATCGCCTGCGTCCGGGGGCCTATGGGCTGCTGATCCGCGACGGCGCGGCGCTGCTGACCTTCCAGCAGGCGCCGGCGCCCGAGTTCCAATTGCCCGGCGGCGGCATCGACCCCGGCGAATCGCCGTTGGCCGCCCTGCATCGCGAGGTGCGCGAGGAGACCGGCTGGAGCATCGGCAATCCGCGCCGCCTCGGCGCCTATCGGCGTTTTTGCCATATGCCGGATTACGGGTTCTGGGCGGAGAAGCTCTGCACCCTCTGGCTGGCCCGCCCGGTGGTGCGGCTGGGCGCTCCTTCCGAGCCGGGGCATGAAGCGCATTGGGTGCCCCTGCGGCAGGTCGCGGAACTGTTGCCCGATCCGGGCTCGCGCGCCCTGGTGCGGGCGGCGTTGCGCCGGATCTGAGCCGGGTCTCAGCCCCAGGGGCCGCCACCGTTCTTCTGCCGCTCGACCAGCACGGCCGAGATGTCGTCGCCGCGCCGGCCGCCGGCGTAATGCGCTGCCGACCAGCAGATCGATTCCAGCAGTGCATCGCCGCGCAGCGTGGCATTGGTGCGCAGGATGGCATTCAGCCCTTCTTCGCCCAGGGGTTCGCCGCGCGCATTCTCGCTTTCCGTGAGGCCGTCCGAGCTGATGAACAGCCGGTCGCCGGGTCCAAGCGCCAATTGCACCTCGTCATACGCGGCATCGGGAAACACCCCCACGGGCAGGCCGCCGCCGCCGATGCGCTCGATGCGGCCGTCGGCGCGTTGCAGCACCGGATGGGGGTGGCCCGCCTGCACCAGGCGCAGCTGGCCGGTCAGGAAATCCAGATCGGCATAGACCATGGTGAAATAGGATTCGGTACGCAATTCCTCGATCATCAGCGTGTTCAGGTGGCGCAGCACCTCGGTCGGCGGGCGGGCGTCGTAAAGGCCCAGGTCGGTGATGCGCAGCGCGATGTTCTGGTCCGTCCCACCGGAAAGCAGCGCCGCCAGCCGCGCGCAAAGCAGTGCCGAGGCGACGCCATGGCCCGCCACGTCCAGCGCGAACAGCCCGACGCGGCGGGCGTTGATCGGAAAGAAGCCGACCAGGTCGCCGCCGATATGGCCGGCCGGGCGCATCAGCAGCGAAAGGTCGAAATCGCCGTAGCGGCCATGGCGTTCCCGCACCAGCCCCTGCTGGAGGCGCTGCGCCTCGCGCAGGTCGCGGTCGATCGCGGCCTGGGTCTCGCGCAGCTGGGCCAGGGTGGCGCTGAGCTGGGTATTGGCGCTGCGCAGGCTTTCCTCCATGCGCAGGATGCGTTCGCTGGCGGAAAGCCGCGCCAGCAGTTCGGCGCCCGAGACCGGCTTGGTCAGGAATTCGTCGGCGCCGGCGCGCAGCCCCTGGGCGATGTCCTTCTTGTCGTTGCGCGAGGTCAGCAGGATGAAATAGCCATAGCGGTCCGACTGCATCTCGCGAAAGCGGCGGCAAAATTCCAGCCCGCTTTGGCCCGGCATCATCCAGTCCGAGATGACGATGTCGGGCCGCCGCTCCAGGCAGATGCGCATCGCCTCGTCGCCGCTGGCCGCCTCGACCACCTGGTAGCCGGCGCGGAGCAGCTGCACCGCCAGGGTCCGCCTTTGTGCCCGGCTGTCGTCGACAAGCAGCACCAGCCGCATGCTGTGCGGTATCGTCGTCGCGGCCTGGGGGTCGAGGATCATCATGCGCCAGGGTCTAGACCACGGGGTCTGAATGTTCCGTTAATCCAGACAATTTTCGCGATTAACACGTTATAGATGAAATTGCTGTTATGAAGGGTGGGTGATTCTTCCGAGGGTTGTCCATGCTGGATTGGAACCGTATCAACGAACTGCGCGGGGAGGTCGGCGATGACGAATTCCAGCTGATCCTGGAACTGTTTCTGGACGAGGTCGAAGGTGTCATCATGCGCCTGTCGCGCCGGGACGTGCTGCAGCTGGAAACCGACCTGCATTTCCTGAAAGGATGCGCCTGGAACCTGGGCTTTGTCGATTTCGGCAATCTTTGCGATGCAGGCGAACGCAAGGCGGCCGGGGGCCGGGGGCCGGGCGGCCGAGGTCGATGCCGAATCGCTGCTGGCCAGTTATTCCGCGTCGAAACAGGCGCTGATGCGCCAGCTGGACGCGGCGCTGCGTCCCGACAAGCGGATGCGCCTTGCCTGAGCGCCGGTCAGATCAGGAATTCCGCCAGCACCGGATCGCGGGTGATGTCGCGATAGCCGATCCCCGCCGCTTCCAGCCTGTCGCACAGCCGGGCAAGGTTTTCCGGGGCGGTGGTCTCGATGCCGATCAGGACCGAGCCGAAGTTGCGCGCCGATTTCTTCAGGTATTCGAAGCGGGCGATATCGTCCTCGGGGCCCAGCAATTGCAGGAAATCGCGCAGGGCGCCGGGCCGCTGCGGCATGCGCAGGATGAAATAGCGCTTGAGCCCCGAGAAACGCTGGGCGCGCTCCTTGACCTCGGGCAGGCGCTCGAAGTCGAAATTCCCGCCCGAACAGATGCAGACCACCCGCTTGCCGGCCAGGTCGGGAATGTCGCGCAGCACGTCCACTGCCAGCGCCCCGGCCGGTTCCAGCACGATGCCCTCGATGTTCAGCATTTCGAGCATGGTGGCGCAGATGCGATCTTCGGGCGCGGTATGGACGCGCTCGGCGCCGAAGCCGCGAAGCGCGGCAAAGGGCAGGTCGCCGATCCGCGCCACGGCGGCGCCATCGACGAAATTGTCCACGGCGGGCAGGGTCACGGGGGCGCCCGCCAGCAGCGCCTCGCGCAGGCTGGCGCCACCTTCCGGTTCGGCGAACTCGGCGCGGGTGCCGGGGGCCAGTTCGGCCAGCAACCGGGTGACGCCGGCGGCCAGCCCCCCGCCGCCGACCGGCAGGACGACGACATCCGGCGCGGCATCCAGCTGGTCGAGCAGCTCCAGCCCGACCGTGGCCTGCCCCTCGATGATGTCCGGGTCGTCGAAGGGCGACAGGAAGGTGGCGCCCTGCGCGCGGGCGAAATCCTGCGCCGCGGCCAGCGTCTGGTCGAAATAATCGCCGGTCAGCACGATCTCGATGGCGCCGTTGCCGAAGATGCGGGTCTTGTCGATCTTTTGCCGGGGCGTGGTGACCGGCATGAAGATCGTGCCGCGGGTGCCGAAATGCCGGCAGGCATAGGCCATGCCCTGCGCGTGGTTGCCGGCGCTGGCGCAGACGAAATGCCCCTGCGGCCCGGCGCCGATCTTGCGCATGGCGTTGAAGGCGCCGCGCAGCTTGTAGCTGCGCACCGGCGTCAGGTCTTCGCGTTTCAGCCAGATCTCGGCACCGTATTTCGCCGAGAGGTGATCGTTCTTCTGCAAGGGCGTCGGCTCGAAAAGGTCGCGCAGCGCGATCCCGGCCTGGCGGACAGAGGCGGCAAAGTTTTCCATGACCGGCGCATGGCGCGAAAAACCGCGGTTGGCAAGTGGGGATGGCTTGCCGCCCTGGGCGGCGGCGCCCGGCCGCCCTGGCTAGCGGGTGGCGTCCATCTTGCAGGGCAGGACGACGGGCTGTGCCCTGTCGGGCAGCCAGGCAAGCACCTGGGTATCGGAAAGGAAGGTGACGGAAAGGGGCCGGGACGGCATGGCTGGGAAATCGCATCGGTAGTTTTCCTGCCCATCCAGCGCCCGGACGAGGCTGGGCAGGTCGGGCATGATCGTCAGCGATGACGCAAGCGGCATCGCGATCATCGCGCTGAGCGGCAGGACAAAGGCCATCGACCGCAGGGCAGCGCCTCCACGCCTCGTCAGCATTTGCAGGGTAAGCAACCCCAACTGCAGCAGCATGAGCAGCGCCCCAGCCCCCGCGAAGGTCAGCCACAAAGTCGTGACCGCTGTCAGTACGTCCAGGGTCATCGGAAAGGTATCGGGCGCAACGCCGAAGCTTTGTGCCAGGATGCTGCGCGCCTTCATGCGGGCAAGCACGGCCATGCCCAGGGGAATGGCGAGGGCCAGGCCAAGCCTGAGGCCAGGCCATCCTTGCAAGCTGCCCATGATCGCGATGGCCCAGCCCAGCACCGCGATGCCGAAGGCCAATGTCAGCACGGCAAGGGCGACGGGATCATGCCAGCCGGGCAGCGGTTCGACCTGCAGCGGCGGCAGGAAGAGGAGCGCGGCGATGATCGCGCTGAGCCACCAGCAGTCGCGAAAGACACGCCGCAACAGCGCGCCCGCCTGGTCCATGAAGGCATCGCGCCACTGCCGCAGCCTGCGCCGGCACAGGATGGCGCTGCACCGGGCCCCCCGCCGAATTCCACCCGGTTTGCCGGAAAAGCCCTGCCTGCGCCTGGGCGGCGCCCCGCTCTTGTCGGTCATCGGAAAACATCCTATTGCAACATCAACTCAAAAAAAACGGGGGCCATATCGCATGTCCGACGCGCCGAAGAAAGTCGTCCTTGCCTATTCGGGCGGGCTCGACACCTCGATCATCCTGAAATGGCTGCAGACCGAATATGGCTGCGAGGTCATCACCTTCACCGCCGACCTGGGCCAGGGCGAGGAACTCGAACCGGCGCGCCAGAAGGCTGAACTGCTGGGCATCAAGCCGGAAAACATTCATATCGTCGACGTGCGCGAGGAGTTCGTGCGCGACTTCGTCTTCCCGATGTTCCGCGCCAATGCGGTCTACGAGGGGCTTTACCTGCTGGGCACCTCGATCGCCCGGCCGCTGATCTCCAAGCACCTGGTGGACATCGCGCATCGCCACGGTGCCGATGCCGTGGCCCATGGCGCCACCGGCAAGGGCAATGACCAGGTCCGGTTCGAACTGTCGGCCTATGCGCTCGACCCCTCGATCAAGGTGATCGCGCCCTGGCGGGAATGGGATCTGACCTCGCGCACCCGGCTGATCGAATTCGCCGAAGAACACCAGATCCCGATCGCCAAGGACAAGCGCGGCGAGGCGCCCTTCTCGGTCGATGCCAACCTGCTGCACACCAGCAGCGAGGGCAAGGCGCTGGAAAATCCCGCCGAGGAAGCACCCGATTACGTCTACCAGCGCACCGTCAGCCCCGAGGACGCGCCCGACCAGCCCGAATATGTCGAGATCGGCTTCGAGCGTGGCGATGCGGTGTCGATCAACGGCGAGGCGCTGTCGCCTGCCACCATCCTGACGGCGCTGAACGAATATGGCCGCAGGCATGGTATCGGCCGGCTCGACTTCGTGGAAAACCGCTTTGTCGGCATGAAGTCGCGCGGCATCTACGAGACCCCCGGCGGCACCATCCTGCTGGAAGCGCATCGCGGCATCGAGCAGATCACGCTGGACAGCGGCGCCGGGCACCTCAAGGATTCGATTATGCCGCGCTATGCCGAGCTGATCTACAACGGCTTCTGGTTCAGCCCCGAGCGCGAGATGCTGCAGGCGCTGATCGACAAGAGCCAGGAACATGTGACCGGTACCGTGCGGCTGAAGCTCTACAAGGGCAGCGTCCACACGGTCGGCCGCTGGTCGGACCATTCGCTCTACAGCGAAAAGCACGTCACCTTCGAGGACGATGCCGGCGCCTATGACCAGAAGGACGCGGCGGGCTTCATCCGGCTCAACGCGCTGCGGCTGAAGCTGGTGGCCAATCGCAACGCCAGGTTCAAGTAGACCCACCGGCCGCGGGCAGCCCCCGCGGCCTTTTTCATGAGGCCCGCCATGTCCCGTCCCGCCCATATCGCCATCGTCACCGTCTCGGACCGTGCCGCCAGCGGCGAGTACGAGGACAAGGGCGGTCCGGGGGCCGAGGCCTGGCTGCGCGCCGCCATCACCTCGCCCCTGGACATCACCCGCCGCATCATTCCCGACGGGCGCGAGATCGTCGCGGATTGCCTGCGCGACCTGGCTGACGAACAGGGCGCCGACCTGATCCTGATTACCGGCGGCACCGGCCCGGCGCCGCGCGACCAGACGCCCGAGGCCATGGCCGAGGTGATCGAAAAGGAACTGCCCGGCTTTGGCGAGGAAATGCGCCGCGCCAGCCTGCGCGAGGTGCCGACCGCCATCCTGTCGCGCCAGACCGCGGGCATCCGCGGCGCCACGCTGATGATCACCCTGCCGGGCAAGCCCTCGGCCATTGCCACCTGCCTCGATGCGGTCTTTGCGGCGGTGCCCTATTGTCTCGACCTGATCGGCGCGGCTTATGTCGAAACCGATCCTGCCCGCATCAAGGCGTTCCGGCCGAAGACATAGCCGCCGGCCGGACCAGCAGGTCGGCGGGCAGCGATTCGCGCAGTACCAGGTCGGCATTGCCGAGGTCGTTCTCCAGATGCGCCGTCACTTCGGCGGGGGAACGCCCTAGTCCCTGCCAGCGCGCCGTCAGGCGGCGGCGCAGCTCCGGCATCGACACGTCCAGCATGACCGACAGATCCCAAAGCCCGGCCAGTTCGCGCCAGGGCGCGCGGTCCAGCAGCAGGTAATTGCCCTCGACCACCACCAGCCGATCATCCGCTCCGACCCGGCCGGCGCCGGCGATGGCCAGGTCCAGGCCCCGGTCGAAGACCGGATGGATCACCTCGCCCCCGGCCTTGAGCCGCCGCACCAGCGCGACGAACCCCGCCGCGTCGAAGGTCTCGGGCGCGCCCTTGCAGCCGCGCAGCCCGCCCGCCTCCAGCAGGCGGTTGTCCAGGTGGAACCCGTCCATCGGCACCAGGACCGCATCCGCAAGCCCGGCCACCAGCTGCGCGGCCAGGGTGGATTTTCCCGATCCGGGCGCCCCGACGATGGCCACGATGCGCCGTCCCGGGCCCAGCCGCGCCACAAGGTCCAGTATTTCTTCCATGCAAAAATATCCTGGGGGGAGTCCGAAGGACGGGGGGCAAAGCCCCCCGCAGCCGTGCCGTTCAGGCCGCCGTCGCCACCTCGTCCGGCACCTTCGCCCCGGTCATGAAGGCCACCGCGTCCGACATGGAATAATCGTCCGGCCGGATCACGCACAGCCGCCGGCCCAGCCGGTGGATATGGATGCGGTCGGCCACCTCGAAGACATGCGGCATGTTGTGGCTGATCAGGATGATCGGGATCCCGCGCGAGCGCACGTCGCGGATCAACTCCAGCACGCGGCGGCTTTCCTTGACGCCAAGTGCCGCCGTCGGTTCGTCCAGGATCACCACCTTGGAGCCGAAGGCGGCCGCCCGCGCCACCGCCACGCCCTGGCGCTGGCCGCCCGACAGCGTCTCCACCGCCTGGTTGATGTTCTGGATCGTCATCAGCCCAAGCTCGGTCAGCTTCTCGCGGGCGAATTTCTCCATCGCCGGGCGGTCGAGTTTGCGGAACCACTGGCCCATGATGCCGGGTTTGCGCAATTCGCGGCCCATGAACATGTTGTCGGCGATGGAGAGGGCAGGGGACATGGCCAGCGTCTGATAGACGCATTCGATGCCATGGCCGCGCGCATCCAGCGGGCTGGCAAAGCGCACCGGCCTGCCCTCCAGCGTGATTTCGCCCTCGTCGGGCTGGACCGCCCCGGACAGCGCCTTGATCAGCGAAGACTTGCCGGCGCCGTTGTCGCCGATGACCGCCAGGATCTCGCCCGGCATCAGGTCGAAGTCGCAATGGTCCAGCGCCGTCACCTTACCATAGCGCTTGACCAGGCCGCGGGCTTTCAGAAGCGGTTCTGCGGAAGTGTTCGCGTTCATGCCGATGCCTTTCTGATCCATTGATCCACCGCCACGGCGAGGATGATGAGCAGGCCGATGAGGAAGAAGGTCCATTGCGGATCGGTGCCGACCATCTTCAGCCCCATCTCGAACACGCCGACGATCAGCGCGCCGAAGAACATGCCGACGATCGAGCCGCGGCCGCCGAACAGGCTGATCCCGCCGATCACCACCGCGGTGATGGACTGGATGTTGCCCAGTTGCCCGGTCGAGGCCGAGGGCGAGACCGAGCCGAAGCGGCCGATCATCACCCAGCCCGCGATGGCGCAGAACAGGCCCGCCAGCGCATAGACCTGGATCAGCACCCGCCTGGTGCGCACCCCGGCCAGCTCCGCCGCCTCCGGGTCGTCGCCGACGGCATAGACATGCCGGCCCCAGGCAGTATGGCGCAGGACGTAGGCCAGGATCGCGACCAGCGCCACCATCAGGAAGACGGCATAGAGGATCTTCACCCCGCCGGGCTGGATGGAATAGCCCCAGAATTGCAGCGCCGGCGCCTCGGCGGCGATGGCCGAGGAGCGGATGGTCTCGTTTGCGGAATAGATGTAGTTCGCCGCCAGGATGATCTGCCAGGTGCCCAGCGTCACGATGAAGGGCGGCAGCTTGATGCGCGCGACCAGCCAGCCGTTGGCAAAACCCATGGCCGTGCCCGCCGCCAGCCCCAGCGCGATGGCCAGCGGCGCCGGGATGCCATAGCGAAAGGTGAACTGCCCCATCAGCACCGAGGAGAACACCGCGATGGCCCCGACCGAAAGGTCGATCCCCGCCGTCAGCACCACCAGCGACTGCGCGCAGCCCAGGATGCCGACGATGGCGATCTGCTGCAGGATGGTGGACAGTGTCACCGCCTTGAAGAAGTTCGGCGACAGCAGCCCGAAGACGATGATCGCCGCGACCAGGACGATCATCGGCACCGCCGAAGGCGTCATGTGCAGCCAGTGCTGCAGGCGCTTCAGGGCGGTTTTCTGTTCGTGGAACTCGGCAACCTTGTCCGAGGCGCCTTGCAGGCCTTCCTCGTAGCTGGTGGCCGTCTTGGTGTCGGATGACATGGACGGTCTCCCCCTTGCAAGACGCCGTGCAGGGCGCCGCTGCTTGTGGTCAGGGCGGGACGATCCCGCCCTGCTGTTCAGTCGGGCCTCAGCCCCAGCAAAGCTCGGCGCCGCGGGCCGAGTCGATGGATTCGACGCCCTCGGCCGGCTTGTCGGTGACCAGCTGCACGCCGGTATCGACGAAATCCTTGCCCTCGGTCGGCGCGGGCTTGGTGCCGTCCTTGGCGAAGGCGGCGATGGCCTCGATGCCGCGCGCCGCCATGTCCAGCGGATATTGCTGCGAGGTGGCGCCGATCACGCCCTCCGCGACGTTCTGCACGCCGGGGCAGCCGCCATCGACCGAGACGATCAGCACGTCGTTCTCGCGCCCGACGGCCTTCAGCGCCTCATAGGCGCCGGCGGCGGCGGGTTCGTTGATGGTATAGACTAGGTTGATGTCGGAATCCTTGGCCAGCAGCGTCTCCATCGCCTTCAGCCCGCCTTCCTCGTTGCCCGAGGTGACCTCGTGGCCGACGATGCGCGGATCGGTCTCGTCGCCCCATTTCTCGGGGTCGCCCAGCTCGACGCCGAAGCCTTGCAGGAAGCCCTGGTCGCGCAGCACGTCGACCGAGGGCTGCGAGATCGCTAGGTCCAGAAGCGCGATCCTGGCCTCGGCCGCCGCATCGCCCATGGTGGCCCTGGCCCATTGGCCGATCAGTTCGCCGGCCTTGAAATTGTCGGTGGCGAAGGTCGCATCCGCCGCGTCGACCGGGTCCAGCGGCGTGTCCAGCGCGATCACCAGCAGCCCGGCATCCCGCGCCGCCTGCACGGAATCGACGATGGCCTTGGTGTCCGAGGCGGTGATCAGGATGCCCTTGGCGCCGTCGGCGATGCAGGCCTCGATGGCCGAGACCTGGCTTTCATGGTCGCCGTCGATGCGGCCGGCATAGGATTTCAGCTCGATCCCCAGTTCGCTGGCCTTGGCCTGGGCGCCTTCCTTCATCTTCACGAAGAAGGGGTTGGTGTCGGTCTTGGTGATCAGACAGGCGCTGTCCGCCTGCGCCATGCCGGCGATCAGGGTCAGGGTCGAGCCCGCCAGCGCAGCGCGCAGCAGTTTGGTCTTGGTCATGATGTCCTTCCTCCTCTGGGCGGGTCTGACCGCCGCCTCCTTCCAAAAGGCTGCCGAAGAAACGGGGGCTTGTCAATAAATCAATTTCGTTGATTTAATAGGGGAGAGGGAGGAAGCGACCATGCCGAACACCAATCCGGGGGCGACGCCGCAGGGGGTCCGCAGCCAGAACGAGCGGCTGATCCTGTGGCTGATTCGCCGCAACGGGCCGATGCCGCGCGCCGCGCTGGCCCAGGCCACGGGCCTGTCCGCGCAGGCCGTCACCAACATCACGCGCGAGCTGATCGCCGCCGGCCTGCTGGACGCTGGGGGTGAGCGGCGGCGCGGCAAGGTGGGCCAGCCGTTGCTGCCCTTGGCCTTGGCGCCGGACGGGGCGCTGTTTCTGGGCCTCAAGGTCGGGCGCCGGGTGGCCGAGCTGGTGCTGGTCGATTTCGCCGGCGCGATCCGGCAGATCCGGGTGCTGCCCCATGCCTATCCGCAGCCCGACGCGATTCGCGATTTTGCCATCGCCGGCGTGGCCGAGATCCTCTCGGGCCTGACCGAGGCGCAACATGCGCGTCTGGCGGGCATGGGCATTGCCAGCCCTTTCTACCTGTGGGACTGGGCCGAGGAGATGCAGCCCTGGCGCGGCCGCGACCTGCGCGCCGAACTGGCCGAGGCGCTGGACCTGCCGGTCTGGCTGGAGAATGACGGCTCCTGCGCCTGCGGGGCCGAGATGATGTTCGGCACCGAGGAATTGCCGCAGGATTTCCTGTATTTCTATGTCGCGCATTTCGCCGGCGGCGGCGTGGTGCTGGACGGGCGGCTGCGGCTGGGGCCGTCGCGCAATGCGGGTGCCATGGGCTCCTGTCCGGTGCCGGGTGGCCGGCAGGTGCTGGACGTGGCCTCGATCTCGGTGCTGGAAACGGCCTTGGGGGACGATCTGCCGCTGGAGGATGCGGCCTGGGATCTGCCGCCCGGTATCGTGCGGGAATGGCTGGACGAATCGGCGCGGGTACTGTCCCATGCGGCGCTGGGGGCGGTGGCCGTGCTGGACCTGCCGCTGGTGGTGATCGACGGTGCCATGCCGGCCGCGCTGCGGGCCGGGCTGGTGCAGGCGACCGCGGCCGGCCTGGCCGGGATGCGCCATCACGGCGTCACCCTGCCCGAGGTGCGCGCCGGAACCCTGGGCCGCCGGGCCCGCACGCTGGGGGCGGCCGCGCTGCCGCTGGGGGCGGGCTTCCTGCCGGGCGGCAGTTTCTCGGTCCCGCGGCCGGGCCGGAACGGGCATGAAACCCGAGGAACGCGCCCCGCGTTCCCGTGACGACAGGTGAAGAAAGGAAGCCGCGGCCATGGCCGACGATCCATACAAGGCGCTGGGGCTGGGCAAGAATGCCAGCCAGGACGACATCAAGCGGGCCTATCGCCGGATCGCCAAGACCGACCACCCGGACCTCAATCCCGACCCCGCCGCGCATGAGCGTTTCAAGGCCGCCTCGACCGCCTATGACCTGCTGAAGGATCCCGAGCAGCGTGCGCGTTTCGACCGCGGCGAGATCGACGCCCAGGGGCAGGAGCGGCCGCAGCGGCATTACTATCGCGAATATGCCGAGCAGGGCGACAACCCCTATCGCCAGCCGCATGGTTTCGACGATCTGTCGGATGTGTTTTCGGACCTGTTCGGCGGTCGTGCCGGCGGCGGGCGGCGCGGCGGCGCGCGCAGCTTCGACATGCGCGGCCCAGACCAGCGATTCACGCTGGAGATCGACTTCATGACCGCGGCGCGCGGTGGCTCGACCCGGATCACCATGCCCGACGGGGCTGTGCTGGAGGTCAGGATCCCCGAGGGTGCGCATGACGGCCAGGTGATCCGGCTGCGCGGCAAGGGCGGCCCCGGCATGGGCAATGGCGAGCCGGGCGATGCGCTTTTGACCCTGATCGTGGCCGAGGATCCCGACTGGAAACGCGACGGCAACGATATCGAGACCACGCTGCCCATCACCATCGACGAGGCCGTGCTGGGCGGCAAGGTCGAGGCGCCGACCATCGACGGCCCGGTGATGCTGACCATTCCGCGCGGTGCCAGTTCCGGCCAGAAGCTGCGGCTGAAGGGCCGCGGCATCAAGGGCGCGGACGGGCGGCGCGGCGACCAGCATGTGGTGCTGAAGATCGTCATGCCGCCCAGAATCGATGATGAATTGGCGCGCTTCGTGGAGAACTGGCGCCAAAACCATGCCTATGATCCGAGGAGGGGAAGATGACCCAGCGCCATTACACCCTGACCGAGACGCTGGAGGCGGTCGGCGATCTGACGCCCGAGCAGCTGGACCGCTATATCCGTGCCGGCGTGGTCGTGCCGGTGCAATCCGAACAGGGGCCGCTGTTTCGCGAGATCGACCTGGCCCGGCTGAACCTGGTCGTCGACCTGGCCGAGGGCTATCACCTCGACGAGGAGGCATTGGCCCTGGTGCTGTCGCTGGTCGACCAGCTCCACGGGCTCAGGGGCGACATGCGGGCGATTCTGGATGCGGTGGCGCGCGAGCCGGTGGAAACCCGGGTGCGGCTCAAGGCCGCGATCCGCGAGGTGCGGGTGGTGACGCGCTAATCCGCCGGCCGGCGCGCGGGCAGCGCTGCCATGATGGCCAGCCGCTCGGCCTCGGTCATCCGGCCCCAGCGGGTGATCTCGTCGATGCTGCGCAGGCAGCCGGTGCAAAGCCGGCTTGCCGGGTCGATCTGGCAGATGTCGATGCAGGGGGTCGAGGGCTTCATCCGCCGGCCCCCAGAAAGCGCAGCCGGTCCAGCGCGCCTTGCAGGATATAGCCGGCCGCGACCTGGTCGATGACCTCGGCGCGGCGCTTGCGCGAGGTGTCGCCCTCCAGCAGCGCCCGTTCGGCGGCGACGGTCGACAGCCGCTCGTCCCAGAAGGTGATCGGCAGCGGCGTCAGCCGTTCCAGGTTGCGGGCAAAGGCGCGGGTCGATTGCGCCCGCGGCCCCTCGCTGCCGTCCATGTTGCGCGGCAGGCCCAGCACCAGCCCGACCAGCGCCCGCTCGGCCGCGATCTGCAGCAGCGCCTGCGCATCGGCGGTGAATTTCGTGCGCCGGATCACCGTCAGCGGCGAGGCGACGCCGCGCAGCCCGTCGCTGACCGCGACGCCGATGGTCTTGGTGCCCAGGTCCAGCCCGGCCACGGCGCCGGTGCGGGGCAGGGCTTCGGCAAAGCTTTCGATATCCTCGCAGATCATTCCAGGCTGGCCTGTTTCGCCGCCGCCTCGATGACCTCCAGCGCCTGCGCATTGCCGGCGAATTGCCTGCGCGCCTCGGCCAGGATGTCGGCGGCATGGTCCTTTTGCCCGATCACCGGCAGGGACGAGATCAGCCGCGCCCATTCCTCGGGCGTGCCGCCCTGGGTGGCCAGCCGGGTCTCCAGCCCCTTGACCATGCCCTCGACCATCTGCTGACGCTCTTCGGCGGTCATCTCCTCGGCCGCGGCCATGGCGTCGGCATCCGGGCCGGGCATGGCGGGCAGGCTGGGCATGCCCGGCGTGCCAACGGCGGCGGGTTCGGGCGGGGTATAGTCCGGGTGGCCGGCAAACCAGGCCAGATCCTGGATCGAGCCGCGGATCGGCGCGATCCAGGGCGCGTTCTCGGGGCCCTCGGCCAGCAGCCGGGCCCAGACCGGGAAGGCCTGGTCGGGCCGGCCGTTCTGCAGGTGCAGCAGCCCCGCCATGAAGCGCGCCTGCGGATTGCGGGCGTCCCGCGCCAGCGCCTGGGCCACCGCCTCCTCGCCGTCGCGGGTGATGATGCCGCCCGCCGCCTCGATCGTCAGCCCGGCCAGCCGCGCCAGATCCTCGGCGCTGGCCTTGTCGCCGCGCAGCGCGACCAGCCGGTGCTGCGCGTCCTTGGCCGCGACCAGGTTGCCCAGCCGTTCCTCGTGCTCGGCCAGCAGCTCCAGGCCGCGCGGATCGTTGGGGTTCTTCTGCACCGCCTCGCGCAGCCGCTCGATCAGGGCGACATATTCGGCATCGGGCTCGGGGCGGGCGGGCCTGGGGGCCTGCGCCTCGGCATCGGCCTGGCTGGGGCGGCTGTCGTAAAGCGCCTGCGCCTGGGCGATGCGCTGCGCGATGGGGGCGTCGGGGCTGTCGGGCTGGCCCAGGCGCTGATAGGTCAGGAAGGCCCCGCCCAGCAGCGCGGCCAAGAGCGCCAGCGCCGCCCAGCCGCCGGCGCTGCGCCGGGTGCTGCCGGCGCGTTCCAGCGCGCGGTCGGCGGCCAGCACCTTGCGGCCGATCTCGACCCGCAGCCGCTCGGCATCCGCCGCGTCGATCACGCCGCGTTCCAGATCGCGCTCGACCTCGCGCAGCTGGTCGCGATAGATTCGCAGGTCATAGGCGGCGGCGGGCTCGGCCGCCTCGCCCTGCCGGCGCAGAAGCGGCGCGGCGATGGCCAAGGCCACCACCCCTGCCAGCGCGGCGCAGATGATCCAGAACATCGGCTTCCTCTCTTTGGCTGGTCCGGTGATAGCGGTTTTCCGCCGGCCGAGAAAGTCAAAGCCCTGCGACAAATCGCGAAGCGGGCCGCGGGACATCTGCGCCGGGCCGTGACGCAATTCGACAATCGCCCCGTCGCAACCCGGCTTGCCCGAAAACCGCCCCCGCTTCACTCTGCACGGGTCGAGTCGCAAGAGGTTCCCCATGCCCGCATCTGCAAGTTCCAGCACCGGCCGCTATTCGGTCTTTGCCATCGCGCGCGAGGCGATGCGGCTGCATACCGGCTGGAAACGCGCCTGGGCCAGTCCCGAGCCGAAGAAGAAATACCAGGTCGTCATCGTCGGCGCCGGCGGCCATGGCCTTGCCACCGCCTATTACCTGGGCAAGAATTTCGGCATCACCGATGTCGCGGTGATCGAGAAAGGCTGGCTGGGCGGCGGCAATACCGGCCGCAACACCACCATCATCCGCTCGAATTACCTGCAGGATCCGTCGGCGGCGATCTATGACAAGGCGCTGAAACTCTACGAGAACCTGTCGCAGGATCTGAACTACAACATCATGTTCAGCCCGCGCGGCCTTCTGATGCTGGCGCAGACCGAGCATGAGGTGCGCGGCTACAAGCGCACCGTCTATGCCAACCAGCTACAGGGCGTGGCGACCGAATGGGTCAGCCCGAAGCGCATCAAGGACATGCTGCCGATCATCAATATCGACGGGCCGCGCTATCCGGTCCTGGGCGGGCTTTACCAGGAGCGCGGCGGCACCGCCCGCCACGACGCCGTGGCCTGGGGCTATGCCCGCGCCTGCTCGGCCATGGGCATGCACATCATCCAGAACTGCGAAGTGACCGGCATCGAGACCGCGAACGGCCAGGTCCGCGCGGTGAACACCGGCAAGGGCCGGATCGAATGCGACAAGCTGGCGCTGATCGCCGCCGGCCACAGCTCGGTCCTGGCCGAGATGGCCGGCTTCCGCCTGCCCATCGAATCGCTGGCGCTCCAGGCGCTGGTTTCCGAGCCGATCAAGCCCTGCTGCGACCTGGTCATCATGGCCAACACCGTCCACGGCTATCTGTCGCAATCCGACAAGGGCGAGATGGTGATCGGCGGCGGCACCGACGGTTTCAACAACTACACCCAGCGCGGCTCCTGGCACCATGTCGAAGAAACCGTGCGCGCGCTGATCGAGACCTTCCCGATGCTGTCGCGGCTCAAGATGCTGCGGCAATGGGGCGGCATCGTGGACATGACCGGCGACCGCTCGCCGATCCTGTCCACCACGCCGGTCGGCAACATCTTCGTCAACTGCGGCTGGGGCACCGGCGGCTTCAAGGCCATCCCCGGCTCGGGCTGGGCGATGGCAGAGTTGCTGGCCAAGGGCCGGCCCGGCCCGCTGGCCGCCGATTTCGGGCTGAACCGTTTCGCCGAGGGCCGCTTCATCGACGAAAGCGTCGCCGCGGGGGTGGCGCATTGATGCGCAGCGCGGGCATGATCCTGCCGGCGCATGCGGTTTTTGGGCCGATTTTTGCCCAAGTGCCGGTTGCGGTGGAAAATTTCGTGCAAGGGTTGGGAAACTGTTTCCTGTCTGGTGAATTGTTGAATCACGTCACCATGACCAAGGAGTTTTCTTCATGGCCGAACAGAACAAGAGCAACCTCTGGCTCATCGTCGGCGTCGTCGTCGTCGTGCTGGTCGTCATCTATTGGTTCGTGTCTTCCGGCACCGAACCGGCAGCGACCGAGCCGCCCGCCGCGCCGGCCGTCTCGTCCGAGCCCGCGCCGGTCGATGACGGCGCCGTCTCGGTCGAGCCGCCGGCCGATGCTGCTCCGGCCGATCCCGCTGTTCCCGAGCCGGCCGAGCCTGCCACCCCGGCTCCGGCCAACTAAGGCGTCCCTCCCGGCGCCTTCGGGCGCCCTCTCTCTCCAGGGCCGGGGGGCGTTGTGCCCCTCGGTTCCTTGCCGTGTCATCTGCGACGGCCGAACAGGCCGCCCCTCCCATGCGCTGCGCCGCCGCGCCGTGCCCTTGTTCCCGGCCCCCGCCATCCTTGCCAGCCGTGCAGCCCCGCCGGGCATCGCGGGCTGCGGATGCCTTGCCGGGCCCCTGCCTTCCATCGCCGCCTTGCGCGCCCGGCCGACCCTCTGGGCGCCGGCCCGCCTGCGCGCCTTGCCGCCCAAGGAGTGATCCATGCTGACCCTGACCTGTCCCTATTGCGGCGTCGCGGCCGAGGAAACCGAGCTGCAACCCGGCGGCGAGGCGCATCTGAAGCGCTTCGGTCCCGGCTCGTCGGATGCCGAGTTCGAGGCCTATCTTTTCGCCCGCAAGAACCCCAAGGGCGTGCATTTCGAACGCTGGCGCCATGCCTATGGCTGCGGCAAGTGGTTCCTGGCGGCGCGTGACACCGCTACGCTGCAGGTCTTTGGCACCTACAGCGCCCAGACCCCGCATCCCACGCCCGAGATCGTCGCCGCCATCCAGGCTGCGCGTCCCGACTGGCAGCCCGACTGGCCCGAAACCTCCGCCGAAACCCCTGTCGATACCCCCGCCGAAAGCCTGAACGCATGACCCGGACCGGACCCTTCCGCCTGCCGCGCGGCGGCCGCCTGATCGACCGCGCCTATCAACTGCCCTTCCGTTTCGACGGCCGCCAGATGCGCGGGGTCGCGGGCGATACGCTGGCCTCGGCCCTGCTGGCCAACGGCCAGCTGATGATGGGCCGCAGCTTCAAGTATCACCGCCCGCGCGGCCCGATCGCCTCGGGCGCCGAGGAACCGAACGCGCTGCTGGGCCTCGGTCAGGGCGGCCGGTTCGAGCCGAACCAGCGCGCCACCACCACGCCGCTGGTCGCCGGCATGGTCACCGCCAGCCAGAATTGCTGGCCCAGTCTGAACGCCGATATCGGCGCAGTGAACAACTGGCTCTATCGCTTTTTCCCGGCCGGTTTCTATTACAAGACCTTCATGTATCCGCGCGGCTTCTGGAAACATGTGTTCGAGCCGATCATCCGCCGCTCGGCCGGCCTGGGCAAGGCCCCGACCGATCCCGACCCGGACAAGTACGAACAGGCCTATGCCCATGTGGACGTGGTGGTCGTCGGCGGCGGCATCGCCGGGCTGGCCGCGGCCCGCGACGCCGCGCGCCGGGGCAAGTCGGTCTGGCTGGTCGAGCAGGCACCGCATTTCGGCGGCCGCACGCCGACCGACCATGCCGACGGCCAAGCCCGCGTCGATGCGCTGCTGGCGGAATTGCGGGGGATGGAGAACGTCACCCTGCGCCGCTCGACCCAGGCGACCGGGCTTTACGACCACGGTTATCTGCTGGTGCGGGAATCGCTGGCCGATCACGACCCGAACGCGGGCATCCCGCGCCAGCGCCTGTGGCGCATCCGCGCGGGCCATGTGATCGTCGCCACCGGTGCGCTGGAGCGGCCGCTGAGCTTTGCCGGCAATGACGTGCCAGGGGTCATTCTGGCCTCGGCCGTGCGCGATTACATCGACCTTTACGGCGTGGCGCCGGGCCGGCGGATCGTCGTCGTCACCAATAACGACGATGCCTATCGCACCGCGCTGGCGGCGCTGGATGCCGGGCTCGAGGTCGCCGCGGTGATCGACGCGCGCAGTTCGGCCACGGGGGCGCTGCCCGCAGCGGTGCGCGCCCGCGGCCTGCGCGTCCTGACCGGCAGCGCCATTGCCGGCATCAAGGGCGGCCAGGCGGTCGAGGCGGTCAAGATCTGCGCCCATTCCGGCTCGGGCCAGGTCACCGAGACCGTGGATGCCGATTGCGTCGCCATGTCCGGCGGCTGGTCGCCGGTGGTCCACCTGTGGAGCCATTGCGGCGGCAAGCTGAACTGGTCCGACGCGCAGTCGATGTTCGCCCCCGACCCGAACCGCCCGCCGACCGGCGCCGACGGCAAGGCGATGGCCAGCTGCGCGGGTGCAGCGGCGGGCGACCTGC
This sequence comes from Paracoccus pantotrophus, assembly GCF_008824185.1. Taxonomy (NCBI): domain Bacteria; kingdom Pseudomonadati; phylum Pseudomonadota; class Alphaproteobacteria; order Rhodobacterales; family Paracoccaceae; genus Paracoccus; species Paracoccus pantotrophus. The sequence continues at coordinate 332,329 of NZ_CP044426.1, forward strand.
TGGTCCCGGAACTGACCGGCGCGCAGGCGGAATCCGCGACCATGCCGGTCTGGGTCATGCCGGCCCACGCCACGCGCAAGATGAAGTTCAAGATGTGGCTCGACTTCCAGAACGACGTGAAGGTCTCGGATGTCGAACTGGCCGCGCAGGAAGGCTATCACAGCGTCGAGCATACCAAGCGTTACACGACCCTCGGCATGGCGACCGACCAGGGCAAGGTCAGCAACATCAACGGCCTTGCCGTGCTGTCCCATGCGCTGAACCAGCCGATCCCGGCCACGGGCACGACGACCTTCCGCCCGCCCTATACGCCGCTGACCCTGGGCACCATCGCCGGCGAGGCGCGGGGCGAGATCTTCCAGCCCTTGCGCAAGACGCCCATGCATGGCTGGCACGAAAGCCGCGGCGCCTTCTTCGAGCCGGTCGGCCACTGGCGCCGCCCCTATTGCTACCCGAAGGCGGGCGAAAGCCATGGCGACGCGGTGGCGCGCGAGATCCGCGCGGTGCGGGCCTCGGTCGGCACGCTCGATGCCTCGACGCTGGGCAAGATCATCGTCAAGGGCCCGGATGCGGGCAGGTTCCTCGACATGATGTATACCGGCATGATGTCCACGCTGCCGGTGGGCAAGTGCCGCTATGGGCTGATCTGCAACGAGAACGGCTTCCTTGTGGACGACGGCGTGGCCGCGCGGCTCAGCGAGGACACCTGGCTGGTGCACACCACCACCGGCGGCGCCGAGCGCATGCACGGCCATTTCGAGGACTGGCTGCAATGCGAATGGTGGGACTGGAAGGTCTGGACCGCCAATGTCACCGAGCAATGGGCGCAGGTCGCCGTGGTCGGCCCGAAGGCCCGCGTGCTGCTGGAGCGGCTGGGCGGCATGGACCTGTCCCCCGAGGCGCTGCCCTTCATGGGCTGGGCCGAGGGCCAGATCGCCGGCATTCCCGCCCGCGTCTATCGCATCAGCTTTTCGGGTGAACTCAGCTTCGAGGTGGCGGTGCCGGCGAACCGCGGCCTTGAACTGTGGGAAAGGCTGCATGAGGCCGGGCGCGACCTGGACGTTACCCCCTACGGCACCGAGGCGATGCATGTCATGCGCGCCGAAAAGGGCTTCATCATGATCGGCGACGAGACCGACGGCACGGTGATCCCGCAGGATCTGGGCCTGAACTGGGCGATCAGCAAGAAAAAGGCGGATTATATCGGCAAGCGCGCGCAGGAGCGCAGCCACATGACCGATCCCCGGCGCTGGAAGCTGGTGGGGCTGGAAAGCGTCGACGGCCGGGTGCTGCCCGACGGCGTCTATGCGGTGGAAGAGGGCGTGAACGCCAACGGCCAGCGCAAGGTGCAGGGCCGCGTGACCTCGACCTATATGTCGCCGACGCTGGAGCGGCCCATCGCCATGGGCCTGGTGCGGCAGGGGCCGGAACGCATGGGCGAGGTGCTGGAGTTCCCGGTCGCGGGTCAGGAAAGCTACAAGGCGCGGATCTGCGATCCGGTCTTCTACGACAAGGAAGGGAGCCGGGCGAATGGCTGAGGCACTGGCGAAGATCTCTCAGGTGCAGGACTGGGGCATGATCCAGATCCGCGCCGACCTGGCGCGGGCGGGCGAGGCCATCGCCGCGGCGGCCGGGGTGGCGCTGCCCGGACAGGGCCGCATCACCACCGACGGCAGCCGCTCTCTCGGCTGGATGTCGCCGGACGAGCTGCTGCTGGTCCTGCCGTGCGCCGAGGCGGCCGAGGCGCTGGCCGCCCTGCAGGACGCGCTTGCGACTGAACACGCGCTGGTGCTGGATGTCAGCGACATGCGCGCGGTGTTCCGCATCCAGGGCGCCCGCGCGCTGGACGTGCTGGCAAAGCTCTGTCCCGCCGACCTGGCGGCCATGCCCGAGGACGGGCTGCGCCGCACCCGCGCGGCCCAGGTCGCCTGCGGCATCTGGCGCGAACCGGGCGGCTATGTGCTGATCGGCTTCCGCTCGGTCACCGACTACCTGCGCGGCATCCTGACCGGCGCGGCGGCGCCGGGCACGCAGCTTAGCCCGCGCTAGGACTTGTGGCGGCGGCAGGGCGGCGTATGGATGGGGGGTGAAAGCCACCCGGTTGATTCCATGCGCGCCGCCCTTGTCTTGCCCTGTCTCCTCGCCGGCCTGGTTTCACCGGGCCCCGCCGCCATGGCGCAGGCCTGGGGGCAAGAGCCGCCGGTGGTGATGATGTGCCAGATCCTCGACGAAAGCGGCACCGGCTGGGTGCCCGAGTTCATCATGATGACGCGCCAGACCGCCGGCCCGCGCCAGGGCCGGATCGAGGTCTTCGACCCGATCCTGCAGCGCATCGTCGGCCAGCCGATCGAGGCCAGGATCACCGCCGATGACCGCACCAGCCGCAGCTATGGCTGGGCGCTGGCCGGGGTGCGCAATGCCTCGGGGCAGCGGACCGAGCGGCTGGACTTTCGGCTGACGGTGCAAAAGGCCGATGGCAGCGCGCGGGTGACGGTGACGGCGCTGGGCTATGACAACATCATGACCGGGACCGGGGCCTGCGGCTCTCCTGGCGGGGGATAGGGCAGGAACCCGCGCCGCCTTGAAGGCGTTTAGCGGCCGACAGGGCTTTTCCCCGTTTGGCAGCTGTGCCAGAACAGATTCCGAAACCGTTGGAAAGGAAACCGAAAATGGCCTTCACGCTTCCCGATCTTCCCTATGCTCACGACGCGCTGGCTGCTGGCGGCATGTCCAAGGAGACGCTGGAATACCACCACGACAAGCACCACAAGGCCTATGTCGACAAGCTGAACGAGCTGGTCGCCGGCACCGAATGGGAAGGCAAGAGCCTTGAGGACATCGTCAAGGGCACCTACCAGTCGGGCGCCGTGGCGCAGAACGGCATCTTCAACAATGCCAGCCAGCATTGGAACCACGCCCAGTTCTGGGAAATGATGACCCCGAACCCCGGCGCCATTCCGGGCGAACTGGAAAAGGCCCTGACCGAAGCCTTCGGTTCGGTGGACGAGTTCAAGAAGAAGTTTTCGGAAGCCGGCGTCGGCCAGTTCGGCTCGGGCTGGGCCTGGCTCGTCAAGGACAAGGACGGCAGCCTGAAGGTCACCAAGACCGAGAACGGCGTGAACCCGCTCTGCTTCGGCCAGACCGCGCTGCTGGGCTGCGACGTGTGGGAACACAGCTATTACATCGATTTCCGCAACGCCCGGCCGAAATACCTGGAAAACTTCCTCGACAAGCTGGTGAACTGGGAAAACGTGGCCTCGCGCCTCTGATCCCGGCAAGGCATCGCGTCAAGGCCCGCCCCGTTCGGCGGGCCTTTTCCGTGGCGGGCGGAATCGGGTTGCGGCGCGGCGCATCCGGCGCCAGTCTTCGCCCGATGCGCAAGGAGACGAGATGAAACCGCTGCTGCCCGCCCTTTGCCTGGGCCTGATCCCCCTTGCCGCGCCGGCGCAGGATGCGGGGCTGGTCATCCATGGCGGCTATGCCCGCGCCGCCGATCCCCGTTCCGGCGCCGCCTTCATGGTGATCGAGAATCGCGGCGCCGGGGCCTGCACGCTTTCCTCGGTCGCCTCGGACGCGGCCGAGCGGGTCGAATTGCATACCCATCGCGACGAGGGCGGCGTGATGCGGATGGTCAAGGCGGGTCCGATCCGGATCCCCGCCGGCGCCCGGCACGAACTGGCGCGGGGCGGCGATCACGTGATGCTGATGGGATTGAAGCAGCCGCTTGCGGATGGCGAGGAACTGGCGCTGACGCTGGATTTCGGCCCCTGCGGCACGGTCCGGGCCCGCCTGCCGGTCGACAACAAGCGCATGCCCGGCCACGCGCATTAGCGCCGGGCTTCGGCCCTTTCGATCAGCGCCTCGACCTGGGGGCCCAGCGATTGCACGATCAGCCCGACCCCTTCGGCCGAGGCATGCAGCCCGTCGGGTTGCAGCATGGCCTTGTAGCCCTCGTCCGGCAGGTCGAAGAGCGGCTGATACAGGTTCTCCATCAGCAGCGCATCGTGCTGCGCGGCCATGCGCGGCCATATCTCGGCCCAGTCGCGGCGCAAGGGGTCGTCATGGTCGGGCGAGGCGATGCCGACCAGCAGCAGCGGCCGGCCGGTCTTGCCGGCCTGGCCCAGGATCGAATCCAGGTTGTCTGCGACCATGGCGGGGGAAAAGCCCATCAACAGGTCGTTGCCGCCCAACTCGACGATCACCGCATCGGGCTTGTGGCGGGCCAGCGAATAGCCGATCCGCACCCGTCCGCCCGCCGTGGTGTCGCCCGAAAGCCCGCCGTTCAGCACCAGCACGTCATGGCCGCGCGCCCTCAGCCAGTCCTGCAATTGCGGCACCAGCCCGTGCTTGCGCGGCAGGCCGTAGCCTTCGGTCAGGCTGTCGCCGAAGGCCAGGATGCGCAGCGGCGTCGCCGCCGCCATCGGTGCGGCCGCAAGGGCCAGGATCAGGACAAGGGCTTTCAGCATCATGCGGCACGCCTCAATCGCAACGCGTTACTGACCACGAAGACCGAGGACAGCGCCATGGCCCCGGCCCCCAGCATGGGTGACAACTGTGGCCCGCCAAAGGGCACCAGCGCCCCCATGGCCACGGGAATCAGGGCCACATTGTAGCCGAAGGCCCAGAACAGGTTCTGCCGGATATTGCGCATGACGCTGCGTGACAGGCGGATGGCCCGCGCCACGCCCATCGGATCGCCGCCGACCAGCACCACCTCGGCCGATTCGATGGCGACATCGGTGCCGGTGCCGATGGCAATGCCGGTCTCGGCCGCGGCCAGCGCCGGGGCGTCGTTGATGCCGTCGCCGACAAAGACCGTGCCGGGGCCCATCTCGCGGATGGCGGCCAGCTTGCCCTCGGGCAGCACGCCGGCGGTCACGCGGTCGATGCCCAGCTGGCGGCCCACCGCCTCGGCCGTGGCCTGCACGTCGCCCGAGATCATCGCGGTTTGCAGGCCAAGCGCGTGCAGTTCGGCCACGGTCTCGGCCGCCTCGGGGCGGATGGGGTCGGCCAGGGCCATGGCGGCGGCGTGCCGGCCGTCCACGGCCAGATGCACCGGGGTCGCGCCATGCGCCGCCCAGCCCTCGGCCGCGGCGATCAGGGCGGGGGCGGCGGTGATGCCCGCCTCGGCCAGCGCGGCGGCATTGCCGATCAGCAGCGCGTGCCCCTCGACCCGTGCCGAAAGCCCGCGGCCCGCCGCAGCCTGAACCGCCTCGGCCGTGGGCAGCTCCAGCCCCTTGCCGTGCGCGGCGCCGACGATGGCGGCCGCCAGCGGGTGTTCCGAACGCGCCTCGGCCGCGGCGGCAAGACGCAGGGCGTCCAGGGGCGCGATCTCCTCGGCCTCGATGGCGGTCAGGGCGGGCGCGCCTTGCGTCAGCGTGCCGGTCTTGTCGAAGCCGACGATGCGCGCCTCGGCCAGCCTTTGCAGCGCGTCGCCGCGCCGGAACAGCACGCCCAGTTCCGCGCCGCGCCCGGTGCCGACCATGATCGAGACCGGCACCGCCAGCCCCATGGCGCAGGGGCAGGCGATGATCAGGACCGCAATCGCCGCGACCAGCGCCTGCCCCAGCGCGCCGGCAAAGATCATCCACAGCGCGAAGGTCAGGGCCGCCAGCCCGATCACCACCGGCACGAAGACCGCGGTGATGCGGTCCACCAGCGCCTGCACCGGCAGCTTGGTGGCCTGCGCGTCCTCGACCATGCGGATGATGCGGGCCAGCACCGTGTCGCCGCCGGTCGCGGTGACGCGATAGGCCAGCGCCGCGTTGCCGTTCACCGTGCCGCCGGTCACGGGATCACCCGGCTGCTTGGCGACCGGCACCGGCTCGCCGGTCAGCATGGATTCGTCGATGGCGCCGCTGCCCTCGGTCAGCACGCCGTCCACCGCCACCCGCTCGCCGGGGCGCAGATGCACGATGTCGCCGGGATGCAGTTCGGCCACCGGGATTTCGACGATGCGGCCGTCGCGCTCGACATGGGCGCTGTCGGGAGCAAGTTCGATCAGCCGGCGGATGGCGTCGCCGGCCTGGCCCTTGGCGCGGGCTTCCAGCCAGCGGCCCAGCAGGATCAGCGTGACGATGACGGCAGCGGCCTCGAAATAGACATGCACCGAATCCGGCGGCAACAGGCCCGGCGCGAAGGTCGCCACCGTCGAATAGAGCCAGGCCGCCGAGGCGCCGAGCGCGACCAGGCTGTTCATCTCGGGTGCGCGGCGCATCAGCGCGGGGATGCCGATGCGGAAGAACATCCGCCCCGGCCCGGCCAGGACGGCGGTGGTCAGCAGGAACTCCAGCACCCAGAGCGTGCGCTGGCCGATGGCCATGTGCAGCCAATGATGGAAGGCGGGAAAGGCATGGCCGCCCATCTCGGCGACAAAGACCGGCAGGGTCAGCACCAGGGCGACCAGGAAATTGCGCTTCAGCGTGGCCGCATCGCCGCCATGGTCGTGCATGTGATGGCCGGCCTCGGCCTGCACCTGCGCCGGATAGCCCTTGGCGGTCACTGCATCGGCCAGCGCCTGCGGCGCGACGGCGGGGGAATGGCGGATGGTGGCGCTGCCGGTGGCCAGGTTCACCTGCGCCGTGGTCACGCCGGGCAGCGCGGCCAGCGTCTTTTCGACCCGGCCCGAGCACGAGGCGCAGGTCATGCCCTCAATGGCCAGGCGGGTTTGCTGCGGCTCGGCCGGGTAGCCGGCCCGCGCCAGCGCCTCGACGGCGCGGGGCAGGGCCTCGGGCGCGGCCAGGCGGAAATGCGCCCGGCCGGTGGCCAGGTTGACCTGCGGATCACGGACGCCCGGCACGGCGGCCAGCGCCTTTTCGACGCGGCCCACGCAAGAGGCGCAGCTCATGCCCGAGACGGTCAGCTCGGCATCGTTTGGGTGATGTTTCATCGGATTGTCCTGTCAGAATGGCGAAAGAAGGCGCGATTCAGACAGGGTGTGGCGGAGCCTGCGGATGGTGCGGTGCGTGGTGCAGAAGCTGCTGGGGCAGCGGCCCGTCGCCCGGCGCGGGGCGCCAGCGCAGCGGATGGCCATCGCCCGCCAGCATGGGACGGGCCAGGCGCGGACGGGCCGCGACATGGCAGCGGCAACCGCGCCCGCCCCGGCCCCGGCACAAATGCGGGGCGCGCACGGGCGCGCGACGCGGCGGGCGGCGGATGGAGGCACAGGTCGCGCAGGTCATGGCGGGCGGTCCTTTCCCGATGCAAGCTAGGCACGTTTGCCGCGCGTTTCAACCGCGTCACGGCGCTTTGAGTTGATCCCGGCCGCCCGAGCGGTTAGGCGCATGGTCAAGAAACGCAAGGATTCAGGACGGACAGATGAACCGCAGACAGATGCTGATGGCCGCCTTGCCGCTGGTGGCCGTGCCCTCGCTGGCCCTGGCACAGGCCCAGCCCGCGGCGCTGACCACCAAGGCCGAGCCCCGGCGCGATCCCTATGCCCCGACCGAGGTCTCGATCCGCAACGATTTCGAGGTCGGCAGCATCGTCGTGGTCTCGAAGGATTTCTTCCTCTATCACGTCATCGCGCCTGGCCGGGCGGTGCGCTATGGCGTCGCGGTGGGCAAGGCCGAGCTGGTCTGGAAGGGCCGCGCCACCGTCGGGCGCAAGACCGAATGGCCCAGCTGGACCCCCACGCCGGCGATGATCAAGCGCAATCCCGGCCAATATGCCAAATGGGCCGACGGCATGCCGGGCGGCCCGTCCAACCCGCTGGGCGCGCGGGCGCTGTATCTTTACGACGCCAGGGGCAACGACACCTCGATCCGCATCCATGGCACGACCGAGCCGAACTCGATCGGCCGCGCCGTCTCGAACGGCTGCATCCGCATGCGCAACGAGGCGGTGATGGACCTGTTCGAGCAGGTGCCGATCGGAACCCCGGTCTACGTCTACTAAGTGGACATCCGCCTGACATCGCTGTCGGACCCGGTGCTGTCCGGGTTCGATACCGTCATCGACACGCGCTCGCCTTCGGAATATGCCGAGGATCACCTGCCGGGCGCGATCAACCTGCCGGTGCTGTCGGACGAGCAGCGCGCGCAGGTCGGCACGATCTACAAGCAGGTTTCCCCCTTCGATGCCCGCAAGCTGGGCGGCGCCATGGTCGCCGCCAATGCCGCGCGTCATATCGCCGGGCCGCTGGCGGGTTTCGGCGGCGGCTGGCGGCCGCTGGTCTATTGCTGGCGCGGCGGCCAGCGCTCGGGGGCCTTCGCCACCATCCTGTCGCAGATCGGCTGGCGTGTCGGCCGCATCGAGGGCGGCTACAAGGCCTGGCGGGCGCTGGTGGTGGCGCGGGTCACGGCACCCGTGGCCGCGCCGGTGGTGGTGCTGGACGGCAATACCGGCAGCGCCAAGACCGAAATCCTGGCGCGGCTTGCGGCGCGCGGCCACCAAGTCATCGACCTGGAGGGGCTGGCGAACCATCGCGGCAGCCTGTTCGGGGCGCTGCCGGGCGGCCAGCCATCGCAGAAGCTGTTCGAAAGCCGCCTCGCCCTGGCGCTGGAGGCGCTGGACCCCGCGCGGCCGCTGCTGGTCGAGGCCGAAAGCTCGCGCATCGGCGCGCTGAACCTGCCACGCGGCATCTGGCAGGCGATCGCGGCGGCGCCGCGCATCCGTCTGGCCGTGCCGGTCGAGGCCCGCGCCGCCTATACCGAACGCGCCTATGCCGAGACCTGCGCCGATCCCGAGGCCGTGGCGCGGATCGTGGCGCTGTTGCGGCCCTTGCACCCGGCCGAGCGGATCGAGGGCTGGTTGCGCCTGGTCGATGCCGCCGACTGGCGCGGGCTGGCCGAGGGGCTGATGCGCGACCATTACGACCCACGCTATGAGAAGCACCGGGCGCGCCATGACGACGGTCGCGGGCCGGCGGTGGCGCTGGACGGGCTGGACGACCTCGAGGCCGCCGCTTCGGCGGTCGAGGCGGTGCTGGCGGGGCTTGAGCTTGCCGGGCCGGCGCCGGCGGCACGCTCGGCGGCCTCCGGCGGGGATATTTGAACAAGAAAGAAGCCGGGGTCAGGCGCCCTGGCCAAGGAAGCGGCGCAGGATGCGTTCCAGCTTGGCCGCGCCCAGCGGCGCCATGGCCTTGGTATGTTCGTGGCTGATCGATTCGTCCGAGAGGCCGGCGCCCATATTGGTGATGACCGAGACGGCGGCGCAGCGCAGGCCCAGGAAGCGCGCCAGGATCACCTCGGGCACGGTGGACATGCCGACCGCATCGGCGCCCAGGATGCGGGCGGCGCGAATCTCGGCCGGGGTCTCGAAGGAAGGCCCCGAGAACCAGCAATAGACCCCCTCGGGCAGCGCGATCCCATCGGCCTCGGCGGCGGCCCTGAGCCCGGCGCGGAGGCCCGGGTCATGGGCGTCGGTCATCGGCACGAAGCGCGCCTCGCTGGGTTCCCCGATCAGCGGATTGGTGCCGGCGAAGGCGATGTGGTCCGACAGCAGCATCAGGGATCCCGGCGGCATCTCGGCGCGCAGGCTGCCCGCTGCATTGGTCAGGATCAGCTGCCGGGTGCCGAGTGCCTTCAGCACCTCCAGCGGCAGGCGCATGACATCGGCGCGGCCGGATTCGTAGTAATGCGCCCGCCCGCCCAGGACCGCGACCCGCCGCCCCTCCAGCTGTCCGACGACCAGTTGCGGCACATGGCCCGACACCCCGGCATGCGGAAAGCCCGGCAGGTCGGAATAGGGGATCGCCACGCCCTCGACCGCCGCCGCCAGATGCCCGAGCCCCGAGCCGAGGATCAGCCCGTATTCCGGCGGCGCGTCCCCCGCCCGGCTGCGGATCAGATCGGCGAGTTCAGCGTTCCTTGACATAGGGCTCTCCTCCGGCGCGGGGCGGGATGGCGCGGCCGACGAAGCCGGCCAGGATGATGACGGTCAGGATATAGGGCAGGGCGTTCATGAACATCGAGGGCACGGTCACCACCCCCAGGTCGAGATTCGGGAAGCGGTTCGCCACCGCCTCCATCAGCCCGAACAGGAAGGTGGCGAAAAGCGCGCTCCATGGCCGCCACTTGGCGAAGATCAGCGCCGCCAGCGCGATGAAGCCGCGCCCGGCGGTCATCTCCTTGACGAAACCGGCCGAGATGCCGGTGGCGAGATAGGCGCCTGCGAGGCCGCAAAGCACCCCGCAGATCATCACGGCGGCAAAGCGCAGCCGGGTGACCGAGACGCCAGCGGTATCGACCGAGGCCGGGTTCTCGCCCACCGCGCGCAGCCGCAACCCGAAGCGGGTGCGATAGAGCACCCACCAGGTCAGCGGCACCATGGCGAAGGCGATATAGACCAGGATGGTGTGGCCCGAGATCAGCTCGGCATAGACCGGCCCGATCACCGGCACCGGGCGCAGGCTGTCGGCGAAGGGCAGGGTGATCTCGCCGAACCGCGCCGCGCCGGAGAGCGAGGGCGTGCGCCCGCCCAGCCCGAAGATCTTCTGCCCCAGAAGCACCGTCAGCCCCGAGGCGAGGAAGTTGATCGCCACGCCCGAGATCAGCTGGTTGCCGCGAAAGCTGATCGAGGCGAGGCCATGCAGCCCGGCCATGGCCGCGGCGCCGGCGATCCCGGCCAGCAGCCCCAGCCAGGCGCTGCCGGTGGCATAGGCGACCGAGGCCGAGGTGAAGGCCGCCATCAGCATCTTGCCTTCCAGCCCGATATCGAAGACCCCGGCGCGCTCCGAATAAAGCCCGGCCAGGCAGGCCAGCAGCAGGGGCGTCATCAGCCGCACCGCTGAATCGAGGATCTGGATCACGGTCGCGAAATCCATCACGCCCCCTTCCGGCGCAGCGCCGTGAACAGCCGTTCCAGCGGCATGCGCACCATGTTGTCCAGCGCCCCGGTGAACAGGATCACCAGCGCCTGGATGACCACGATCAGCTCGCGCGGGATCGAGGTCCACAGCGCCAGTTCGCCCCCGCCCTGGTAGAGGAAGCCGAAGAGCAGCGCCGCCAGGAATACCCCGAACGGGTGGTTGCGGCCCATCAGCGCCACGGCGATGCCGATGAAGCCGGCGCCCTCGACCGCGTTCAGCATCAGCCGCTCGGCCTCGCCCATGACGTTGTTGATCGCCATCAGCCCGGCCAGCGCCCCCGAGACCAGCATGGCCAGGACCGTGATCCGCACCGGCGAGATGCCGGCGTAAAGCGCCGCCTGTTCGGACTTGCCGAAGGCGCGGATCTCATAGCCCGGCCGCGTATGCCAGATCAGCAGCCAGACCAGCAGGCAGGCGGCGATGGCGACGAAGAAGGTGACATTGGCGGGCGTGTTCCGGCCCCATTCGAAGCCGAGCCCCAGCGCCATGTCCGAAAGCTTCGGCAGATGCGCCGCCGCGGGGAACCGGGCCGAGGCCGGGTCCATGCTGCCCACGGGCCGCAGCAGGTTGACCAGGACATAGTTCAGCAGCGCCGCGGCGATGAAATTGAACATGATGGTGGTGATGACGATATGGCTGCCGCGCCGGGCCTGCAGCCAGGCCGGGATCAGCGCCCAAAGCGCCCCGAACAGCGCCGCCCCGACCGCCGCCGCCGGCAGAGCGAAGGCCCAATGCGGCCAGGGCAGGGCCAGTACCACCAGCGCGACGCCCAGGCCCCCCAGGGCGGCCTGCCCCTCGCCGCCGATGTTGAACAGCCCGGCATGATAGGCGACCATGACCGCCAGGCCGGTGAAGATGAAATTCGTTGTGTAATACAGGGTGAAGCCCCAACCATAGCTGGATCCCAGTGCGCCCTGGACCATCACCTTCAGCGCCTCGACGGGATCTTCACCGATAGCCAGGATCACCAGTGCCGAGATGCCAAAGGCCAGCACCAGAGAAATCAGCGGCGTCAGGATCACATCCGCCCATTTCGGCATTCGCTCCATCAGCCCGCCTCTCCCGGTTTTCTCCGTTTTCCAAATACCCCCGCCGGAGGCATGCGACGGCTCATCCCGCACCGCCGCCGGCATCCGTCGCCGGCGCGGCCGCCGGCGGGATCGCCGCCTCGGGCGGCGTCAGGGCGGGATCGACCCCGGCCATCAGGCAGCCCAGATCTCCGGTCGTCGCCCCTTCGGCCGGGCGCTCGCCCATGACGCGACCGTCGAACATCACCGCGATGCGATCCGACAGCGCCATGATCTCGTCGAGCTCGACCGAGACCAGCAACACCGCCTTGCCGGCATCGCGCAGCGCCAGGATGCGCTTGTGGATGAACTCGATGGCGCCGATATCAACCCCGCGCGTCGGCTGGCCGATCAGCAGCAAGTCCGGGTTGCGCTCGACCTCGCGCGCGACCACGATCTTCTGCTGGTTGCCGCCCGAGAAATTCCGGGCCGTAAGGTCCGGGTCCGGCGGGCGGATGTCGAAACGCTCGATCTTGGCCATGGCATCGGCGCGGATGGCGGCATTGTCCATCAACGGGCCGCGCTGGAACTCGGGCGCGTGGTGATAGCCGAAGGCCGTGTTCTCCCAGGCGGTGAAATCCATGATCAGCCCTTCGGCCTGCCGGTCCTCGGGAACATGGCCGATGCCGGCGCGGCGCCGCGCGCGGCCGTCGGCCTCCGGACCATGCAGCGGCAAGGGCCGGCCATTGAGCCGGATCTCGCCCTGAAGCTTTGCCCCCGCCTCGGGAAAGCCGCCCAGGATCTCCAGCAGTTGCGTCTGGCCGTTGCCAGCCACGCCGGCGATGCCCAGGATCTCGCCTGCCCGGATCTCCAGGTCGATGCCGCGCAGCCGCTCGACGCCCTCGGCATCGACCATGCGCAACCCCCGCACTTCCAGCACCGGCGCGCCCGGCCGGGCGGGTGGCTTTTCCACCCGCAACAGCACCTTGCGGCCCACCATCAGCTTGGCCAGCTCGGTCGGGCTGGTCTCGGCGGTCTTGACCGAGGCCACCATCTCGCCGCGCCGCATGACCGAGACATTGTCGGTGATCTCCATGATCTCGCGCAGCTTGTGGGTGATCAGGATGATGGTCTTGCCCTCGTCCTTGAGCCCGCGCAGGATGCGGAACAGGTGGTCGGCCTCGGCGGGGGTCAGCACGCCGGTTGGCTCGTCCAGGATCAGGATGTCGGCCTGGCGATACAGCGCCTTCAGGATCTCGACCCGCTGCTGGTGGCCGACCGACAGTTCCTCGACCAGCGCATCGGGATCGACCTGCAAGCCGTATTCGGCGGCCAGCCGCTTCAACGTGCCGCGCGCGCGGGCCAGCGAGGGATGCAGGAGCCCGCCGTCCTCGGCGCCCAGGATCACGTTTTCCAGAACGGTGAAGTTCTGCACCAGCTTGAAATGCTGGAACACCATGCCGATGCCGGCGCGGATCGCGGCCTGGCTGTCGGCGATGGCGACGGGCTGGCCGCCGATCTGGATCTCTCCGGTATCGGGGCGGTAGAAACCGTAAAGGATCGACATCAGCGTCGATTTCCCGGCGCCGTTTTCGCCGATGATGCCGTGGATCGTGCCGCGCCGCACGACCAGGTCGATGTCCTTGTTGGCCTGCACCGGCCCGAAAGCCTTGGAAATCCCGCGCAATTCGATCGCCGGGGCGGGCGCGGCCGTCATCTACTGCACCGGGCAGGTATTGTCGGTCATGTAGTCATGCACCTTGATCCCGCCCGATTCGATGGCCTGGGCGGCGGCGTCGACGGCGGTGGCGATCTCGTCCGAGATCAGCGGCTTGTTGTTGTCGTCCATGGCCAGCGACACCCCGCCCGAAGCCAGGTCCATGACCCGGACGCCCGGCTCGACCTCGGTCCCGGCCTTGAAGGCCTCGTAGACGGAAACATCCACGCCCTTGACCATCGAGGTCAGCACCTGGCCCGGATGCAGGTGGTTCTGGTTGCTGTCCACGCCGATCGACAGCACGCCAGCATCCGCCGCCGCCTGCAAGACGCCGATGCCGGTTCCGCCCGCCGCGGCATAGACCACGTCCGCCCCCTGCGAGACCTGCGCCTTGAGCAGCTCGCCCCCCTTCACCGGGTCGTTCCAGGCGGCGGGGGTGGTGCCGGTATAGTTGATGATCAGCTTGCCGTCCGGCCGGGTGGCCTTGAAGCCCTGGGCATAGCCGCATTCGAATTTGTGGATCAGCGGGATGTCCATGCCGCCGATGAAGCCCACCGTGCCCGATTTCGACGCCAGCGCCGCGGCGACGCCGGCCAGGTACGAGCCCTGCTCCTCGGTAAAGACCACGGATTGCACGTTGGGCTGCTCGACCACCATGTCGATGATGACGAATTTCGTGTCGGGATAATCCGGCGCGATCTTGGCCAGCACCTCGCCAAAGGCAAAGCCGGTCATCACGATGGGATTGGCGCCCGATTGTGCCAGCCGGCGCAGGGCCTGTTCGCGCTGCGCCTCGGATTGCATCTCCAGTTCCTTGTAGGTGCCCCCGGTCTCGGCCTTCCAGCGTTCGGCGCCGTTATAGGCGGCCTCGTTGAAGGATTTGTCGAACTTGCCGCCCAGATCGAAGATCAGCGCCGGATCGGCCAGGGCTGCGACGGGCAGCAGGGTCAGGCAGGCGCCGGCGAGCAGGGATTTCATCAGGGACATGTCGGACCTCAAGACGGTTTGCGGGCGAGTCGGCCCAGGATGTTCGGATTAGGGCGCATGGGCCGGAATCCGTCAACAATCTTGTCTTGGGTCAGAGGGTGCGCCGCATCAGCACCGCATCCAGGCCGGGCGCGTAGTAATTCCGCCGCTTTCCAAGGGTTTCCCAGCCCGCGCCGGCATAAAGCGCCATGGCGGCCGCATTGTCCGCCGCGACCTCCAGGAAGGCCTCGCGCGCGCCGTGCGCCCGTGACGTGGCGGCGAATTCGGCCAGCAGCGCCGAGGCCAGCCCCTGCCGCCGCGCCTCGGGCGCGACGGCCAGCGTCAGCAGCTCGGCCTCGTCCGCGATGGCGCGGCCCAGCAGGAAGGCTTGCGGCCGGGTCAGCAGGAAATTCGGCGGGCCGGCCAGCAACGCCTGGAACTCGGCCGCCGTCCAGGGCCGCGGATGCGCGGCAAAGCAGCGGCCGTGCAACGCCGCCAGGTCGTCGGGCGTCATGACAGGATCAGCGGGCCGCGGTCGCGCGCCGGCGCGGCATCGGCCGGGCGCAGATAGATCGGCGCCGGGCGCGGCAGGTCCGGCTGGTCGCGGCGGGCGGCGGCGATGCGGGCGATGGCCTCGGCCAGCGGCATCACCGCGGGCAGGGGTGCGGGGCCGGGCGGCAAATCATGCGCGGGGGCCTGTTGCGGCCGGGTGGCCTGCCCGGTGCCGAAATCCTGCCAGATCACCTCGCCCGCACGCGCGGGCAGCGCGACGCGGCAGGGGCGGGGCAGGCCATGTGCGGCGGCCTCGGTCGCGCTGACGCCGATGGCGGGGATGCCCAGCGACAGCGCCAGCCCCCGCGCCGCCGCGACCGAGATGCGGATGCCGGTGAAATTGCCCGGCCCGATGCCGCAGCCGATGACGGACAGGTCGCGCCAGCCCAGGTCCGCCTCGACCAGCAGCTCTTCCAGCAGCGGAAACAGCCGCTCGGCCTGGCCGCGGGCCATGTCTTCCTGGCGCTGGACCAGCAGGCGGTCGCCTTGCAGCAAAGCGGCCGCGCAATGCGCGGCCGATGTGTCGAAGCCCAGCGAAAGCGCCTCAGCCAACGGGCCGCACCTCGGTCACTTCGGGGATGTAGTGGCGAAGCAGGTTCTCGATGCCCATCTTCAGCGTCAGCGTGGACGAGGGGCAGCCGGCGCAGGCGCCCTGCATGTGCAGATAGACCACGCCGCGGTCGAAGCCGTGGAAGGTGATGTCGCCGCCGTCCTGCGCCACGGCCGGGCGCACGCGCGTATCCAGCAGTTCCTTGATCTGGTTGACGATTTCTGCGTCGGGGCCGTCCTGGTCGTTATGGGCGCTGGCGGTCGCGCCCTCGATGGCTGGGGCGCCGGACTGGTAATGCTCCATGATCGCGCCCAGGACCGAGGGCTTCAGATGGTCCCAGACCGCGTCCTCGGCCTTGGTCACGGTCACGAAATCCGAGCCGAGGAAAACCCCGGTCACGCCTGGCACGGCAAAGATGCGGCGCGCCAGCGGGCTGGTCGCGGCGGCCTCGGCTGCGGGAAAATCGGCGGTGCCGCTGCCCAGGACGGTTTCGCCCGGCAGGAACTTCAGCGTCGCGGGGTTCGGGGTGGTTTCGGTCTGGATGAACATGGCGCGGGCTCCTTTGTGGCGGATATGGGGATCGAAGGGCGGACAAGTCAAGTCGGAGGGCCGCACGGCGGGCGGGCGGCCTTGAGCACGCGAAGAAACAGCATGTGCAGAAATCGCCATGGGCATGGCCGAAAGGGCTGCCCGCCAGCGCGGCAGGGACGCGATCTGCACGGTGCCGGGGGTCATTCCGGCCGCGCCGGCGCGGCAACGGTGCCGGGACCAGGCGTCGGCCAGGCGCAGCGACCATCCGCCGCAGCGGGCGGTTCGTCAGGTGATCTGCTCCAGCCGTTCGCGCGAGATGTCGCCGGGCACGATGGTGACGGGGCAGGGCAGGTTTGCCACCTCGCGCGTCAGCCGGGTGACCAGCGGTCCCGGCCCCGCGCTTTCGGTCGAGGCGGCCAGCACCACCACGCCGATCTCGGGATCGTCGTGGATCTGGGCCAGAAGCTCGGCGCCCGGCTCGCCCTCGCGCACCACCAGTTCCGGCTCGATGCCGGGACGGTCGCGCATCCATTTGGCAAAGACCTCGTAATGTGCCTCGATCCGCTCATAGGCTTCGGCGCGCATCACGTCGGCGACGCCCATGCCGTGCTGGATGGCCGTGGTCGGAATGACCGCGAGTACCTGCACCCCGCCGCCGGTCTTGGCCGCGCGCAGGGCGGCATAGCGGATGGCGTTCAGGCATTCGCGGGAATCGTCCAGAACCACCAGAAATTTCCGCATGAATCCGCCCCGGTTGCCCCAGAATGAGCAAAGACTGGCCGAAAGCTGGGGTTTGCGCAAGTGCGGCGCAGTTTATCCCTTGCGCTCATTCAAAATTAACGAGTGCTATGGTAGGGGGAGGATGGTAGCCACAAGCCAAATGCGGGACAGAATTGTGACGATTCACCAGGACTGGGAAAAAGCCGACATTGCGCGGCTCGCCACAGTGGCCCAAGACGAGATGTCGTGGTTCAAGGACCATGTGCATCCCCCCGCCATGACCACCATGCCCCTGTCGAAACGGGTATTCGACATCACCCTGGCGCTGCTGGCCCTGGTGCCGCTGTCCATCGTCATGGCGGCCTTTGCCCTGATCCTGCTGGTCGTGCAGGGACGGCCGATCTTTTACGCGGCGCCGCGGATGGCGGCGCCGGGGCGGACCTTCACCCATCTCAAGTTCCGCACCATGTTGCGGCAAGAGGGCGATTTCGGCGTGACCGGCGCGCACAAGGCTTGGCGCATCACGCCGCTGGGCCATTTCATGCGCCGCACCCGCATCGACGAATTGCCGCAGCTGTTCAACATCCTCAAGGGCGACATGAGCTTCGTCGGGCCGCGCCCGACCATCCGCGAATATGTCGAACGCTATCCCGCGGTCTATGGCCAGGTGCTGAAAAGCCGCCCCGGCGTCACCGGCCTGGCGACGCTGATCTACCACCGCCACGAGGACCGCATCCTGCGCCGCTGCAAGAGCGCCGAGGCGACCGAGGCCGCCTATGCCCGGCGCTGCCTGCCCACCAAGCTCAAGATCGACCTGATCTACCAGAGGAACCGGACGCTGGCGCTGGATCTGTGGATCATCTGGCGCACCGTGCTGATCGTGCTTTACAAGGACGAGCGGCCCCGGCGCCGCGGCCGCAAGTAAGGTCCGCGGCGATTTTTCCGATCTTCGCGGATCCCCCGCCCCCGCCGGGCGTTATGGCGGCATATCCGTCGTAGACCCACAGGATCCTGACGCGACCGGCGCGGAAACGGAAAGGGAAAGGCTTGCAGCGTAAGGCGCTCGTTACCGGAGGGGCAGGGTTCATCGGCAGCCACCTCGTCGACCGGTTGCTCGCCGCCGGAGAGGAGGTCGTCGTCCTCGATGACCTGTCCAGCGGCAGGGCGGACAACCTGCCCCCGCAGGTGCGGCTGGTCCGGGGCGATGTCTGTGACGCCGATCTGCTCGGCAGGCTGCTGGCCGGGGTGGATTGCATCTTTCACCTTGCCGCGCGGGTTTCGGTGCAGCTTTGCATCTCGGACTGGATGGGGGCGCATCGCGTCAACCTGGGCGGCACCATCGCCGTGCTGCATGCGGCGCATCGGGCCGGCAATATCCCGGTCGTCCATGCCTCCTCGGCGGCGATCTACGGCAACCGCGCGGGCGCGACATGCCGCGAAACCGACCTGCCCCTGCCGATCTCGCCCTATGCCGCCGACAAGCTGGCCGCCGAGCATCAGGCCGCCGCCATGGCCGAGGTGCATGGCCTGCCCTCGGTCGGGCTGCGCTTCTTCAATGTCTATGGCCCGCGCCAGGATGCGGCCTCGCCCTATGCCGGGGTGATCTCGAAATTCTGCGCCAACCGGCTGGCGGACCGGCCGCAGGTGATCTTTGGCGATGGGCAGCAGAGCCGGGATTTCATCTGTGTCGCCGACGTGGTCGAGGGTCTGTTGCGTGCTCGCGACCTGGCCGGCCAGGCGCCGGGCGCCCAGGTCTTCAACCTTTGCACCGGGACCGAGACAACGCTGCTGGAGCTGGTGCGCCAGATCGACGCCATTGCCGGGCGGGGGGCCAGCGCCATCGAACACGCGCCGGCGCGTTCCGGAGACATCCGTGCCTCTTGCGGCTGTCCGCAGGCCGCGCGCGACCGGCTGGGCTTCGCCGCCGCCACGGATATGCGATCCGGGCTGGACAGGCTCTGGGACGCGCTGGTCGCGGCCGGCTAGTTCAGCGGGCCCTCGGGAAAGGGCGGGGGCTCATAGCCCACCCCGGTCAGGTAAAGCCCCTGCGACGGGCAGACCGGTCCGCAGGCGGCGCGGTCGCATGCGGCCAGCGCCTCGGCCACGCGGCCGGGCGGCCAGGCGCCGGCGCCGACCCGCTCCAGCGTGCCGACGATCGAGCGCACCTGGTTGTGCAGGAATGACCGCGCCCGCAGGGTAAAGCGGTATTCGCGGCCCTGCGGGATCCGGGCTTCCTCGATGGTCAGTTGGTCCAGCGTCTTCACCGGGCTTTTCGCCTGGCACATGGTCGAGCGGAAGGTGGTGAAATCGTGCCGGCCCAGCAGATGCGCCGCGCCGGCGCGCATGGCCGCCAGGTCCAGCGGATGCGCCACCTGCCAGGCGCGGCCGCGGTCATGCGTCAGCGGTGCGCGGCGCGAGACCAGCCGGAACAGGTAGCGCCGCTCATGCGCCGAGAATCGGGCGTGGAAGTCGTCCGCCACCCGCGCTGCGGCCAGGATGGCGACGGGGGCGGGTTTCAGGTGCCAGTTCAGCGCCTCGGACAGCCGGAACGGATCCCAGTCGCGCTGCAGGTCGGCATGGGCGACCTGGCCGGTGGCATGGACCCCGGCATCGGTGCGCCCGGCCGCCGCGATCCGCGCCCCGGCCGCGAAGCCGGGGTCGAGCCGGCCGAGCGCCGCCTCGACGGCGCCCTGCACGCTGGGCCGGTCGGCCTGGGCCTGCCAGCCGGCGAAGGGGCCGCCGTCATATTCGATCAACAGGGCGAAGCGGGGCATGGCTAGCGGCGCGGCTTTTCCGATTCGTGCGGGATCAGCAGGTCATCAAGCGTCATCGGGCGCTGCAATTCGGCGGGTTCTGCGGGCGCGGGCCGGGGCCTTACGCCTTCGCGTGCCAGCCGGTCGCGCAGCACACTGATCTCGATGTCCAGGTCGGTGCGGCCGCCTTCCAGCAGCCGGGCGCTGCGGGCGGCGAATTCGGTTTCCAGGTCGTCCAGCAGCGTCTCGTAATCCTGGCGCGTACGCGGGTCGCGGGTCTGGGCGTAGAGATCGGCGAACTTGACCGTCGCGTCGCGCGCGCCCTGCAGGTAGACGCTGAGATAGCGGCGCAGCGCGGCGATGGTTTCGGGATTGTCCTCGACATGGGCGAAAAGCGCGCGCGCGGCGGCGGCGAACATGGCGACGCGGGCCTCGAGCCGGCGGTCGCCGGTGCGCAGGATGGCATCCTGCATGGCCTTCAGATGCGCCTCGCCCTCGGCCAGGATGCGTTGGGCGCGGTCCTGTCGGACGCCGTCGACGCCTTCCATGCCCTTGTCGCGCATCGGGTCGCTGCCGAAGGCGAGCCAGTGCAGCATGGCGCCGGCGACGCCGATCACCCCGGCGCCGGCATCGGCGCCCGGCACCCAGGCGCCGATGGCAAGGCCGAGCCCGGTCAGGATGCCGCCGAAGAGCTTGCGCGGGATCGCTGGGCGGCGGGCGACGCGGCGGGCGTCATAGGCAGCCTCGGCCTGCAAGCCCTGGCGCGTCATCCACATGCCCCAGGCGAGGCTGCCGAAGGCGACGAGATGCAGGGCGAGCCCGGCCGGATCCTGCCAGAAGGCGCTGATGAGGAAAGGGGTCGCCATGATCGTGACCCAGCGGGTGCGCGATTCCAGCGGATGCCGGATCTCGCCCGGCGCGGGGCGGGCGGGTATGCGCGGGCCGGTTCCGTCCGGCCGGGGCTGCGGCGAGAAGCGGCCGCCGAAACGCCTTGCCATCGCCGCCCCTCAGCCCGCGCCCAAGAAGGCGGCATAGAGCGTCAGGCCCATCAGCAGAAAGAAGGACAGGCGCTGCATGGCTTTGCGGGACATGGGCTTCCTTTCGGCGCGTCGGTCGGTTGGTCGGGCAATCTTGCCCGCAGGATATAGGGCCTTGGGTGCCGGAACGGAAGGGCGCGGCGGCCGGGGGCTCTGCCCCCCGCGCCTCAAGCGCCCCTCGACGGGGCGCATGAGGCGCTCCCCCCGGAGTATTTGCAAAACGGAGAAAGCCGGCCTGGGGCGGCTGGTTGCGGCATGCGGGGCAAATTGGAGCGGGTGATGGGAATCGAACCCACGTATTCAGCTTGGAAGGCTGCTGCTCTACCATTGAGCTACACCCGCGTTGCGCCTTTCTATAGGGGCTGGCGCGGGCTCGTGCAAGCGTCGCGCGCTTGACGGTCGCATGCCGGCGGGGCAAGCAGGCGGCATGATCGATATCCGTCCCGTGGCCAATATCGTCGGCAAGGTCGTCGTCACGCTGGGGGCGGCGATGGGGCTGCCCATGCTGGTCGATTGGTGGCATGGCGACCCGCATTGGCTGATCTTCCTGGAATGCGGCATCCTGACCATGCTGGCCGGCGGGCTGGTGGCGCTGTCCACGCGGCAAAAGGACAAGTCGCTGACCATCCAGCAGGTCTTCCTGCTGACCGCGATGCTGTGGCTGGTGGTGCCGGTGGCCGGCGCGCTGCCCTTCATGCTGGGCGCGCCTCAGGCCGGCTTCACCGATGCCTATTTCGAGGCCATGTCGGGCGTCACCACCACCGGCACCACCGCGTTCCCCGATCTCGACAACCTGCCCAAGGGCACGAACCTGTGGCGGGCCTTCCTGAACTGGGCGGGGGGGCTGGGGATCATCGTGGTCGCCATGATCTTCCTGCCGGTGATGAAGGTCGGCGGCATGCAGTTCTTTCGCTCCGAGGGTTTCGACACGCTGGGCAAGATCCTGCCCCGCGCCTTCGACATCGCGCGCGAGATGACCGGGGTCTATATCGCCATGACCGCCAGTTGCATGGTGGTCTATATCCTGCTGGGCATGAAGGGCTTCGATGCGCTGGTGCTGGCGCTGTCCACCTGCTCGACCGGCGGGTTTTCCCATTACGACGCCAGTTTCGCGCCCTTCATCGGGCCGGCGGAATATGCCGCCGCCTTCTTCATGATCCTGGCCTCGATCCCCTTCATCCGCATGGTGCAGCTGATCCGCGGCTCGGCCGAGCCGATCTGGCGCGACATCCAGGTCCGGGCCTATCTGCGCTGGACCTTCTATGCCATCGCGCTGGTGGTGCTTTACCGCCTGCTCTGGCTCAAGGCGAAGAATCCGTTCGACGTGATCCGCGAGACCACGTTCAACGTCGTCTCGACCTTTTCCGGCACGGGCTTTGCCTCGGCCGACGTGACGCAATGGGGGCATTTCCCCTTTGTCATCCTGATCGTGGTCGGGCTGATCGGTGGCTGCACCGGCTCGACCTCGTGCTCGGTCAAGGTGTTCCGCTATCTGGTGCTGTTCCAGGCGGTCAAGGCGCAGCTCAAGCGCATGCAATCGCCGCACCGGGTGTTCCCGCTGCTTTACGGTGGCCGCCCGCTGGAGGAGGACGTGGTCGATTCGGTCATGGCCTTCTTTACCCTGTTCATCCTGTCCTTCGGTCTGCTGATCGTCGGGCTGGCGCTGACCGGGCTGCATCCGCGCACGGCGCTGACCGCGGCCTGGACCGCCATCGCCAATGTCGGCGTGGTCTGGGGGCCGGAACTGACGCCCGAGGGGGCGGTGACGGATTTTCCCACCGCATCGAAATGGCTGATGATCTGGGGGATGTATCTGGGCCGGCTGGAGCTGATCTCGGTGCTGGTGCTGTTTTTGCCGCGGTTCTGGCGGGCCTAGAGCCGCCTAGTCCTGCGCTGCGGCCGGGGCGATGGCCGGGGCTTCGGGCTGGGCCTCGGCCGCGCCGGGGGCGAAGCGGGCCAGACTGTCCGAGATCTCGGCCGCCAGCCGGTGCTGGTTCTCGGGGTCCGAGACCGGCCAGATCAGCACGAAGCCCTGCACGCGGCCATCGACCACCCGGCCCTCGGCATGGCCGATATGGGTCTGGTTTCGGCCGTCCAGCACGACGCTGCCGCGTTCCACCTTGCGCCCGGGTGCCGGCACCCAGCCGAGCGCGGTGACGAGGCCGGTCAGGTCCAGCATCTCCTGCTGGCCGCCGGGCTGGCTGAACAGGATCAGCGCCGCGCCCGAGCCGTCCTTGGGCCCATAGATCGACAGCGCGCGCTCGGCGCGGTCGAATTGCAGCTTTTCCATCGGCGCGGGCAGCATCAGGCCGGTATGGGCGTCGCGCAGCTCGGCCAGGCCCATCTCGGCCCGCCAGGCCTCGCGGCGGCGGATCAGTTCGGTCATGGCGGTCGCGGTATCGGGCGAGGTGCGCAGGCGCAGGATTTCCTCGGCCATGGCGGCGCGAGTCTTGGGGCCGTCCTTGCCGTCGATGGCGCCGTCGTAATGGCCGGCCCAACGCAGGGCGCGCTGGATCTGTTCGAGCGGCGGCATGGGCACCGGCGCCGCATCCGGGGCAGGGGGGGCGCCCAGATCCGGCACCTTGCCGATGATCGCGATCTCGCCCATCTCCTCGCCCGGCGCGAGGAAGGCGTCCCTGGGCACGGCGCCCGCATCCCGGAACGCCTGGAGCCAGGCGGTGCCGGTCGCCCGATCCATCGGCCCGAAGCCGATGGCCAGCCGGCCGTTCGGCAGGGTCCACAGCCCGGCCTCGGGCAGGGTCTCGCGCCATTTCGCCAGCAATTCCTCGGCCCGCGCGCGGTCGGTGGTGGATTCGAGGCGCAGGAAGAACTGCTCGGGCGCGGGCTCAGCCGCGGTGCCGGCATCGGTGGTCGGGGCCGCATCCGCGCCGGCCAGGTCGCCGGGGAGGGGCTCGTCCTCTGTGGCCGCGGGCTGGGCCTGGGGGAAGGTCGAGGCATTGCCGGCGGATGCCGCCGCCTGGGGATCGGCGTCGGGTTCGGCGGCCGCGTCGCCGATCCGGGTCAGTTCGCGTCCCTCGGCGGCGGCCAGGAAGCTGTCGCCCGGCACCTTGCGCTGCTGCTTCAGCTGTTCCAGCCGCGCCGCCGCCTCTGCGCGCGGCATCGGGCCAAGCGCGATCCCGACCCAGCCGTCGGCCAGCGGGAAGGTCACGACATCGGGAAACTGCGCCCCCCAGTTGCGGGCGGTGTCGGCCGCGGCCTGCGCGCCGCGCTTGGCCTCGATGCGGATCAGCACATCCTCGGCCTGCGCGGCAAAGCCCAGAGACAGCGGCAGAGCCGCACCGATGACGAATGCAAAGCGCCGCATGGGCATGTCCCTCTCATTGACCCTGCGCCGCCCTCTGCCTAGAAGGCGGCAGACATTTCCTGCCAGTTATGCCGAAGGAAGCCCCGATGACCAGCCCAAAGGACCATCAGACGGCGAAACCCGTCTGCTTTCAGGACGTGATCCTGCGCCTGCAATCCTATTGGGCCGCACAGGGCTGCGCGGTGCTGCAACCCTATGACATGGAGGTCGGCGCCGGCACCTTCCACCCGGCCACGACGCTGCGCAGCCTGGGCGCGCGTCCCTGGGCCGCGGCCTATGTCCAGCCCTCGCGCCGACCGACCGATGGGCGCTATGGCGAGAACCCGAACCGGCTACAGCATTACTACCAGTATCAGGTCATCATCAAACCCTCGCCGCCGAACCTGCAAGAGCTTTACCTGGGCAGCCTTGCGGCCATCGGCCTCGACCCGATGATCCACGACGTGCGCTTTGTCGAGGACGACTGGGAAAGCCCGACGCTGGGCGCCTGGGGGCTGGGCTGGGAGGTCTGGTGCGACGGCATGGAAGTCAGCCAGTTCACCTATTTCCAGCAGGTCGGCGGGCATGACTGCCGCCCGGTTTCGGGCGAGCTGACCTATGGGCTTGAGCGGCTGGCGATGTATGTGCTGGGGGTCGAGCATGTGATGGACATGCCCTTCAACCCGCCCGGCAGCCCGATCCCGCTGAGCTATGGCGACGTCTTCCGCCAGGCCGAGCGCGAATATTCCCGCTGGAACTTCGAACAGGCCGATACGGAGATGCTGCTACAGCATTTCAAGGATGCCGAGGCGGAATGCGACCGCATCCTGGCCGCGGCCGAGACGGACGGCGCCGGGCGGCGCATCCCGATGGCGCATCCCGCCTATGACCAGGCGATCAAGGCCAGCCACCTGTTCAACCTGCTCGACGCGCGCGGCGTGATCTCGGTCACGGAACGCCAGGCCTATATCGGCCGCGTCCGCGCGCTGGCGAAACGCTGCGCCGACCTGTTCGTGACCACCGAGGCCGCGGTCCTGCAAGCGGAGGCGGCGGCATGAGTTCGGGCAAGATCGTCGCCTCGATGCTGGTGCTGGTGGCCGTCATGGCCGGCCTCGCCGTCTGGTATCTGCAGGTCTATGGCTTCTACGACCCGGTGGACGAGATCAGCGGCGCGCAGGACATCGTCGTCACCGACGCGCAGGGCGCCACCCATCCGGTCGCGGTCGCGGATTTCAAGGCCATCGACGCGGCAAGCTCGCCCATCCGCTATCGCGCCTGCTTCACGCTGGATCCGGCCGAACTGGCCGATGCCGCGCCCTATGACGGCGCGACGCCGTTGAACGGGCCGGGCTGGTTCAAGTGCTATTCCGCCCGGGCGCTGACCGCCGACCTGGAATCGGGCGCGGCGCGCGCCGTGCTGGGCCAGGCCGAGATCCGCCCCGACGTGGACCGGGTGATCGTGGTCTATCCCGACGGCCGCGCCTTTGCCTGGCACCAATTCAACGACAAGACCCCCGAACGCGGAGTGATGGACTGATGCCCGACCTTCTGATCGAGCTTTTCTCGGAGGAGATCCCGGCGCGGATGCAGGCCCGCGCCCGCGAGGATCTGAAGAAACGCGTCACCGACGGGCTGGTCGACGCAGGCCTGACCTATCGCTCGGCCGGCGCCTTCTCGACCCCGCGCCGGCTGGCGCTCGCCGTCGAGGGGCTGAGCGCGCAAAGCCCGACCACGCGCGAGGAGCGCAAGGGCCCCCGCACCGACGCCCCCGAGGCGGCGCTGGAGGGCTTCCTGCGCTCGACCGGGCTGACCCGCGAGCAGCTGGAGGCGCGCGACGACAAGAAGGGCCAGGTCTGGTTCGCGGTGGTCACGAAGCCCGGCCGCCCCGCCGCCGAGATCGTGGCCGAGGTGCTGGAACGCACGATCCGCGACTTCCCCTGGCCCAAGTCGATGCGCTGGGGCGCGGGCAGCCTGCGCTGGGTGCGGCCGCTGCATTCCATCATCTGCCTGCTCTCGGACGAAGCCGGCGCCAGCGTGGTGCCGCTGGAGATCGAGGGCATCCGTGCCGGCAGCACCACCCGCGGCCACCGCTTCATGGCGCCGGAGGAGATTGCCGTTTCGGGCTTCGAGGATTACGCCGCGAAACTTCGCCGCGCCCGCGTCATGCTGGACCCCGCCGAACGCGAGGCCGCGATCCGGCAGGAGGCGGCGAACCTCGCCTTTGCCCGCGGCTGGGAGATCGTGCCGGACGAGGGCCTGCTGACCGAGGTCGCGGGCCTGGTCGAATGGCCGGTGGCCCTGATGGGCGCCATCGAGGACCGTTTCCTGGCGCTGCCGCCCGAGGTGCTGCAAACCTCGATGAAGGAGCACCAGAAGTTCTTCTCGGCCCGCAATCCCAAGAGTGGCCGCATCGAGGGCTTTGTCACCGTGGCGAATATCGAGACCGCGGACCATGGCGAGACGATCCTGAAAGGCAACCAGCGCGTGCTGGCGGCGCGCCTGTCCGATGCGGCCTTCTTCTGGGACAACGACCTGCGCGAGGCCAAGGCCGGGATGGGTGACTGGGCCGAGGGGCTGAAGCACGTCACCTTCCAGAGCAAGCTGGGTTCGCAAGCCGACCGTATCGCCCGCATCGCCGCCCTGGCGCGCAAGATCGCGCCGCTGGTCGGCGCCGACCCGGATCAGGCGGAACAGGCGGCCAGGGTGGCGAAACTCGACCTGCGTTCCGCGATGGTCGGCGAGTTCCCGGAACTGCAAGGCATCATGGGCCGCTACTACGCGCTGGCGGCCGGCCTGCCCGAGCCGGTGGCCGACGCCGCCCGCGACCATTACTCGCCTTTGGGGCCCTCGGACGCGGTGCCCTCGGCGCCGGTGTCGGTGGCGGTGGCGCTGGCCGACAAGCTCGACACGCTGACCGGCTTCTGGGCCATCGACGAAAAGCCCACCGGCTCGAAAGATCCCTTCGCGCTGCGCCGCGCTGCGCTGGGGGTGATCCGGCTAATCACAACCAATAATCTGCGAATTCATCTCGATGACATTGCGGAGATGGCTGCCTCCATCCAGCCCACATTCGAATATAGTAAGAGAGAGCAGTTCCCCGGCGGGCTTTCGGACGAACAGGCAATGACGGAAATCGTCTCTTCCGTCTCGGTGGCGGCAGCCGTTGCCCGGACGCTTCGAGACTTCTTCCACGACCGCCTGAAGGTCCACCTGCGCGACCAGGGCATCCGCCACGACATCATCGACGCGGTGCTGAACATGCCCGGCAGCGACGACCTGGTGCTTCTGGTCAACCGCGCCACGGCGCTGAACGACGTGCTGAAGACCGAGGACGGCGCCAACCTGCTTCAGGGCTTGAAACGCGCCGGCAACATCCTCGCCCAGGCCGAAGAGAAGGACGGCGTCGAATACAGCTTCGGCGCCGATCCGAAATTCGCCGAGACCGACGAGGAACGCAGCCTGTTCGCCGCCCTCGACCAGGCCGAGCCGGCGATCCGCGAGGCCGTCCGGCTCGAGGATTTCCAGGCCGCGACCCAGGGCATCGCCAGCCTGCGCGCGCCCATCGACGCCTTCTTCGAGGCGGTGCAGATTAATACCGACAACCAGATCACCCGCCGCAACCGGCTGAACCTCTTGTCGCGCATCCGCGAGGCCGGCCGGCTGATCGCCGATTTCGGCCGCATCGAGGGCTGAGCGCCGCTTCTTTCTTGTCCAAATATCCTGGGGGAAAGCGCCTGCGGCCCCGTCCGGGGGCGGCAGGCGCTTGGGGGCAAAGCCCCCGCCACCCCCGCAGCTTGCGCTGTTCTTCGCACTTGCAGCAATGCGCCGGCCATGCCTAATGTGACGGCATCATGACCGCGCTGACAGATCCAGGTGCCATCGTCGAAATCACCCCCTCGGCGGGGATCCAGACCGCGCGCCATGGCTGGCGCGCGAAATGCCTGCAACGCCTGATCCGCATGGAACTGCCGGTGCCGACCAGCTTCGCGCTGTCGGCCGAGGCGGTGCGCGCCATCGCCGCCGGCCAGATGCCAGACCGCGCGCGCCTGGCCGCCATCATGGAACGCGCCGACGGGCTGGTCAGCGTGCGGCCCTCGGCGATGAACCCGGCCTGGGGCGGGCCGGGCACGGTGCTGAACGTGGGCATCAACCACGAATGCCACGCCCGGCTGGTGAAAAGCCGCGGCAAGGCGGCGGCGGATGCGATCTACCTGGGCTTCGTGCAATCCTATGCCATCCATGTCGCGCGGCTCGACCCCGACATGTTCTCGGACAGCGAGGGCGGGCTTGCCGCCGCCCTGCGCGCCTATGAGGACGAGACGGACGAGGAATTTCCCCAGGATCCGACGCGCCAGCTGGCCGAGGTGCTGCGTAGCATGGCGCGGGCCTGGGACGGGCCGACCGCGCGGCTCCTGCGCCAAGCCAAGGGGGCGCCGGCCCTCGCGCCGCTGGGGCTGGTGGTGCAGGACATGGCGCTGGCCATCGGGCCGGGCGTCACCGGTTCGGGCACCATCCAGTTCGTCGACAGCGTGACCGGCACGCCGCGCATCACCGGCCGGTTCCGCGGCCAGACCCAGGGCCGCTCCAAGGGCAAGGGGGCCGAGACGCTCTACCTGACCCGCGACCCGCGCGGCCCCTCGCTCGAGGAAGCCGCGCCCGAGGTCTTTGCCGACCTGGTCCGCTTTGGCGTCGCCGCCCGCGAACGCCTGCGCGAGGAGATGCAGATCGAATTCGTCGTCTCGGACAGCCGGCTGGCGATCATCGACGCGGTGCGGGTCAGCCGCAGTTCGCGGGCCAGCGTGCGCATCGCCGTGTCGCTGGCCCGCGACGGCATCATCCCGGCCGAGGAGGCGGTGATGCGGGTCGAGCCGCGGGCGCTGTCGGACCTCTTGCACCACCAGGTCGACCCGCGCGCGCCCCGCGACGTGATCGCCCGCGGCATCAATGCCAGCCCCGGCGCCGCCACCGGCCGCATCGTCTTTACCGCCGCCGCCGCCCAGGCCGCCGAGGCGCGGGGCGAGCGCTGCGTGCTGGTGCGCCGCGAAACCGTGCCCGAGGACATCCGCGGCATGCATGCTGCCGTCGCCGTCTTGACCGAGCGCGGCGGCATGACCAGCCACGCGGCGGTGATCGCCCGCGGCATCGGCCTGCCCTGCATCGTCGGTGCCAGCGGCATCGCCATCGACACGCGCGCCCGCACCATGCTGGTCGGCGGCCGATTGTTCCACGAGGGCGAGGAGATCACCATCGACGGCACCTCGGGCGAGGTGCTGGCCGGCGCCGCCGAGATGCTGGAGCCGGCGTTGGACGACAGCTTCACCCAGCTGCTCGAATGGGCCGATGCGCATTGCCGCATCAGGATCCGCGCCAATGCCGACACGCCCGAGGACGCCCGCACCGCCCGCAGGTTCAACGCCCAGGGCATCGGGCTGTGCCGCACCGAGCACATGTTCTTCGACGACGAGCGCCTGCCGGCCATGCGCGAGATGATCTTCGCCGGCAAGCCCGAGGACCGCCGCCTGTCGCTGGAGCGGCTCCTGCCCATGCAGCGCAGCGATTTCGCGGCGCTGTTCGAGATCATGGCCGGGCTGCCGGTCACCATCCGCCTGTTCGACCCGCCGCTGCACGAATTTTTGCCACATGACCGCGAGGGGATGCGGGAACTGGCCGAATCGCTGGACCTGCCCTTGTCGGACGTGACCCGCCGGGTCGAGGCGCTGTCCGAGTTCAACCCGATGCTGGGCATGCGCGGCGTCCGGCTGGGCATCACCGTGCCCGAGATCTATGACATGCAGGCCCGCGCCATCTTCGAGGCCACCATCGAGGCCAGCCATAACGGCGACCCGGTGGTGCCCGAGATCATGATCCCGCTGGTTTCCGCCCGGCGCGAGGTCGAACTGGTCAAGACCCGCATCGACGCGGTCGCCGCCGCCGTCCGCAACGAGACGCGCAAGGATTTCACCTATCGGCTGGGCGTCATGGTCGAGACGCCGCGCGCCGCGCTGCGCGCCGGCGACATCGCCGAGCATTCCTCCTTCTTGTCCTTTGGCACCAACGACTTGACGCAGATGACCTATGGGCTGTCGCGCGACGATGCCGGCCGCTTCATGGGCACCTATGTCAACCAGGGCGTCTATTCCGAGGATCCGTTCCACATCCTCGACCGCGACGGCGTGGGCGAGCTTGTTGCCATCGGCACCGAGCGCGCCCGCAGCCACAAGCCCGACATCACCATTTCGGTCTGCGGCGAACATGGCGGCAACCCGGAATCCATCGCCTTCTGCCTGCGGGCGGGGGTGAACTATGTCTCCTGCTCGCCCTTCCGGGTGCCGGTGGCGCGGCTCGCCGCGGCGCAGGAATCGATTCTCATGGGCCGGGAAGCGGCGGAATCGACGGCCGGGGCCGAGTCCTAGGACCAGCCGGTTTTGGCCGGAATCTGCCCGTCCGCCGATTTTCCGTCGGCGGGTTTCCGCCAAAATCGTTTGATTTCAATCGAATCGCGTCACTCACGTGCATGTGGGCTGGATCGGTCCGCCCTGTTTCGGGCCTTTAACGCCAGACCGCCGCCTCCGGGGCGACCTCGGGGCGGACCTTCCGACGAACCAGACCGGGCCGGGCCCGGACCGAAAACAGGACCAACATGTCGATTAGCAAGTCATGGCTGGCGCGCGTTTCCGTGTGTGTGGCTGTCGCCCTTTCCCCTGTCGCAACCACTCCGGCCATGGCCGATGGCAAGCATCAGGTCGCCTATGAAACCAAGGCCGGCCGCGCGCGCCAGGCGACCGTGAAGATCGATCCCGCCGATCTGCAATGCCTGTCCGAGGCGCTATATTTCGAGGCCCGCGGCGAAGGCGTGCAGGGCCAGCAGGCCGTGGCCGAGGTGATCCTGAACCGCGTCGATCACCCGCGTTTTCCCCAGACCGTCTGCGGCGTGGTGAACCAGCGCGGCCAGTTCACCTATAACAAGAACGCCCGCATCCGCGAAAAAGGCACCTATGCCAGGGTGCAAAAGGTGGCCATGGCGGCCCTGGCCGGCGC
Organism: Paracoccus pantotrophus; assembly: GCF_008824185.1. Lineage (NCBI taxonomy): Bacteria > Pseudomonadati > Pseudomonadota > Alphaproteobacteria > Rhodobacterales > Paracoccaceae > Paracoccus > Paracoccus pantotrophus. Next base: position 363,314 of record NZ_CP044426.1, read on the forward strand.
GCCGCGCACCCTGACCAACGGCGCGACCTATTTCCACGCCCGCGGCGTGAACCCCTCCTGGTCCAAGCGGTTTGAGCGCACGATCCGAATCGGCAGCCATACCTTCTACCGTTCGGACCGCCGGCTGGCCTCGAACTGAGGCGGCGCCCCGAGGCGGCGTCGCAAATCTGCTGCCCGATGCGCGGCCCTGTCCCTTGCGGCGGGGCCGTTTTCCTGAAAACACGGGTGGCATGGACCAGCCTGACCGTATCCACCTGCGCGACTACATCCTTTCGGCCGAGATCGGCGCGTTCCAGACCGAACGCGGCCAGCCGCAGCGGCTGCGCTTCAACATCGACGTGGAACTGGCGAGCCATGTCGTCGGCGTGAATGACGAGGTGGACAGGATCCTGTCCTATGACATCCTGACCGGCGCGGTTGCGGCGGGGCTGGCGGATCGCCGCTATGACCTGCTCGAGACGCTGGCCGAAAAGATCGCCGCGCAGATCCTGGCGCATCCGCGCGCCGCGCAGGTCTCGGTCACGGTCGAGAAGCTGGACCGCATCCCCGGGGCGCTGGGGGTGACGCTGGTGCGCCGCCAGGCGCGGGTCGAGGCCGACCCGGTCCGGGCGCCGATCCGGGTGATCTTTCACGGCCGCGACCTGGCGCTGCCCGACGGCGCGGTGGCGCTGGTCCCGGACGCGCCGGGGCTGCCGCTGCCGCAGGGCGGCAACCTGCGCGAGGTCGAGCTGCTGGCGCTGGACCAGGCCGCCTGGGCGCTGGCCGGCCATCTGGGGCTGACCGTGGCCGACAGCCGCACCGAGCTGGACTGGGCCGCGACCGAGGGCCGCGCCGTGGTCTGGGCGCCCGCGCGCATGGTGCGCGACGTGGCCGGGCTGGCGGCCGAGCCGCAGGCGCTGGCGCTGTGGCTGGCCGAGCGGCTGGGGGCGAGCCGGCTCGACTGGGCGCTGCCCGAGGGTGCGCCCGAGCCGGCTGTACCGACGGGTTTCTGCATTCCGACCGCACGGCTTTGATCTTCGTGCTTGAATCGGCCGCGCACCGGCGTAGAGACGCGAAGCATGACCGATTACTATCGCCCGATTCCCTGTGAGACGGGCCGCTGGCAGCTTGCCGGCGGCTGGGTGCGCTTTTCGCAATGCGAGCTTTTGCGCCGCGGCGAGGCGCCGCGCGTGGTGGACGGCGCCCCCGATGCGGTGCTGGCGGCGCTGACCGCGCCCCGCGCGCCGCTGCTGGGCCTGTCACTGGACAGGCCGCGCATCATGGGCATCGTCAATACCACGCCCGACAGCTTTTCGGACGGCGGCGCCTATGACGGGGCCGAGCAGGCGCGGCTGTTGGCCGCACAGGGGGCCGAGATCCTGGACATCGGCGGCGAATCGACCCGGCCCGGCGCGCGCGAGGTGCCCGCGGCCGAGGAAATCGCCCGCGTGACCTCCGCCATCGCCGCGGGCCGCGGGCTGGCGGCGGTCTCGGTCGATACCCGCAAGGCCGAGGTGGCGCGGGCCGCCGTCGCGGCGGGGGCGGGGCTGGTCAACGATGTCTCGGGCTTCGACTTCGACCCGGCCATGGCCGGGACGGTGGCCGCGGCGGGCGTGCCGGTCTGCCTGATGCACGCCCAGGGCATCCCCGAGACCATGCAGGACAACCCGACCTATGGCGACGTGCTGCTGGATGTCTATGACGCGCTGGCCGAGCGCATTGCGCGTGCCGAGGCGGCGGGCATCGCCCGCGACAGGATCGTGATCGATCCGGGCATTGGTTTCGGCAAGACGCAGGCGCATAATCTGGCCATTCTGCGGCGGATCTCGGTCTATCACGGGCTGGGCTGTGCCGTGCTGCTGGGGGTGTCGCGCAAGCGGTTCATCGGCAGCATCGGCGGGGCCGAACGGCCGGCGGACCGGGCGGCGGGCACGCTGGCGGTGACGCTTTCCGGGGTCGCGCAGGGCATACAGATCCACCGCGTCCATGACGTGGCGGAAACACGGCAGGGCCTCGCCCTCTGGCGGGCCGTGACCACAGAAACGAATTGAGCGGGGCAAGATGAGCAGGAAACTTTTCGGCACCGACGGCGTCAGGGGCCGTGCCAATACCCACCCGATGACGGCCGAGATGGCGCTGCGCCTGGGCGCCGCCGCCGGCCGCTATTTCCGCCGCAACGGCGAGGACCACCATCGCGTCGTGATCGGCAAGGACACGCGCCTGTCGGGCTATATGCTGGAAAACGCGCTGACGGCGGGGCTGACCAGCACCGGCATGAACGTGCTGCTGCTGGGCCCGGTGCCGACGCCGGCGGTGGGCTACCTGACCCGCTCGATGCGGGCCGATGTGGGCATCATGATCTCGGCCAGCCATAACCCGGCCGCGGACAACGGCATCAAGTTCTTTGGTCCCGACGGCTTCAAGCTTTCGGACGAGGCCGAGGCCGAGATCGAATCCATCGTGGCGGGCGAGATCGTTCCGGCCCGGCCGCAGAATATCGGCCGCGCCAAGCGCATCGACGACGGGCGCGGGCGCTATGTCGAATATGCCAAGACCACCTTCCCGGCCGGGCAGCGGCTGGAGGGGCTGAAGGTGGTGGTGGATTGCGCCAACGGCGCCGCCTATCGCGCCGCGCCGGACGTGCTGTGGGAACTGGGGGCCGAGGTGATCCCGCTGGGGGTTTCCCCGAACGGCCACAACATCAATGACGGGCTGGGCTCGACCCATCCCGAGGCCTGCGCCCAGGCGGTGCTGGAACATGGCGCTGACATGGGCATCAGCCTGGACGGCGATGCCGACCGGGTGATGATCGTCGATGAAAAGGGCCAGGTGGCGGATGGCGACCAGATCATGGCGCTGCTGGCCGACCGCTGGGCGGCGCAGGGCCGGCTGCGGGGCGGGGCGCTGGTGGCGACGGTGATGTCGAATCTGGGGCTGGAGCGGTTCCTGCAGGGCCGCGGGCTGCGGCTGGAGCGCACCGCCGTCGGCGACCGCTACGTGGTCGAGCGGATGCGCGGCGCCGGCTTCAACCTGGGCGGCGAGCAGTCGGGCCATATCGTGATGACCGATTACGCCACCACCGGCGACGGGCTCATTGCCAGCCTGCAATTCCTGGCGGCGCTGGCGGATGGCGGCAGGCCGGCCTCGGAACTGGTGGCGCAGTTCGAGCCGGTACCGCAATTGCTGAAGAACGTGCGCTATGCTGCCGGTGCCGATCCGCTGTCGGTCGATGCGGTCCAGGCCGAGATTGCGCGGGCCGAGGCGCGGCTGAACGGCTGTGGCCGGGTGCTGATCCGCAAGTCCGGCACCGAGCCCCTGATCCGCGTCATGGCCGAAGCCGAGGACGAGACCGTGCTGCGCGAGGTGGTCGAGAACATCGTCGCGGCGGTGGAGAAGGCGGCTTGACCGCCCTGGGCGCGGCGCCGGTGGCGGGCTTGGCAGGAGTATTTAAGAAACGGTGAAACGGGTGCGGGCGTGCCATGCGGGCTTGGCCCGGCGTTTTCACCGTTTTACAAATACTCATGCGGCGGCGACGCTGGCGTGGTCGCATGGGTATTTGGGGAACAGAGAAGTTCGGACGCCCGGCTAGGGGGTGGTCGGGTCGTGGTCGTAGAGCCAGGCGAAACGCTCGATCAGCCGGGCGGGGGCGAGGCGCGAGACGGCGCGCAGCCCGGCATGGGCGACCGCGCGGGTCGGGCCGCGCAGGTGGTAGTTGCGGGCATTGGCATTGGCCGCCTCGACGATGCGCCGGCAGCGCGGCTGGCGCAGGGCCTGGAACCGCGCCAGCGCGGCTTCCTGGTCCGGGCCGGCATCGAGGCAGGCGGCCAGCACCCAGGCATCCTCGATCGCCATGACCGCGCCTTGCGCCATGAAGGGCAGGGTGGGATGGGCGGCGTCGCCGATCAGCGCCCGCCGGCCGTCCTGCCAATGTGCGGCGACCGGATGACGGAACAGGCCCCAGATGCCGACATCCTGAACCTGCTCCAGCCATTCCGGCACCGGGCCGCCGAAGCGGGCGAAGGCGGCGCGCAGCTCGGAGGGCTCGCCGGGGGTGGACCAGCCTTCCTCCTGCCAGTCCGGCCGCTCGACCACGGCGACGAGATTGCGCTGGCCCTGGCCCAGCGGATAGCTGACCAGGTGCCGGCCCGGTCCCATGAAGACCTGTGCCACCGGCGCGGCATCGGGCTCGGCCGGGATCAGCGCGCGCCATGCGGTCTGGCCGGTGAAGAAGGGGGTCTCGGGGCCGTTCAGCGTCGGGCGCAGGCGGCTTTTCACCCCATCCGCGCCGATCAGCAGCGGCACGTCGGGCAGTTCGGTCACGTCATGGCCCAGCTTGATGCGGGCGCCGGCTTCGCGCGCGGCCTGTTCCAGCAGGGCGACCAGCCGGGCGCGATGCACCAGGCGGAACGGATCGCCGGGGCGATGCCGCGCCAGGTCCAGCCGCGCCACCATGCGGCCGGTCGAATCGCGCAGCTCGACCCGCTCGGAGGGCAGCGAGATCGCCCGGAACCGCGATTCGAGCCCCAGCGCCGCCAAGACCCGCATGGCATTTGGCGAAATCTGCAAGCCTGCGCCGACCTCGCGCAACGCCCCCGCGCGTTCCAGCACCGTGACCTCTGCGCCGCGCTGCGCCAAGGCGCAGGCGGCAGTCAGGCCGGCCACGCCTGCGCCGATGATGGTGACGGGATGATGCTTCAGGCCGGACATGGCGCCCCTGACTGCGAAAGCGGCCCCGAAGGGGCCGGCGGGTCAGTCGTCGCGATGCACGCGCTCGCGCCGCTCGTGGCGTTCCTGCGCTTCCAGGGTCATGGTGGCGATGGGGCGCGCGTCCAGCCGCTTGAGGCTGATCGGCTCGCCGGTCATCTCGCAATAGCCGTATTCGCCGGTCTCGATGCGGCGCAGCGCCGCGTCGATCTTGGCCACCAGCTTGCGCTGGCGGTCGCGGGTGCGCAGTTCCAGCGAGCGGTCGGTTTCCTCGGAGGCGCGGTCGGCCAGATCGGGCACGTTGCGGGCGCTGTCCTGAAGACCTTCCAGCGTTTCCGCGGATTGGTCCAGAAGTTCCTGCTTCCATGCGATCAGCTTGCGGCGGAAATATTCGAGTTGCCGTTCATTCATGAAAGGTTCGTCTTCGGCGGGGCGATAATCTTCGGGCAGAAAGGTCTGGGCTTTCATCGTTCCTCCGGGAGCCGGGCGACTGGATGCCCGATCCTTGGCGCCCGCATAAAGTATGGCAGACCAATTGTCACTAGGCCATTCCGACAGGTCGGGCCTGCGGCTTGCGAAGCGGGCGGGCGCTGGCTAGGGTCGCGCAGATTGCGCAAAGGACAGGCGAATGCAGTTTTCCTCGACCGAAACCTATGTGGCTCCTGCCGACCTGGCCATGGCCGTGAATGCGGCGATCACGCTGGAACGCCCGCTGCTGGTCAAGGGCGAGCCGGGCACCGGCAAGACCGAACTGGCGCGGCAGGTCGCGGCCAGCCTGGAGTTGCCCATCATCGAATGGAACGTGAAATCGACCACCCGCGCGCAGCAGGGGCTTTACGAATACGATGCCGTGTCGCGGCTGCGCGACAGCCAGCTGGGCGAGGCGCGGGTTCACGATATCGCGAACTACATCCGCAAGGGCAAGCTGTGGCAGGCCTTCGAGGCGCCGGGCAAGGTCGTGCTGCTGATCGACGAGATCGACAAGGCCGATATCGAGTTTCCGAACGACCTCTTGCAGGAACTCGACCGCATGGAGTTCCATGTCTACGAGACCAGCGAGACGGTGGTGGCCCGGCACCGGCCGGTGGTCATCATCACCTCGAACAACGAAAAGGAACTGCCGGACGCCTTCCTGCGCCGCTGCTTCTTCCACTACATCCGCTTTCCCGATGCAGAGACGCTGAAGCGCATCGTCGAGGTGCATTATCCCGGCCTGAAGCCGCGGCTGCTCGACGAGGCGCTGACGCAGTTCCTGGAGCTGCGCGAGGTGCAGGGGTTGAAGAAGAAGCCCTCGACCAGCGAACTCCTGGACTGGCTCAAGCTGATCCTGGCCGAAGATCTGGCGCCCGAGGACCTGCGGCGCCCGGCCGGAGAGATGCTGCCCAAGCTGCATGGCGCGCTCTTGAAGAACGAGCAGGACGTGGCGCTGTTCGAGCGGCTGGCCTTCATGGCCCGCCGCCAACGCTGAGGGCGGCAGCGATGATCCGCGCGCTTCGCCCCGAGGATCGCAAGGGCTGGCAGCGGCTCTACGAGGGCTACCAGGCCTTCTACGGCTTCGACGACCGGCCGCCGTCGTTCTACGACCGCGCCTTCGACCGGCTGATGGCACGCAACCCGCGCGACTTTCACGGTCTGGTGGCCGAGGCGGAGGGCCGGCTGCTGGGTCTGACGCATTACGTCTTTCACCCGAACCTGTGGCGCGAGGAGGGGGTCTGCTATCTGCAGGATCTGTTCACCGCCCCCGAGGCCCGCGGCCGCGGCATCGCCCGCGCCCTGATCGAAGGCGTCTATGCCGAGGCCGACCGCGCCGGCGTGCCTGCCGTCTATTGGCTGACGGCCGAGGACAATTATCCGGGGCGAATGCTCTATGACCGGATGGCGGTGAAGTCGCCCTTCATCCGCTACAATCGCAAGCTGTGATGCGCCTGTAAGGCAAGGGGCGGCCCGAAGGCCGCCCCCGCGATCCGCTGTCCCTCGCCTCAGCGCAGGCCGGTGGCTTGCAGCAGGCCCTTGCGCTTGGCCTCGTAGTAATAGCCGCGGGCATACCATTTCACCGCGGCATCCTTGTCGCCGTCGGCGACCATATAGGCGCCGCGCAGGTATTTGACGCCGTATTTCAGGTTCGTCTCGGCATCGAGCAGCCCGGCGGGCGGGCCCTGATAGCCCATGCCGCGCGCGGTGGCGGGCAGGATCTGCATCAGCCCGTAATAGGGGCCGTTGCGGGCGCCGGGACGATGGGTCGATTCGCGGATGATGACGCGCTGCACCAGGTCCACCGGCACATCGTATTCCGCCGCGTATTTGTTGATCAGCCGGCGCAGTTCCGGTGTCTCGTTCGGATGCAGCGCCGCGACCTGGGCGGCCGAGGCGCGGGGTTCGACCAGATAGCGGCGGTCGGGATCGACCCGGTTGTCGCCGCAGGCGCCGACGGCCAGCGTGCCGGCCAGCGCCAACAGTCCGAGGATGGATTTCATGACTGCCCCTTGTCTTTTCATTGACCAAGGGATTAGCCGCAGCTGCCAGAGTCGGGGAAATCAAAAGACAGGACCGCCCGGTTCAGGGGCGGTCCATCGGCGGAAACCCGCCGCAACATGGTGCCGGTTTCGGTGGCGATCCGCCGATCAGGCGTGGATCGCGCCGTCGCCGCAGGCCAGCGCCGCCTCGCGCACCGCTTCCGAGCAGGTCGGATGGGCGTGGCAGGTCAGTGCGATGTCCTGGGCCGAGGCGCCGAATTCCATCGCCACGCAGACCTCGTGGATCATCTCGCCGGCATTCGGGCCGATGATGTGGCAGCCCAGCACCCGATCGGTCTCGGCATCGGCGATCATCTTGACGAAGCCCTCGGCCTGGAACAGGGCCTTGGCGCGGGCATTGCCCATGAAGGGGAACTTGCCGACCTTGACCTTGCGGCCGCTTTCCTTGGCGGCCTCTTCGGTCAGCCCGACCGAGGCGACCTCGGGCGTGGTATAGATCACGCCGGGGATCACGTCGTAATTCACATGGCCATGCTTGCCGGCGATGACCTCGGCCACCGCCATGCCCTCGTCCTCGGCCTTGTGGGCCAGCATCGGGCCCGGCACCGCGTCGCCGATGGCGTAGATGCCCTTGACGCTGGTCTGCCAGTGTTCGTCGATCTGGACGAAGCCGCGATCGGTCAGCGCGACGCCGACCTTGTCCAGGCCCAGCCCGGCGACATAGGGGCGGCGGCCGGTGGCGACCAGCACGCATTCGGCCTTGATCTCATGCTCGCTGTCGTCCTTGCGCAGCTTGTACTTGACCTCGGCCTTGCCCTTTTCGACCTCGACCTCGGACACGGCCGCGCCCAGGACGAATTTCAGCCCCTGTTTCGCCAGGATGCGCTGGAACTGCTTTTGCACCTCGGCGTCCATGCCGGGGGTGATGGCGTCCAGGAACTCGACCACCGTTACCTCGGCGCCGAGCCGGGCATAGGCCGAACCCAGTTCCAGCCCGATCACGCCCGCGCCGATCACCACCATCGACTTGGGGATCTTCGGCAGCGACAGGGCGCCGGTCGAATCGACGACGATGCCGGCGGCATTATCGACCTCGACCCCCTTCAGGCTGGCCGGTTCCGAGCCGGTGGCGATGACGATGTTCTTCGTCTCGTGGACGGTGTCGCCGACCTTGACCTTGCCGGGCGCTTCGATGCTGGCCCAGCCCTTGAGCCAGTCGATCTTGTTCTTCTTGAACAGGAACTCGATGCCCTTGGTATTGCCGGCGACCGTCTCGGCCTTGTAGCCCTGCATCTTGTCCCAATCGACCTTGGGCTTGGCGCCCATCAGGCCCATCTTCTCGAAATTCTCGTGGGTCTCGTGCAGCATGTGGCTGGCATGCAGCAGCGCCTTGGAGGGGATGCAGCCGACGTTCAGGCAGGTGCCGCCCAGCGTCTCGCGTCCCTCGACGCAGGCGACCTTCAGGCCCAGCTGGGCGGCGCGGATCGCGCAGACATAGCCGCCGGGACCGGCGCCGATCACGATCAGGTCATAGGTGGACATTCAGGTCTCCTTGCAGTTCGCGGCGCGCTTGCCGGCGCCGCCCGTTCGGTTCAGGTGAATAAGGCGATCAGGATCATCGCCAGCGTGGCGACGAACCCCACCCCCCAGATGACCGAGCGCCAGGGCGACCAGCCATAGGCATAGGCGGGAATATAAAGCAGCCGCGCCAGCAGGTAGCTCCAGGCGCAAAGCACGGTCAGGGCCGAGCCGGCATCCGACAGCACCACCAGCACGACGGCGATGGTAAAGAGGATCAGTCCCTCGAAATGATTGTCCGCAGCGCGGCGCAGCCGTCCGGTCAGCGCGGAAAACTCCGGCTGCCTGTCGCGCGGGCTGGCGTTCCATTTCGCGCCGACATCGCGGTTCATCGAGGCGGCGGCCAGGCCGATCTGCACGGCTTGCAGCAGCGCGGCCAGCGCCAGGGCGGTGGTTTCGGCGGCCATCAGGCGGTCTCGACCAGGTGGAAGGCGGTGGCCGAGACGCCGGCCTGGCTGTTGAAGACCCCCGCTGCCCCTTCCAGATAGGCCCTGGCCACCGCCGCGTCGCCCACCTGGAACAGCGCCCAGGCGCTCTGGTCGTTCTCGCGCCACAGCTGCAGCAGCGACAGGCCGTTATTGCCGCGATCCTCGGCATCGGCGTCGAAGGCGGCCTTGAAGGCGGCGTAACCGGCGATGGTGTAATGGGCGATCATCTGGGTCATGGGGGACTCCTCCGTTTCGGCCCGGCTTCCCGTCGGGATGAGCGGCAAGGCGGCCCGGTGCGGGTCAACGGATACAGGCCGGAAAGAGTTGCGCGGCGGCTTCCTGGGCGCGCCGGGGGCGGGCCTGCCGCCCCCGGCAGGCCGGGATCACAGGTCCATCAGCAGGCGGCGCGGATCCTCCAGTGCCTCCTTGACGCGCACGAGGAAGGTCACGGCGCCCTTGCCGTCCACGATGCGGTGGTCGTAGCTCAGCGCCAGGTACATCATCGGCCGGATGACGATCTGGCCGTCCACGACGACCGGGCGGTCCTGGATCTTGTGCATGCCCAGGATGCCCGATTGCGGCGGGTTCAGGATCGGCGAGGACATCAGCGAGCCGTAGACGCCGCCGTTCGAGATGGTGAAGGTGCCGCCCTGCATTTCCGCCATGGTCAGCTTGCCGTCGCGGGCGCGGGTGCCCAGCTCGGCGATCTCCTTCTCGATCCGGGCGAAGCTCTTCTGGTCGGCATCGCGTACCACCGGCACCACCAGGCCGCTGGGCGTGCCCACCGCCACGCCCATGTGGACGAAGTTCTTGTAGACCACGTCGCCGCCGTCGATCTCGGCATTGACCTCGGGCACTTCCTTCAGCGCGTGGCAGCAGGCCTTCACGAAGAAGGACATGAAGCCGAGCTTGACCTTGTGCTTCTTCTCGAACTGGTCCTTGTAGGTGTTGCGCAGGTCCATGATGCCCTTCATGTCCACCTCGTTATAGGTGGTCAGCATCGCGGCGGTGTTCTGCGCGTCCTTGAGCCGGCGGGCGATGGTGGCGCGCAGGCGGGTCATCTTGACCCGCTCCTCGCGCGCCGCGTCATCGGCCGAGCTGGGCGCGCGCGGCGCCTGGGCCGGGGCCGGGGCGGGCGAGGCGGCGGCCGGTGCCGTAGCCGCGCGGGCCACGTCCTCCTTCATCACCCGGCCGTCGCGGCCGGTGCCGGTGACGGCATCGCGGCTGACGCCGGCCTCGGCCATGGCCTTCTTGGCCGAGGGCGCATCCTCGACATCCTTGCGCGGTGCGGGGGTTTCCGGGCCGGCGCCGGGCGATTGCACGGCGGCTGCGGCAGCAGCAGGGGCCTCGGCCCCGGGGGTCGCGGTCGCGCCCTCGGTGATGACCGCCAGCCGGGCGCTGGCCTCGACCGTTGCGCCCTCGGGGCGAGGATCTCGGCCAGCACGCCCGCGGCGGGAGCCGGAACCTCGACCGAGACCTTGTCGGTCTCAAGCTCGCACAGCATCTCGTCCTGCGCGACCGCATCGCCGACCTTCTTGAACCAGGTCGCCACCGTGGCCTCGGTCACGCTTTCGCCCAGGGTGGGCACCATCACGTCGACGGATTTTCCGCTCATCTTTCTCTGTCCTTCCTGAGCCTTCGTGCCCGCATCAGCCTTGGGCAACATTTCTTCCGGGCCGGCATCGCCCTGTTCCATGATCTGCGCGAGCAGCGCGTTGGGCGCGACCACCGTGCCTTCGGGCGCGACGATCTCGGCCAGCTTGCCGGCGACGGGCGAGGGCACCTCGACCGTCACCTTGTCGGTTTCCAGCTCGCACAGCATTTCATCCACGGCGACGCGGTCGCCCGGTTTCTTGAACCAGGTGGCCACCGTCGCTTCGGATACCGATTCCCCAAGCGTGGGGACGCGTAGTTCCACTGCCATGTCAGGCCCCGATGGTGATGGCTTCGTGGACCAGGGCCTCCTGCTCGGCCTTGTGGCGCGAGGCAAGCCCGGTGGCCGGCGAGGCCGCGGCATGGCGGCCGACATAGCGCGGACGGCCATGCTTGGCGCCGATGCGCGACAGCACCCATTCGATATTGGGCTCGACGAAGGTCCAGCCGCCCTGGTTCTTGGGCTCTTCCTGGCACCAGACGATCTCGGCATCCTTGAAGCGTTCCAGCTCCTTGGACATGCTGTGGGCCGGGAAGGGATAGAACTGCTCGAGCCGCAGGATATAGACATCCTCGGCCCCGGCGGCGTCGCGGGCCTGCAAGAGATCGTAATAGACCTTGCCCGAGCAGATCACCACCCGGCGGATCTTGTCGTCCGGGGCCAGCTTGAACTCGGACTTGCCGCGGTCGGCATCGTCCACCAGCACGCGGTTGAAGGTCGAGCCGGCCAGGAACTCGTCCGCCGTGGACAGCGCCAGCGGGTGACGCAGCAACGATTTCGGCGTCATCAGCACCAGCGGCTTGCGGAAGGGCCGCTTCAGCTGCCGGCGCAGGATGTGGAAATAGTTCGCCGGCGTGGTGCAGTTCGCCACGATCCAGTTGTCCTCGGCGCACATCTGCAGCCAGCGCTCCAGCCGGGCCGAGCTGTGTTCCGGGCCTTGGCCCTCGTAGCCATGCGGCATCAGCATGACGAGGCCCGACATGCGCAGCCATTTCTTTTCGCCCGAGGTGATGAACTGGTCGAACATGATCTGGGCGCCGTTGGCAAAATCGCCGAACTGGGCCTCCCACATGACCAGGCTGTTCGGCTCGGCCAGAGAATAGCCGTATTCGAAGCCCAGCACCGCATATTCCGACAGCATCGAGTCGATGACCTCGTAGCGCGCCTGCCCGCCGCGGATGTGGTTGAGCGGGTAATAGCGTTCCTCGGTCGCCTGGTCGATGAAGGCCGAATGGCGCTGCGAGAAGGTGCCGCGGGTCGAGTCCTGTCCGGCCAGGCGCACCGGATGCCCTTCCAGCAGCAGCGAGCCGAAGGCCAGCGCCTCGCCGGTCGCCCAGTCGAAACCCTTGCCGGTCTCGAACATCTGCTTCTTGGATTCCAGCAGGCGGCCGACGGTCTTGTGCAGGTCGAACCCTTCGGGCACGCGGGTCAGCGCGCCGCCGATCTCGGCCATGGTCTCGGGCGCGATGGCGGTCTGGCCCAGGTTCTCCTCGGCATGCTCGGCCTCGAGCCCCGACCATTTGCCGTCCAGCCAGTCGGCCTTGTTCGGCTTGAAGTTCTTGCCGACCTCGAACTCCTCGTTCAGATGGGCCTGGAAGGCGGCCTTCATCTCCTCGATCTCGCCCTCGGGGACCAGGCCGTCGGCGACCAGTCGCTCGGTATAGCGTTGCAGCGTGGTCTTGTGGCCCTTGATCTTCTTGTACATCACCGGGTTGGTGAACATCGGCTCGTCGCCTTCGTTGTGACCGAAGCGGCGATAGCAGAAGATGTCGATGACCACGTCCTTGTGGAATTTCTGCCGGAACTCGGTCGCGACCTTGGCGGCATGGACCACGGCCTCGGGGTCGTCGCCGTTGACGTGGAAGATCGGCGCCTCGACCATCAGCGCGATGTCGGTCGGATAGGGCGAGGTGCGGCTGAAATGCGGCGCGGTGGTGAAGCCGATCTGGTTGTTCACCACGATATGGATGCAACCGCCGGTGCGGTGGCCCTTGATGCCGGAAAGCTGGAAGCATTCCGCGACGATGCCCTGGCCGGCAAAGGCCGCGTCGCCGTGCAGCAGGATCGGCAGCACCGCCGTGCGATAGGTCTGGTCCGACAGCTGGTCCTGCTTGGCGCGCACCTTGCCCAGCACCACCGGGTTCACCGCCTCCAGGTGCGAGGGGTTCGCGGTCAGCGACAGGTGGACGGTGTTGTCGTCGAAGGTGCGGTCCGACGAGGCGCCGAGGTGATATTTCACGTCGCCCGAGCCGTCCACGTCGTCGGGCTTGTAGCTGCCGCCCTGGAATTCGTGGAAGATGGCGCGATAGGGCTTGCCCATCACATTGGCCAAGACCGACAGGCGGCCGCGATGCGGCATGCCGATCACCACGTCCTTGACCCCCAGCGCGCCGCCGCGCTTGATGATCTGCTCCATGGCCGGGATCAGCGCCTCGCCGCCGTCAAGGCCGAAGCGCTTGGTGCCCATGTATTTCACATGCAGGAACTTCTCGAAGCCCTCGGCCTCGACCAGCTTGTTGAGGATGGCGCGGCGGCCTTCGCGGGTGAAGGCGATCTCCTTGCCGTAGCCCTCGATCCGCTCCTTGAGCCAGGCGGCTTCCTCGGGGTTCGAGATATGCATGAATTGCAGCGCGAAGGTGCCGCAATAGGTGCGGCTCATCAGGTCGACGATCTGGCGGATCGTGGCGATCTGCAGGCCAAGCACGTTGTCGATGAAGATCGGCCGGTCCAGGTCGGCCTCGGTGAAGCCATAGGTCTTGGGGTCCAGCTCGCCATGGTCGGGGATCTCGCGCATGCCCAGCGGGTCCAGGTCGGCATGCAGGTGGCCGCGGATGCGGAAGGCGCGGATCAGCATGATGGCGCGGACGCTGTCCAGAACCGCGCGCTTGAGCTGCTCGTCCGTCAGGTTCACGCCCTTTTCGCCGGCCTTGGCGGCGATCTTGTCCAGAGCCGCCTTGGCCTCGGCCTTGGGCAGCATCGGCCATTCGCCGGTCAGCGCCGCGGTGGTGTCGTCCGCGGGCAGCGGCGGCCAGTCGGCGCGTTGCCAGCTGGCGCCCTTGGCCTCGCGGGTGACCACGGCCTCCTCGTCGCCCAGGCTGCGGAAGAAGGCGTCCCACGCCTGGTCGACCGCCGCCGGGTTCTGGGCCCACTGGCCGTAAAGCTGCTCGACATAGGCCGCGTTATGGCCTTGCAGGAAGCTCGAATCGTGGAAGGCCGAGTTTGGGGATTGATCGTTCATTGGCTTGCCTCCGGGAAGTCCTTATCCGTTCGCGCCCGGATCAGGGGCGGTCGCATTGTTCTGGCCATGTCCGGGAGCGGTCCCGGTGATCAGCCTGGTCTGAAGATCCTGATACCATGCCGGCAGCCCGGCGCGCGGCTGGCGCAGCAAGGCGGGCAGGTGGCGGCCGGCCAGCAGGGCGCCGCGGAACTGCGGCAGATCCCAGCGGGCGCCGGCGATGTCCTTGGGCAGTTCGGCCAGCGCCATGCGCAGGTACCACAGCCCATAGCGGGCCAGGTCGCGCCCCTGCCGTTCGGAATTGCGGCGCACGAAATAGGCGATGTTGAGCAGGGCCAGCATGGCGCTGATCCGGCGCCGGTCTCGGCCCGCAGCCGCCTCGAGGTGGTGGATCAGCGCATCGGGCGCGATGGCCAGCATCCCGTGCCGGCCAAAGCGATAGCTGGCATCCAGATCCTCGGCGATGGAACTGCCGACCAGCCCTTCGTCGAAGGGCTCGCGCAGCGCCAGGTGGCGGCGCAGGGTCAGGGCGAAGCCGACGATGAAATCGACGCGCAGCAAGCCCTGCGGCAGGGTGGCATCGCCTTGCCAGCGCCGCTCGGGGCGATCATAGCCCAGGAAACGCTGCTCGGCCGGAATCATCAGCAGGTGGCGCAGGGCAAGGTCGATGCTGCGCTGCACCGGCCCTGACCGGCCCGCGGCCAGCTTGGCGGCTGGGTTGGTGCGCTTGCTCTCACCCCCGCCCGTCACGCCATCCGAGCCGGTGTTCCGGGCCGAGATCGCCACGATGCGGCCCTGGGTGTCGGCGCGGTATTGCGCCATGATCCGCCCGGCGCAATCGGGATGCAGCAAGGCGTCGTCATCGATCATGAACAGGATGTCGGCCCGCGCCAGCGCGACGGCCTGGTTGCGCTGCACGGTCAGCGATTTGCGCCGGGCCGGCACATAGGTCAGCGGACAGCCGCCGGCCGCGGCGATTACCGCCTCGACCCTTTCGCGGTTCTGCGCCCAGTCGGCGCTGGCATCGACGATGACGATTTCGGCCGGCCGCTCGGTCGAGGCGAGCGCGGCGCGCACGCAGTCGCAAAGCTGCTTGCCGCGCTGGTAGGTCGAAACGCAAAGCGCCCAGTCCTGCGCCGCCACGGACGAGGCGGGGCGTTTCGCCGGCGGAGGGGGCTGCGGGATCATGCCGCGCCCCGGCTTGGCAGGGCAGGGCCGCGGGCCGGGCAGGGCGCTGTCCCGGCGGTTCTGGCGACGATCTGGCGACGACGGCGGTCCAATCTGGCACCTGCTGGTAAGGTCTGGCGCGGCCCCCGGTAAAGGTAGGCAGGGGCCGCGCCCAAGTCAAAAGCCTTGCGGCATTGTTACCGGCCGAGTGCTTTCAGCACCGCCTCGCCCAGACCCGCGGGGCTGTCGGCGACGACGATGCCGGCCGATTTCATGGCCTCGATCTTCGATTCCGCGTCGCCCTTGCCGCCCGAGACGATGGCGCCGGCATGGCCCATGCGGCGGCCCTTCGGCGCGGTGCGCCCGGCGATGAAGCCGGCGGTCGGCTTCCACTTGCCCTTGCGCTTCTGCTCGGCCAGGAACTCGGCCGCCTCTTCCTCGGCCGAACCGCCGATCTCGCCGATCATGATGATCGACTCGGTTTCCGGGTCGTCCAGGAACATGCGCAGCACGTCGATATGCTCCATGCCCTTGATCGGGTCGCCGCCGATGCCGACAGCGGTGGACTGGCCCAGGCCGACATCGGTGGTCTGCTTGACCGCCTCATAGGTCAGCGTGCCCGAGCGCGACACGACGCCCACCGATCCGCGCGAGAAGATCGAGCCCGGCATGATGCCGATCTTGCACTCGCCCGGCGTCAGGATGCCGGGGCAGTTCGGGCCGATCAGCTGCGACTTGCTGCCTTCCAGCGCGCGCTTGACCTTCATCATGTCGAGCACCGGGATACCCTCGGTGATGGCGACGATCAGCGGGATCTCGGCATCGATGGCTTCCAGGATCGAATCGGCCGCGAAGGGCGGCGGGACATAGATCACGGTCGCATTGGCGCCGGTTTTTGCCACGGCCTCGTGGACCGAGTTGAAGACCGGCAGGTCCAGATGCGTCGTGCCGCCCTTGCCGGGGGTCACGCCGCCGACCATCTGCGTGCCGTAAGCGATCGCCTGTTCGGTGTGGAAGGTGCCCTGGGATCCGGTGATCCCCTGGCAGATGACTTTGGTGTCTTTGTTGACGAGAACGGCCATTAGCCTCTCCTTAAGCGATTACGGAAACACGAAAGTCGCGCGGGCCGATCTTCTCGAAGAAGAGCCGCGTTCCGTCTTTCGCGTTGATATTTTTATAGAACGTCCCAATGGCATCCTTTGCCCTGATGCGAAGAATCCATTTGCCCGTTGCAATATCAGTTTCGAACGAGCCGACCGTATGGAGCTCGACGGTGATCGGCTTTCCTGCCTCCGACTTGTTTCCTCCGCCGAACGAGTCGGCGGGGAACAAATCTCTGATTGGGCTGACCGGGATATGATTGTTATCCACGTTTCCAGCCGTAATCTCGACAGCTTTGCCTTCCACCGCCTTGGCCATGGTGGTCAGCCCTTCACCGCCTTCACGATCTTCTGCGCCGCGTCCGACAGGTCGTCCGCCGCGATCACGTTCAGGCCCGATTCGCCGATGATCTGCTTGCCCAGCTCGACATTGGTGCCTTCCAGGCGCACCACCAGCGGGACTTGCAGCCCGACTTCCTTCACCGCGGCGATGATGCCTTCCGCGATGATGTCGCAGCGCATGATGCCGCCGAAGATGTTGACCAGGATGCCTTTGACGTTCGGGTCCGAGGTGATGATCTTGAACGCCTCGGTCACCTTCTCCTTGGTGGCGCCGCCGCCGACGTCCAGGAAGTTCGCGGGCTCGGCGCCGAACAGCTTGATGATGTCCATCGTCGCCATCGCCAGGCCGGCGCCGTTGACCATGCAGCCGATCTCGCCGTCCAGCGCGATGTAGTTCAGGTCGAATTTCGACGCCGCCAGTTCCTTGGGGTCTTCCTCGGTCTCGTCGCGCAGCGCCAGCACGTCGGGCTGGCGATAGAGGGCGTTATTGTCGAAGCCCATCTTCGCGTCGAGGCATTTGAGGTTGCCGTCCTTCATCACGATCAGCGGGTTGATCTCCAGCATCTCCATGTCCTTCTCGATGAACATGCGATACAGGTTCTTGACCAGCGCCACGCATTGCTTGACCTGCGCGCCCGTCAGGCCCAGGGCGAAGGCCACGCGGCGGCCGTGGAAATCCGAAAGCCCCGAGGCCGGATCGACGCTGAAGCTGACGATCTTTTCCGGGGTCGAGGCGGCGACTTCCTCGATGTCCATGCCGCCCTCGGTCGAGGCGACGAAGCTGATGCGCGAGGTGCCGCGATCGACCAGCAGCGCCAGGTACAGCTCGCGCTCGATGTCGCTGCCGTCCTCGATATAGATGCGGTTGACCTGCTTGCCGGTCTCGCCCGTCTGGTGGGTGACGAGGGTGCGGCCCAGCATCTGGCGGGTCAGTTCCTCGGCCTCTTCCACCGATTTGGCCAGGCGGACGCCGCCCTTCTCACCGGCTTCCTTTTCCTTGAAGTGACCCTTGCCACGACCGCCGGCATGGATCTGGGCCTTGACGACCCAGAGCGGCCCGTCGAGTTCCCCCGCCGCCGCCTTGGCCTCGTCGGCCTTCATCACCACCCGCCCGTCCGAGACCGGCGCGCCGTATTGGCGCAGCAACGCCTTGGCCTGGTATTCATGGATGTTCATCGTCTTCCCCCGCAGTTGTCGGTTGGCGGGGCTTGTGGCACATTCCACGCACGGCCCAAAGCACTATGATCGGCGAAATCCGTAAAACACGCGGGAATCCGCCTTTTGTGATCACAGGTTTCGGAGCTGTGATCGCAAATCTGCGCCAAGGGCCTGGGCGCCTTGGGGATCCGCTGCTTGCAGGGGGTGTGGGGCGTGGTTCCGCGGCTGGTCGGCCGGGGTCGTGCGACGGATCGAATCATCCCATGCCGCGGGCCTGGGCTGGACGATTGGACCCGCGCGCGTGGGCGGCCCGGCGCGCGCCTTGATGGTCGCGGGCGCCAGCGGCTTCCAGGGCGTACCGTCGGGCGCCGACTGAGCCTTGAAGTTGCGGCCAGCCGAAAGAACCAGCTGTTCGCTGTTCGCCCACGGCGGCGATGAACGGACGGCGCTAATCCATGAGCTTCACCAACTGGTGCAGCCGGTCCTGTGCCTCGGTCGCGTCGAGCTGGACGTTGATGCTGATCCCTGTCATTGAAAAACCCTGTATTCAGCCCTATATTTGCTGCTGCCGGAGACGACTGACTGGTGATTGGTCCTAGTAAGTCGAAGGTGCGGCGGTCGGATCACCCCGGCCGCTATTTTCGTTTCCAGCGCAGTTTGCCCACCCTCTGCTTGTCGATATGTCGGTAATCCGGCTTGGCGCGGTTGTAGGACGCATAGCCCGTGACCCCTTGCCAGCGGTTGCGTGGCAGTTCGAACATCGTGAAGAGCGACGTGTCGGGATCGACGCGGATGTAGCGGTGCGTCAGCAGCAACGCGGCCAGGGCCGATTGGACCCGCGCGCCCGGGCGGCCCGGCCTTGCCGCCCGGCATAAAAAGATTCATGGCTCTGCAATCGAGCGAATGACCGCTTCGTCCCGCTGAATCGCGCAAGGCGGACCCTGAGCATCAGAGTTCTTGACAGACATGCCCCAATAGAGAGGCCCCGCCGTTGCCGGCGGGGCCTTTCGTTTCGCGCGACCTTGCCGATCAGGCCAGGCTGGCGTCGATGCCCTTGCAGGCCGCGACCAGCCCTTTGACCGCATCCACGGACTTGTCGAACATCGCCTGTTCGTCCTTGTCCAGGGTGATGTCGATGACGCGCTCGATGCCGCCGGCGCCGATCACGGTCGGCACGCCGACATAAAGCCCGTCCAGGCCGTAGGCGCCCTTCACATAGGCTGCGCAGGGCAGCACGCGCTTCTGGTCCTTGAGATAGGCTTCCGCCATCTCGATGGCCGAGGTGGCCGGTGCGTAGAAGGCCGAGCCGGTCTTCAGCAGGCCGACGATCTCGGCGCCGCCGTCGCGGGTGCGCTGCACGATGGCGTCCAGCTTGTCCTGGGTGGTCCAGCCCATCTTGACCAGGTCGGGCAGCGGGATGCCGGCGACGGTGGAATAGCGGGTCAGCGGCACCATGGTGTCGCCATGGCCGCCCAGCACGAAGGCGGTCACGTCGCGCATCGAGACGCCGAATTCCAGCGACAGGAAGTGGCGGAAGCGTGCCGAATCAAGCACGCCGGCCATGCCGACGACCTTTTCATGCGGCAGGCCCGAGAACTCGCGCAGCGCCCAGACCATCGCGTCCAGCGGGTTGGTGATGCAGATCACGAAGGCGTTCGGGGCGTGCTGCTTGATGCCCTCGCCCACCGATTTCATGACCTTGAGGTTGATGCCCAGCAGGTCGTCGCGGCTCATGCCCGGCTTGCGGGGCACGCCGGCGGTGACGATGCAGACATCGGCGCCGGCGATGTCGGCGTAATCGTTGGCGCCCTTCATGACGGCGTCGAAACCCTCGGACGGGCCCGATTGCGCGATGTCCAGCGCCTTGCCCTGGGGCGTGCCCTCGGCGATGTCGAACAGGACGACGTCGCCCAGTTCCTTCATCGCGGCCAGATGCGCCAGCGTGCCGCCGATCTGTCCCGCACCGATGAGTGCGATCTTGGGTCGGGCCATGTTAACCTCCGATTTCCATGATGGTTCGCGCGGTGGCCTAGTCCCTCGGGATGAGAATCGCAAGCCTTGGCTGCGGGTCGGACGCGAAATCGGCCGATGTCAACCGCTAACGGGACAATGCCGCCCCGCATTGCCGCCGTCCGGCCGCTGGATTAGTCCGGGGGCGGTGACAACGGAGCGCGCCGATGGAGATGCTGGGCTGGGTGCTGGCGGTGATCGCCGCCTTTTCGATCGGACTGGCCAAGGGAGGGCTGTCCATGGTCGGCACCATATCGGTGCCGCTGCTGGCGCTGGTGATGTCGCCGGTGCAGGCAGCGGGCATCCTGCTGCCGGTCTATATCGTCTCGGACATTGGCGGGCTGATCGCCTTTCGCCGCGATTTCGATCCGCGGGTGCTGCGGACGCTGGTGCCGGGGGCGATCACCGGCATCGCCCTGGGCTGGGCTACCGCCCATCACGTCGATGACGCCCAGGTCGGGCTGATCGTGGGCGTGATCGGCATGGCTTTCGCGCTGAACGCGCTGCTGCGCAGCCGGATCGGCGCCAGCGCCCGGCCGCCGCGCTGGGGGGCGGGCAGCTTCTGGGGCACGATCTCGGGCTATACCAGCTTCGTGTCGCATTCCGGGGCGGCGCCCTATCAGGTCTATGCCCAGCCGCTGCGCATGACGCCGATGACCTATGCCGGCACCACGACGATCTTCTTCGCCATCTGCAATGCGGTGAAGCTGATTCCCTATGCCCTGCTGGGCCAGCTTTCCGCGCATAACCTGTCGGTGGCCGCCGTGCTGATGGTGCCAGGCGTGCTGGGCGTTCTGGCCGGGCTGTGGCTGGTGCGGCGGATGTCGCAGCGAATCTTCTATGGCTTCATCACCTGGGCGCTGATGCTGGTTTCGGCCAAGCTGATCTGGGACGGGATTTGACGCCGCAGTGCGGCAAATCGGCGCTTGCGATTCGCTTCTTTTCCGGGCAGGTTCGCGCAAGATTATTACGCGAGGCCCCGATGACCCGTCCCTATCGTTCCGTCCTCTATATTCCGGCCGCCAATGCGCGGGCCATGGAAAAGGCCCAGGCGCTGACCGCCGATGCGATCATCTTCGACCTCGAGGACGCGGTGGCGCCGGCGGAAAAGGTGGCGGCGCGGGACTTGCTGGCCAAGGCGTTGCAGGCCGATTACGGCGGCCGGGTGCGGATCGTGCGCATCAACGGCATGGACACCGAATGGGGCGAGGGCGATGCCCGCGCCTTTGCCTCTGGCGCCCATGCGGTGCTGGTGCCCAAGGTCAGCCGCGGTGCCGACCTGGACCGCGTGGCGGCGCTGGTGCCCGACACGCCGCTCTGGGCGATGATGGAGACGGCCGAGGGCATGCTGAACGCCGCCGAGATCGCCGCCCATCCGCGCCTGCAGGGCATGGTCATGGGCACCAACGACCTGGCCAAGGAGCTGAACAGCCGCTTCCGCGCCGACCGGCTGCCGATGATGGCCGGGCTGGGCCTGTGCCTCTTGGCGGCGCGGGCGCATGGCCGGGTGATCGTGGACGGCGTCTTCAACGCCTTCAAGGACGAGGAGGGCTTGCGTGCCGAATGCGAGCAGGGCCGCGACATGGGCTTCGACGGCAAGACCCTGATCCACCCGGCGCAATTGGCCATCGCCAACGAGGTCTTTGCACCGTCCGAGGCCGAGGTCGATCTGGCCCGCCGCCAGATCGAGGCCTTCGACGAGGCGCAGGCCCAGGGCAAGGGCGTCGCGGTGGTGGACGGCCGGATCGTCGAGAACCTGCATGTCGAGACCGCCCGTGCCACCCTGGCCAAGGCCGCGGCGATTGCCGAGCTGGCGGGGTGATGGCAAAGTAAGCGCCGTTAACATCCAGCAAAAGGACAAAGCCAGATGTTCATCCTGATCCTTGGCGTGGCGTTGTGGTGGGCGGCGCATCTTCTCAAGCGGCTGGCACCGGGGCTGCGCGACCGGCTGGGCCGGGGCGGCGTGGCGGGGGCGCTGGCGGTCTCGGTGGTGCTGATGGTGATCGGCTATCGCATGGCGGACGGCCCCTATTGGTGGGGCGCGACGGCCGCCCTGAAGGGCGTCAACAACCTGCTGGTGCTGCTGGCCTTCTACCTTTTCGCCGTTGCCGGCATGAAGACCCGCCTGGCCCGGCATCTTCGCCACCCGCAGCTGACCGGCTTTGCGCTCTGGGCCTTTGCGCATCTCTTGCCGAATGGCGACCTGCCCAGCTTCGTGCTGTTCGGCGGGCTGCTGCTTTGGGCGCTGGCCGAAATGGCGGTCATCAACCGCGCCGAGCCGGGCTGGACCCCGCCCGCCGGGCCCTTCCCGGTCCGCAAGGAGGCGATGGCCGCGGTCGGCGCCGTCGTGCTGTTCGGGGTCGTGGCGCTGATCCACGCCTGGCTGGGCTACAACCCCTTTGGAGGCTGACATGCCCAAGATCTATCGCCTGCTGACCGAGGACGACACCTCGGCCTTCTGCCACAAGGTCAGCGAGGCGCTGTCGAAAGGCTGGGCGCTGCATGGCGACCCCGCCTATGCCTTCGACGCGGCGCGCGGCGTGATGCGCTGCGCCCAGGCCGTCACCAAGGAGATCGAGGCCGATTACCACCCGGACATGAAACTGGGCCATCAATAGGGAACCACTATGAGCAAGACCAATCCCGGCCGCTTCTTCGAGGATTACCGCGTCGGCCAGGTGATCCGCCACGCCGTGCCGCGCACCGTGGCCGAGGGCGAGCGTGCGCTTTACCACGCGCTCTACCCGGCGCGGCACGCACTTTATTCCTCGGACGAGTTCGCGGCGGCCTCGGGGCTGGAGGGCAGCCCGCTGGACGACCTGATCGCCTTTCACATCGTCTTCGGCAAGTCGGTTCCCGACATCAGCCTGAACGCGGTGGCGAACCTGGGCTATGCCGAGGGGCGCTGGCTGAAGCCGGTCTGGCCGGGCGACACGCTGCGCGCCGAATCCGAGGTGATCGGGCTCAGGGAGAACTCGAACGGCAAGTCCGGCGTGGTCTGGGTCCGCACCCGCGGGCTGAACCAGCTGGACGAGGTGGTGCTGGATTATGTGCGCTGGGTCATGGTGCGCAAGGGCGACGACGCGGCGCCGGCGCCCGAGCCGGTGGTGCCGGAGCTGGCGAAATCGGTGGCGCCCGCCGACCTGGTGCTGCCCGAGGGGCTGGATTTCGCGCAATACGATTTCGGCCTGGCCGGCGAGCCGCACCGCTGGGGCGACTATGAGGTCGGCGAGGTCATCGACCATGTCGACGGCGTCACCGTCGAGGAGGCCGAGCACATGCTGGCCACCCGGCTGTGGCAGAACACCGCCAAGGTGCATTTCGACGCCACCTTCCGCGAGGACGGCCGGCGGCTGATCTATGGCGGCCATGTCATCAGCATGGCCCGCGCGCTCAGCTTCAACGGGCTGGCCAATGCGCAGATGATCGTGGCGCTGAACGGCGGGGCCCATGCCAACCCCTGCTTTGCCGGCGACACGATCCGCGCTTGGTCCGAGGTGCTGGACAAGGCCGACACCCATGCGCCGGGCGTCGGCGCGATCCGGCTGCGGCTGGTGGCGCACAAGGGCGCGGCCGGTGATCACGCCCTGCGCGGCGAGGACGGAAAATATGCCCCGCAGGTGCTGCTGGACCTGGATTACTGGGCCCTGATGCCGAAATGACCGCCTTGCGCCCCGGCGCGGCCGGCCCGCGAATCGCGGCTGCGCCGGGGTTGAACATGACCAAATCCCTCGGTTATCCGGGGAAAACCGGCGAGTCCGCCCTGATACCGCAATCATTCGAACCGGCCGGAGCCCGCCCGTGATCACAGCCGGCGTTTGCGTGATCACAAACTCGGAAAATCTGTCGCTTATCCGTCTTACGTCTGGCATCCACCCGTGACAGATGCGACAAGACGGCTAAAAGCAAACCCAATTTCGGCCAGCCCTCGCCGCCAGCCGTCGCGTGCGGGGCCTGAACGCAGGAGAGCGCATCATGGCTGACGTCAACCGGGGCAACCGGCCACTGTCACCGCATCTGCAGGTCTATCGCCTGCCACTTGCCGCAATCACTTCGATCATGACCCGCATCACCGGCCACGCCCTGGTCGCAGGGATCGTGCTGATCACCTGGTGGCTCGTTGCCGCTGTCACCTCGCCCGGCGCCTTCGCGGTGGCCGACTGGGTGGTGCGGTCCTGGCTCGGCTTCATCATCCTGACCGGCTCGATGTGGGCGCTGTGGTATCACCTGCTCGCCGGGCTGCGCCACCTGGCCTATGACGCCGGCTACGGGCTGGAGATCGAGGAAGCGCGCAAGTCCAGCCAGGCGCTGATCGCGGGCTCGGTCGTCTTGGCCGTGCTGACGCTGATCGTCTTTTTCGTGTTCTGAGGAAAGGGCAGGGATCATGCGTTACATCACCCCCCGCAAAGCCGCCGAAGGCCTGGGCTCGGCCCACGAAGGCACCCAGCACCACTGGGCCATGACCGTCAGCGCCGTGGCGCTGACCGTGCTGACGCCGCTGTTCATGATCGTCGTGGCCCGCGCCATCGGCCTGTCGCAGGAACAACTGCTGGCCTATTTCGGCCGCCCCTTCCCGGCGCTCATCACCGCTTTGTTCGTGATCGTGGGCATGGTCCACTTCATCAAGGGCACGCGGATCATGATCGACGACTATTTCCAGGGTGGCACCCGCAAGGCGGCCATCATCTTTTCCGTCATCTTCGGCTGGGCGGTGATCGCCGCCGCCGTCTATGCGCTGGCCCGGATGGGCCTTGGCGCGATCGTCGTCCTCTGAGGTTCCGCCATGGCTGCTTACAAATACGAAACGCACGAATATGATGTCGTGGTCGTCGGTGCCGGTGGCGCGGGCCTGCGCGCGACGCTGGGCATGGCCGAGCAGGGCCTGCGCACCGCCTGCGTGACCAAGGTCTTTCCGACCCGCTCGCATACGGTCGCGGCGCAGGGCGGCATCGCCGCCTCGCTGTCGAACATGGGCCCCGACAACTGGCAGTGGCACATGTATGACACCGTCAAGGGTTCGGACTGGCTGGGCGACACCGACGCCATGGAATACCTGGCGCGCGAGGCCCCCAAGGCGGTCTACGAGCTGGAGCATTACGGCGTGCCCTTCTCGCGCACCGAGGAGGGCAAGATCTACCAGCGCCCCTTCGGCGGCCACACCACCGAGTTCGGCGAAGGCCCGCCGGTGCAGCGCACCTGCGCCGCCGCCGACCGCACCGGCCATGCCATCCTGCACACGCTCTATGGCCAGTCGCTGAAGGAAAAGGCCGAGTTCTTCATCGAATATTTCGCCCTCGACCTGATCATCACCGACGGCGCCTGCACCGGCGTGGTGTGCTGGAAGCTGGACGACGGCACCATCCATGTCTTCAACGCCAAGATGGTGGTGCTGGCGACCGGCGGCTATGGCCGGGCCTATTTCAGCGCCACCTCGGCCCATACCTGCACCGGCGACGGCGGCGGCATGGTGGCGCGCGCCGGCCTGCCGCTTCAGGACATGGAATTCGTGCAGTTCCATCCGACCGGCATCTACGGCTCGGGCTGCCTGATCACCGAGGGCGCGCGCGGCGAGGGCGGCTACCTGACCAACAGCGAGGGCGAACGCTTCATGGAGCGTTACGCACCGACCTACAAGGATCTGGCCAGCCGCGACGTGGTCTCGCGCTGCATCACCATCGAGATCCGCGAGGGTCGCGGCGTCGGTCCCAACAAGGACCACATGCATCTGAACCTGATGCACCTGCCGCCGGAAAGCCTGGCCGAGCGGCTGCCGGGCATCTCGGAATCGGCCAAGATCTTTGCCGGCGTCGATGTGACGCGCGAGCCGATCCCGATCCTGCCGACGGTGCATTACAACATGGGCGGCATCCCCACGAACTATTGGGGCGAGGTGCTGAACCCGACCGTCGAAAGCCCGGACCAGGTCTTCCCCGGCCTGATGGCGGTGGGCGAGGCCGGCTGCGCCTCGGTCCATGGCGCGAACCGGCTGGGCTCGAACTCGCTGATCGACCTGGTGGTCTTCGGCCGCGCCGCGGCGATCCGCGCCGGGCAGGTGATCGATCGCAAGGCGGCGATCCCCAGCACCAACAAGGAACAGGTGGACAAGGCGCTGGACCGCTTCGACCGCATCCGCAACGCCAACGGCTCGGTGCCGACGGCCGAGCTGCGGCTTGAGATGCAGCGCACCATGCAGGCCGATGCCGCGGTGTTCCGCACCGACAAGACCCTGGCCGAGGGCGTCGAGAAGATGAAGGTGATCGCGGCCAAGATGGACGACCTGAAGGTCACCGACCGCAGCCTCATCTGGAACAGCGACCTGATGGAGACGCTGGAGCTGACCAACCTGATGCCCAACGCGCTGGCCACCATCGTCGGCGCCGAGGCGCGCAAGGAAAGCCGCGGCGCCCATGCCCATGAAGACTACCCCGAGCGGGATGATGCCAACTGGCGCAAGCACTCGCTTGCGTGGATCGAAGGCAACGATGTTAAACTGGCCTATCGGCCCGTGCACCTCGAGCCTCTGACCACGCAAGAGGAAGGCGGGATCGACCTGAAAAAGATCGCACCCAAAGCGAGGGTTTACTGATGCGTCTTCCCCTGATCCTGACCGCCGCTGCGCTGGCTCTTTCCGGCTGCGTGGTGCAGAACCCCGGCATGGCGCCGGCGCCGCTGCCGCCGGTCGCGGCCCCCGCGCCGGATGCGGCGATCCGTTCCTCGGCGCGCGTCGTCGTCAACCGCGAGATGGCGCGGCGCCTGCCCGGCGCCAATGTCGCGCCCTATACCGATTGCGTGATGCAGAACGCCACCAGCGCCGAACTGGCCAGCATCGCCGAGGCCGGCGCGGCCGGGGCAGGGGATGCGGTGGCCGCCATCGTCGGCCGCCCGGCGACCACGCAATGCATCGCCGGCGCCGCGGCGGCGGCCAAGCGGGCCGCCTGATGGCCTGGCGCGGCGCGATTGGCCCCGGCCTTGCCCCGGTTCTGCTGGGGCTGGCGGCCTGCGCGCCCGCGCCGGTGCGGATCCCGGTCGCCGAGGCCGAGCGCGTCTGCATGGTCCAGGCGCTGGATGCGCGGTCGCCGCGGACCCAGGTCGGGCTGGGGGTCGGCTCGGGCGGCTATCGCGGCGGTTTCGTCAGCGTGGACCTGTCCTCGGACCAGATCCTCGGGCGCGACCCGTCCCAGGTCTTCGACCGCTGCGTCCTCAACCGCTCGGGACAGATGCCGACGCGGCCGCTTTACCAACAGCCGGGCTGGGGGGTGCATTGACGCCCTCCGCCCAAGCCACCGCATGACGGCCTGATCGCAAGATGACGGCCTGACCACCAGGAGTTACCCAATGGTCCAACTTACCCTTCCCAAGAACAGCCGCATGCGGGTCGGCAAGACCTGGCCGAAACCCGAAGGCGCGACGAACGTCCGCCGCTTCAACATCTATCGCTGGGATCCCGATACCGGCGAGAACCCGCGCATCGACACCTATTTCGTCGACATGGACAAATGCGGGCCCATGGTGCTGGACGCGCTGATCAAGATCAAGAATGAGATCGACCCGACGCTGACCTTCCGCCGTTCCTGTCGCGAGGGGATCTGCGGCTCCTGCGCGATGAACATCGACGGCGGCAACCATCTGGCCTGCATCTTCGGCATGGACGAGATCAAGGGGGACGTGAACATCTATCCGCTGCCGCATATGCCGGTGGTCAAGGATCTGGTGCCCGACCTGACGCATTTCTACGCCCAGCACGCCTCGGTCCAGCCCTACCTGATCACCGAGACGCCGACCCCCGACAAGGAATGGCGCCAGTCGATCGAGGACCGCAAGAAGCTGGACGGCCTCTATGAATGCGTGATGTGCGCCAGCTGCTCGACCGCCTGCCCGAGCTACTGGTGGAACGGCGACCGCTACCTGGGCCCGGCGGCCCTGCTGCATGCCTATCGCTGGAT
Source organism: Paracoccus pantotrophus (assembly GCF_008824185.1). Classification (NCBI taxonomy): domain Bacteria; kingdom Pseudomonadati; phylum Pseudomonadota; class Alphaproteobacteria; order Rhodobacterales; family Paracoccaceae; genus Paracoccus; species Paracoccus pantotrophus. The sequence continues at coordinate 391,086 of NZ_CP044426.1, forward strand.
CATCGATTCGCGCGACGAGGCCACGGGCGAGCGGCTGGATGCGCTTGAGGATCCGTTCAAGCTGTATCGCTGCCACACGATCATGAACTGCACCAACACCTGCCCCAAAGGGTTGAACCCGGCCAGGGCCATCGCCTCGATCAAGCACATGATGGTGGACCGGATCGTTTGATTTGCACGGCCGTCATGGCCGGTATGCCGTGATATGCCGTTTGACGCCGCGTCGCAGAGGTAGATTTTTCTGCGGCGCGGCATTATCTTTTCCGGCGGGGAAGAGCATCACTTCGACCCGGAGACCTTCGGATGAAAACCCTTGCCGAGACCCAAAAACCCAGTGCCAACCTGACCGTGCTGAAGCCGGCCAAGTCGGCAGACCGCGTGGCCCTGGCCGTGCTGGAGCAGATGTACGGCTATTTCAGCTTCGATCCGATGCCGATGGAAGCCGACATTCGCCAAGCCGCCTGAAGCGCGGCGCCTTGCCCGCTCGCGCGGGCCTTCCAGCGCGGCTTCCCGGCCGCGCTTTTGTCATTCCCGCAAGGCGTTTGCTGCGCGCTTTCTTGGGTATTTGGAGAACAGAGAAGCCAGGCCACATCTCCAGCTTCTCTGTTCTCCAAATACCCATGCGGCAGGGCGGAGAGGCGGGATGAGAGCGGCTTGCGATGCCACGGCCGCGCGCATAGCATCGCCCCATGACCTGCATCATTCCCGAAGACGCTGCCGAACGCCGGGCTGTCCGCCCGGTCATCTGCTATCCGAACGAGACGCTGCCCGATCCGAACCTGTCCGGTTTGCAGGCGCTGCGGCTGACGGCGCGCAAATCCGGCGAATGCCTGGTGCCCCCGCGCGAGGCGCGTTGCTTTCACGTCCCGGCCGGGCATTTCTTTCGCATCACCAGCGTCGAGGGGCCGCAGGTCGGCGATCTGAACCTGTGGTCCGCCGCCGATCCGCGTGAGCGGTTCTATTCCGGCAAGACCCGTGCCCTGCATGGCACGCATCTGACGCGCGGCCATCGCATGTGGTCCAGCTTTCCGCATCTGCGCCCGATGGCCACGGTGGTCGAGGATACGCTGGAATGGTATGGGATCGACGAATACGGCGCCTCGGTCCATGATGTGATCGGCACGCGCTGCGATCCCTATACCCATCGCCTGCTGAACGGGCAGGACTACCACCATTGCTGCCATTCCAACCTGGTCAATGCGCTGATGGCCGAGCTGGGCCTTTCGCGCCAGGAGGCCGAGCCCCTGGTGCATGACGTGCTGAACGTCTTCATGTGCACCGGCTTCACCCGCGACACCGGCCAGTATTTCATGAAGGCAAGCCCGGTGCGTCCGGGCGACCACATCGAGTTCTTCGCCGAGATCGACCTGATCGGCGGACTTTCGGCCTGTCCGGGCGGCGATTGCGGCAGCGAGCATTCCAGCGACGCCGCCGCCTGTCATCCGCTGCTGGTCGAGATCTTCGCGCCGGCCCGGCTTGCGGGGCGGGCAGAACCGGAACCCAGCACCTATCGCTGGCCCTGAGGGCGGGCTAGAGCGAGATCGGCCGCATCACCTCGGGTTCGATCACCTGCACGCCCGGCAGGCCGGCCTTCAGCGCCTCGGCATCCTGCGCCAGCAGCGGGAAGGTCTTGTAATGGCAGGGGATCACGGTCTTGAAGTCGAAATACTTCCGCGCCGCCCAGGCCGCCCGGTCCATGTCCATGGTGAAATGCCCGCCGGCGCAGAGGATGCCGATATCGGGCCGGTGATATTCGCCCATCCACGCCATGTCGGCCATGATGTCGGTATCGCCCGAGACATAGATCACATGGCCTTCGCCGGCGATCATGTAGCCCGACTCGTGCCCGGCATAGACCGGTCCCTCGTTGCCGTCGAAGGACGAGGAATGGCTGGCATTGACCATCGTCACCTTGGCGCCGCCCAGATCGACGGTGCCGCCCTTGTTGAAGCCGATGCCCTCGATGTCCTGATGCGTCTGCCAGGTGTTGATCAGGTCGTAGATGCCGACGACCGGGATCTTCAGCTCGCGCGCGATCGACAGCGTGTCGCCGGTATGGTCGCCATGGCCATGGGTCAGCAGGATATGGGTGGCGCCGCGGATCGCCTGGTCGCGGCTGCCCTCGGGGAACATCGGATTGCCGGACAGCCAGGGGTCGATCAGGATTACCGCCTGTTCTATCTCCAGCCGGAAGCCGGAATGGCCAAGCCAGGTCAGTTTCATGGGAGGGCTCCTTTTTCTTGCGTCGCCGCATCCTGCCAAGCCGGGCGGCGGGCGTAAAGTTCTGCCTGCGCGAGTGCTTGCCCCGCCCCGGCCGCCCCGGTAAAACCCGGCGCAAGCGAAAGGAGCCTCCCATGGCGATCACCGAGGACGAAGCCCGCAAGGTCGCGCATCTGGCGCGGATTGCGGTCAAGGACGCCGACCTGCCCGCGCTGGCGCAGGAGCTGAACGGCATCCTGCATTTCATGGAACAGCTGAACGAAGTCGATGTCGAAGGCGTCGAGCCGATGACCGGGGTCGAGCCGATGCGGCTCAAGCGGCGCGAGGACATCGTTACCGATGGCGAGATGCAGGATCTGATCCTGAAGAACGCGCCCGATGCGCGCGAGGGCTTCTTTGCCGTGCCGAAGGTGGTGGAATGAGCGACCTGAACAAATTGACCATCGCCGAGGCCCGCGACGGGCTGCGCAAAGGCGATTTCACCAGCACCGAGCTGACCGAGGCCTGCCTGGGCGCCATCGACGCCGCCGGCGCGCTGAACGCCTATTCTCACAAGACCCCGGAAAAGGCCCGCGAAATGGCAGCGGCGGCCGACAAGCGCATCGCCGCGGGCGACGCGCCCGCCATGTGCGGCATCCCGCTGGGCATCAAGGATCTGTTCTGCACCCGCGACGTGCCGTCGCAGGCTGCGAGCCGGATCCTGGAAGGCTTCCTGCCGCAATATGAATCGACGGTGACGCAGAACCTGTGGGATGCCGGCGCGGTCATGCTGGGCAAGCTCAGCATGGACGAATTCGCCATGGGCTCTTCCAACGAGAGTGCCTGCTACGGCCCGGTGGTCAACCCGTGGAAGGTCGACGACCGGCAGCTGACGCCGGGCGGTTCCTCGGGCGGTTCGGCGGCGGCGGTGGCGGCGGACCTGTGCCTGGCCGCGACCGGCACCGATACCGGCGGCTCGATCCGCCAGCCGGCGGCCTTCACCGGCACGGTGGGGCTGAAGCCGACCTATGGCCGGGTCAGCCGCTGGGGCGTCATCGCCTTTGCCAGCTCGCTGGACCAGGCCGGGCCGATGACGAAATCGGTGCGCGACGCGGCGATCATGCTGGGCGCCATGGCCTCGGTCGATGCCAAGGACTCGACCAGTGCCGAGCGCCCGGTGCCGGATTACGAGGCGGCGCTGACCGGCGACATCCGCGGGCGTCGCATCGGCATTCCGCGCGAATACCGCATGGAAGGCATGTCGGACGAGATCGACGCGCTCTGGCACCAGGCGGCCGAGATGCTGCGCGATGCCGGCGCCGAGGTGGTGGACATCACCCTGCCGCATACGAAATACGCGCTGCCGGCCTATTACGTCATCGCGCCGGCCGAGGCCTCGTCGAACCTCGCGCGCTATGACGGGGTGCGCTATGGCCGCCGCGCGAAGCTGGGCGCCGGCGACGGCGTGGTCGAGATGTATGAAAAGACCCGCGCCGAGGGCTTCGGCCCCGAGGTGCAGCGCCGGGTGATGATCGGCACCTATGTGCTGTCGGCGGGCTTCTACGACGCCTATTACAACCGCGCCCGCAAGGTCCGCGCGCTGATCAAGCGCGACTTCGACCAGGTCTTTGCCGATGGCATCGACGCGATCCTGACGCCCGCCACCCCCAGCGCCGCCTTTGGCCTGGGCGAGATGTCGGGCAAGGATCCGGTCGAGATGTATCTCAACGACGTCTTTACCGTCACGGTGAACCTGGCCGGACTGCCGGGGATTTCGGTGCCGGTGGGGCTGGACCGGCAGGGCCTGCCGCTGGGAATGCAGCTGATTGGCCGGCCCTGGGACGAAGGCGGGCTCTTGAACCTTGCGCAGGGCCTCGAATCTGCGGCAGGATTTGCGGCGAAGCCCTCGCGCTGGTGGTGAGCGGCCTCAAACCGGAGAGAATGATGCGGAACCTGGCGATCCTGGCCCTGCTTGGCCCCGTTCTTGCCCTGGCCGGCTGCGGCGAGAATACGGGCTGGAACCCGAATTACAGCGCCATGCACAATGGTTCGCCCTATGCGGAATACCTGCAGGCGCGCGAGGTCGCGCTGCATGGCAAGGGTCCGGTGCCCAAGGTGATCCCGATCGCCTTGCCGGCGCAGGCGCCCACCGCGGCCCAGATCGCCGGGACGGCAGCCAAGCCGCGCGCTTCGGCTGCCGCCCGTCCCGTGCCTGCCCCCGCCACAGCGTCTCCGCCGGCTGGGGCACCGGCGGCGGCTCAGGCCGCGACGCCCTCGCTGGTGCGTTATGCGCAGCAGGAAAGCCAGGCGCCGGGCACGCGCAAATACCAGCGCAGCGGCAGTTCCGAATCGGCGGCGGCGCGGGCCTGCCGCAGCTATGCCAGCGCCGACGTGGCGCAAAGCGCCTTCCTCGCGGCGGGGGGGCCGGTGATCGACCCGCGCGGGCTGGATCCTGACGGCGACGGTTTCGTTTGCGGCTGGGATCCGCGCCCGCTGCGCCAATCCGGGCTTTGAGCCCTTCGCCCAATCACGGCGACCGGCGCGGGCAGCGGCCCTCGCTGGTCGTGCTCCATTATACCGGCATGGCGGACGGGCCTTCGGCCCGCGCCCGGCTCTGCGACCCCGAGGCCGAGGTCAGCGCGCATTGGCTGGTCCATGAGGACGGGACGACCGAGGCGCTCGTCCCCGAGGATCGCCGCGCCTGGCACGCGGGCGCCGGCTCCTGGCAGGGGCGCGAGGACGTCAATTCGCGCAGCATCGGCATCGAGCTGGTCAATCCCGGCGACCGTCCCTTTCCCGAGCCGCAGATGGCGGCGCTGGAGAGGCTGCTGGGCGCCATCATGGCGCGCTGGTCCATCGGGCCCGAGGGCGTGATCGCCCATTCCGACATGGCGCCGGGGCGCAAGATCGACCCCGGCCCGCGCTTCGACTGGCGCCGGCTGGCCTTGCAGGGGTTGGCGGTCTGGCCGGATGGATCGGGCGCCGACCTGTCCTTGGCCGAGAGCCTGTCCCGCATCGGCTATCCGGACGAACCGGCGCGGCTTGCCGCCTTCCGCCTGCGTTTCCGCCCCTGGGCCGACGGCCCCGAGGACGAAACCGACCGGCGCATGGCCGCGGCGCTGGCCTGTTCCTGGCTTCTTCCTTGTCCAAATATCCCGCAGGGGGAGGCCGCCGCGTCTGCGGCGGGCGGGGGACGCGAAGTCCCCCCTTCACGGCCCTAGAACAGCGCCTCGATCCGCCGGGCCTCCTCGGCCAGGCCGTAAGGCGGGTTCAGCACCACCATGCCCGAGCCGATCATGCCATGGCCCGGCCGTGCCGGCGGGAACCGCAGCTCGGACAGCAGCGCCTCGGGATGGTTGCGGCGCAGCGCCTCGACCATGGGCGCATGGCGGAGATCGGCCAGGATCGGATACCACAGCGCGATCACGCCGACATTCCACTTGCGCGCCAGCTGGGCGACATGGCGCGGGATGGCGTCGTAATCGGCCTTGACCTCATAGCTCGGGTCGATCAGCAGCAACCCGCGCCGCGGCATGGGCGGGCAGATCGCCTGCGCCATCTGGAACCCGTCCTGCCGGTGCAGATGCGCAAAGCCCGCGACCTCGGCCAGGGCCGCGTGTTCGGCCGGGTGCAGCTCGGCCAGATGCGCCACGTCGCCCGGCCGCAGGAAATGCCGCGCGATCAGCGGCGAGCCGGGATAGGCCGTGGCGCCATGGCGGGCACGCACCGCGTCCAGGGCAAGGCGCAGCGGGTGATCCGCGGCCAGCCAATCCTCGGACAGGGCGCGGGTGATGCCCGCCGCTGCCTCGCCGGTCTTTTCGGCCTCGGGTGCTGCCAGGTCGTAGAGCCCGCGCCCGGCATGGGTTTCCAGATAGCTCAGCGGCTTGGGCTTGGCGGTCAGATAGGCCAGCATCCAGGCCAGCAGCGCGTGCTTGTGCAGGTCGGCCAGGTTTCCGGCGTGATAGGCGTGCTGATAGGACAACATGTCCCGCGATTAACCCGATGGCCCGGAAATGAAAAGCGGCGGTGCCCAGGGAGGAGGAGGGGGCACCGCCGCGCAACGCTGGCCCAGGGAGGAGGAGGGGCCGCGTATGGGGCGCGGCAATGGCAGGGAGGAGGAGGCCATTACCGCGTGCTGCCGGTCCCAGGGAGGAGGAGAGGACCGTCGCATTCCGTTCCGCCTTGCGGCGGTGTTTTGGCGGCGCCCTCCAGGGAGGAGGAGGGGAGGGCGCCGCGCAGAACGGGAAGCCCAGGGAGGAGGGGGCTTCGCCGTGTCGGTTTGGCGGCGCCTCCGGGAGGAGGAGAGAGGCTGCCGCCGGACCGCGAGACCCAGGGAGGAGGAGGGGTCTCGCCGTATAGGGTGCGGCAATGGCGGGGAGGAGGAGGCCATTACCGCGTGCTGACGGTCCCAGGGAGGAGGAGAGGACCGTCGCATTCCGTTCCGCCTTGCGGCGGTATTCTTGGCGGCATCCCCAGGGAGGAGGGGGAGCCGCCTGCACCGTGAAGCCCAGGGAGGAGGAGAGGCTTCACCGTATCTGGCGGCGGCATCCTCAGGGAGGAGGAGGGAGGATGCCGCCTGAACCCGGACCCAAGGGAGGAGGAGTGGGTCGGGTGTTCTATTCGCTTACTTCGTGCCCCAGGCGGCTTCGTAAGCCACGCTGCGGATATTGCTGCGGCTCAGCCCCAGATCGGCCAGTTCGCGGTTGGACAGCTCGCCCAGTTCGCGCAGGGTCTGGCGATAGACCGCCCGGCGGGCCATGTGGTCACGCAGATTGGCCACGAATTTCGCGATCGCGCCGTTGCCGGCGATGTCGTTGCGGTGCATACCGCCATGGATCAGATCGAGAACAGCCATTTCATTCACTCTTTCGTCTTGCGGATGGCGCGGTCGGTTTTCCCTGTCGCGCTGTTGAGACGAACATGGGCCCTTTTCTGCATCTGCACAATGGCTGCGGGCGAGATGCTGCTATGCAGAATCGGCATGGCTGTTTCTGGGCTTCGGGGTCAACTCGTTAATAATCCGTGAATTTTTCAGGCCTTTTACAAGCTCGATCAAGTTTCTCTAGCGGATCGGTCGTATTTTACGCGGGGTCACAGGGGGTTAGCGTTATCAGCCCGCAAGCCCGGCTTGCCCATCCCCGCGCGAATTGCGATGCTGCGGGCGCTTTGATGCGGGGGTAGCCATGACCATCTCACGGGAACGTGTGCTTGCGGAACTTGCCCAGATCGCGGTTCCGGGCGGCGGCAACCTGGTTTCTGCCGATCTGGTGCGTGCGCTCAACGTCGAATCGGGCGTGGTGCGATTCGTCATCGAGGCGGCGGATGCCGGTTCCGCCCGCGCGCTGGCCCCGGTCGAGGCCGAGGCGCAGCGCCGGCTTTCCGCCCTGCCGGGGGTCGAGAAGGTGCAGATCGTCACCACCGCCCCCGCCGCACCGCGCGGCGCGGCGCCGCAGGTTGCGGCGCGCTCGGGCGGCGAGGCGCCGCCCAGTCTCAAGATCGGCCGCCACCCGACGCCCCAGGCGGGGCCGGCCCCGGTCAGCGGCGTGGCACGGATCCTGGCCATCGGCTCGGGCAAGGGCGGGGTCGGGAAATCCACGCTGACCTCGAACCTGGCGGTGGCGCTGGCGCGCAAGGGGCGGCGGGTCGGGCTGCTGGATGCGGATATCTACGGCCCCTCGCAGCCGCGGATGCTGGGCCTGACCGGGCAGCGCCCGACCAGCGACGGCCAGATGATCGAGCCGCTGCACGCCCATGGCGTGACCGTCATGTCGCTGGGCCTGATGATGAAGGAAGGCGAGGCCGTGGTCTGGCGCGGCCCGATGCTGATGGGCGCGCTGCAGCAGATGCTGAACCAGGTGAAATGGGGCGAGCTGGACGTGCTGCTGGTCGACCTGCCGCCCGGCACTGGCGACGTGCAGCTGTCCTTGTGCCAGAAGGCGCAGGTCAGCGGGGCGATCATCGTCTCGACCCCGCAGGACGTGGCGCTGATCGACGCCCGTCGCGCCATCGACATGTTCGGCAAGCTCCAGACCCCGGTGCTGGGGCTGGTCGAGAACATGTCCACCTATATCTGCCCGAATTGCGGCCATGAGGCGCATCTGTTCGGCCATGGCGGCGTCGCTGCCGAGGCGGCGGCGCTGGGGCTGCCCTTCCTGGGCGAGATCCCGCTGAACCTCGACCTGCGGCTTGCGGGCGATGCCGGCACGCCGATCGCGGCCGGTGACGGCCCGGCGGCGCAATCCTTCGCCCGGCTGGCCGAGCGCCTGATCGCCGGCGGCATGGCCTGACCCGGCCTTTCGGACCCGTTCGGGAAATCACGGGAACGGGTCCGGGAAAACATGGGAATGGGTCCCGGATTCCGAATCACCGCGGCGTGAGTGCTTGTGAAGGCCAGCCGAATCCGCAAGCTTTCGTCCTTTTCGGTGGAAGAATCGCCGCTTGAGGGGAGCTTGGGGGACGATTCCGGGAAATGGTGGGATTTATTTGCCACATCCCGCCAGCATACCATATTTAGTGTCTCCTTTATCCCTGCATCCGATACCTTCCCCTCTTGTCGCGCGGTTGTGAATTTGTTCGCGCCGTGTTCGCCGGCAAGAGCCCGCCTGTGCTGGTGCCGCGACCAAACAAATCCATTGCGTCCCATGAAATCCCATGGCATCCCTTGGTTCACGGAACGGGCTCAAGGGGCAGCAAGACCCCAAAGGCGACAAGCAGCTTTCATACAGGCAACCCGTTTCCGAACGACCCCTGCGGCGCGCGAGCAGCACCTCCCCCAGGTGGCGCGAAACGCAGGGCGCGATCCCCGAAACTACGGGGCCCAGAGATGGGAACGAGGGCGGCGGATCGGGCAGTGGCAGCAGCCCGGTCCGCCTTTCCTTTTCGGCAAGACCGGAAAGGTCGGGACAGTGAAAGGAGGGCGCGCCCTTGGCACGCCGTTTCAGAGGGTCGGAAGAGGTCAAGGTGGACGCGAAGGGCCGCGTTTCCATCCCGGCCAAGTTCCGCCGGGTCTTTGAAGCCTCCGATCCCGACTGGCAGGCCGGCAAGCGCGCGCAACTGGTCATCGTCTACGGCACCCGCGACTGGAACTGGCTGCAGCTTTTCACCATCGAGGCGATGGAGGAGATCGAAGAGGGCATCGCCCGCATGCCGCGCGGCTCGGCCGCCCGCAACCTCCTGGAAAACATCTACCAGGGCCATGCCGACGAGGCCGAGATCGACGGCGACGGCCGCCTGGTCCTGCCGCAGAAGCTGCGCGAGAAGATCGGCCTGACCGACAGCGCCTTCTTCATCTCGGCCGGCGACAGCCTGAAGGTCTGGACCCCCGAGGCCTATGCCGAGGAAGAACGCGCGCTGGAGGCCCGCGTGCCGGAACTGGAGCCGGGCGCCGATCCGCTGTCGCTGCTGGCCCCCGCCGCGGCGAAGGACGAGGGCTAGGGCATGGCCGAGGCGCCGCATATCCCCGTCCTGCTTGGCCCGCTGTTGCGGGCCGTTCAGCCTGTGCAGGGCACCTGGGTCGACGGCACCTTCGGCGCCGGCGGCTATGCCCGCGGCCTGCTGGAACAGGGCGCCGACCGGGTGATCGGCATCGACCGCGACCCGGCGGTCTTTCGCATGGCCGAAGCCTGGGCGGGCGAATACGGCGACCGGCTGCGGCTGGTCCAGGGCACGTTCTCGGACCTCGACAGGCTGGCCGGCGGGCCGGTCGACGGCGTGGTGCTGGACCTGGGCGTCAGCTCGATGCAGCTCGACCAGCCCGAGCGCGGCTTTTCCTTTCTGCGCGACGGCCCCCTGGACATGCGCATGGGCGGCGACGGTCCCTCGGCGGCCGACCTGCTGAACACGGCGCCCGAGCAGGTCATCGCCGACGTGCTGTATCTTTACGGCGAGGAACGCGCCTCGCGCCGCATCGCCAAGGCCATCGTCGCTGCCCGGCCGCTGAGCCGCACTGGCCAGCTTTCGGACATCGTTGCCGGCTGCCTGCCGCGGCCGAAGCCGGGACAGAGCCACCCCTCGACCCGCGCCTTCCAGGCGATCCGCATCTGGGTGAACGACGAATTCGGCCAGCTGGTCGCCGGGCTTGCCGCGGCCGAACGGGCGCTGCGGCCGGGCGGCAAGCTGGCCGTGGTCAGTTTCCACTCGCTCGAGGATCGCATCGTCAAGCGGTTCATGCAGGCGCGCTCGAACAGCGCTGGCGGCGGCAGCCGCTACGCGCCCGAGGCCGCGCGCGAGGAGCCGGCCTTCACGCTGCCCTTCCGCCGAGCCATCGGCGCCGACGAGGCCGAACTGGCGGCGAATCCGCGCGCGCGCTCGGCGCTTTTGCGCGTCGGCATCCGCACCGCGGCGCCGGCTGGCCGGGTCGATCCGGCGGCCCTGGGCCTGCCGCTGCTGTCCGAAAGGGGGGCGTAATGCGTTCGGTGCTTTACCTTCTGACCGCGCTTTCGGTGATGGGTCTGGCCTTCTGGGCCTATCGCGAGAACTATCGCACCCAGGCCGCCATCAGCGAGATGAGCGACATCCAGCGCCAGATCGGCCGGCTGCGCGAGGATCTGGGCGTGCTGCGCGCGGAATGGGCCTATCTGAACCGGCCCGAGCGCCTGCGCCAGCTGGTCGACCTGAATTTCGAGCGGCTGAAGCTGGTGCCCTTCGGCTCCGACCAGTTCGTGGACGTGGGGCAGGTGGCCTTCCCGGCGCCCAAGCTGTTCCAGCCCGCCCCCGGCACGGATGCCGACCTGCCGGTCGAACGTCCCGCCGGCTTCCCGCCCCGCAGACCACAGGAGAGCACGCCATGATCCGCACCCCGCTGCGCCCGCTGGCCCGCATCCTTCGCGCCCGCGAAACCGGCGAGAATCCCGATGCCATCGAGGCCGCGAACCGCGCCCAGAGACATGCCGCGATCCAGGAAAGCGCGCGCGGCAGCGCCCGCACCCGGCTGTTCTTCATGTCCTGCGCCTTCGCGCTGGCCTTTGGCACCGTGGGCGCAAAGATGGGCGTGCTGGCCGCCAGCCAGCCCAGCGAACCGCGGGTGCAGACCACCGGCGCGCAGATCATCTCGCAACGCGCCGACATCACCGACCGGCACGGCCGGGTTCTGGCCACCAACCTGCTGACCCATTCGCTTTACGCCCATCCGCAGCAGATGGTCGAGCCCGAGCGCGCGGCGCGCGAACTGGTCCGCATCTTCCCCGACCTGGATATCGAGCGGCTCAACAAGGATTTCACCGGCAAGCGCACCTTCGTCTGGATCAAGAAGAAGATCAGCCCCGAGCAGATGCAGGCCGTCCATGACATCGGCGAGCCGGGCCTGCTGTTCGGCCCGCGCGAGATGCGGCTTTACCCGAACGGCCATATCGCCGCCCATATCCTTGGCGGCGCCACCTTCGGCAAGGAGGACGTGGCGAGCGCCGAGGTCGTCGGCGTCGCCGGCGTCGAAAAGGCCTTCGACCACTGGCTGCGCGATCCGGCCAATGACGGCGCGCCGCTGGCGCTGTCGCTGGACCTGACCGTCCAGGCCGCCATGGAGGAGGTGCTGGGCAACGGCATGAAGGTCATGAACGCCAAGGGCGCCACCGGCATCCTGATGGAGGTCAAGACCGGCGAGATCCTCGCCATGGCCAGCCTGCCCGATTTCGACCCCAACGACCGGCCGCGGCCGCTGCTCAAGGGCGATCCCTCGGACAGCCCGCTGTTCAACCGCGCGGTGCAGGGGCAATACGAGCTGGGTTCGACCTTCAAGATCTTCCCGGTGGCGCAGGCCATCGACCTCAAGCTGGTCAGCCCGGCCACGATGATCAACGCCAAGGCGCCGATGAAGATCGGCAAATACCTGATCAACGAGTTCCGCGGCCATAATTACGGCACGCTTTCGGTGACGGACATCATCGTGAAGTCCTCGAACGTCGGCACCGTCCGCGTGGCCCAGCTGCTGGGCGCCGAGCGGCAGAGGGATTTCCTGGAAAAGCTGGGCTTCTTCGAGCCGACCCCGATCGAGATGAGCGAGGCGCCGACCGGCAAGCCGCTGGTGCCGAAACGCTGGCCGGCCGTGACCTCGGCCACCGTGGCCTTCGGGCACGGGCTGGCGGCCAGCCCGCTGCATCTGGCCGCGGCCTATGCGACTGTCGCGAATGGCGGCAAGCGGGTGATGCCGACGCTGATTCACGACCGCCGCCCGCGCGGCGGCGAGCAGGTGCTGTCGTCCGAGGCCGCGCATATCGCCGTGCAGATGCTGCGCCAGGTCGTCGTCCGCGGCAGCGGCCGCAGCGCCAATGTCGAGGGCTACGAGGTCGCGGGCAAGACCGGCACCGCCGACAAGCCGCGCCCGACGGGGGGCTATTACGGCAACAAGGTGGTCTCGACCTTCGCCTCGGTATTCCCGGCCAGCGATCCGCAATATGTGCTGGTGCTGTCGCTGGACGAGCCCTCGACCATCGGTCCCGGCGGAGAAAGCCGGACCGCGGGCGCCACCTCGGCCCCGGTAGCGGCCGAGGTGATCCGCCGCGTTGCGCCGCTGCTGGGCCTGCGTCCCAGCACGGAAACGCAGCTGCCGATGGTTGAACGGCCTTTGCCGGATCGGCTAAAGCTCGTCTCGAACTGATGAGCGGAGGCTTCGTGACCGAGCGGGCGATGCGGCTGTCCCTTCTGGGGCTGAGGGGGGACAAGGGGCGCGACCCCGAGATAACGGGTCTTGCCGTCGATTCGCGGCAGGTCAGGCCGGGCCATCTGTTCGCGGCGCTGCCGGGCTCGGCCGCGCATGGGGGCGAGTTCATCCAATATGCGCTGCGCCAGGGGGCGGGCGCGATCCTGACCGACCGCAAGGGGGCCGAGATCGCCGCCGAGGTGCTGGCGGGTGCCGATGCCGCGCTGGTCGTGGCCGAGGATCCCCGCGCCGCGCTGGCCGGAGCCGCCGCACTGTGGTTCGCTGCCCAGCCCGAGACCATGGTCGCCGTCACCGGCACCTCGGGCAAGACCTCGGTCGCGACCTTCACCCGGCAGATCTGGCAGGCGCTGGGGCACAGGGCGATCAGCCTGGGCACCATGGGGGTGCAGGGCGACTACCAGGCCAAGCTGGCCCATACCACGCCCGAGCCGATCACCCTGCACCGGGTGCTGGCCGAGGCGGCGGAAGCGGGCGTCACCCATGCGGCGATGGAGGCCAGTTCGCACGGGCTTGACCAGCGCCGGCTGGACGGGGTGCGGCTGAAGGCCGGCGCATTCACCAATTTCAGCCAGGACCACCTGGATTATCACAAGGACTTCGACGAATATTTCGCCGCCAAGGCGCTGCTTTTCGATCACCTGCTGGACGAGGGCGCCGGGGCGGTCGTCAATATCGACGACCCGCGCGGCCGGCAGATGGCGCAGATCGCGCGCGAACGCGGCCTGGCGCTGATGAGGGTCGGTAAGGACGGGTCGGCCGACCTGCGCATCCTTGGGCAACGCTACGATGCCACCGGCCAGGATCTGCGCTTCAGCTTCCGCGGGCAGGCGCATCTGGTGCGGCTGGCGCTGATCGGCGGCTTCCAGGCGGAAAACGTTCTGGCCGCCGCCGGCCTGGCCATCGCCGCCGGAGACGAGGCGGCGCGGGTGATCGAGACCCTGCCCGGCCTGACCACGGTGCGCGGCCGCATGGAACTGGCGGCGGTGCGGGAAAACGGCGCGGCGGTCTTCGTCGATTACAGCCACAAGCCCGGCGCCTTGGCCTCGGCCCTGCAAAGCCTGCGCCCGCATGTCATGGGCCGCATCATCGTGGTCTTCGGCGCCGGCGGCGACCGCGACCGCCTGAAGCGCCCGCTGATGGGCGAGGCGGCGCGGCAATTCGCCGACCTGGTCTATGTGACCGACGACAACCCCCGCAGCGAAGACCCGGCCGCGATCCGCGCCGAGGTGCTGGCCGGCGCCGGTCCCGATGCCATCGAGGTCGGCGACCGCGCCGAGGCGATCCTGCGCGGCGTCGATGCCTTGCAGCCCGGCGATGCGCTGCTGATCGCCGGCAAGGGCCACGAGACCGGCCAGATCATCGGCAACGACGTTTATCCCTTCGACGATGCCGAGCAGGCCTCGGTGGCCGTCGCGGCGCTGGATGGCAAGATATGACGCTCTGGACCTCGCAGGATGCCGTCGCCGCGACCGGCGGCCGCGCCACCCGCGACTTCGCGGTCACGGGCGTTTCCATCGACACGCGGACGATCCGGCCGGGCGATCTGTTCATCGCCCTGCAAGCGGCCCGCGACGGCCACGATTTCGTCGCCCAGGCCTTGCAGAAGGGCGCCGGCGCCGCGCTGGTCAGCCGCATCCCCCATGGCGTTGCCGACGATGCCCCGCTGTTGGTCGTTCCCGATGTCCTGCCGGCGCTGGAGGCACTTGGCCGCGCCGGCCGCGCCCGGATGGGCGGCAAGGTCATCGCCATCACCGGCTCGGTCGGCAAGACCTCGACCAAGGAGATGGCGCGCATCGCGCTGGCCGGGCAGGGGCAAATCCATGCGGCCGAGGCCAGCTACAACAACCATTGGGGCGTGCCGTTGACGCTGGCGCGCATGCCCCAGGACACCGATTTCGCCATCATCGAGATCGGCATGAACCATCCGGGCGAGATCGAGCCGCTGGCCCGCCTCGCCCGCCCGCATGTCGCCATGATCACCACCGTCGCCGCAGCGCATCTGGAAGCCTTCGGCGCCATCGAGGGCATCGCCCGCGAGAAGGGCGCGATCTTCCGCGGGCTGATCCAGCCGGGCACCGCCATCCTGCCCGAAGATCTGCCTGTCACCCAGATTCTGCGCGACTGCGCGGATGAAGCGGGCGCCATCGTCATCGGTTTCGGCCAGCAGGGCATGGCCCGGCCGCTGACAGCCGAGACCGCGGACGGCGCGACCCGGGTCCGCGCCCGCGTGCTGGGCGAGGCGGTGGATTTCACCCTGGCAACGGCCGGCACGCATTTCGTCATGAACGCGGTCGGCGTTCTGGCGGCGCTCTCGGCCGCGGGGGCCGACCTGGCGCAGGCGGCGGCACGCCTTTCCGACTGGCGCCCGCCGCTGGGCCGCGGCGCGGTCGAGGATCTGGGTGGCATCCGGCTGATCGACGATGCCTATAACTCCAACCCCACCTCGCTTTCGGCCGGGCTTGCGACGCTGGCGCGGCTGACCGGCGGGCGCCGGGTGGCGATCCTGGGCGACATGCTGGAACTGGGGCCCGACGAGATCGCGCTCCATGCCGGCATGGCCGCGGATCCCGCCATGGAGGCGGTGGACCTGGTCCATACCGCCGGCCCGCGCATGCGCGCCCTGCACGAGGCGCTGCCTCAGGCCCGTCGCGGGCAGCATGCCGAGAGTGCCGCCGAACTGGCCGAGCGCGCCCGGGAGCTGGTCGCGCCCGGCGATATCGTGCTCGTGAAGGGTTCGAAGTCCTCCAAGGTCTCGACGGTGGTTGACGCGCTGCGGCGGACGCGCCAAAGCACGACGCCTGGCGAAAGGACAGCGTAATGCTCTATTGGCTCACGAACCTCTCCGACGGCGGGGATTTCTTCAACCTTTTCCGCTATATCACCTTCCGCGCCGGGGGCGCCTTCTTCACGGCGCTGCTCTTCGGCTTCTTCTTCGGCCGGCCGCTGATCGACCTCTTGCGCCGCAAGCAGAAAAAGGGCCAGCCGATCCGCGACGACGGGCCGGAAAACCATTTCTCCAAGGCCGGCACCCCGACCATGGGGGGGCTCTTGATCCTGGCCGCACTGACCATCGGCACATTGCTCTGGGCGCGGCTCGACAACGGCTATGTCTGGATCGTGCTGCTGGTCACGCTGGGCTTCGCCGCCATCGGCTTTGCCGACGACTATGCCAAGGTCACGAAGCAGCATCACGCGGGGCTCTCGGGCAAGGTGCGGCTGCTGATCGGGCTTGGCATCGCCGCCGCCGCCGGCGCGGCGGCCGCCTGGGCCCATCCGGCGGCGCTAAGCGGCGAACTGGCGCTGCCCTTCTTCAAGGATGCGCTGATCAACCTGGGCCTGCTCTACGTGCCCTTCGCGGTGCTGGTTATCCTGGGCGCGGCCAATGCGGTGAACCTGACCGACGGGCTGGACGGGCTGGCGATCATGCCGGTGATGATCGCCGCGGGCAGCTTCGCGGTGATCGCCTATATGGTCGGCAACGCGAATTTCGCCAATTACCTGGGCGTGCATTTCGTGCCCGGCACCGGCGAGCTTGCGGTCTTCGTCGCGGCGCTGATCGGCGGCGGGCTGGGTTTCCTGTGGTATAACGCCCCCCCCGCCGCGGTCTTCATGGGCGATACCGGCAGCCTCGCGCTCGGCGGCGCGCTGGGCGCCATCGCGGTGGTCACCAAGCACGAGATCGTCCTGGCCATCGTCGGCGGGCTTTTCGTGGTCGAGGCGCTCAGCGTCATCATCCAGGTGCTCTATTTCAAGCGCACCGGCAAGCGCGTCTTCCTGATGGCCCCGATCCACCACCATTTCGAGAAGAAGGGCTGGGGCGAGGCGCAGATCGTCATCCGCTTCTGGATCATCGCGCTGATCCTGGCGCTGATCGGGCTTGCGACGCTGAAGCTGCGCTGACAGGCTTTCTCCGTTTTCCAAATACCCTCGGGGGGTCCGGGGGGCGAAGCGCCCCCGGCCTGCCACAGCGAAGGAAACAGCATGATCCCGGTCCAGGGCGTCGAGAACCAGACCATCGCCGTGCTCGGCCTCGGCCGCTCGGGCCGCGCCACCGCCGCCGCGCTCGCTGCCGGCGGCGCCCATGTCGTCGCCTGGGACGACGGTGTCGATACGCGCGAACAGGCCCAAGCCGACGGGCTGCGCCTTCTCGACCTGACCCGCGACCAGAACTGGGACGGCATCGCCGCGCTGATTGCCAGCCCCGGCATCCCGCATCTCTACCCCAAGCCGCATCCGGTCATCGCGACGGCCTATGCGCTCGGCGTGCCGGTCGACAACGACATCGGCCTGTTCTTCCGCAGCTTCGCTACCGCGGAATGGGAACGCTTCGACACCATCCCGCGCGTCATCGCCGTCACGGGCTCGAACGGCAAGTCCACCACCACGGCGCTGATCCACCACATCCTGAAGGAGGCTGGCCGCCCGACCCAGGTCGGCGGCAATATCGGCACCGGCGTCTTGTCGCTGGAACCCGCCCATGACGGCGAGGTGGTGGTGCTGGAGCTTTCCAGCTACCAGACCGACCTCGCCCGCGCCCTGACCCCCGATGTCGCGGTGTTCACCAATCTCTCGCCCGACCATCTCGACCGCCATGGCGGGCTGGGCGGCTATTTCGCCGCCAAGCGCCGGCTTTTCGCCGAGGGCGGACCAGACCGCGCCGTGATCGGCGTCGACGAGCCCGAGGGCCGCTATCTTGCCGGCCAGCTCGCCATGGCCGCTTCGGACGACCGGGTGATCCGCATCTCCTCGGGGCAGAAGCTCGACCGTTTCGGCTGGTCGGTCTTTGCCCGCAAGGGCTTCCTTTCGGAATACCGCAAGGGCCGCCAGGTCGCCGCGATCGACTTGCGCGAGGTCAGGGGCCTGCCGGGCGAGCACAACCACCAGAACGCCTGCGCCGCCTATGCCGCGGCCCGCGCCGTCGGCATCGCGCCGCGCGAGATCGAGCGCGCCTTCCACAGCTTCGAAGGGTTGCCGCATCGCAGCCAGACAGTCGCCGAGATCGGCGGCGTGGCCTGGGTCAACGACAGCAAGGCCACCAATGTCGATGCCGCCGCCAAGGCGCTGGCCGCCTTCCCGCGCATCCGCTGGATCGCCGGCGGCATGGGCAAGGATGGCGGCATCGAGGCGCTGGCCCCCTTCCTCGGCAATGTCACCAAGGCCTATCTGATCGGCCATTCCGCCCGCGACTTCGCGCTGCAGATCGGCCAGACCCCCTATGAGATCGCCGAAACCATGGAGCAGGCCGTCGCCCGCGCCGCAGCCGAGGCCCAGCCGGGCGAGACCGTGCTGCTCGCCCCTGCCGCCGCCAGCTTCGACCAATACCCCAACTTCGAGAAACGCGGCGAGCATTTCACCGCCCTGGTCAAGGCGCTGCAAGGCTGATCTTCACCGTTTCCCAAATTCTCACGCTCCAGGGCTGCCAGGCGCGGCGCGTGCAGGACATGGCGAGGATCTCATCATGCCGATCAGGGCACGGCACCCGGCTTCTTCGTTCCTTAAATACCCATGGAACCGCCCAGCCAGGAGCCGGGCTCGCATGGACAAGGCCCCGGCGGAACCGGGGCCTTGTCCTTGTGACACGGATCAGAAGGAATAGCCGATGCGCATTGCGATCGCCCAAGCCTCGCTGTCGTCCATCCTGGCGACTTCCGTCTTGTTGCCGCTCGGTCCCACGCCCAGCGTGGCGTTGCCAAGCTTGGTGTAGTTGATGCCGGTGGTGATCTTGATGTTGTCCATCGTATAGATCGCGGCCACCGTCACCGCCTTGCGGCCGTTCACCGGGGCCAGCGGCGAAACCGTGTCGCCCTCGCTCGGTTCATAGAGGAACGAGACCGAGCCCGACCAGTTGTCGGTGAACTTGCGCCCGACGCCGATGGTGTAGGTGGTGGTATCCTCGACCTCGACCAGCTCCGCGCCCGTCTGCGTCGGGAAGAAGAAGTTGTCCACCCGGAACTCGGACCATTTCACCCAGCGGATCGAGCCGAACAGCAGCGTGTCGGCGGCGATGCCGGTCTGACCCTCCAGCGTCCAGCTGCGCGGGGTCTTGACCTCATAGCTGCCGCTCGCGGCGATCGGAGTGCCCGAGAAGCTCTCCTTCATATCAAAATCATGTTCGATCGGCGAGTTGTAGGTCAGCGACACGCGGGCCGCGATCTCGGGCATCTCGTAGGCGACGCCCGCGACCCAGCCGATGCCCCAGGCGCCGTCGATATCCAGGTCGTAGCCCGAGACCCCGGCAGGGGGCGGACCTTTGTAGCCAAGGCCGCGCAGGCTGAGCTGGCCATCCGCATGAGAGCCGCGGATACCGCCGTGCACCGAGAAGTTGTTGTCGAACTTGTAGCGCAGCAATGCGGTATAGGTGGTCGAGTTGACCTCGACCCGCGTGCCACCCAGCACCGGCGAATTCGCCGTGGGATAGAGGACGTCGGCACCGAAGGGTTGTTCGACGATCAGCGCGCCGGACAGGTTCTCGTTGAACTGGTGCTTGTAGGCCAGACCGAAGAAGCCATAGCCTTGCGCCACATCGCCTGTTGGGGCGCCGCCATAGACCGCCAGATCCCGCCCGGACACGTCCGGGTTCACCCCGCCGAAGCTCAACTCCAGGTAATTCCCGCTTTCGAACAGCGGCGCCAGCGATTGCGGCGCGCGCTCGATCCCGCCGGCCAGAACGGGCGCGGCGCTTGCCAGCAGGGCGCCGATGCCGGTGACGATCCTTTTCATGGTTTTCCTCCCTAGCCAGGTTCGTGTCGAACCCCTTGGTTCAACCTGCGGCAGCCTGCCTGCTTGCGTCAATCGCCCCCGCCCGGTAACGCGGCGTTCTGACGCATCCGGCCGCTCTGGCGTGGCCTGCCGGCAACGCTATGACATGAAGGATCAAGGAGGTCCGTCATGCGCTTTGCCCCACCCCGGCTCAACCCGCCCGGCCTCTGGCGCCGGGTTCCGCCCGCGATCTTTCCGCCGCTGCTGGGCGCGCTGGGGCTTGCCCTGGCCTGGCGCGGGGCGACGGCGCGCTTCGGCCTGCCGCCGGGGCTATCGGGGATGATGGTGGGCATGGTGATCGCGGGTTGGGGCTTTGCGGTCCTCGCCTATGGCAGCAAGTTGATCCGCCGCCCCAGCGTGCTGGTCGAGGAATTGCGCGTCCTGCCCGGCCGCGCCGGCATCGCGGCGGCGCTGGTCGGCATCTATGTCGCGGCGCAGCTGCTTGCCCCCTTTGCGCCGGCCTTGGCCCAGGGGGTGCTGGTCGCCGGCATGGCGGCGCAGCTGGCCTTCTGGGCGGTGGCGATCCCGGTCATGGCCCGCACGCCGGGGCAGGGGCGGGTGACGCCGGTCTGGCAGCTGACCTTCGTCGGCCCCATCGTCGCCGCGCAGGCGGCCGCCGGCTTCGGCTGGACGGCGCTGGCCCAGGCGCTGTGGTGGCCGATGGCGGCGACGGCCGGCTTCGTCTGGGCCGCCAGCCTGTATCAGGCGCTGACCGAGCGGCTGCCGGCGCCCCTGCGCCCGCTGCTGATGATCCACCTGGCCCCCATCGCCATGCTGGGCAATGTCGCCGCCGCGCTTGCCTGGCAGCAGGTGGCGCTGGTCCTGGCCTGGGCCGCGGCCGCGGCGCTGGTCCTGACCGCCCTGCGCCTGCGCTGGCTGGTCGAGGCGGGGTTCTCGCCGCTCTGGGGTGCCTTCACCTTTCCGCTGGCGGCGACGGCGGGGTTGTGGACCGCGGTCTCGGGCTTTGCGCCGGGCTGGGCGCTGCCGGCGCAGATCCTGCTGGTCGCGGCCAGCCTGGTGGTGCTGCCGATCCTGTTCCGGGTCTGGCGTGCCTGGGCCAGCGGCGGGCTGGCGATGAAAACCAACGCGGCCATCGCCTGACGGGCTGGACAATCCGGCCGGCGCGTGAAATGGGAAACTGCCAAACGAACCCCTGACAAGGATGCTCCCATGCAGATTCGTGAGGCTTTGACCTTCGACGATGTTCTCCTCGTTCCTGCGGCGTCCTCGGTGATGCCCTCGACCGCCGACGTGACGACCTATGTCACCAAGCAGATCCGCATGAACATTCCGCTGCTCTCCAGCGCCATGGATACCGTCACCGAAAGCCGCATGGCCATCGCCATGGCACAGGCCGGCGGCATCGGCGTGATCCACCGCAACCTGACCGCCGAGCAGCAGGCCGACGAGGTCCGCCGGGTCAAGCGTTTCGAATCGGGCATCGTCTACGACCCGATCACCCTGACCCCGGACCAGACCATCGCCGACGCCAAGGCCCTGCAAGAGCGTTACAACGTCACCGGCTTTCCGGTGGTGGACGCGGCCGGCCGCGTGGTCGGCATCATCACCAACCGCGACATGCGCTTTGCCAACAGCGACGACATGCCGGTGCGGGCGGTGATGACGGCCGAGAACCTTGCCATCCTGCGCGAGCCCGCCGACCGGGCCGAGGCCATCGACCTGATGAAGGCGCGCCGGATCGAGAAGCTGCTGATCACCAATGCCGAGGGCAAGCTGACCGGCCTGCTGACGCTGAAGGATACCGAGAAATCAGTGCTGAACCCCCTGGCCTGCAAGGACGAGTTGGGCCGGCTGCGCGTCGCCGCCGCCTCGACCGTGGGCGACGAGGGCTATGAGCGCAGCCTGGCGCTGATCGAGGCGGGCGTGGACCTGGTGGTGATCGACACCGCGCATGGCCATTCCGAGGGCGTGGCCCGCGCCGTTTCCCGCATCAAGGCGCATTCGAACGCGGTGCAGGTCATCGCCGGCAACGTGGCGACGGCCGAGGCCGCCCGCGCGCTGGTCGATGCCGGCGCCGATGCGATCAAGGTCGGCATCGGGCCCGGATCGATCTGCACCACCCGCATCGTCGCGGGCGTGGGTGTGCCGCAGCTGACCGCGATCATGGATGCGGCGCGCGGCGCCGGCGACGTTCCGGTCATCGCCGATGGCGGCATCAAGTTTTCGGGCGATTTCGCCAAGGCCATCGCGGCGGGGGCGTCCTGCGCCATGGTCGGCTCGGCCATCGCCGGCACCGACGAAAGCCCCGGCGAGGTGATCCTGTACCAGGGCCGCAGCTTCAAATCCTATCGCGGCATGGGCTCGCTGGGTGCCATGGCGCGGGGTTCGGCCGACCGCTATTTCCAGAAGGACGCGGCCAGCGACAAGCTGGTCCCCGAGGGGATCGAGGGCCAGGTGCCCTACAAGGGCTCGGCCGCCGCGGTGATCCACCAGCTTGTCGGCGGCCTGCGCGCCGCCATGGGCTATACCGGCAACGCCACCGTGGCCGAGATGCGCGGCGGCTGCCAGTTCGTGCGCATCACCGGCGCCGGGCTGAAGGAAAGCCACGTCCACGACGTGCAGATCACCCGCGAAAGCCCGAACTACCGGCTGGGCTGATCCGGCCTGCGGCGGGGCCGGCCACGGGCCCCGCTTACCGAATCTTAACCGCCCTGCGCTAGAGACGGCCAGAGAGTCCTTGTCTGTGGCCGTTTCATGTTCCGTCTTGTTGCAATCCTATATGCTCTGGCGCTGGTCCTGGCGCCTATCCGCGCGCTGGCGCTGCCCTCGGCCGAGGTTTGCGAATGGGCCGCGCAGCAGGCGGCCGCGGAAAGCGGGGTGCCCGCCGACATCCTGGCTGCGCTGACCCTGACCGAGACCGGGCGCCGGCTGGACGGGATCGTGCGCCCCTGGGCCTGGAGCGCCAATGCCGAGGGCGAGGGCACCTGGTTCGACGATCCCGCCAGCGCCGTCGCCTTTGCCCAGGATCGGCTGTCCCAGGGGCGCACCAATCTCGACATCGGCTGCTTCCAGCTGAACTATCGCTGGCACGGCGGGCATTTCTCGTCGGTGGCGCAGATGTTCGATCCGCTGGAAAATGCCCGCTATGCCGCCCGCTTCCTGCGCCAGCTGCATGACGAGACCGGTGATTGGCGGCAGGCGGCGGGGGCGTTCCATTCCCGCACCCCGGCCCATGCGCAGCGCTACCTGGCCCGTTTCGATACGCTGCTTCAGATGCTGCGCGAACAGGGATATGCGGGCCTGGCGGTTTCGCCCGAGACCTATAACAGCTTCGCCGCGATCGGCACCGCCCGACGCAGCCGGCTGCGCGAGCGGGTGATGCTGCTGGGCGCACCCCTCGGCAGCGATGTGACGGGGCGGCCCGGTTCGCTGGCGGTGCTGGCCGCGGGACGCTCGCCGCTGGCGGCTGGGGGTGAACCGATGATCTCGATCCGTCTGGCAGGGGCTGAAGGCGAAAGGGCTTCGCTCTGGCGGCCGGGGATGCTGGCCGGACGGGATTGACAAAGCCCGGTCGGCGGCTTTTCTGGACGCCATCCGCCATCCGCCATCCGCCATCCGCCATCCGCCATCCGCCATCCGCCATCCGCCATCCGCCGCGCCTGGGACGCTGCCTGACATGACGCCCGCCGCCCGTGCCGCCGCGGCCATCGCCATCCTCGACCGCATCCTCGACGGGCAGGCCGCCGAGGCGGCGCTGATCCGCTGGGCGCGCGCCAGCCGCTTTGCCGGCTCGGGCGACCGCGCGGCGGTGCGGGATCTGGTCTTCGACGCCTTGCGCCGGCTGCGGTCGCGTGCTGCCCTGGGCGGGGCGCTGTCCGGGCGCGGGCTGCTGCTTGGCATGTGCCGCGAAGAGGGGCTCGACCCGGAGGCGCTTTTCACCGGCGAGGGCCATGCGCCGCCGCCGCTTTCGGATACCGAGCGCGCCGCGGGACGCGCGCCGATGCCGGACGAGGCGCTGGACCTGCCCGGCTGGCTCTTGCCGCTGTGGCGCCAGGCGCTTGGCCCGGATGCCGAGGCGGTGGCGCTGGCCATGCGCGACCGTGCGCCGGTCTGGCTGCGGGTCAACCTGCGCCGCGCCGATCCTGCCCGCGCCGCCGCCGCGCTGGCCGGTGAGGGCATCGTGACCGTGCCCCATCCCGATCTGCCCACCGCGCTGCGCATCGCCGAAGGCGCCCGGCGCTTGGCCCCCAGCCGCGCCTATCGCGAAGGGCTGGTCGAATTGCAGGATCTGTCGCCGCAGATGGCCTGCGCGGCGCTGCCGGCGCGGGGCAGCGTGCTGGATTTCTGCGCCGGCGGCGGCGGCAAGGCGCTGGCGCTGGCGGCGCGGGGCGCGAGCCCGGTGGTCGCGCATGACATCGACTTGGCGCGCATGGCCGATCTGCCGGCGCGCGCCGAACGGGCGGGGGTGCGCATCCGTCTGGCGGCGCCAGGCCAGGTGGCGGGCCGCTTTGACACGGTCGTCGCGGACGTACCCTGTTCGGGCAGCGGAACCTGGCGGCGCAGCCCGGATGCCAAATGGCGCCTGACCCGCGACGATCTGGATCGGCTTGCAAGCCGGCAGGCCCTGATCCTGGAGCAGGCGGCGGGTTTCGTTGCCGAGGGCGGGCACCTTGCCTATATGACCTGCTCGGTTTTGGCCGCCGAAAACGACGAACAGGTGCAGGGTTTTCTGGCCCGCGATCCCCGGTTCGAGCAGATCCTGGCGCGGCATTTTTCCCCGCTTTCCGCCTCGGACGGCTTTTATCTGGCCCTGATGCGCCGCCGTTAACCCTCTGTTAACGCGCATGCGCTATGCAGCGGAAAAAGGCGGGTCGCGAGGGCTTGGATGAATTCGGAACGGGCGGAATCCCTGCGGGCGGCGCAAATCGTGCTGCCTTTCCTGACGCTGCCTGCGGTGGTCGGGGCGCTTTGGCTGGCCTTGCAGCCCCGGCAGGCCGCGGGGGGCGCGACCTTCCTGGCGGTGGGGGCGGCAGTGACCGCCTGGTATCTGCTGGGTGGGGCCATCTCGGTCCGTCATCTCTGGCGCGGGCTGGCGGTGCGGCGCGATCTGAACCAGGTGCTGCCCACCCTGCGGGACCATGAACAGCCGGCCTTTGCCGTCGGTCCGGACGGCCTGGTTCTGGCGCAGAGCCAGGCGGGGCTGGACCGGCTCGGCGACCTGGTCGGCCGGCATGTGCAGGATGCGCTGGGCCGGCGCCATGCCGATCCGAAGACGCTTTGGAACGATCTGGGCCTTGGCCTGGCGCGCAGCGGCAAGGTGCGTGCCGACCTGGGCGATGCTGGGCAATATCTGGTGACGCGGCGGGCGGGTTCGACCATCCAGCTGTGGCAGGCGACCGCGCCCGAACGCCCGGCGCAGCCCGCCGCACCGCCGCCGCGGGCAGACGGGGACGATTTCGACCTGGTTCCCGTCTCACTGCTGATCCTCGATCCGGCGGCCAATGTCGTGCGCGCCAATACCGCCGCCTGCGAGCTGCTGGGCGGGCCGGTTCTGGGCCAGAACCTGGCCGCATTGCTGGACGGGCTCGGGCGCGATCTGGCGGGCTGGATCTCGGATGTCAGCGCCGGCCGCACGGTCGGCGGCAGCGAGGTGCTGCATGTCAGGGCCGAGGGCCCAGACCGTTTCGTGCAGCTGTCGCTGACGCGCGGCCGGGACGAACATGTGACCGCCGTGCTTTCCGATGCCAGCGCGCTCAAGACGCTCGAGGCGCAATTCGTGCAAAGCCAGAAGATGCAGGCCATCGGCCAGCTCGCCGGCGGCATTGCCCATGACTTCAACAACCTGCTGACCGCGATCACCGGGCATTGCGACCTGCTGATGCTGCGCCACGACAAGGCCGATCCCGATTATGCCGACCTGGACCAGATCAGCCAGAACGCGAACCGGGCGGCGGCGCTGGTCCGGCAACTTCTGGCGTTTTCGCGCAAGCAGACGCTCAAGCCGCAGATCATGGATCTGCGCGACACGCTTTCGGAGCTGACGCATCTGCTCAACCGGCTGGTGGGCGAACGGATCGTGCTGACCTTCGACCACGACCCGGCCCTGCGGATGATCCATGCCGACCGCCGCCAGCTGGAGCAGGTGATCATGAACCTGGTGGTGAATGCCCGCGATGCCATGCCCGAGGGCGGCGACATCGCCATCTGCACCGACAATCTCCGGCTGGAGGCCAGGACCGAATTCGGCCGCGCCACCCTGCCGGCCGGGGACTACGTCCGCGTTCAGGTCCGCGACCAAGGCTGCGGCATTGCCCCCGACGATCTGGCCAAGATCTTCGAGCCTTTCTTCACCACCAAGCGCACGGGCGAGGGGACCGGGCTTGGCCTGTCCACCGCCTATGGCATCGTGAAGCAGACCGGCGGCTATATCTTCTGCGACAGCACGCCGGGCGAGGGCAGCTGCTTTTCCCTGTTCTTCCCGGCCCATGACCGAGGCATCCCCGAAGAGATGCCGGCCCCGGCCGCCGGTCCGATTCGCGCGCGCCGCGAGGTCGAGGCGACGGTGCTGCTGGTCGAGGACGAGGCGCCGGTGCGCGCCTTTGCCAGCCGGGCGCTGAAGCTGCAGGGCTTCGAGGTGCTCGAGGCCGCCTGCGCCGAAGATGCCCTGTCGCTGCTGGCCGACCGGCGGCTTGTGGTCGATGTTTTCGTGACCGACGTGGTGATGCCGGGCATGGACGGCCCGGCCTGGGTGCGCACCGCGCTGCGCGACCGGCCCGGCACGAAGGTCATCTTCATGTCGGGCTATGCCGAGGACATCTTTTCCGAGGGGCGACCGCCCGTGCCGGATGCGGCCTTCCTGGCGAAGCCGTTCTCGCTTTCGGATCTGACCGCGCTGGTCACGCGGCAATTGGAGGGCGGCGCCTAGCGCGGATTCGACTTAGTCCGGGTCATATCCGGCGGGCTCGAAGTAGTTCCGGCATTCCTCGGGGGTGAAGGCGGATAGACAGTCGGCGACGGCTGACCAGAGATCGTCAACGGTTCTGGCAGCGACCTTTCTGAGCAGTGCCTTGAGCTTGGAGAAAGCCATCTCGATGGGGTTAAAGTCCGGCGAGTATGGCGGGCGGAACAGGAGCCGTGCTCCAACTTTTTCGATGGCGTCGCGCACGCCGCTGATCTTGTGGGCGGGCAGATTATCCATGACCACGACATCCATGACCACGACGTCACCGGGGCGCAGCTCTGGTGCGAGCACCTGCTCGGCATAGGCGAGGAAGGCTGGTCCGTTCATTGGCCCATCGAGCAGCATCGGTGCCGCCATGCCAGATAGCCGCAGGCCTGCGGTAAAGGTGGTGGTCTTCCAATGTCCGTGTGGAATGGGCGCCCGGCATCGCTCGCCACATGGCGCTCGTCCTCGCAGCCGCGCCATCTTCGTGGATGCCGCGGTCTCATCGATGAAGATGAGCCTCTCGGGATCGAGATCGAGCTGGCCGTCGAACCAGGCTATGCGGCGGCGCAAGACATCGGGACGCTGCTGCTCTGAGGCATGCGCCGTCTTTTTTTGGCCGTCTTTTTTTGAACGTGATGCCGCGCCGGTCAAGAAACAGCCAGACCGTCGAGGGCGCCACCCGCACGCCGCGCTCGCCGATCTCAGCAAGAGTGATGTCCGGTGTCTTCTCGATGAGGCCCGGAATGAAGGCCGCGTGCGTATCAAGCTTCGAGCGCGACGGCTGTCCCTGCTTGCGCGCTTCCATCTCGCCGGTCTCGCGATAGCGGCGATACCAGGCCCCGGCCGTCGAGATGCCGATGCGGAAGCGTCGTGCCGCCTCCCGCGTCGAAACCCCATCTTCGATCGCGGCAATTACCCGACCGCGAAGGTCTCCGCTCAGGCTCCTCGTCTTAGGCTCCTCGTCATCATCTCCTCCTGGCAAATCACAGGAGCAGTGAATCAGACATTGTTCATCGCGTGAATCCTCAAAGCGACCCGGTGTTCGTCAAATTCGCTCTAGATCACCGGTGGCGCAGCTGGATCAGAGCGTATCGTAAAGCGCGAAATCGCGCGCCATGACCTTGCGCAGCAGGCCTTCCTGCTCGGCCTGCAGGCTGACATCGACCGCCGGAGGCACGTTGACGCGGGGCAGGCTGATCGCGCAATCCAGTCGATCCTCGAGGAAATGGGTGAAGGCATCCATGTCCTCGTAGCGAAAGATGCGATCGACGCGATCCGCTTCCGCGGTCAGGAAATCCGCCTGGGCGCCGACGCGTGCGATGTCGGGCCCGGCGGGATCGGCATAGGCCTGCGCGAAATCAGCGAAGCTGAGCCCGATCATGGCGTGGCTCGGATCTTCCTCGTCGTCGCGCAGGCGAAAGCGGTACCAGCTGCGCAGCCATCCTATCGGCTCGCGCATCAGGGCGATGGTGGTGAATTTCTCGCCGGTGACGGAATGAAGCCAGGGCTCGATATGGCGGCGATAGGTGCGCAGGTCGGCGTGTTTGAGTTCGGCCGGGCGCTGGACGGCGACATTGGCCAGGGCTTCGAGCGCGGTCTCGACCGCGGTGGATCCGGCTTTCGGCGTGGCCAAGAAAACCAGTCGTCTTTCCCAGAATATCAGCATTTCCTGCAAGCTTTCAGCCATTGCGGCACGCGTGCCGGCATAGCCACTCGCCCTGAGGCTGTAAACCGTTTCTTAATCCTCTTGCGGCAGACTGGGTCAGGAAGGCGAGAGACCTTCCGATTCGCAAAGCAGGACTTGCATTTCCGCGCAAGGATGCGCAAATAGGAACATCCCGTGAACAAAAGTGGCGGGCGGGCGCTGATTGCCCCGGATGGCGGGGTGTGAAATAAGCATGAGGACCGCATGGCAGGGGCAACACTTTTCGACATGAACGACAAGCGATCCGCAGACAAGCAGAAAGCGCTGGACAGCGCGCTGGCCCAGATCGAACGGCAGTTCGGCAAGGGCTCGATCATGAAGCTGGGCGCCGACAACCCGGTGGCCGAGATCGAGGCCACTTCGACCGGCTCGCTGGGGCTCGACATCGCGCTGGGGATCGGCGGTCTGCCCAAGGGCCGGATCATCGAGATCTTCGGGCCGGAAAGCTCGGGCAAGACCACGCTGACACTGCATGTCGTGGCCGAAGAGCAGAAGAAGGGCGGCGTCTGCGCCTTCGTTGACGCCGAGCACGCGCTGGACCCGCAATATGCCAAGAGGCTGGGCGTCAACCTGGACGAACTGCTGATCAGCCAGCCCGATACCGGCGAGCAGGCGCTGGAAATCGTCGATACGCTGGTGCGCTCGGGCGCGGTCAGCCTGGTCGTGGTCGATTCGGTGGCGGCGCTGACGCCGAAATCCGAGATCGAAGGCGACATGGGCGACATGCAGATGGGCAGCCAGGCCCGGCTGATGAGCCAGGCGATGCGCAAGCTGACCGCCAGCATCGGGCGGTCGAACTGCATGGTGATCTTCATCAACCAGATTCGCATGAAGATCGGCGTGATCTTTGGCAGCCCCGAGACGACGACGGGCGGCAATGCGCTGAAATTCTATGCCTCGGTGCGCCTGGACATCCGCCGCACCGGCTCGATCAAGGACCGGGACGAGGTGACCGGCAATGCCACCCGGGTCAAGGTAGTGAAGAACAAGGTCGCGCCGCCCTTCCGCGAAGTCGAATTCGACATCATGTATGGCGAAGGCATCTCGAAGGTTGGCGAGTTGATCGACCTGGGTGTCAAGGCCGGCGTGGTCGAGAAATCCGGATCCTGGTATTCCTATGGCGACGAGCGCATCGGCCAGGGCCGCGAGAATGCCAAGCAGTTTCTGCGCGACCATCCCGAGATGGCCTATGCGATCGAGGACAAGATCCGCGCCAGTCATGGGCTGGACTTCGGCGTCACGGACGACGGCGACGAGGTGATGGCCGAAGATTGACCCTGGATCGGGCCGGTTTTCGAGGCGAAGCACGGGGGCTTTGCCCCCACGCTTCCTGCGCCCTGGATGGGGCGCAGGAAGCATTCCCCCAGGATATTTGCACAAGGAAGACCCTGCCGCCGGCGCCAGGCCATGCAGGATTGCTGGACAGCCGCCATGGCTGGGGCTAGACCGGGCGGCACACCGGTTCTGGCCGGAAAGACCGCTTTGCGATGAAGGCCCGATATGCCCAGCTTGAATGACATCCGCTCGACCTTCCTGAACTATTTCGAACGCAACGGCCACAGGGTCGTCGAGTCGAGTCCCCTGGTGCCGCGAAACGACCCGACCCTGATGTTCACCAACTCGGGCATGGTGCAGTTCAAGAACCTGTTCACCGGGGTCGAGACCCGCGACTACAAGCGCGCCACCACCGCGCAGAAATGCGTTCGCGCCGGCGGCAAGCACAACGACCTCGACAATGTCGGCTATACTGCGCGCCACCATACATTCTTCGAGATGCTGGGTAACTTCAGCTTCGGCGATTATTTCAAGGACGGCGCGATCCCCTTTGCCTGGGAACTGCTGACCAAGGATTTCGGCATCCCCAGGGACAAGCTGCTGGTCACGGTCTATCACACCGATGACGAGGCGGCGAACATCTGGAAGAAGGTGGCGGGGCTTTCCGACGACCGCATCATCCGCATCCCGACCAGCGACAATTTCTGGCAGATGGGCCCGACCGGTCCCTGCGGCCCCTGCACCGAGATCTTTTATGACCATGGCGAGCAGATCTGGGGCGGCCCGCCCGGCTCGGCCGAGGAGGACGGAGACCGCTTCATCGAGATCTGGAACCTGGTCTTCATGCAGAACGAGCAGTTCGAAGACGGCTCGATGCGGGCGCTGGACATGCAGTCGATCGACACCGGCATGGGGCTGGAGCGGATCGGCGCGCTGTTGCAGGGCAAGCACGACAATTACGACACCGATCTGATGCGCAGCCTGATCGAGGCCAGCGCCCATGCGACCAGCGCCGACCCGGACGGTCCCGGCAAGGTGCATCATCGCGTCATCGCCGATCACCTGCGCTCGACCAGCTTCCTGATCGCGGATGGGGTGATGCCCTCGAACGAGGGTCGGGGCTATGTTCTGCGCCGCATCATGCGCCGCGCCATGCGGCACGCGCATATGCTGGGCGCCAAGGATCCGGTGATGCACCGCCTGGTCCCGGCGCTGGTGCGCGAGATGGGAGCTGCCTATCCCGAGCTTGGCCGCGCCCAGGCGCTGATCGAGGAGACGCTGAAGCTGGAAGAGACCCGCTTCAAGCAGACGCTGGATCGCGGCTTGCGGCTGCTGGACGAGGAACTGGCAAAGCTGCCCAAGGGGGCGAACCTGCCGGGCGAGGCGGCTTTCAAGCTCTACGATACCTATGGCTTCCCGCTGGACCTGACCCAGGACGCGCTGCGCGAAAAGGGCCGCGCGGTCGATACGGCCGGTTTCGATTCGGCGATGGCCGAGCAGAAGGCCAAGGCTCGCGCCGCCTGGGCCGGTTCGGGCGAGACCAAGGATGCCGCGATCTGGTTCGACATCGCCGAAGAGCATGGCGCGACCGAGTTCCTGGGCTATGATACCGAGATCAGCGAGGGCCAGATCCTGGCGCTGGTGCAGGACGGCGGTGCCGTCGAGGAGGCGGGCGAGGGGCAGGCGGTGCAGATCGTCGTGAACCAGACGCCTTTCTATGCCGAATCCGGCGGTCAGGTCGGCGATACCGGGCTGATCAAGACCGAGACGGGTGCCGCGCGGGTGACCGATACGAAAAAGGTCGGCGGCGTCTTCATCCATGTCGCCGAGGTGACGCTGGGCTCCATCCAGCGCGGCCAGGGTGCGCAGCTTTCCGTCGATCACGACCGCCGCAGCGCCATCCGCGCCAACCATTCGGCCACGCATCTGCTGCACGAGGCGCTGCGCCGCGCCCTGGGCGAGCATGTCGCGCAGCGCGGCAGCCTGAACGCGCCCGACCGGCTGCGCTTCGATTTCAGCCATGCCAAGGCGATGACCCCCGAGGAACTGGCGCAGGTCGAGCGCGAGGTGAATGATTTCATCCGCCAGAACAGCCCGGTCGAGACCCGGATCATGACCCCCGACGACGCCCGCGCCCTGGGGGCGCAGGCGCTGTTCGGCGAGAAATATGGCGATGAGGTGCGCGTGGTCTCGATGGGCGAGCTGCCGGGCTCGGGCAAGGGGACCGGCGGGCAGACCTATTCGCTGGAGCTTTGCGGCGGCACCCATGTCGCACGCACCGGCGATATCGGCATGTTCGCCCTGACCTCGGAAACCGCCTCGGCCGCCGGTATCCGCCGCATCGAGGCGCTGACCGGCCAGGCGGCGATGGACGCGCTGCGGCGCGTGGACGGCGAACTCAATGAGATCGCCGGCATCGTCAAGGCGCAGGCCGGCGACGTGGTGAACAAGGTCCGCGCCCTGGCCGATGAGCGCAAGGCGCTGGCCAACGAGGTCGCGCAGCTCAAGCGCCAGCTGGCCATGGGCGGCGGCTCCGAGGACAAGCCGCGCGAGATCAACGGCATCAAGCTGATCGCCCGCCGGGTCGAGGGGGTGAGCGGCAAGGAACTGGGCCCGCTGGTCGACGAGATGAAGTCGCGGCTTGGCTCGGGCGCGGTGGTGGTGCTGGCCGAGGCCGAGGGCAAGGCGACGGTGGCGGCGGGGGTGACCCCCGACCTGACCACCCGCATCAGCGCCGTCGAACTGGTGCAGACCGCGACGGCGGCGCTTGGCGGCAAGGGCGGCGGCGGCCGTCCCGACCGCGCCCAGGGCGGGGCGCCCAGCCTTGCCGCCGCCGACAGCGCCATTGCTGCCGTCGAAACCCTGATCGGAGAGAAGGCATGACTGCGCTGTGGATCGCCCATGTGAACGTGACGGATCCCGAGGCCTATGGCGAATATGCGCGGCTTGCGGGTCCGGCGATCGCCGCGCATGGCGGGGTCTTTCTCGCCCGCGGCGCGCGCTATGTGCAGCTTGAAGGCAAGGAGCGCGCCCGCAATGTCGTGGCGCGTTTTCCCAGCCTCGAGGATGCGGTGGCCTGCTATCACTCGGCCGAATATCAGGCGGCGCTGGATCATGCCCGGGGCGCGGCCGAGCGGGATCTGGTCATCGTCGAGGAAAACCCGGCCTAGGCGCCAGGGCCTTCTGGGCTTTCTGCGCGATCCGGGCTTTCCTTTTACGCCGGGGATCTGGCCCCGGCCGGGTCGCGGTTTTCGGGCGATGGTCTTGGTCAAGCCCGCGGCAGCGGCCGCCTGGGGGCGGGCGTTCGTGGAAACATCCTGCTCTGTTCTGGTCCCGCTAGATCCTGCCCATATCAAATCGAAGCATAGCCTGCGTTTTTGAGGTGGTTGGCGCACTCCTTTGCGGAGAAGCTGTCAGGTCATGTGCCGAGGCGTTTCCAGGCGGCTTCGACGGTGCGTTCGGCGGCGGAGCGCATGAGGGGCTTGGGCGCGGCGAACATGAGGGGGCGAATGCCATGCGTTCGAGTGAGCCCCCGATCGTGTTCGATGGGGCTCAGATCCGGGCTGTATGGCGGGAGGAACAGCAGATGCGCGCCTGCCGCCCGCATGGCCTTTCGCACCGCGCCGCCCTTGTGGCTGCCGAGATCGTCCATGACCACCACGTCGCCCGGACGCAGGGTCGGAAAGAAGCACCGGCTCGACACAGGCGCGGAACAGATCCCCATTGATCGGGCCATCGAGGACGCAGGGCGCGTCGATCCGCTCCATCCGCGGCGCCCCCACGAAGGTCATCCTGCGCCAGTGCCCCTGTGGCGCACGGCCCGGCAGGCGGGTGCCCCTCGGCCCCCGGCCGCGCCGCGGGGCCATGTTTGTCTGCGCCCAGGTTTCCTCGATGAACACGAGCCGGCGCGGGTCGATCCTGTGCTGGTGCCGCCGCCAGCGGGCGCGGCGGCGGGCGATGTCGGGCCGTCCGGTCTCGGCGGCAAGGACGGCCTTTTTTTGAACGACACCCCCTCGGCATGGACGAAACGCCACAACGCGCCATAGCTGACCCTGACCCTGCGCGCGGCCAGCCCGGCCCGGAGCCGGCGCAGGGGCAGCGAGGGGTGTTCCGCAAGCCGGGCCAGCGCGTCGTCCCGTCCCGGCGCCATCACATCGCGCCGCTTACCGCCCATCGGACTGGCCTCGCAACTGCCTGTCGCGCGCCATCTCCGGGACCATTTCACAACGCTCGGCACGCTGAGGCCGAACATAGACGCAACCGCGCGCACCGTCTCTCCCTCAGCAACGCGCGCAACAACGCGTGTCCGAAGATCGCTGGACAAAGGTCTCGCCATGCATGCCGGCCTCCTTTCCCAGCAGCCATGTCGAAGCAGACCATCCCCGATCTGGGAGCGCCCGATCCAGCCTGAAACGATCAGGCTTTAGGCTCTCCGCGAGGGATGGCCGCATTCTCGGAAGGACCGGAAGGGCTTGGTGGGGGCTGCTTGACCTTGCCGTATCACGAATGGCGAATTGATCCGGGCGCAGCATGGATATTGCCGCAATCCGGCGGGCGAGCATCCCCCCGGTTTCCCGATGATGCGTGGCAAGCTTGATTGCCCCCAGTGCCCCGCGGCTGCCGGCCGGCCCTATTCCACCGTCACCGATTTCGCCAGGTTGCGCGGCTGGTCCACGTCGGTGCCCTTGGCCACCGCAGTATGATAGGCCAGATATTGCATCGGCACCGCGTAAAGGATGGGCTGGAACAACCCGCCGCCCGCCGGCATCGCGAGCCCCGCCCGCACGCCATGACCGCCGGCCTCCAGCCCCTCGGCATCCGAGATCAGCAGCACCTGGCCGTGGCGCGCCATGACCTCCTGCATGTTCGAGACGGTCTTTTCGAACAGCCCGTCGCGCGGCGCCAGCACCACCACCGGCACGTTCCGGTCGATAAGCGCGATGGGCCCGTGCTTCAGCTCGCCCGAGGCATAGCCCTCGGCATGGATATAGCTGAGCTCCTTGAGCTTCAGCGCCCCCTCCAGCGCCACCGGGTAAAGCGCGCCGCGGCCCAGATACAGCACGTCCTGCGCCTCGGAAAGCCAGCCGGCCAGGCGGCGGCATTCGTCGCTGACCGCAAGCGCCTGGTTCAGCAGCCCCGGCAGCGCGCGCAGGTCGGCCAGGTGCGCAGCCAGTTCGGCATCCGTTAGCCGCCCGCGGTCCCGCGCCGCCTTCAGCGCCAGCACCGCCAGCACCGCAAGCTGGCAGGTGAAGGCCTTGGAGGATGCGACGCCCACCTCGATCCCGGCCAGCGTCGGCAGGGCGATGTCGGCATCGCGCGCGATGGCCGAGGTGCCCACGTTCACCACCCCCACGGTGCGCGCCACCTTGTCGCGGGCGTAATGCAGCGCCGCCAGCGTGTCCGCCGTCTCGCCCGACTGGCTGACGAAGATCGCCCAGCTCTGCGGCGAAAGCGGCGGTTCGCGATAGCGGAACTCGGAGGCTACATCCAGGTCGCAGGGCAGGCCGGCCAGCGCCTCGAACCAGTAGCGCGCGACATGGGCGGCATAGAAGGCGGTGCCGCAGCCGACCAGGGTCAGCCGGTCCACGTCGCGGAAATCCAGCGCCTCGGGCAGCACGATCCGCTCGCCCTTGATGTAATGGTTCAGCGCATCGCCCAGCACCACCGGCTGTTCGGCGATCTCCTTGGCCATGAAATGCCGGTAGCCGGCCTTGTCGATCTGGGTCGCGCCCACGTCGATCTGCTGGATCTCGCGGTTGGCGGGGCGGCCCTCGGCGTCGAAGATCTCGGCGCCCGCGCGGCGGATGATGGCGTGGTCGCCGTCTTCCAGATAGGTGATGCGGTCGGTGAAGGGCGCCAGCGCCACCGCGTCCGAGCCCAGGAACATCTCGCCCGTGCCATGGCCCACGGCCAGCGGGCTGCCCTTGCGGGCGGCGATCATCAGGTCGGGCTCGCCCTCGAACAGGAAGGCCAGCGCAAAGGCGCCGTGCAGGCGGGCCAGCGTGGCCCGCGCCGCCGCGACGGGGCCGAGGCCCTGGCCCATGTGCCAGGCGGTCAGCAGCGCCACGGTCTCGGTATCGGTCTGCGATTCCGGCTGCATCCCCAGCCGCGTGACCTCGTCGCGCAATTCGCGGAAATTCTCGATGATGCCGTTATGGACCACCGCCACCGGGCCGCGGCGATGGGGGTGTGCATTGGCCTCGGTCGCGGCGCCATGGGTGGCCCAGCGGGTATGGCCGATGCCGGCATGGCCGGTCAGCGGCTCATGCACCAGCCGGTCCGACAGGTTCACCAGCTTGCCCACGGCGCGGCGGCGGTCCAGCCGGCCGCTGCCGTCCACCGTCGCCACCCCGGCGCTGTCATAGCCGCGGTATTCCAGCCGCTTCAGCGCCTCGACCAGTTGCGGCGAGACCTCGTGATCGCCCAGGATTCCGATGATGCCGCACATGTCAGTTCCCCTTTTTCTGGCGCAAGGCCTGCATCAGCCGCGCGGCAAGGCCCGGCTTGACCACCTGCTTGGCGCGTCCCAGCGCCAGCGCGTCGTCCGGCACGTCCTGGGTGATGACCGAGCCCGAGCCCGTCATCGCCCGCGCCCCCACCCGGACCGGCGCCACCAGCATGGTGTCCGAGCCGATGAAGGCATGGGCGCCGATCTCGGTCCGGTGCTTGCTGACACCGTCGTAATTGCAGGTCACGGTGCCGGCGCCGATATTCGTGGCCTCGCCGATATGGGCGTCGCCCAGATAGGTCAGGTGGCCGACCTTGACGCCCTCGTCCAGCACCGCGTTCTTGATCTCGACGAAATTGCCGACATGCACGTCGCCGCCCAGTTCTGCGCCGGGGCGCAGCCGGGCAAAGGGGCCGACGGTGGCGCCGGCGCTGACATGGCAGCCTTCCAGGTGGCAAAAGGGCAGGATCTCGGCGCCGCTTTCCACGGTCACGCCGGGGCCGAAGACCACGTTCTGCCCGATTACCGCGTCGCGGCCGATGCAGGTGTCGAGCGCGAACCAGACCGTCGCCGGATCGCTCAGCGTCACGCCGTCCTCCAGCGCCTGTGCGCGGGCGCGGGCCTGAAAGGCGGCCTCGGCCGCGGCCAGTTCCGCACGGGTGTTGATGCCCAGCGTCTCGGATTCGTCGCAGGTCACGACCTCGACCCGGCAGCCGGCCTCGCGGGCCAGGGCGGGCAGGTCGGTCAGGTAATATTCCCCCGCCGCGTTGCGATTGCCGATCCGGGGCAGGCATTCGCGCAAAAGCGCCGCATCCGCCGCCAGCACGCCGGAATTGACCAGGCGGATCGCCCGTGTCGCCTCGTCCGCATCCTTGTATTCGACGATCCGCTCCAGCCCCTTGGGTCCGGTGACAAGGCGGCCGTAGCGGCCGGGATCGGCAGCCTCGAAGCCCAGCACCACCACATCGGCGGGGTGGGCGGCAAGGCTTGCCAGCGTTTCCTGCCCGATGAAGGGGGTGTCGCCGTAAAGCACGATCACCCGGCCCTCGAAGCCCTCCAGCAGCGGCAGGGCCTGGCCGACGGCATGGGCGGTGCCAAGCTGTTGGTCCTGCAGGGCGATCTGCGCCTCGGGGTCGAGCTTGGCCACGGCCTTCTTCACCGCCTCGGCGCCATGGCCGGCGACCACCACCACCGCCTCGGGCGCCAGCGTCCGGCCGGCGGCAAGCGCATGGGCGACCAGCGGCATGCCGCCCAGCCGGTGCAGCACCTTGGGCAGGTCCGACTGCATGCGGCTGCCCTGTCCGGCGGCCAGCACGATCAGCGCGACGGGTTTCTCGGTCATCTCTGCCCTCTTGCCTGTTCCTTATCCTTGCCGGGCGTTCTACCTAGAGGGCGACGGTCGGGAAAGGCCCCGGCAGATCAAACATCTTGACGGAAGGTTACAGCATGGCGGGAACGGTGGTCTTCGATCTGGACGGGACGCTGGCCGACACCTCGGGCGATCTGATCGCGGCGGCCAATGCCTGCTTTGCCGCGCGCGGCCTCGGCGCGCTGCTGGACCCGGTCGCGGACGCGCTGATCGCCTTTCACGGCGGCCGGGCCATGCTGCGCGCCGGCTATGGCCGGATGCCCGGCAACCATCTGCTGCCGCCCGGCGCCGAGGACGAGGATTACCCGCGCCTGCTGGACCATTATGGCCAGGCGATCGCCGTCCATACCCGGCTTTACCCCGGTGCCGAGGCGGCGCTGGAACGGCTGGCGGCGGCGGGCCATCGGCTTGCGGTCTGCACCAACAAGCCCTCCGCGCTGGCCGAGACGCTGCTGCGCGAGCTGGGCATCCGTGACCGTTTCGCGGCGATGATCGGCGCCGACACGCTGCCGGTGCGCAAGCCCGATCCGCGTCCTTATGCCGCCGCGGTCGAGGCGGCGGGCGGCACGGTGGCGCGATCTTTCCTGGTCGGCGATACCGAGACCGACCGCAAGACCGCCGCCGCCGCCGGGGTCAGGGTGGCGCTGGTCGGCTTCGGCCCCGAGGGCGAGGCGCTGCGCCGCCTGGCGCCCGAGGCGATGCTGGCGCATTTCGACGACCTGCCGGAGCTGGCCGCCGCCTGGCTGGGCTGACCGGGCAAAGGAAAAGGGGGCCGCGAAGGCCCCCCCCGATGACGCATGTGCCGCAGGCGCTATTCGGCCTCGTCGGCGGATTTGGCGTTGAGCAGGCCATAGTTCTGCGCGCCGATTTCCTCGTAAAGGCCCAGCTGGGTCTCCAGGAAGTCGATATGGCCTTCCTCATCGGCCAGAAGTTCGTCGAACAGGCCCTTGCTGATGTAGTCGCCGACCTTGTCGCAATATTCCCGCGCCTCGATGTAAAGCGTGCGGGCGTCGTATTCGGCCGCCAGGTCGGATTCCAGCGTTTCCTTGAGGTTCTGGCCGATCCGCAACGGATCCAGCTTTTGCAGGTTGGGATGGCCCTCCAGGAAGATGATTCGCTGGATCAGGCGGTCCGCATGATGCATTTCCTCGATGGATTCGCCGCGGGACTTGTCGGCGATCTTGCCGTAACCCCAGTCCTCTTGCAGCCGGTAATGCAACCAGTACTGGCTGACCGCGGTGAGTTCAGACCGTAGCGCTGCGTTGAGATACTCGATGACCTTTGCGTCGCCCTTCATGGCTTACCCCTGTGCGGTTGGCTTTCAGCCCCCGCAGGATGGGGGGCACAGCCAGATTATCGCATCCGCGCATGGTGTCCAGAAACAAAGGCATACAGCCCCCGCAATCGGCGCGCTTGCCGAGTGCGTGGTAGATCTTGCCGGGGGTGATGATCGTCTCGGGGTCGGCGGCACGCATCCAGTCAATCGCGGCCTTGATGTCGTGGTCGGAAATCTGGGTGCAGTGGCAGACGATCATTTACTCACCTCGGTTGGCCAAAACTTACCCATTTCGTCGGATAAGTAAAGCCTGAGTTTTTCACTTTGTGATGACCGTCGCCTTGACGGCCCCCGGTGGCCCGGACAGAAGCTAAGCCCATGAAGCTGGACGATTTCGACTTTCACCTGCCCGAGGGGCTGATCGCCACCCGCCCGGCGCGGCCGCGCACCGCCGCGCGGCTGCTGCTGGCCCAGGGCGATTCGATTCGCGACCTGCATGTGCGCGACCTTGTCGACCTGCTGGGGCCGGGCGACCTGCTGGTGCTGAACGACACCAAGGTCATCCCGGCGCGGCTGAACGGCACGCGCGCGCGCCAGACCCCGCAGGGCGAGGCGGTGGCGAAGGTCGAGGTGACGCTGCTGGAACCCGCGGCCGATGGCTGGAAGGCGCTGGCCAAGCCGCTGCGCAAGCTGAAGCCGGGCGAGGTGATCCGCTTCGGCGCGGCGCTGTCCGCCGAGGTGGCCGGGATCTCCGGGGGCGAGCTGACCCTGCGCTTCGACGCCACGGGCGAGGCGTTCGACGCCGCGCTGGCGCAGGTCGGCGCCATGCCGCTGCCGCCCTATATCGCCGCGCTGCGTGCGCCCGATGAGGCCGATCGCGAGGATTACCAGACCGTCTGGGCGCGGCGCTCGGGCGCCGTCGCCGCGCCGACCGCCAGCCTGCATTTCGACGATGCATTGCTGGAGCGGCTGGCGGCAAAAGGCGTCGGCTTCGCCCATGTCACCCTGCATGTCGGCGCCGGCACCTTCCTGCCGGTCAAGGTCGAGGACGTGACGACCCACAAGATGCACGGCGAATGGGGCGAGGTCACGCCCGAGGCGGCGGCGGCCATCAACGCCACCCGCGCCCAGGGCGGGCGGGTGATCCCGGTCGGCACCACGGCGCTGCGGCTGATCGAATCGGCGGCCGCCGAGGACGGCACCGTGCATCCCTTCCAGGGCGTTACGGAAATCTTCATCTATCCCGGCTATCGCTTCCGCGTGACGGATGCGCTGATGACCAATTTCCACCTGCCGAAATCGACGCTGCTGATGCTGGTCAGTGCCCTGATGGGCCCGGACCGCATCCGCGGCATCTATCATCATGCGGTCGAATCGGGCTATCGCTTCTTCAGCTATGGCGACGCCTCCCTGCTGATTCCGAAGGATCCGTGATGCTGACCGTCCTGCGCACCACCTGGCCGCTGCTTCTGGGCATCCTGCTCTTGATGGTCGGGAACGGGATGCAGGGCACGCTTCTGGGCATCCGCGGCAAGATCGAGGACATCTCGACCACGCAGATGTCGGTGGTCATGGCCGCCTATTTCGGCGGCTTCCTCCTGGGTTCGCGCGTGGTGCCGGAACTGATCCGCCAGGTCGGCCATGTCCGGGTCTTCGCGGCCCTTGGCTCGTTGATCTCCTCGGTGCTGATCCTCTATGCGGCGGCGCCGCATTGGATCGCCTGGGCGCTGATGCGGCTGCTGATCGGCTTCTGCTTCTCGGGGGTCTACATCACCGCGGAAAGCTGGCTGAATGCCGGCACCGCCAACGAGAACCGCGGCCAGGCCATGTCGGCCTATATGATCATGCAGATGCTGGGCATCATCACGGCCCAGTTCCTGATGAACACGGCCGACCCGGCGGGCTATCTGCTGTTCGTGATCCCCTCGGTGCTGGTCAGCTTGTCCTTCCTGCCGATCCTGCTTTCGACCCAGCCCGCGCCGCAGTTCTCGACCCTGAAACGCATGAGCTTCGGCAGCCTGTTCCGCGCCTCGCCGCTGGGCTGCATCGGCATCTTCCTGATGGGCGGGGTGTTCTCGGCGCTGTTCGGCATGGCCTCGGTCTGGGGCTCGACCAAGGGGCTTTCGGTGCGCGAGATCTCGGCCTTCGTGGCGGCGATCTATGCCGGCGGGCTCTTGCTGCAATATCCGATCGGCTGGCTGTCGGACCATGGCGACCGCCGCGTCATCGTGCTGGGGCTGTCGGTGCTGGGCGCGGTGGTCAGCCTGGCCACGGTAACGCTGCAGCCGGGGATTTGGGGCCTGCTGCTGGCCGCGGCGCTGATCGGCGGCGTGGCCAATCCGGTCTATTCGCTGCTTCTGGCCTATACCAACGACTTCCTGGATCAAAGCGACATGGCCGCCGCCTCGGCAGGGCTCTTGTTCATCAACGGCGTTGGCGCCATGGCCGGGCCGCTGATCACCGGCTGGCTGATGTCGCTGCTGGGCCCGGACGGGTTCTGGGCCTATATCGGCCTGCTGCTGGCGATGCTGGCCTTCTATGCCGGCTGGCGCCGCACCCGCCGCCCCACGCCGGTCCTGGACCAGAGCTTTGCCGTCATCGCCCCCTCGGCCACCCCCGTCGCGGTCGAGGCGGCGCTGGAAACCGCCAGTTCCGACGATGCCGACAAACCCGCCTGAACGGCTTGCGACCGGCCTTCGGCTCTGCGACCATCGGCCAAAACGGAGGGCAAGGCCATGACCGACACCACGACACCCGAGGAGATCAACCGCTTCTGGCTCGACGAGGTCGGCGAGAAGGGCTGGTATATCCGCTCGGACGCCGTGGACGAAACCATCCGCCGGCGCTTCCAGCCCGCCTGGGAACGCGCCGCCGACCTGGTGCCCGGCTGGGCCGCCACGCCCGAGGGGATGCTGGCCGGGCTGATCCTGACCGACCAGTTCCCGCGCAACATGTTCCGCGAGGATGCGCGCGCCTTCGCCACCGATCCCCTGGCCCGCAGCCTCGCGCGCGAGGCGGTCGAGAGCGGCCTGCACCTGCGCATCGCGCCGCCGTCCCGGCAATTCGTCTACCTGCCCTTCGAACATTCCGAGGATCTGGCCGACCAGGAACGCGCCGTTGCGCTTTTCGCCGAGTTCATGCCGGGCGAGAACCTGCGCCATGCCGAGTTGCATCGCGACACCATCGCCAGGTTCGGCCGCTTCCCCTGGCGCAACGCGGCACTGAACCGCGTGCCCACGCCGGCGGAAATCCGCGTCATGGAGGCCGGCGGCTATGGCGCGCTGGTCTCGGGCAAGCTGTCGCTTGCTGAGCTCTGAAAAATGGTTTAACGCTGAACTATCTTTTCTGATAGGGGGATTCCCATGGCGCAGAGCTTCGACATGGTGGTGATCGGTTCCGGCCCTGGCGGCTATGTCTGTGCCATCCGCGGCGCGCAGCTGGGGCTGAAGGTGGCCTGTATCGAGCGCGAGCATCTGGGCGGCATCTGCCTGAACTGGGGCTGCATCCCGACCAAGGCGCTCTTGCGCTCGGCCGAGGTCTTTCACCTCATGCACCGCGCCAAGGAATTCGGGCTTTCCGCCGACAAGATCGGCTACGACCTCGGCGCCGTGGTGCAACGCTCGCGCGGCGTGGCCAAGCAGCTCGCCGGCGGCGTCGGCCACCTGCTGAAAAAGAACAAGGTCACCGTCATCATGGGCGAGGCCAGCCTGGCCGCCCCCGGCAAGATCAGCGTCAAGACCGACAAGGGCACCGAGGAAGTCGCCGCGAAATCCATCGTGCTGGCCACCGGCGCCCGCGCCCGCGAATTGCCTGGGCTGGAGCCGGACGGCGATCTGGTCTGGAACTACAAGCACGCCCTGCAGCCGCCGCGCATGCCGAAAAAGCTGCTGGTCATCGGCTCGGGCGCCATCGGCATCGAATTCGCCAGCTTCTTCAACACGCTGGGCGCCGATACCACCGTCGTCGAGGTCATGGACCGCGTGCTGCCGGTCGAGGATGCCGAGATTTCGGCGCTGGCCAAGAAGCAATTCGTCAAGCAGGGCATGAAGATCCTGGAAAAGGCCGCGGTCAAGAAGCTCGACCGCGCCAAGGGCAAGGTCACCGCCCATATCGAGACCGGCGGCAAGACCGAGACGCATGAGTTCGACACGGTGATCTCGGCCGTCGGCATTGTCGGCAACGTGGAAAACCTCGGGCTGGAAAAGCTGGGGGTGAAGATCGACCGCACCCATGTCGTCACCGACGAATACTGCCGCACCGGCGTCGAGGGGCTCTATGCCATCGGCGACGTGGCCGGCGCGCCCTGGCTCGCGCACAAGGCCAGCCACGAAGGCGTCATGGTGGCCGAGCTGATCGCCGGCGGGCACCCGCATCCGATCAAGCCGAACTCGATCCCCGGCTGCACCTATTGCAACCCGCAGGTGGCCTCGGTCGGCCTGACCGAGGAAAAGGCCAAGGCCGCCGGCTACGAGATCAAGGTCGGCCGCTTCCCCTTCATCGGCAACGGCAAGGCCATCGCCCTGGGCGAGCCCGAGGGCCTGATCAAGACCATTTTCGACGCCAGGACCGGCGAGCTTCTGGGCGCCCACATGGTCGGCGCGGAAGTCACCGAACTGATCCAGGGCTATGTCGTCGGCCGCACGCTGGAAACCACCGAGGCCGAGCTGATGGAAACGGTCTTTCCGCACCCGACGCTTTCCGAAATGCTGCACGAGGCCACGCTCTCGGCCTATGGCCGCGCGATCCATTTCTGAACGACAAAGGGGCCTCGCGGCCCCCGATTTCTCCGTTTCACAAATACTCTCGGGGGTCCGGGGGCAGACAGCCCCCGGTCCGGCCGTCACGCCGGGATCGGCATCCGCGCCTCG
Source organism: Paracoccus pantotrophus (assembly GCF_008824185.1). Lineage (NCBI taxonomy): Bacteria > Pseudomonadati > Pseudomonadota > Alphaproteobacteria > Rhodobacterales > Paracoccaceae > Paracoccus > Paracoccus pantotrophus. The sequence continues at coordinate 434,546 of NZ_CP044426.1, forward strand.
ACCATGCCGGCATACCAGCTCGACCCGGCCGGAATCGCGTTGTCGTCGAAATCATAGGCCGGATGGTGTACCATCGCCGTGTCGCCATTGCCGACGAAGATATAGGCGCCGGGGCGTTCGTTCAACATGTAGCTGAAATCCTCGCCGGCCATCAGCGGCTGCATCTCCATGTCCACCTCGCCCGCGACCTGCCGGGCGACCTCGGCCGCGAAGGCCGTGGCCTCGGGGTGGTTCATCGTCACCGGATAGCCGCGGTCATAGACTACCTCGGCCGCGGCGCCGAAGGCGGCGGCGACATTCTCCACGACGCGCCTGATGCCCTCTTCCAGCTGGTCGCGCACCTCCGGGGCAAGGCTGCGGGCGGTGCCCTTCAGCCTGACCACCTGGGGGATGACGTTATGCGCGGTGGAATCGCTTTGCACCACGCAGACCGAGACGACGCCGCTTTTCAGCGGATCGACATTGCGCGCCACGATGGATTGCAGCGCCACGATGACCTGCGCCGCGACCAGCATGGTGTCGATCGCCTCATGCGGCTTGGCGGCATGGCCGCCCTTGCCGGTGATGACGATGTCGAACTGGTCGGCGGCGGCCATCATCGCGCCCTCGCGGATGGCGAAGCTGCCCACCGGATAGCCGGGCATGTTGTGCATGCCGTAGAATTCCTGGATGCCCCAGCGCTCGACCAGCCCGTCGCGGACCATGGCGAGGCCGCCCGCGCCCCCCTCTTCGGCGGGCTGGAAGATCACTACGGCGGTGCCGTCGAAATTGCGCGTCTCGGCCAGGTATTTCGCCGCGCCCAGCAGCATGGCGGTATGGCCGTCATGGCCGCAGGCATGCATGATGCCGGGCGTCTTCGAGGCGTATGCCGCCCCGGTCTGCTCGTTGATCGGCAGCGCGTCCATGTCGGCGCGCAGCCCGATCACCCGGCCGCTGGCATTGCTGCGGCCCCGGATGACGCCGACGACGCCGGTGCGGCCGACGCCCTCGGTGACCTCGTCCACGCCGAAGCTGCGCAGCAGTTCGGCCACGCGGCCGGCGGTGCGGTGGACCTGGTAGTCCAGTTCGGGGTTCTGGTGAAAGTCACGGCGCCAGGCGGTGATCTCGGGCAGCAATTCGGCAAAGCGGTTCTTGACGGGCATGAACGATCTCCTTCGGCCTGCAGGTTACGCCTTTCGCCAAGCGCCGCAAGGCCATGCGGGCGCTTGCCCCGCACCGGACCGGGAAGGAAGCGAAAAACCCCGGCCGTTGCCGGGGTTTTCGCCGCGACCGCCCTATCCGGATCCGGGGCGCAGGCCGGACAGGGCCACCCCGTCCAGAGCGGCGCCCGCAGCGTCAGCCCGGCGTTGCGGGCGTCGCCATAGACCGCGGTGTCGCAGCAGCCCATCGTGGCGTGGCATTTCCTGTTGTGGATGTTGGTCACGCCGAGCGTCTCGAAGACGGCATGGGAGCCATGGTGGACCTTCGCGTTGACATCCGGGTCGAAACCCATGCTGTCCGTGCCGCTTTGCCAGCGCATCGCCTCGTCCACCGTCAGCTCGCGGTCGAACAGGCCCGCCAGCTTCCGCATATGCCTGGGCTGGTCGGCGGCGAAGCGGTTGCCGTCCTTGTCCTTCGAGATGCGCAAGGTATGGCCGGCCGAGACCTTCCAGCGGGTCGTCGATCGCTCCTGACGCCTCACGTTCGAAGCCGCGCGTGGCGGTGCCTTCGATGCTGTCGTAGACGCTGCGGTTCTCTTCGGGAATCCGGGTGATGTATCGGGCCGTCGCCTTCTGGTCGGTCTGGAAACTCGCTGCCGATGCGTAAAGCGCACCATCCATCGGGTTGCCCTTGACGCCCGGTTCGCAGTTCCAGCCATAGGCCGGCGGCGGATACTGGCGGTCGGCATCCTGCACCAGTTACGGCTGGTGGATGCAGGTGACGCTGCCATAGGCGGCATGGGTCGGGTCGATGCCATAGGTGAAGCCCAAATAAGGCGTCACCATGCCCGAGAAACTGCGCCGCGTTCTTGCCCGTCCCGCCAGTTCACCCGCGCCTTCGCGATCACCTTGATCCGGTCGGTCAGGCTGAACTGGCCGGTACCGCAGATGGCATATTGCCGGGGCGCGCTGTCCGGGAAGCAGTCCGGCGCGCGGCGCGGATGCAGGATAGCGGCCGTCCAGCCTGTAGGGGCTGACCGGGACATTCTCGCCCCGGCCATAGCCGCAGTAATGGCCCTCACCCCTTGATGCCATTGCGCCCGGCACGAGCCGATGGTCGCGCCCCAAGGCGCGGAAATCGCCGTTCAGTACCGCATTCAGGTTGCTCTGCCTGTCGCTGCCGGCATAGCGGGTGCCATAACCTTCCGGCCCGTCGCCGGTTTCGCGGTCGGGCGGGAAGACATGGTTGCCATCCGCATCCCGGTCCAGATGGATCCAGGCCCGCCTCGGATCCATGACGGTCTTGACATGGGTCGTGACCATGCGGCCGGTCCAGCCGCTCTGGAAAACATGCTCCAGCGCGCCGAAGATCGCGGTCCGCTCGGTATCGACATAGCTCCTGCCCGGTGCTGGATTTCATGGCCAGTCGATCAGGCACGCCATCGGCATAGAAGGGCTGCAATCCGCCCCGGGTCACGTTGTCGGCCTCGGTTTTCTGGTCGCTGATACTGGTGCCCAGGGTGGCGTCGTCGCCAAGATCGACCTCCAGCGTGCCGAACAGGGCATATTTGTCCTTGTGGTAGCGGTCGAGCGAACCGTCGCGGCTGTTGATCACGCTGACCAGCCGGCCGCGCACCGTGCCCAATTCGTTCAATGCCCGGACACGTCCGATTCCACCCGCGCGCCCTTGGGATAGGCCAGCAAGGGGGACGGCGCCGTCGTTACGGTCCTCGGCCTCCTGTGCCATGGCCAAGCCGGCCAGCAGCGCCAGGATGCCGGCGAAAAGTGCCGCGGTCGGCCGCGCCCGCGCGGCGCAGGAAATCGGGGGAGGGCGGTGTGTCATGGCACGCCATCCGATCAGTTTCGGTTTTTGACTGGCGCATGGCTGGCTGCCGTGCCTGCCATTCCCGTCGCGAGGGCCGGCGATCCGGCAGGGTCGTCAGCGGCAAAGGCTTGCGTTGCCTTGTGACTATCCCGCAACGCGGCGTTCAGCCATGCGTCGCCGGCTCGGTCAGCACCAGGTGGCCCGGCGCCACCTCGTGATAGGTCGAGGGCGCGGGCGCATGGCCGACGGGATGGATCGGCGAGGCGATGGGACGAAAGCGCAGATCCTCGCCCGTCTTGCGGCGGCGCGGATCGGCGACCGGCACCGCGGCCATCAGCTGGCGGGTATAGGGATGCTGCGGGTATTCGAAGACCTGCCTGCGGGTGCCGATCTCGACGATGCGGCCCAGGTACATGACGCCGACATGATGGCTGACGCGTTCGACTACCGCGATGTCATGGCTGATGAACAGCATGGAAATGCCCAGTTCGCGCTGCAGTTCCATCAGCAGGTTCAGCACCTGCGCCTGCACCGAGACATCGAGGGCCGAGACCGCCTCGTCGGCGATGATGAGCCTGGGGTTCAGCGCCAGGGCCCGTGCGATGGCGATGCGCTGGCGCTGGCCGCCCGAAAGTTCGTGCGGATAGCGGCGCATGAAGCCGCGCGGCAGCTCGACCCGGTCGAAAAGCTGGGCGATGCGGTCGCGGCGCTCGGCCCGGTTGCCGATGCCGTAGTTCAGCATCGGCTCCTCGATCTGGTCGAGCAGGCGCATCTGCGGGTCGAGGCTGGCAAAGGGATCCTGGAAGATCATCTGCATGTCGCGCCGCGCCTTGCGCAGGCCGCGGGCATCCAGGGCCAGGATGTCGCGCCCGCCCAGGCTGACCTGCCCCGATGTCGGCTCGACCAGGCGCAGGATCGAACGGCCGGTGGTGGACTTGCCGCAGCCCGATTCGCCGACCAGCGACAGGGTCTCGCCGGCATTGACGGTAAGGGAGACGTCCTCGACCGCATGGACCTGGGCCACGGTGCGGCGCAGGATGCCGCCCTTGACCGGAAAGCGGGTGCAGAGGTTTCGGACCTCCAGCAGCGGCTCGGGCGCGCGCGGGACGACCGGCTCGGGCCGGGCCACCTGTCCCTCGCGCATCAGCCGCATCGGCTCGGGCGCGTCGCGGCCGGCCATCTCGCCCAGGCGCGGCACGGCGGCAAGCAGCGCCTTGGTGTAATTCTCGCGCGGGGATTGGAAGATCTGCCCGACCGGGCCTTCCTCGACCTTGTTGCCGCGGAACATGACCACGACGCGGTCGGCCATCTGCGCCACCACCGCCATGTCATGGGTGATGAACAGAACCGCCATGCCGGTCTCGCGCTTCAGCCGGTCGATCAGCGCCAGGATCTCGGCCTGGATGGTCACGTCCAGCGCCGTCGTCGGCTCGTCGCAGATCAGCAGGCGCGGGCGGCAGGCCATGGCCATGGCGATGACGACGCGCTGGCGCATGCCGCCCGAAAGCTCGTGCGGGTATTGGCGCAGCCGCCGCTCGGGCTCGGGGATGCGCACCTCGCCCAGCAGGTCCAGCGCGCGGGCGCGGGCCTGGGCGCGCGACAGGCCGCGATGCACGATCAGCCCCTCGGCTAGCTGCTCGCCGACGGTGAAGACCGGGTTCAGCGCCGTCATCGGCTCCTGGAAGATCATCGCGATCTCGTTGCCGCGGATGTCGCGCATGGCGGCGGGCGGGGCCTTTGCCAGGTCCACCTCGCCCTGCGCGCGCTGGAAAAGCAGCCGGCCCTGGGCGATCTCGCCGCCGCCGAATTCGACCAGCCGCAGCAGCGACAGCGCGCTGACCGACTTGCCCGAACCGGATTCGCCCACCACGCAAAGGCATTCGCCGGGCCGGATGTCGAAGGACAGATCCTGCACGCCGGTGACCGGGCCGTCATGGGTCTGGAACGCGACCCGCAAACCCTCGACCCGGACCAGCGGCTTTTCGTCCAGCATCCGCGCCCCCTGACCATTGCTGCGGCATTCAGGCTAGTGCGGCCGGGCCATATTGCAACCGCAAACCCGGATCGGAACTTGATTCTTGCTTTTCTTCCGAGACCTGTCCGAAACTCGCCGCATTCGGGGGACGACAAGGCCAGGCAAACGGCAGAGACGCAACGACACCACCAGAACCGGCAGTCCCGCGCAGATCCACCAACAGGAGAAAGCGATGAAACTGAGATCCCTGATGCCGGGCGCGGCGGCCACAGCCGCCCTTGCCGCCGCCATGGCCCCGGCCGCATTCGCCGAGCGGGGCAGCGACGGGCAGGTCAATGTCATCATGTGGCAGGCGCCCTCGACGATGAATCCCTATCTGTCGGCCGGCACCAAGGACATCATCGCCGGCAGCGTGGTGCTGGAGCCGCTGGCCAGCTTCACCCCCGAGGGCGAGGTGGTGCCGCGCCTGGCCGCCGAGATCCCCTCGGTCGAGAATGGCGGCATTTCCGAGGATCTGAAGACCGTCATCTGGAAATTGCAGCCGGGTATAAAATGGTCGGACGGCACGCCCTTCACCGCCGATGACGTGGCCTTCACGGCGGAATATTGCATGAACCCGCAAGGCGGCTGCGCCCAGCTTGCCAAGTTCGAAGGCGTCGAGAAGGTCGAGGCGGTCGACGAGCTGACCGTGCGCGTGACCTTCGTCTCGCCCCGGCCCGATCCCTTCTCGGCCTTCGTGGGGGCGCAATCGCCGATCCTGCAGAAGGCACAGTTTCAGAACTGTCTGGGCGAGGCGGCGCCGACCTGCACCGAGCAGAACTTCAACCCCATCGGCACCGGCGCCTTCGTGGTCCGGGAGTTCCGCACCAATGACGTGATCTCCTTTGCCGCCAATCCCGAATATCGCGACCCGGCGAAACCCGCCTTCGCCACGCTGCTGATGAAGGGCGGCGGCGATGCGGCGGCGGCGGCGCGCGCGGTGCTGGAAACGGGCGAGTTCGACTATGCCTGGAACACCCAGCTCTCGCCGGATGTGATCGCCGGCATGGAGGCCGCCGGCAAGGGCAAGAACGCCGCCGCCTTCGGCAGTCTGGTCGAGCGCATCCATGTGAACCTGACCGATCCTTCGTCCAGCCTGCCCGAGGGCGAGCGTTCGACAATCAAGCATCCGCATCCGATCCTGACCGACCCGGCGGTGCGCAAGGCGCTGTCCATGGCCATCGACCGGCAATTGCTGACCGAGATCGGCTATGGCCCGGCGGGGCAGCCGACCTGCAACCTGGTGCCGGCGCCCGCCGCCTGGGCGTCCGAGAATACCGAATGCCTGACCCAGGACATCGAGGCGGCCAAGGCGCTGCTGGACGAGGCGGGCTGGACCGTCGGTGCCGGCGGCATCCGCGAAAAGGACGGCAAGCGGCTTACGCTGCTGTTCCAGACCTCGGTCAACGCGGTGCGGCAGGACTTCCAGGCGCTGATCAAGCAATGGTGGTCCGAGATCGGCGTCGAGACCGAGCTGAAGGTGGTGGACCCCTCGGTCTTTTTCGGCGGCGACGCGGGCTCGCCCGACACGTTCCAGAAATTCTATGCCGATGTCGAGATGTATGCCAACAACTTCGAAGGCTCGAACCCCGAGCCCTATCTGGCGCGTCAGACCTGCGACAAGGCGCCGGGGCCGGAAAACCAGTGGCAGGGCGAGAACACCAGCCGCTATTGCGACCCGGAATACGACCGGCTGATCGGCGAGATGACGCAGATCGTCGACCCGGCCGAGCGCGGCGCCATGGGCCGGCGCCTGAACGAGATGCTGACCCGCGACAGCAACGCCATCATCCCGCTGGTCTATCGCGGCACCACCTCGGCCGTGTCGAACGCGCTGGGCGGCGTCAAGCTGAACGCCTGGGACAGCGAATTGTGGAACGTCGCCGACTGGCATCGCGTGAAGTGACGCGGCGATGCTGAGCTTTGCCCTGCGCCGGCTGCTGCTGGCGGTGCCGACGCTGCTGTTCATCTCGCTGGTGATCTTCCTGCTGCTCGAGGCCTCGCCCGGCGATCCCTTGGGCGACGTGCCGCTGACCGTGCCGCCCGAGGTCAAGGAGCGGATGCGCGAGGCGCTCGGTCTCGGGCAGGCCTGGTATGTCCGCTACGCGCTGTGGCTGAAGCAGTTCTTCTGGGTCGAGCCGCTTTACTGGTTCGACCGCGTCTTCGGCACCGGCTTCAGCCAGGGTATGCAGCGCATCATCAGCTTCCAGAGCCGCAGCCCGGTCTTCGACGTGATCGCCGAGCGGCTGCCGCAGACGCTGACCGTCGTCGGCCTGTCCTACCTGGTCGGCGTGATGATCGCGCTGCCGATCGGCATCGTCTCGGCCTATCGGCAATATTCCTGGTTCGACCAGATCGGCACCTTCGTCTCGATGGTCGGCTTCTCGCTGCCGACCTTCTTTACCGGGGTGGTGTTCATCATCGTCTTCGGCATCAAGCTGCAATGGTTCCCGTCGATCTACGACACCACGCATCGGGTGACGGATTGGGACAGCTTCCTGGTGCAGCTGCGGCAGATGGCGATGCCGGTCGCGGTGCTGGCGCTGTACAACGCGGCGCAGATCAGCCGCTTCATGCGCGCCTCCATGCTGGACAACCTGCGCCAGGATTACGTGCGCACCGCCCGCGCCAAGGGCCTGTCCGAACGCGTCGTGGTGCTGAAGCATGTGCTGAGGAACAGCCTGATCCCGGTGGTGACGGTGATCGCGCTGGGGCTGCCGGCAGTCTTCGGCGGCGCCATCATCACCGAGCAGGTGTTCAAGGTGAACGGGCTGGGGCAGCTCTTGATCCTGGCGATCCATGCCAATGACATGCCGATGGTGATGACGCTGACCTTCATCTTCGCGGTGCTGATCGTCAGCTTCACCCTGATCGCCGACCTGCTTTACGGCGTGCTGGATCCGAGGATCCGCTATGACTGATCGGCTGCTGATCGAGGAAAGCGCGGTGAACGCGGCCGCGCCGGGGGCCGAGGCGCTGCCGCCCGCCGATCCTCCGCCCCAGGCCCCCGCCCGCAGCCAGTGGCGCGACATCTGGCGGCAGTTTCGCAGCCATCGCGGCGCCATGCTGGCGCTGGTGCTGTTCGTGGCGATCCTGCTGTTCGTCGCCGTCGGGCCGCTGGTCTGGACCATCGATCCGGGTTTCGTCGATATCCGCGCCCGCAACCAGGGCTTCAGCGCGGCGCATCCGCTGGGCACCGACCAGCTGGGTCGCGACATGCTGGCGCGGCTGATGGCCGGCGGCCGGGTCTCGCTGGCGGTCGGGCTGACCGCCATGGCCGTCGCGCTGACGCTGGGCAGCCTGATCGGCATCGGATCGGGCTATTTCCGCCGGCTCGACGCGCCGCTGATGCGGCTGACCGAGCTGTTCCTGGCCCTGCCGCTGCTGCCGCTGCTGCTGCTGATGGTGACGCTGTTCCGCGAGCCGCTGGGCCGGGCCATGGGGCCGGCGGGCGGCACCTTCCTGCTGATCGTCGGCGCCATCGGCATCACCTCGTGGATGCAGACCGCGCGCATCCTGCGCGGCGAGGTGCTGGGGCTCAAGGAGCGCGAGTTCATCCTGGCGGCGCAATCCATCGGCACACCGGCGCCGCGGATGATCCTGCGCCATGTGCTGCCCAACGTGATCTCGCCCATCGTGGTGGCGGCGACGCTGGGCATCGCCACGGCGATCATCACCGAAAGCGCGCTGTCCTTCCTGGGCCTGGGCTTTCCGCCGGATTTCCCGACCTGGGGGCGGCTGCTTTACGATGCGGTGGACCAGATGCAGATATATCCTTGGCGGGTGGTGTTGCCGGGATTGCTGATCTCGCTGACGGTGCTGTCGGTGAACTATATCGGCGACGGGTTGCGCGATGCCATGGACCCGCGGATCCGGGGACGCTGAGCGGCGCGGCCGCATGGGTATTTGGGAAACGGTGAAAGCGGTCAGAGCGCGCGGGCGAGCGTCGGGAGTTCCGAGCGCGGCAGGATCACGAGCATCGGGCCGTCGCATTCCAGCGTGACCGGGCCGGTCGCCTCGTTCGAGGTGCCGCTGCGGCCGGTCGGCGCGAAGGCCAGGCCGTCGATGGGCCATTTCAGGCCCCGCGACCGGCCGGTGGCCGGGCTCATCGGGAACAGCGAGACCCGTGTGCCCGGCGCGAGGTCCAGCGCGAGGCGCGGGGGCGCGAGGGCGATCACGTCCTCGCCCGCGATCAGGATGCAGGGCGGGCCGATGCGGCGGGCAAGCACATTGAGTACCGACAGGAAATGGTCGTGGCGCGCGCCGGAAAAGCCGAGCGCGACGACGAAGGGCGCATCGAGATTGGACAGGCATTTCTCGAAATCGGTGCTGTCCTGCTCGGCGATGGGGTGCTGGCGCTCGGCCGGGATCTCGGCGCGGGCGCGGGCCGAGATGCTGTCGAAATCGCCCCAGACCGCCGCCGGCATCAGCCCGTGGCTCAGCGCGGTATCGGCGCCGCTGTCGGCGGCGGCCACCACCGGCGCGAGCGCCAGCGCCTGCTGCAGGTCGGCGCGGCTGACCGGCGCGCCGCCGATCAGCGTGACCGGGCGGGCGCTTGTCAGCCTCATTCGCCCTTGCCGATGCCGGTGAAGATCTTGCGGAAGGGCAGCGCCCAGAGGATGCCCAGGGCGACATAGACCGCAAGCTCGACCAGGATCGGCGGGCGGCCCCAGATGCGGTCCATCCAGTTCACCAGGCTCACCGCCACCACGATATAGAGCGGCAGCCCGATCAGCAGGATCACCAGCGACCAGCGTTTGCGCGTCTTGAGGTCCATGCCAGCCCGTATCAGTCCGCGAAGGGATCGGTCACGAGGATGGTATCGTCACGCTCGGGCGAGGTCGAGAGCAGCGCGACGGGGCACTGGATCAATTCCTCGATGCGGCGGACGTATTTGATCGCATTGGCCGGCAGGTCGGCCCAGCTGCGCGCGCCTTGCGTCGAATCCTGCCAGCCCTCCATCTCCTCGTAGACGGGTTTCGCGCGGGCCTGCAGCGCCGCGGCGGTGGGCAGGTGGTCGTAATGCTGGCCGTCCACCTCGTAGCCCACGCAGATCTTGAGCGTCTGGAAGCCGTCCAGCACGTCGAGCTTGGTCAGCGCGATGCCGTCTACGCCCGAGATGGCGCAGGTCTGGCGCACCAGCACCGCGTCGAACCAGCCGCAGCGGCGCTTGCGGCCGGTGACGGTGCCGAATTCATGGCCGCGCTCGCCCAGGCGCTGGCCGTCGGCATCGTCGAGCTCGGTCGGGAACGGGCCTTCGCCGACGCGGGTGGTATAGGCCTTGACGATGCCCAGCACGAAGCCGATGGCCGAGGGGCCGAGCCCGGTGCCGCTGGCCGCCATGCCCGACATGGTGGTCGAGCTGGTCACGTAGGGATAGGTGCCGAAGTCGATGTCGAGCAGGCTGCCCTGCGCGCCCTCGAACAGGATGCGCTTGCCGGATTTGCGGGCGTCGTTCATCACCTTCCAGACCGGCTGGGCGTATTGCAGCAGCTTCGGGGCGATCTCCAGCAGCCTGGCGCGCAGTTCCGCCCGGTCGATGGGCGCGGCGCCGAGGCCCTGGCGCAGGGCGTCGTGATGGGCGAGCAGGCGGTCGAGGCGCGAATCCAGCGTCTCCTCGTCGCCCAGGTCGGCGACGCGGATGCTGCGGCGGCCGACCTTGTCCTCATAGGCCGGGCCGATGCCGCGGCCGGTGGTGCCGATCTTGCTGGCGCCCGCGGCTTCCTCGCGCAGCTTGTCGAGATCCTGGTGCAGCGGCAGGATCAGCGGGGTATTTTCCGCGATCATCAGGTTTTCCGGGCTGATCTCGACCCCCTGCGCGGCCAGTTTGTCGATCTCGGCGAACAGCGACCAAGGGTCCAGCACCACGCCATTGCCGATGACCGCCATCTTGCCCTTGCGCACGATGCCCGAGGGCAAGAGCGACAGCTTGAAGACCTGGTTGCCGATGACCAGCGTGTGGCCGGCATTGTGGCCGCCCTGGAAGCGCGCGATCACATCGGCGCGTTCCGACAGCCAGTCGACGATCTTGCCCTTGCCTTCGTCGCCCCATTGCGCGCCGACGACCACCACATTGGCCATAGTGCTTTCCCCTTGCGGTCATGAATGCCGCGAACCGTATAATGGCCGAAGCCTTTGGGGGAAAGCGCATTCCGTTCGGCTGCCGGATTCGTCCACGCCGCCGTGGGCCTGGCGCAGGCCCTGCGCCGGCCACGCCCGTGCTGCAATGCAGCGTTGCAAAAGATGCCATGGCGGCCTGGGCGAAACCGCCCTAGATTGAATGGCAGGGGAGGAAACCATTCGCCAAGACCGAAAGGGTTTCCCATGGCTATCATTGCAAGCAATCGTCCTCAGACCGGCCTTGCGGCGCTGTATTCCGGCTTTCGCGACTGGCTGGCCCGCGGGACCGAGGCCTATATCCGCCAGCAGTCGCGCCGCGCCGAGATCGAGATTCTGAGGGCGAAATCCGACGCCGAGCTGGCCCGCATGGGCCTGACCCGCGACCGGATCGTGCAATACGTCTTCAGCGACCGCATCTGGTTCTGACAGGCGCGATGCCGATGCGTCCGGCGGATTGACGCCGCCGATTCGGCGCGCGGCCTGCCGCCGGATCGCCTAGCCTTCGTGCCAGCAGGGTTGCAGGTCGCCCGGCCGCGGGCTTGCCGCGTGGACGCCGCGCGCGATGGCGCGGGCCAGCGTGCAGGCGGCGGCATGGCCCAGCAGAAACGGCGTCAGTGCCGGATCGGGCAGGGGCCTGGCCCCGGTCGAGACGGCAAAGACCAGGTCGCCGTCGAAGGGCGTGTGGCTGGGTACGATGGCGCGGGCCATGCCGTCCTGCGCCGCCGTCGCCAGCCGCGTCAGCCCGGCCTTGTCGAGCGCCGCGTCGGTCGCGACGATGGCGATGGTCGTGGCCTCGCCCAGCCGTTTCGCCGGGCTGGGTTCATCCGCGGCGGGGTAGGGGCCGGACAGGCCCAGCCCGCCGAACTCGTTCCCCAACTCCCATGGCGCGGCCCAGAACTGTCGGGTCTCGCCCGCCGTCACCGATCCCAGCGCGTTCACCACCACCAGCGCGCCGACGGTGATGCCGCCCTCCAGCACCGCCGAGGCCGAACCCAGCCCGCCCTTCCAGCGATGGGTCATCGCGCCGGTGCCGGCGCCCTCGCTGCCTAGCGCGAAATCCGCCGACGCAGCCTCCAGCGCCCTGCGCCCAAGCGCGGGATAGGGGTTCGCGGGCCAATCCTTGTCGCCGCCGTTCAGCAGGTCGAAGACGATGGCGCCGGGCACGATGGGCACGCGCACCGGGCCGACCTGAAAGCCCCGGCCCATGGCGCGCAACCCGTCCGAGACGCCGTCGCAGGCAGCCAGGCCAAAGGCCGAGCCGCCCGACAGCACCAGCGCATCCACCCCGCCGACCAGCTTGTCTGGGGCCAGCAGCTCGGTCTCGCGCGTGCCGGGGGCGCCGCCCATGACATTGACGCCGCAGGCGAAGGCTGCCTCGCCCAGCAGCACCGTGCTGCCCGAGCGCAGCGCGTCGTCGCGGGCATTGCCGACCCGCAGGCCGGAAACATCGGTGATCAGGTTTCGCGGTCCGGGTCGCATCGGGGCCTCCTGCACGGGGTCAGGCCGCAATCTGCACGACGCGGGCCCCCGGCCGCAACCCGCGCCCGCATTCCGGCGTTGCACGGTCGGGCCGCCGCGCCTACCTAATGCGGCAGGACATGCGAAAGGACGCAACCATGAATGCCCCCATTCACAGGATCTTCGGCCGCCCGCTGGATGCCGAAATGCCGAAAGGCTATGATCAGGCGATCTTCGGCATGGGCTGTTACTGGGGCGTCGAGCGGCTGTTCTGGCAGCAGGAGGGCGTCTGGCTGACCGAAGTCGGCTTTGCCGGCGGCACCGCCGAGAACCCGAGCTACAAGCAGGTCTGCGCCGGCGGCACCGGCCATGCCGAGGTGGTGCGCGTGGTCTATGACAGCTCGCGCGTCAGCTATGAGCGGCTGTTGCAGATCTTCTGGGAAAACCACGACCCGACCCAGGGCAACCGCCAGGGTAATGACGTGGGCTCGCAATACCGCTCGCTCATCATGGTGTTCAACGACAGCCAGAAGGCGGCGGCGGAACTTTCCAAGGCCGATTACGGCAACCGGCTGGCGGTGCAGGGCTATCCCGACATCACCACGCAGATCATCCCCGCCGGGCCGTTCTGGCGGGCCGAGGACGATCACCAGCAATATCTGGACCGCTATCCGAATGGCTATTGCGGCTTGCGCGGCACGGGTGTCAAAGCCCCCCTGACCGATACAGCCGAGGGATATTGAATGCCGACCTGGACTGCGCTGACCCATACAACCGGACGCGAGGCGGCCGAGGCGCTTGCCGAGGCGGGCGAGGATCTGACCCCCGAGCCCGTCGGCAGCGGCGTCTTCGAGATCGAGGACGGCTCGGACCGCTGGGAGGTGGGGCTTTACTTCACCGAGGCCCCGGACGAGGTGGGCCTGGCGCTGCTGGCCGTGGCCTGGGACGCCGAGCCCTTCGCGGTCTCGGAACTGCCCGAGGTGGATTGGGTGGCCCATGTCCGGCGCGAGCTTTCGCCGGTCGAGGCCGGGCGCTTCTTCGTGCATGGCGGCCATGACGCCGACAAGGTGCCCGAGGGCGCCGAGGCGCTGCTGATCGAGGCGGCCATGGCCTTTGGCACCGGCCATCACGCCACCACCAAGGGCTGCCTGCTGGCGCTGGACCGGCTGATCGCCGAAGGCGTGGCGCCGCAGCGCATCGTCGATATCGGCTGCGGCACCGCGGTCCTGGCCATGGCGGCGGCGCGGTCCTTCCCGGTGATCGTGCTGGCCGGGGACATCGATCCGCAGGCGGTGGACGTGGCGCGCGCCAATGTCATCGCCAACGGGCTGGACGGGCGCGTCGAATGCGTCGAGGCGGTGGGCTTCGACCATCCGCTGATCGAGAACGCGGCGCCCTTCGACCTGGTCTTTGCCAATATCCTGAAACAGCCGCTGATCGACCTGGTGCCGGACATGGCGCGCCATCTGGCGCCGGGGGGCAGGGCGATCCTGTCGGGCATCCTCGTCACCCAGGCCCAGGAGGTGATCGCGGCCTATGCGGCAGGCGGGCTGGCGCTGGAACGGCGCGACGACCTGGGCGAATGGTCCACCCTGGTCGTCAGGCGCGGCTGATCAGGGCAAACGCCCCGTCAGAAATACTGAAGGCGGCCTTGCGGGGCCGCCTGGTCGTCTTGCCCCTCCGGGCCGGAAACGGGTCTGCGGGTTTCCCACGCAGCCGATCTCGCGTCTTCAACCGCTGCTTAGCGGGCGCGCGCAATCCGCTCGATATCGCCGCGGCACAGACCGATATCGTCCAGCTCGCGATCCGTAAGACGGCTCAGCGCATTGCGGGTCATGCGCGCATCGTTCCAGGCCGACAGGGCCGCCCAGATTTTCGAGCCAATACCGAGAGAGCCCGTCCCGCCATGGATGCGGTTCGTGTCAATCGCCGACATAGTTTTTCACCTTGAGATCATTGCCCGCTCATCGGGCGCTTCGTTGATGCAACAGCATATAGGCCGGGCAGTTCGCGAAAACCACGGACAAACCGGCATCTCTGCCATGCAGCTTGTGCATAAGGCGCCGAAATTCCTGACTTTTTGCGCTAGGTGCCCGGAATGCATGCTGCGGTGCAATATTCTCCCGCGCGCAGGCGGTTTCCAGCGGGAAGATTGCGCGTTTCAGACCGGATCGTTCAGCGCCAGTCGCCCAGGGCCGCCTGCCAAAGCGCCAGTGACGCCACGGCAGCGGTGTCGGCGCGCAGGATTCGCGGGCCCAGGGCGACGGGCGTGACGCAATCCATTGCCGCAAGCCGCTTGCGTTCCGATTCGGACCAGCCGCCCTCGGGACCGATCAGAATCGCCCAGGGGCCGCGCGGCAGGCCGGACAGCACCTGCGCCGGCCCGGCCAGCGCCTCGTCGGCCCAGAGGATGCGCCGCCCGGCGTCCCAGCCGTCCAGCAGCCGCGACAGCGGCACCAGGTCGCCGACCTCGGGGACGAAGGTGCCGCCGCATTGCTCGGCGGCCTCGACGGCATGGGCCTGCAGGCGGTCCTGGCGGATGCGTTCGGAATTGGTGTGGTCGGTCTGCACCGGCAGGATGCGGGCGGCGCCCATTTCGGCAGCCTTTTCCACGATGAAATCGGTGCGCGCCTTCTTGATCGGGGCAAAGACCAGCCACAGGTCGGGCGGGTTGAGTTGCGGCGCGGTCCGGCGCAGCGCCGCCAGCGCGCCGTTCCGCTTGGCGATGCGCTCGATCCGCGCCAGCCATTCGCCGTCGCGGCCGTTGAAGACCAGGATCTCGTCCCCGGCACCCTGCCGCATGACCGAGGACAGGTAATGCGCCTGGTCGGGATTCAGCTCGACGCCTTGTCCCTCGGCCAGCGGGTGATCTATGAACAGTCTGATTTTCGCCATGATGGGGCGCAGCCTAATGCAGACCGACCACCGGACGCCAGAGGGGCCGACGCCAGAGGGCCCAAGCACCGTCGCCGACGCGCCGCCCGACAACTGGGTGGACCGCCACGCACCGCCGGACTGGAGGCCGTGGCTGCGCCTGTCGCGCGCCGACCGGCCGATCGGCACCTGGCTTCTGCTGCTGCCCTGCTGGTGGGGCATCGGGCTGGCGATGATCGCCGACGGGCCGGAATGGCGCGACCTGTGGATCGCGGTGGCCTGCGGCGTGGGCGCGGTGCTGATGCGCGGCGCCGGCTGCACCTGGAACGACATCACCGACCGCGACATCGACGACAAGGTGGCGCGCACGCGCTCGCGCCCCATCCCCTCGGGGCAGGTGACGGTCCGGGGCGCGCTGGTCTGGCTGGTGGCGCAGTCGCTGGCCGGCTTCGCCATCCTGCTGACGCTGGGCGGCGCGGCCATCGCGCTGGGCGTGGCCTCGCTGGCGCTGGTGGCGATCTATCCCTTTGCCAAGCGCTTCACCTGGTGGCCGCAGGTCTTTCTGGGCCTGGCCTTCAACTGGGGCGTGCTGCTGGCCTGGGCGGCGCATATGGGCAACCTGGCCCCGGCGCCGGTGCTGGCCTACCTGTCTGGCATCGCCTGGACGATCTTCTACGACACCATCTATGCCCATCAGGATGCCGAGGACGACGCGCTGATCGGCGTCAAGTCCACCGCCCGGCTGTTCGGCCGCGACACGCCGCGCTGGCTGGCGGGCTTCGCCGCCGCCTCGGTGCTGCTTCTGGGCCTGGCGGTGATGGCGGCGGCGCCCGCGGGGCTGGGCCTGACCCTGGGCCTGCTGGGCGTCGCCGGTTTCGCCGCGCATCTGGCCTGGCAGCTGTGGCGCTTCGACATGACCGACAGCGCCGGCTGCCTGCGGCTGTTTCGCAGCAATCGCGACG
This sequence comes from Paracoccus pantotrophus, assembly GCF_008824185.1. Classification (NCBI taxonomy): domain Bacteria; kingdom Pseudomonadati; phylum Pseudomonadota; class Alphaproteobacteria; order Rhodobacterales; family Paracoccaceae; genus Paracoccus; species Paracoccus pantotrophus. The sequence continues at coordinate 450,938 of NZ_CP044426.1, forward strand.
CCGGGCTGGTGGTTGCGCTGTTTCTTGCCTTGGCGGGGCTGGTCTGATTGCGAAAACCCGGCGCAGGGTTTACATGCGGCGGGTCGGTAACAGTCCCAAGGTTCCCCGGATGGCCAATCCCCAGCGGCAAGCGCGTCGTGGTCCTGTTCTTGTCGCCAGCCTGATCGCCCTTGCGGCGGCCGCCGGCCTGTCGTTCCTGGGCGCCCGCGCGGCCGCGGATTTCATCCAGACCCGCTCGGCCCAGGATCTGCGTGCCGCCCTGGCCGATTACGACTGGGTCGAGTTCACCACCGACGGCCTGCAGGTGCGGCTGGAAGGCATCGCGCCCGACGAGGTGCAGCGTTTCCGCGCCCGTGCCAGCGCCGAAACCGTGGTCGATGCGGGCCGCGTGATCGACCGGATGCAGGTCGCCGCCGCCGCCGAACTGGCCACCCCCGCCTTCGAGATCGAGCTTTTGCGCAACGACCAGGGCGTTTCGATCATCGGCCTGGTGCCCGCCACGCTGGACCGCGCTTCGCTGGTCGACCGGCTGAAGCGCCAGACCGGCGTGGCCCAGGTCTCGGACCTGATGGAAAGCGCCGATTACCCGGTTCCCGAGGATTGGGAGGATGCCTTTGCCTTCGGCCTCAGGGCCGCGCAGCTGGCCAAGCGCGCCAAGGTCTCGATCGCGGCCGGCGAGGTCTCGGTCCGCGCCATCGCCGACAGCCCGCGCGAAAAGCGCGACCTGGAGATGGCGCTGAACCGCGCCAGGCCGGCCACCGTGACGCTGACCGCCGACATCACCGCGCCGCGGCCGGTGATCGCGCCCTTTACCCTGCGCTTCGTCAAGGATGCGGCGGGCGCCCGCTTCGACGCCTGCGCCGCCGATACCGAAACCGCGCGCGACCGCATCCTGGAGGCCGGGCGCGCAGCCGGCGTGCCGGGCCAGCCGCCATGCACCCTGGGCCTGGGCGTGCCCTCGCCCCGCTGGGCCGATGCCGCCGTCCCTTCCATCCGCGCCGTCGAGGCGCTGGGGGCGGGTTCCGTCACCATCTCGGATACCGATGTGGCCCTGATTGCCCCCGCCGATATCGCGGCAGCGACCTTCGACGAGGCGGTCGGCCGGCTGGAGGCCGCGCTGCCCCCGGCCTTCACGCTGAGCGCCCGGCACGAAAAGCCCGGCGAGGTCCAGGCGGGACCGGCCGAGTTCTCGGCCATGGTCGATGCGGGCGGCGTCAGCCTGCGCGGCCGCATCACCGACGAGCGGATGCGCGACGCGGTGGAAGGCCTGGCGCGGGCGCGCTTCGGCCAGGTGGACAGCGCGCTGCGCAGCGATGCCTCGGTCCCCGAGGGCTGGACGCTGCGCGCCATCGCCGCGCTCGAGGCGCTGGACGGGCTTGCGCGCGGCGAGGCCAGGGTGACGCCCGAGCTGGTGCGCATCAGCGGCGTCTCGGGCAACCAGACCGCATCGGACCTGGCGGCGGCGCGGCTGGCGCAGCGGCTGGGTGCGGGCGCGCGCTATGAGCTGGCGATCCGCTACGACCGGCGCATGGATCCGCTTCTGGGCCTGCCCTCGGGCATCGAATGCGTGGACCGGCTGAACGCGGCGATGCAGCAATCCGAGATCGGCTTCGAGCCGAACAAATCCGTCATCGCCGGCGATCCGGGTCCGACGCTGGCGCTGCTGGCCGAGACGATGAAGCTTTGCGCGGATTTCCGCATCGAGATTGGCGGCCATACCGATTCGCAGGGGTCCGAAGGCTTCAACGCCGAACTCTCGCGCGCCCGTTCCCAGGCGGTGCTGGCGGCGATGACCGAGGCGGGGATGGATACCCGCAACATGACGGCCAGGGGCTATGGCGAAAGCCGGCCCATCGCCGACAACGACACCGATGCCGGGCGCGAGGCGAACCGCCGCATCGAGTTCCTGCTGCTGGCCGACGATCCCGTCGTCACCGAGGCCCCGGCCCCGGCCGAACTGGTCAAGGGTGTCACCGACAGTCCCGAAACCGTGGCGGCGCGGGCCGAACAGGCCGCGCGCCATGCCGCGACCGCCGCCCTCGGCCCGGCGCTGGGCGTGCCCACCGACCCCGAGGCGGCGCTGTTCGCCGCGACCGAGCCGGTGCGGCTGCTGCTGTCGGGGGTCGATCCGTCGCGCGTCGCCACCCAGCCGGCGCAAGAGGCCGCGCTGCCGGAACTGCCGGCGCTGCGGGCCGCGACGCTGCCCGCGGCCAGCCTGCTGCCCCCGCCCGCCGAGCCGGTCGAGCCCGCCGAGGCCGCCACCCGGCCGGTGCGCGAGGCGCTGGTCGGCGCCGCCACCGAGGCGGCGACCATGCCCGCGCGCGATGCCTTGCATGTGAACCGCCCGCTGCCGCGCCCCGAACCGGCCTCGGCGCCGTGATCCGCAACCCCTTGCCCTGAAGTCCCCTGCATGAACCGCACCGAATTCATCATCGCCACAGCGATCATCCTGTTCGCCGCCTTCATGCTGGGCTGGTTCGCAAGCTGGCTGGTCCACCGCCTGTCCCGCGTCACCCGCGCCGAGATGGGCGAGCTGGAGAGCATGGCCCAGCAGCTGCACGAGGCCGAGGAGCAGCGCGACCGCGCCGTGGACGCGCTGGAGACGCGCGAGGCCGACCTGGTCGCCCGACTGTCCCGCACCGAGGCCGAGCTGCGCGCCAGGCAGGCGCAGCTGCGCGAAAGCCTGACCGAGGTCGAGGAATTGCGCGACTATATCGACCGCAAGCTGGGTCGCAAGGGCTAAGCGGGCGCGTGACGGGGCTGCCGGGCCGGGGCTCTGCCCCGGACCCCGGGGTATTTGGAAAACGGAGAAAGGCGGGGCTTTCGGCGCGTTGCCGGAAATGCAGAACCGCCGGGCCAGGCCGGCGGTTTCGGTTTTCGGGCGGTCAGGTCAGACCCCGGCCTCGATGATGGCGCGGGCCAGGATCGGGATGGTGTCCTGGTTCAGCCCGGCGATATTGATGCGCGAATCGCCCACCATGTAGATGCCGAATTCTTCCTTGATGCGCTTGACCTGTTCGGGCGTGGCGCCGAGGCGCGAGAACATGCCGCGATGCTGGGCCACGAAGCCGAAACGGTCCGAACCGCTGAGGTCGCGCAGCTCGCCCGCCAGCTGCTCGCGCAGCTTGAGCATGCCGCCGCGCACCGCTTCCAGTTCGGCCATCCAGTCGGCGCGGAGTTCCGGCGTGGTCAGCACGGTCGAGACGATCTTGGCGCCGTGGAAGGGCGGGAAGGAATAGGTCTGGCGGTTCAGGAAGGCCATGGCGCCCTGGGCCAGCTCGCGGGTCGCGGCATCGGGGCAAAGCGCCAAGAGGCAGCCGGTGCGTTCGCGGTAGATGCCGAAGTTCTTGCTGCAGGAGGCCGCGATCAGCACCTCGGGGATGCGCGAGGCGATCAGCCGGGTGCCGGCCGCGTCTTCTTCCAGCCCGTCGCCGAAGCCCTGATAGGCCAGGTCGATCAGCGGCAGCGCCCCGGTCTTTTCCAGGATCGCGGCGACCTCGGCCCATTGCTCCAGCGTCAGGTTGGCGCCGGTCGGGTTGTGGCAGCAGCCGTGCAGCAGCACCACGTCGCCCTTTTTCGCCTGGGCGATGTCGGCCTTCATGCCCTCGAAATCGACGCCGCGGGTCTCGGCGTCGAAATAGCGATAGGTCTGGACCGGCAGGCCCATGAAATTCATGATCGAGACATGGTTGGGCCAGGTCGGGTCGCTGACGAAGACCCGCAGGTCGGGGTTCGCCATGCGCGCCAGTTCCAGCGCCTGCCGGATGGCGCCGGTGCCGCCGACGGTGGCCAGCGTCGCGGTGGTCTCGGGCTTGAGCCCCTCGCCCAGGATCAGCTCGCCCATGGCCTTGTGGAATTCGGGCTCGCCCGACAGGCCGGCATAGGTCTTGGTGGTCTCGGTCTCCAGCATGCGCTGTTCGGCGGCATGGACGGCGCGCATGATCGGGGTGTGGCCGGTCGCGTCCTTGTAGACCCCCACGCCCAGGTCGATCTTGCCCTGGCGGGGATCGGTCCTGAATTCGCCCATCAGGGCCAGGATCTTGTCGGGGGCCTGCGGTTTCAGATTGCCCAGCATCACGCGTCTCCGGTTGCGATTTTAAGGTCGGGGAAGCTGCCCCATTCGGCCCAGCTTCCGTCATAAAGCGAATGGTCCCGGTGCCCGATCCGTTCGAGCGCCAGGAACAGCGAGGCCGCCGTCACCCCCGAGCCGCAGGTGGTGATCACGGGTTTCGACAGGTCCACGCCGGCGGTTTCGAACTCGGCCCGGAGTGCCGCGGCCGGCTTCAGCGTGCCGTCCGCGTTGTAGAGCCGGCCGAAGGGCAGGCTTTTCGAGCCGGGGATATGGCCCGAGCGCAGGCCGGGGCGCGGCTCGGGCGCCTCGCCGCGGAAGCGTTCGGCCGAGCGGGCGTCGACGATCTCGTGATCGGCAAGCTTGCTGGCGGCGGCGACCTGGGTCACGTCGCGCACCAGCGCCGCCTGACGCTGCACGGTGATGTGGCGGTCGCGCAGGATCGGCGGCATGTCCTCGGTCTCGCGGCCCTCGGCCAGCCACTTGCCGAAACCGCCGTCCAGCACCGCCACGTCCTGTTTGCCCATCAGCTTGAAGGTCCACCAGACCCGCGCCGCCGAACGCACCGGCGAGTTGTCGTAGACCACGACCTGGTGGCCGTCGCCGATGCCCATGGCGCGCATGCGGCTGATGAACATCTCGGGCTGCGGCGCCATGTGCGGCAGCTCGCTGCGCTTGTCGGCGATCTCGTCGATGTCGAAGAAGCGGGCGCCGGGGATATGCGCGGCCATGTATTCGGCCCGCGCGTCGCGGCCCGGCTCCAGGAACCAGCTGGCGTCGATGATGCGCAGGTCGGGATCGTTCAGATGGGCCGCGAGCCAGCCGGTCGAGACCAGCACTTTCGGATCGTCGGAATCGGTGGACATCGGCCTTCCCCCGCGCGCGCAGAAACGACACCGATGTAACCGCAGCCGCGCGGGGCGGCAAGGCTTAACCCTGCTTCAGCAAACGCTGTTTCTGCCGGTTCCAGTCGCGCTTGGCGGCGGTTTCGCGCTTGTCGGCGACCTTCTTGCCCTTGGCGACGCCGATCTTCAGCTTTACCTTGCCGCGGTCGTTGAAATACATCACCAGCGGCACCAGCGTCATGCCCTCGCGGCCGATGGCCTGCCAGAGGCGGCTGAGTTCCTTTTTCGACACCAAGAGCTTGCGGCGGCGCCGTTCCTCGTGGCCAAAGACGCCGGCCTGCTTGTAGGCGGCGATATAGGCGTTGATCAGCCACAGCTCGCCCTGTTCCACCGAGGCATAGCTTTCGGCGATGTTGGACTGGCCGGTGCGCAGGCTTTTCACCTCGGACCCGGTCAGCATGATGCCGACCTCGAGATCGCTTTCGATGAAGTAGTCGAAGCGCGCCCGGCGGTTCTCGGCGATGATCTTGTAGTTCGGGTCGGATTTCGTGGCCATGATCGGGCAGAGATAGGGCGGGGGGCCGTGGCTGTAAAGGCCGGACTGTTTCGGCCAGGCGGGCCGCGGCGGACCCGCCTGCGCCGGCCGGCCACCCTGCGGGATCAGCGCGGGACGCCGGTGCGGAAGCGGTCGAGCTGCGCCGGGGACAGGCCGCGCGTCGTTCCGGCAGGGGTGCCGAAGCAGGCCGCCTGGGTGCCGACATCCTCTCCGCTGACCCCGACCACGCCGATGTTCAGCGCAAGCTCCGCGGGGAACTGCACGATCCGCTCGCCTGCTTTTTCGAACCGGACCTCGCTGGTGGCGATCGGCGCGCCGCCTCGGGGTTCCCACAGATAGACCGTCGCCTGCGTCTCGCCCGACGCGCGCAACGTCAAATGCAGCGCGCCATAGGGCCGCCATTGGCTTGTGGTCTCGTCGATCGCCATGACCAGCGGGGGGTAGATATCCGCCTTCAGCGTGTTCTTGCCGTCGATCCTGGCGATCTCGTAGGGGCCCAGCAACCCGCTGACCATGAAGCCGTCGACATATCCGGGCTCATGCGTGCCGACCGCCATCCGCTGGAAGGCGGCGCAATCGGGATAGCCGGGCGGCGGCTCCAGGACAGGTTCGCATCCCGCCAGGACCAACGGAACGAAAAGACAGATCAGCTTGCGCATTTCATTCTCCAAGGGTTTGAAAAACTTGGGAAAGCGTAATCACATTTCCGTGATCATCAATGATTCTTCCGCCTGCGGGGCTGGCGGGCTAAGCTGCCGGCGGTCCTTGAGGGCCGATGGGTGCGAGGACAGGGAGGCGGCGGCGATGCGGCATGGCGGGCAGATTCTGGTTGATGCGCTGAAGGCGAACGGGGTCGGGCGGGTGTTCTCGGTTCCCGGCGAAAGCTTCCTGGCGGTGCTGGACGGGCTTTACGCCTCGGGCATCCAGAACGTCGTCTGCCGGCACGAGGGCGCCGCCGCGATGATGGCCGAGGCGCAGGGCAAGCTGACCGGGCGGCCGGGCGTGGCTTTCGTCACCCGCGGTCCCGGCGCCAGCAATGCCAGCGCCGGGGTGCATGTGGCGCGGCAGGATTCGACGCCGATGATCCTGTTCGTCGGCCAGATCGCCCGCGCCGACCGCGACCGCGAGGCGTTTCAGGAGGTCGATTACCGCGCCATGTTCGGCCCGTTGGCGAAATGGGTGGCCGAGATCGACCAGACCGAGCGTATCCCGGAATATGTCTCGCGCGCCTTTCACCTGGCCATGTCGGGCCGGCCCGGCCCGGTGGTGCTGGCGCTGCCCGAGGACATGATCTCGGCCCGCGCCGAGGTGCCCGACATCGCCCCGCCGGCCGCGCCGCTTTCCGCTGTCGCCGGGGAATCGATCAAGGCCGTCGCCCAGGCGCTGGCCGGGGCCGAGCGGCCGCTGGTCGTGCCTGGCGGCACGCTGTGGTCGCAGGCGGCCGCCGACGACCTGGCGCGCTTTGCCGCAGGCTGGGGCCTGCCGGTCGCCGTGCCCTTCCGCCGGCAGAGCCATATGGACAATGCGCATCCGAACTATGTCGGCGACCTGGGCGTCGGCATGAATCCGGTGCTGGGGCAGGCGCTGTCGCAGGCGGATTGCCTGTTGTCCCTGGGCTCGCGGCTGGGCGACACGCTGACCCGCGGCTACGAGCTGATGGACCCGGTGCGCCCGCATGCGCGGGTGATCCATGTCCACCCCTCGCCCGATGAGCTGGGACATCTCTGGCGGCCCGATCCGGGGCTGGTGGCCGATCCGCGCGCGATGGTGGCGGCGCTGGCCGCCTTGCCGGCGCCGCGGCGCTGGGACGGCTGGACCGCCGGGCTGCGCGCGGGTTACGAGGCTTGGCAGCAGCCTCGGCCCACCCCCGGCGCGGTGCGGATGGAGGCGGTGATGCGCTGGCTGTCCGACCATCTGCCGCCCGATGCGATCATCGCCAACGGCGCCGGGAACTACGCCGCCTTCATCCATCGCTATTACCGCTTTCGCCGCTGGGGCACGCAACTGGCGCCGACCTCGGGCTCAATGGGCTATGGCCTGCCCGCCGCCATCGCCGCCAAGCTGCAGCATCCTGATCGCATCGTGGTCTGCATGGCCGGCGACGGCTGTCTGCAGATGACGGTGAACGAGCTTTCTACCGCCGCCCAGCACGGTGCCGCCGTCATCGTCATCGTGGCGAACAACGGCCATTACGGCACCATCCGCATGCATCAGGAGCGCAGCTATCCCGGCCGCGTCTCGGGCACGGCGCTGGCCAATCCCGATTTCGCGGCGCTGGCCCGCGCCTATGGCGGCCATGGCGAACGGGTCGAGATGCAGGAGGATTTCGCCGAGGCCTTCGCCCGCGCCCAGGCCGCCGGTACCCTGGCGGTTCTGGATCTGGCGCTGGACCCCGAGGCGCTGAGCACCGGGGCCACGCTCTCGGAAACCCGTGCCGCGGGCGAGGCGGCGTTGCGCCGCGCCTGACGGGCGGCAAGCGCGGCCGAGGGGCCGCAGGCGGCGGCATCAAGCCTCGCGGTCCGGATCGGGCGCCGGCTGCCGCGTGCAGGCCGAAGCCGGGCAGCCGGGCGCATGCCGGCCCGGCCAGAGCCCGCGGACATGAGGTTTCCCCGGAAAGCTCGGCCCTAGAACCCGCCGATCCAGACCAGCGCCGCGGCCAAAACCGCCGCCGCCGGCACCGTGATCAGCCAGGCACCGAGGATCATCCGCATGTAGGAGCGGCGCACCAGGTGGCGGCGACGGCGTTCTTCGGCGGGCAGGGGTGGCTGGCTGGCGGCCAGCCGCCGGTCACGCCATTCGCGGTAGAAGCCGACCCCGAACACGCCCCCCACCGCGACATGCGTGGTCGAGAGCGGCAGGCCCAGAAGCGAGGCGCCCAGCACCGTCGCCGCCGTCGCCAGCGACACGCAAAGCGCGCGTGATGCGTTCAGCCGGGTGATGCGGCTGCCGACCATATGCACCAGCCGGCGCCCGAACAGCAGGATCCCCAGCGCAATGCCCAGGCCGCCCAGCAGCAGTACCAGCCGGCCGCGCAGGGCATCGTCCCCCCCGGCCGACAGGCTGTCGAGGATGATGGTCAGCGGCGCGGCCACGTTCGATGTGTCGTTGGCGCCATGGGCAAAGCCCATGACCAGCGCCGCGGCGATCAGCGGCACCGCCAGCAACTGCTTCATCGCCAGCCGGCCGCCGGCCTCGCCGCGCGACTGCCGGTCGATGCGTCGCCGGGTATAGGCCCAGCCGAGCGCGCCGCAAGCCAGCGCCAAGACCGCATTCGCCGCCAGCCCCGTGCCATGCCAGGCCAGCTCCGCCACCCCCGCCAGCATGGCCGAGGCCAGCCCGACCACCACCGGCATCCAGGTGCGGGCGGCGGCGACGCGATCCTCGCGATCCAGCACCAGCACACGCAGCAGCGCCATCAGCCCCGCCGCCGCCAGGCCCGAGACCAGCGGCGAGACGATCCAGCCAAAGGCGATCATGCCCATGGCCGGCCAGTTTACCGCCTCCAGGCCAAAGGTCGCCATCCCCGCCCCGGCGATGGCGCCGACCACCGAATGCGTGGTGCTGACCGGTGCGCCGAGCCAGGTGGCAAGGCTGATCCAGCTGCCCGCCGCCAGCAGCGCCGCCAGCATCATCCGCGCCGTCGCCTCACCTTCGCCCAGCGTATTGCCGACCAGCCCCTCGGTCAGCGTGGCGGTGACGGCGCGGCCGGCGATGACCGCGCCCATGACCTCCATCGCCGCGACCAGGACGAGGCCGGCGGTCATGCCGATGGCGCCTGCGCCCACCGCCGGCCCCAGGGCGTTGGCCACGTCGTTGCCGCCGATCGACAGCGCCAGATAGGCGGCGACCGCCAGACTGGCCGCCAGGATGCCGATGGCCGGCTGGCCGGTGAAAAGGCCGGTGCCGACATAGCTGGCGGCGGCGATGAAGATCAGCGCCAGCCCCAGCCGCAACAAGGGCCGCGCCGAATGCAGCACCGCCCGCTCGGTATTGGTGACGCGGCTCAGATCCTTGTCGAGCGTGCGGTATTCGCGGGGTTCGCGCCTCATTCCGGAGAATGCCGCCGCTCGGCGGGCAGGCGGCGCAGGATCTGCTGCAGCCCGGTCTCGGCCACCATGCGGGCGGCGTCCTGGGGCGCGAACCAGCGGCGCTGACGCTCCTGCGCCTCGGGGAACTGCGTTTCCAGCGCCTCGACATACAGCGGAAAGACCCGCACCTCGACCGGGATGGCAAAGCCGCGGTCCTGGTCCTTGTCATAGTGATAGCGGCCGATCTCGACCTCGCCGACGCGGCCCTTGACGCCGGCTTCCTCCCATGCCTCCTGCCGGGCGGCATCGGCCAGGCTGCGGCCGGCCATGGGCCAGCCCTTGGGCACGATCCAGCGCCCGGTGCCGCGGCTCGTCACCAAAAGCACCTCGCCGGTCGCTTGGTTCAGGCACAGCGCCGCGACCTGCATGTCGGGCGGGCGGCGGCCGATCAGCCGCGCCAGCCTTTCGCGGAACTCGACGATCATGCCGGATCCTCCGCGTCGCGGATGCGGCCGCGCATCGCCTTGACCGCGCCGCGCTGGGTCTTGGCGGCCAGCCGGCGGCGCTGGCTGCCCAGCGTCGGCCGGGTGGCGATGCGCTTGCGCGGCGCGACCAGCGCCTGGCGGATCAGCTCGGCCAGCCGCTCGCGCGCAAGCTCGCGGTTGCGGGCCTGGCTGCGGGTCTCCTCGGCCCGGATCAGCAGGGCGCCGTCCTGGGTCCAGCGCCGCCCCGCCAGCCGCTTCAGCCGCGCCTTGACCGGTGGGGCCAGATGCGGCGACCGCTCGGCCTCGAAGCGCAGTTCCACCGCGGTCTCGACCTTGTTCACGTTCTGCCCGCCCGGTCCCTGGGACCGGGTGAACTGTTCGGACAGTTCCCATTCCTCGATGGCGATCTGGTCGGTGATGCGAAGCATGGTGCGAATATGTCGCAAATCCCGGTTAAGAAAAGGCCAAGCGAATCGCGAAGCGCGCAAATTATGTCAGTGCAGCCGGATTGCCGCACTGGCCGAGGCGCCATCGGCATCCACCACCGTCAATTCGGCAAAGCCGGGGCCGGGATTGGGCAGGCTGGCCGTGGGCTGCGGCCGGGCGATGGCGGCGGGCGCGCCGTTCAGCAGGAAGGTCCAGGGCCCGCGCCCGCCCCGCGCCTTGGCAGTCAGCGGTCCTGCTGCGTCGATCTCGGCCCCGTCGGGTGGATAGGTCAGGCGCAGCGCATCAGGGGCGGCGGGGCCCGCCGCCATGGCGCTGGCCTCGCCCGGCGGGGCAAAGCGGCGCAGGGGCAGTGGCAGGGCGCTGTTCGGCAGGGTCAGCGCCTGCGGCGGAGGCGGCGGCAGCGCCACCGCGGGCAGGGCGTCGAACAGGTCGAACAGCACCGGCGCCGCCAGCTCGCCGCCAAAGGCGCCGGGCACCGGTGTGCCGTCCGGCCGCCCCAGCCAGACCGCGCCGACCCGCGCCCCATCGAAGCCGATTGCCAGCGCGTCGCGATGCCCATAGGAGGTGCCGGTCTTGTAGGCCAGCGCGCGCTGCCGCGCACCCCGCGGGGCGGGGTTCTGGCTCAGGATATGGCCGACCTGCCAGGCCGCGACCGGGCCGAACATCGGCGCGGCCAGTTCCCGGCTGCCGCCCGGCAGCGGCGACAGCGTGATGCCCCGGCCGCCGCGCGCCAGCGCCGTATAGCCCTCGGCCAGCCCCTCCAGCGTCACGCCCGCACCGCCCAGCACGATGGCCAGCCCCGGCGCCTCGCCCGGCAGGCGCAGCTCGACCCCGCCGCGGCGCAGCGCCTGGGTGATGCGGTTCGGCCCCACCGCCTCGGCCAGCTTCACCACCGGGATGTTCAGCGACCAGACCAGCGCGTTCTTCAGGCTGACGGTGCCGCGGAAATGATGGTCGAAATTCTGCGGCTGCCAGCGGCCGAAGGCGGTGGGCCGGTCCTCGATCAGCGTCTCGGGATGCGCCAGCCCGTCGTCGAAGGCCAGCCCGTAGACGAAGGGTTTCAGCGTCGAGCCCGGAGAGCGCCAGGCCCGCGCCATGTCCACGAAACCGGCCGAGGCGCCATCCGTCCAGTCCGCCGCGCCGACCTCGGCCAGGATCTCGCCCGTCCGGTGATCGGCCAGCACCACGGCCGCCGAGAGCCGCCGCCCGGCGCCGCGCACGGCGCGCGAGGCCAGCTCCTCGGCCCGGCGCTGCAGGCGCACGTCGATGGTGGTCTCGATCCGTGCCGCGCCGGGGTTTTCCCGCACCAGCCGCGCGGCCAGCAGGGGCGCCAGCGCCGGAAAGGCGCGGCGCATCCGCGGCACCGGCTCGGCCATCGCCGCCCGCGCATCGGCATCGGAGATCAGCCCGGCCCGCGCCGCCCGCGCCAGAACCCGGTCCCGCGCCGCCTTGGCGGCTGCGGGGAAACGGTCCGGCCGTCGCGTCTCGGGCGATTGCGGCAGCGCCACCAGCAGCGCCGCCTGGGCGGGCGAGAGCCGCCGCGGCTCCTTGCCGAACCATTGCAGGGATGCCGCCCGGATGCCCTCGACATTGGCGCCATAGGGGGCAAGGCGCAGGTAAAGCTCCAGGATCCCGCGCTTCTCCAGCCGCCGCTCCAGGGCCAGGGCCAGCCGCATCTGCCGCGCCTTGCCGGCCCATTGCCCGGTCGGCCCCTCCTCGATCAATCGCGCCACCTGCATGGTCAGCGTGGATCCGCCCGAAACCACCCGCCCCTGCCGCAGCGCCTGCCAGCCCGCGCGCAACAGCGCCCGTCCGTCGACCCCGGCATGGCGCTGGAACCGCTGATCCTCCCACAGCAAAAGCATGTCCAAGAACAATGGATCGACCGGCCCCGCATCCAGCCGCCAGCGCCCGTCGGCCACCTGGAAGGGCCGCAGCAAGCTGCCGTCCCGCGCCACCACCTCGACGCCGACGGGCACATCGAGCCGGGGCAGCGCGGTCGCATCGACCCAGGCATCCAGCCGGTCGCGAAGCCCGGCGCCCAGCCCAAGCAGCAGCACGAAAGACATCAGCAACAGGGCGGCACGGCGCGCTCTCATGCCGGATTTATACGCCAGCACGCCCCGACAGGAAACGGTTGCTTCTTTGCTCTGAAAATACCCGGCCGGCGGTGCAGATGCGCGCGGCCGGATGGGTATTGGGGGAGCAAAGAAGACGAGCAGGCCCTGCGCGTTTCACCGTTTCTCAAATACCCCAGCAACGGGGCGCCTAGCGCGGCTCATCCTCGCCGAACAGCCCCTTCAGCCCGCGCGCGATCAGGTTGCCGACCCGCGGCCTCGGCTGGTGGATGAAGGGCAGCGGCCGGCAGACCTCCATCGCGGCGATGCCGACGCGGGCGGTCAGGGCGCCGTTCACCACCCCCTCGCCGAAGCGTTTCGAGACCTTGGCGAGCAGGCCGCCGCCGGCCACGGTATGGATCAGGTCGTCGCCGGCGGCGACGGCGCCGGTGGCGATCAGATGCGTCATCACCGTGCGCGCCAGCCGCCAGCCGCCGACAGCGCCGGCGCGGCCGCCATAGATCTCGGCCATGCGGCGGATCATGCGCAGGTTCGCCGCCAGCGCCGCGATCACGTCGGCCAGCGCCAGCGGGATCAGCGCGGTGGCGGCGGCGACGGTGCGGGCGGCGGCCTCGATCTCGCGCCGGGCCTCAAGGTCCAGGGCCGCCAGCAACTCGGTTTCGGCCAGCGCGATCAGCGTCTCGGCATCATAGGCGTCGGGCTTGCGCTCCTTGAGCCGGGTCAGCCCCCATTCCAGCTCCGGCCGGGCGCGATACAGGCCCTCCATCCGCGCCACCACATGCTGCGCTGCCTTCAGGTCGCCCGAGGCCAGCGCCGCCCCCGCCTCGCGGTTGATGCCGTCGATGGCGGCAAAGCGCGACCAGGCGCGGTATTCGCGAAACGCCATCCCCAGCGCCGCGAGGCAGAACAGCACCATCAGCGCGATGCCGATCCAGCCCAGCAGCGGATAGCTGTTCAGCAGGTCGGTCAGGTAGCGCAGCGCCGCCACCGACAAAAGGAAGGTGAACAGCGCCACCCCGGTATTGATGAAGAAGCGCGTCAGCCGCGATGGCCCGCGCCCGACCAGCCGGGCGACAAGCTGCATGGTGCGCGGCTGCGGCAGGGGCGGGGCCAGCCCGTCGTCGATCATCGGCGCATCGGCGGGCGAGGGCGCGGGTTCGCCCTCGCGCCACTCGGCCCGCGGCGCCTTGCGGTCGCGCTGGCCGGCTTGGGGCCGGGGCGGTTCGGCCGCGGCCTGCTCGGGTGGACCGCCCATTTCCAGCAGCACCGGCCCGCGCCGTTTCGGGGGTTCAGCCATGGCGCTCTCCTATAGCCTGTCGCCGATCAGGAACTCGGCCGCGCGGTCCAGCCGGATATGCGGCGGCCCGTCGCCCGGCCGCAGCGTGCCGGGCGCCGGGGCGAAATCCATGATCGCGTAATCGCCCTCCAGCCAGCGGGTCGCGCCCTGGCTTGCCGGCACCAAGAGCTCGGCCGGATTGGCCGGCAGCTCGCCCGGATAGAAGGCCGCCTGCCGCCCGTCCATCAGCGTGCCGCGCACCGCGGGCAGCTCCTCGCCGTCCTGCCGGATCAATTCCTCGGTGGTGGTGCGCAGCGAGGCGATGGACATGGCCTCGGTCCGCGCGCCCGAGAAATCGGCGCGGTCGCGGGCCTCGCGCAGCATGGCGGCGGTGATCGAGGTCAGGCGCGGATGCTGGATGTGGTGCAGGTGGTCGGCCTTGGTCGCGGCGAACAGGATCCGCCCCACCCGGCGCGAGCCCAGAAGCTGCGCCAGCCAGCCGGCGCGGCCGGGGCGGAAGGCGGTCAGGATGTCGGCCATGGCGCGGCGCATGTCCTCGACCGCCTGCGGCCCGGCATGGATGGCGCCCAGCACGTCCATCAGCACCACCTGCCGGTCGATGCGGGCGAAATGGTCGCGGAAGAACGGCTTCACCACCCGCGCCTTGTAGGCGCCGAAACGGCGCGCGAACTCGCGCCCCAGGGACGTCGCCTGCATCTCGTGCGGCAGGGGGGTGAAGGTCAGCGCCGGCGAGCCGTCCAGCTCCCCCGGCATCAGGAAACGGCCGGGGGTGCAGTCCGACCAGCCCGCCTCGCGCGCCAGGTGCAGGTGCCTCGTATAGGCCGCGGCCAGCGCCTGCGCGGCGGTCTCGTCAAAGCGGCCCGGCTCGGTCGCCGCCAGCGCGGCGCGGAAATCCCCGGCACCGGGACGAGCGGCCATGCGCTCCAGAACCTCTTGCGACCATTGGTCGAAATCCTTCTCTATCAGCCGCAGGTCCAAGAGCCACTCGCCCGGATAGTCCACGATGTCGAGATGCAGCACCTGCTGGCCGCGCCAGCCGGCGATCAGCCCGCGCGGCTGGATGCGCAGCGACAGACGCAGCTGGCTGACATGGCGGGTGCCCTCGGGCCAATGCGGGTCGGGGCCGGTCATCGCCGCCAGATGCCGCTCGTAATCGAAGCGCGGCACGGTGTCGTCGGGCTGCGGCTGCAACCACGCCGCCTTCAGCGAACCGTCGGCCGCGGCCCGCAGCGCCGCCATGCGCCCGCGATCCAGCAGATTCGCCACCAGCGAGGTGATGAACACGGTCTTGCCGGCCCGCGACAGCCCCGTCACCCCCAGCCGGATCACCGGGTCCGAGATGCCCAGGCCCTGCATCAGATCGTCGGCGATACCCATTCCGTCCCTCGCTTTGGCCGGGTCAAGATAGGCAGGCCGGCGGCGGATGTGTAGGGGCACCTCTTTTCGCCCCGACGGCGCTTTGCCATAAGGCGGGGATGCAGTTGCCCATCGACGCCGTATTGCCCGACCTGACCGCCGCGCTGGCCGCGCATGGCCGTGCCGTGCTGATGGCGCCGCCCGGCGCCGGCAAGACCACCCGCGTCCCCCTGGCGCTGCTGCCCGCGATTTCCGGCCGCATCCTGATGCTGGAGCCGCGCCGCCTTGCCGCCCGCGCCGCGGCCGAGCGCATGGCCGAGACGCTGGGCGAGCCCTTGGGCCGCACCGTCGGCTATCGCATCCGCGGCGAGGCGGTGGCGGGCACCCGCATCGAGGTGGTGACCGAGGGCATCCTGACCCGGATGATCCAGTCCGACCCCGAGCTTTCCGGCATCGGCTGCGTGATCTTTGACGAATTCCACGAGCGCAGCCTGAACGCCGACCTTGGCCTGGCCCTGGCCTGGGAGGCGCGGGGGGCGCTGCGGCCCGACCTGGCGCTGCTGGTGATGTCGGCGACGCTGGATGCAGAGCCGGTCGCGGCGCTGATGGAGGGCGCGCCGGTCATCCGCTCGGAAGGTCGCGCCTTTCCGGTCGAGACGCGCTGGCTGGACCGCCCCCTGCCCGCGGGCGCCCGGCTGGTCTCCGAGGCGGCGCGGCTGATTACCCAGGCCGAGGCGGCGACGCGCGACACCGGCGGCACCATCCTGGCCTTCCTGCCGGGCGAGGGCGAGATCCGCCGCGTCCAGGCCATGCTGGACGTCGATGCCGAAGTGCTGCCGCTTTACGGCGCCATGGATTTCAAGGCGCAGCGCGCCGCCCTGCAACCCCCGGGCGGGCGGCGGCGGATCGTGCTGGCGACCGCGATCGCGGAAACCTCGCTGACCATTCCCGACGTGAAGGTGGTGGTCGATGCCGGCCGGGCGCGGCGGGCGCGCTTCGATCCCGGCTCGGGCATGTCGCGGCTGGTGACCGAGCGCGTCAGCCGCGCCGAGGCCGAGCAGCGCCGCGGCCGTGCCGGCCGCGTCGCGCCGGGCATCTGCTATCGGATGTGGGCGCGGGCCGAAGAAGGCGCGCTGCCCGCCTTCGCCCCGCCCGAGATCGCCGTGGCCGACCTGGCCGGGCTGGCGCTGGAACTGGCGATCTGGGGCTCGGACGGGCGCGACCTCGCCTTCCTGACGCCGCCGCCCGAGGCGGCGCTCTCCGAGGCGCGGGCGCTCTTGCGCGACCTCGGCGCGCTGGACGGGGACAACCGCATCACCCCGCACGGCCGGCGTCTGGCGCCGCTGCCGCTGCATCCGCGACTGGCGCATATGCTGGTCACGGCCGGGCGCGAGGCCGCCGACCTCGCCGCGCTGATGGCCGAGCGCGACCCGCTGACCGGCGCACCCGCCGACCTGACCCTGCGGCTGGCGGCGATCCGCGACCTGCGCGCCTATCAGGACCGCCACCCCTGGCCGGCCAACCCCGGCACGCTGCACCGCATCCGCGACGAGGCGAAACGCCTGCGCCGCATGGCGGGCGAGGGCGCCGGCCTGTCGCCGGGCGCCATGGCCGCGCTGGCCTATCCCGACCGCATCGGGCTGCGCCGCAAGGGCGAGCAGCCGCGCTATGTGCTGTCGGGCGGCAAGGGCGCGGTGCTGCCCGAGGGCGACGCGCTGGCCGCACAGCGCCTGATTGTCGCGACCGACCTTGACGGCGATGCGCGCGAGGCCCGCATCCGCATGGCGGTGGCGGTGGATGAGGACGAGATCCGCGCCCTGTTCCCCGACCGCATCGAGACCGTCGAGCTGGTGGAATGGTCCCGCCGCGACAGCCGCGTCCTTGCCCGCCGGCAGGAACGCCTTGGCGCGCTGGTGCTGGCCGACCGGGCGCTGGACGATCCCGACCCGCAGGCGCTGGCCCGCGCCGCCTTCGAGGGGCTGCGCGCGACCGGGCTGACCTGGAGCCCCGGCGCCGCGCGGCTGCGGGCACGGGTCGCGCTGATCCCGGAACTCGGCCCGGTCGATGACGAAAGCCTGCTTGCCGATCCCGACTGGCTGCTGCCCTGGCTGGGCAAGGTGCGGACCCTGGCCGACCTGCGCGGGCTGGACCTGAGCGAGGCGCTGAAGGCGCGCATCGGCTGGGACGGCCAGCGCCGGCTGGATCAGGCGGCGCCGGCGCATTTCGTCACGCCGCTGGGCCGCAGGGTGCCCATCGACTACGACCACGAGACACCCTCGGTCGAGCTGAAGCTGCAGGAACTGTTCGGCCTGTCGCGCCATCCGGTGGTCGGCAACCGGCCCTTGCGCATCACCCTGCTGTCGCCCGGCGGCAAGCCCGTCGCGGTGACCACGGACCTGCCGGGTTTCTGGGCCGGGGGTTACGGCGATGTCCGTAAGGACATGCGCGGCCGCTATCCGCGCCATCCCTGGCCGGAAAACCCGCTGGAAGCCGACCCGACCACTCGCGCCAAGCCGCGCGGAACCTGATCATTTCACCGTTTCCCAAATACTCCGGCAACCGCGCAACCTAGACCGGCTTCAGCCCCTTCAACCGGAAGGCCAGCACGATCATCGCCACGCCGATCAGCAGCGCGAACAGGCCGATCAGCCAGGCGATGCCCAAGAGCCCCGCGGCCGGCACCAGCGCCATCAGCACGCCCCAGACGACCAGCAGCAAGCCGCTGAGCCCCAGCGCCCATTCGCCCTCGATCTCGTCCCGCAGCCGGAGGGCGGCGATGATGCGCAAGACGCCGGCGACCACGCCCCAGGCGGCCATCCAGATGATGAAGGCCAGCGCCGTCGCCGCCGGCCAGAACAGCGCCATTAGGCCGATGATGATCGACAGGACGCCGTCCAGCCCCCAGGCCCACCAGCGGTCGTCCTCCGCCTTGCGCCGGAAGGCCGTGACGATCGCCATCACCCCGTCGAAGATCGCATAGGCGCCAAAGACCAGCAGCAGGGCATAGACGGTCAGCCCCGGCCAGATCAGCGCCATCAGGCCGAACAGGATCGCCGCGATGCCGCGCAAGAGCGGCATCCACCAGTGATCGGCCATCACCCGGATCAGGTTTTCCATCGCCGCACCTCTTGGATCATACCATGCGCGCGATTAGACCGCATACCCGTGCAGGGTGCAAATGCCTGGCGAGGCGGGGGCATGCGGCGCAAATTTGTCCGTTTTGTCCTTGCCCTGTTCCCGCACCGGGAGCCATGGTTCGGGGAAAGAGGGTAGCAATGGGCGCAGGCAATACCGCGAGGCCGGTTTCCGCGATGCGGCTGGTGATCCATTTCTTCGGGGGTCTGGTTTGGGGGGATGGTCCTGTTCGGGCTGCTGGCCTTCATGGCGGCGGGTCATGGCATCGAGTTGCGGAACGACGCGGCGGGCCTGATCCTGGTCTTCATCGCGAGCCTGACCTCGGGTCATCTCTGGTATCGCCGCGAAAACGCCGTTCCCGCGCCGGGGCGGATGTTGCGGGCCGCGCTGCTCTGCATGCTGTTCTTGGCGATCTTTCACGCCGCGGTGATCGTGGCGATCCTGGCCCGTATCCCGCAATTTCCGGCCTTTGGCCGGCTATCGCAATCCGGGCGCGAGATGCTTTGGGTCGTGCTGGCGGGGGCGGCGCTGTTCTTGGTGCCGGTCGCCCGCATCGGACTGGGCCTGGGCATCCGCCAGGGCTGCAAGGCGGCGGAAAAGGTCGCCGAACGGGCTGCCCGCAAGGTTGCCCGGCAGGGCTAGCCCAGCCGGTCGGGCAGGGTCATGCCGCGCAGGATCTCGGCCGCGGGCATCGGGCGCTTCCCTTCGCGCTGCGCCTCCAGCACCTCGATGGCGCCTTCGCCGCAGGCGATGGTGAAGCCCGACAGCACCCGGCCCGGCGCGCCCGGACCGGCGGCGAGGCGCGAACGCAAGAGCTTCACCCGCTCGCCCCCGATCAGGCACCAGGCGCCGGGAAAGGGCGAGAGGCCGCGGATCTGCCGGTCGACCTGCGCGGCCGGCCGCGTCCAGTCGATCCGCGCCTCGGCCTTGTCGATCTTTTGCGCATAGGTCACGCCCTCGGCCGGCTGCGGCCGGGCGGGCAGGGGCAGGCGGTGCAGGGTCTCGACGATCAGCGCCGCACCCATCTCGGCCAGCCGGTCGTGCAGGTCGGCGGTGGTGTCCTCGGGGCCGATGGCGGTGCGCGCCTCGGCCAGCACCGGGCCGGTATCCAGCCCCGCCTCCATCTGCATGATGGCGACGCCGGTCTCGGCATCGCCGGCCATGATCGCCCGATGGATCGGCGCCGCCCCCCGCCAGCGCGGCAGAAGCGAGGCGTGGATGTTCAGGCAGCCCAGCCGCGGCGCCTCCAGCACCGCCGGCGGCAGGATCAGCCCGTAGGCCACCACCACCGCCACATCGGCGGCGAGCGCGGCGAAATCCGCCTGGTCCTGCGGCGCTTTCAGCCGCTCGGGCGTGCGGACCGGCAGGCCCAGTTCCTCGGCGGCGCGATGCACGGGCGAGGGGCGGGGCTTCTGTCCGCGCCCGGCCGCGCGCGGCGGCTGCGAATAGACCGCGACGACCTGGTGCCGCGCGGCGATGGCCCGCAGCGCCGGGACCGAGAAATCGGGTGTGCCCATGAAGATGACGCGCATCGCTGCCCTCCGTTGTCCTTGCCGCCTCATATCCCGGTCGCGGGCGCGGCAAAACCCTGCATGAAGGCGCGGATGTCGCGGGTGGCCTGCGCCCGTGCTGCCGGGTCGAACTCCAGCGGCGAGAGCGACGAGCGTTCGCGCTGGTCGAAGCCGTGATTGATGCCGGGATAGGTGATGACGGCCAGATGCGCGCCCTGCGCGACCAGATCCTCGCCCATCCTCTGGCAATCGGCGGAATCGGTGATCGAATCCAGCTCGGCCAGCAGCATCAGCCCCTGCACATGGCCGGGCCACGGTCCCTTGGCCGCGCCGTTCAAGAGGCCGCAATAGGGATAAAGCAGCACCACCGGGCCAAGCGGCGCGGCCAGGCTGCCGCGCGGCGCGGGCCAGGCGGTCAGGCCGGGCGGCGGCTCGTCCTCGCCGAGAGCGCGCAGCAGTTCCATCACCGTCCAGCCGCCATGCGAGGCGCCGAGCAGCGCCACGTCCGAGGCGTCGATGCCCGGCATCTCGCGCAGCGCCGCCAGCGCCACGGCCAGGTCTCCGGCGCGCTCGGCCCCCGGCAGCACCTGCCCGGCGCAGAGCGCCCGCCAGGCCTGCGCCTTGTCCAGCAGCCGCGGCGCATGGCTGTCCAGGATCAGCGCCGCCCGGCCCATGGCCACGAATTGCTGCGCCCAATAGTCCATGTTGTCATGCACGCCGTCGCAGCCCGACAGCAGCACTGCGGCGGGATGCGGGCCGGGACTGTCCGGCCGCAGGATGCGCCAATGCGGTTCCAGCCGGGCCAGCCGCTCGGCCGGGGTCTCGGTCGCGGGCTGCCAGCCGGCATAGTTGCGCGCCGTGTTCAGCGCCAGCGCCAGGGCCACCAGCCCCAGCAGCGCCGCCGCAAGGATCAGCCGTTTGCGCATCCGAGTCGCCCTTCCTGGCCGCAGATCGCCTTGAGCCGTTCGGTATCGGCCGCCGTCCAGCCCGCGGGCGCGGTGACCGCCACCCAGCCGTCGATATAGTCGCGGGCGTGATAGCTATGGCCGAAGCCCGGCGGCGCCGAGGTCGAGACCAGCATGTCCACCGCCAGCTGCAGCTGCGTCACCACCGGGGTAAAGCGCAGCCGGGGCGAGACATCGGGCGCCGGCGCCTCGCGCATCCATTCCGGCGCCCGCCACAGCGAGGCCGGATCGTAGAACACGATCGGATCGCTGGCATATTGCAGGAACAGGATGCGCAGCCGCCCCCAGGGCCGGCCGATGCGGTCGGGCGGCGCGTATTGGCTGGCATAGCGGATCACCTCGCCCTCATCCAGCTCGGGCAGGACGAAGCGGCTGCCGGGCTGGCGCGCGCCGTTGGCCTGCCGCCACAGGGTCGAGGTAAAGGGCGGGCCTACCCAGAAGGCGCCGGCGACCGGCTCGTTCATCATCTGGAACGGGTTGAAGGCATACATGGACGACCAGGCGCCCAGCGAGATGCCGTGCAGATACAGGCGCGGCCGCCGGTCCGGGGGCTGGTGGCGCCAATGCTCGTAGACCGCGCGCATCAGCGCCGTGGTCTGCTCGAGGCCGGATTCGGTCTCGAAGATCAGCGCCAGCGGGCTTTGCAGATAGGAATATTGCACCGCTACCGTCGCCACGTCGCCGCCATGCATGTATTCCAGCGCGTCATAGCTGGCCGGGTCCATCCAGCCGGTGCCGGTGGGGCTGGCCAGCACCAGCACCTTGCGCTCGAAGGCGCCCACCCGCAGCATCTCGTCCAGCGCCAGCCGGGCGCGGGCCTCGGGGCTCTTGTCCTGGGCCAGGCCGACATAGATGCGCAGCGGCTCCTTGGCCGGGTGGCCGGTGAAGCCCGAGATGGCGCGGGCGCGCGGCCCGCCCAGCACGAAGTCGCGCCCCGGCTTGCCCATCAGCTCCCAGTCGATGCCGGACGCGGCCGAGCCGGGCTGCCAGGATTCGGCGGGTGCTGGCACGCTGGGATCGGTCAGGTGCTGGGCCGCGGCATAGGAACTGTCGGCGATGCGCATCGCCCCGTTCACCACCCCGTCGCGGGTCAGCGTCACCACGATCAGCGCCGCCAGCAGCAGGCCCAGCACATTGGCGCTGCGCACCGGGATATAGCGCGCCAGCCGCAGCCGCAGCAGGTCGAACAGCGCCTGGATCGCCTTGCCGATCACGAACAGCGCCAGGAACACCGCCAGCGCCAGGGCCAGCATCTTGGCGGTATTGTTCACCTCCAGGTCCGGCATGCCCATGCGGGCGCGGATGCTGTTCTGCCATTCGCCCGACAGGATCACCCCGCGGCCCAGCAGGACCAGCACCGGCACCGCCAGGACCGCATGGGCGATGCGCGCCGGCCGGCCCCGCAACACCGGCAGTTCCAGCGCCCGCCACAGCGCCAGCAGGAACTGGGTCATCACATAGCCCGCCGCCATCGAGACACCGGCCAGCACGCCCTGCATCAGCCAGTCCCTCGGGATCAGCGAAGGCGTGAGCGAGGCGGCGAAGAACAGCAGACCGGCAAGAAGGGGCAGCACGGAAAACATCTCTGGCCTGGCGTCCCTCGGGCTATGCCCGCACGGGCGGCGGGCAGGTGGCAGCGGGAAAGGGCTCCGGCCCCAGGATGCACAGGGGGCGGGGCGTGTCGGAGGGCGCGTTCCCTCCGCCCGTTCGCCCCCGAGGTTAAGGGGGCGGGGCGGCAAAGAAAAGCGCTTGCCGTCGCGGTCCCCTTCCCGCGCCCCCGCCCCACACCCGGCTCCTTGCGTGCAGAAAGCCCGAGCTTCACCCGCTGGTGAAGGCGGGTCTGGGCTTCGGTCGTGTCGCGCTCGGTCCTGACGCTGATGCCCGTCATTGAAAATCCCCCGTTTCAGCGCGATATTCGTGGCGTGGGCGAGCCAGACAGGTGATGTGTCCAGATAGCCCTCCGCGCGACGGTCGGATCACCCCGGCCGTCATTTTCGTTTCCAGCGCGATTTCCCGCCGCGCCTGGATACCATTGGCGTCGGGGATGCCCATGCGGTCCTGCTGCGCCAGGCAGATCGTGACAGGTTCCCACCCCCGCTCACCGCGCGCAGAAAACCCTCGTCCTCCAGCGCCGCGCCGGTGGGCAACTGCCCCGGCCGCTTGCGCAGAAAGCCCTTTCACCGTTTTCCAAATACCCCTGCGGCCTTGCACTCTCCCCAGCGCGCCCAAATGGGGCGACAGCGGTTCCAGCTAGACCCGCGCTGTGCGTGGCGCGCGATCCGGTCAGCGGCGGGCCAGCTTGGCCGATTTCGCCACCAGCATCTTGCGGCGCAGGGGCGAAAGGTGATCGACATAAAGCCGGCCGTCCAGGTGGTCGATCTGGTGCTGCACCGAGGTCGCCCAGAGGCCGACGAAATCCCGCTCCTCGATCTCGCCATCGGCATTGAGGAAACGCACGGTGACGGCGCGCGGCCGCTCGATCCGGGCCGAGACGCCGGGCAGGTTCGGACTGGCCTCCTCATGGGCGCGCAGCTGCACGCTGGCGTGCAGGATCTCGGGATTGGCCATGCGCAGGGCCTGGCCGCGCTTGTCGGATGCGTCCACCACCGCCAGGCGCTGCATGATGCCGATCTGCGGCGCGGCAAGGCCGACGCCGGGCATCGCCTCCATCGTGTCGATCATGTCGTCCCAGATCATCCGCACGGTCTCGGTGATCGCGGGAACCGGCTCGGCCGGCATGTGCAGGCGGCGGTCGGCATAGGGCAGGAAGGGGCGGACGGTCATCGGGGCGGCCTTGTCAGGGATGGCCGCCCGGCTACCACGGCGGGGAATGAAGGTAAATCCGGCCCGGACTGTCCACCCGCCGCGAATCGCGCCGGACATGGAAGGCGCCCTGCCCATAGGCACGCCATTCGTCGTGGGACGGCTGGCATCCTTCGCGGCGGCGGGCCAGCCGCCGGCCGAGCCAGAGGCCGGCGAGAAAGCAGAGAATCTGGGACAGCGGGAACAAGCGGCGACTCCGGCGGCGGCATCTGCTCCCCCGGTCTATCGCGAAACGGTTAAGGCCGGCTTAACGCACGGTGGAATCCCGGCCGTCCAGCGCATCGAGGATCAGCCGGCCGTCCAGATGGTCGGCCTCGTGCTGGGCGATGCGGGCCTCGATGCCGGCCAGGGTCAGCAATTGCAGCGTCCCCATCAGGTCGAAGCAGCGCATCGAGACCGTCACCGGCCGGCTTACCGCAGCCGGCCGGCCGGGGATCGAGAGGCAGGCTTCCTCCAGGGTCTCGACCATGCCGCCCAGGGGCAGGATTTCGGGGTCGAGAACCACGCGGGGCAGGGGCGCGCCGGCCTTCCAGCCGTGATCCATGACGAAGATGCGCCAGCACTCGCCGATCTGCGGCGCGGCCAGGCCGCGGCCGCCGGCGTCATACATGGTCGCCAGCAGGTCGGCCGCAAGCTGCGAAAGCGCGTCCCAGCCCAGCCGCCCCACCGGCGCGCAGACCTGGCGCAGCGCCGGGTGGGGATGGACCAGTATCGGGCGGATGCGCCCGCGGGCGGCCAGCGCGGCGGGGTCGGGCCCCCTGGACGCCTGCGCGGCATCCTGGCCCGACAGGGGCTCAGGCACGGCCGCGCTCGCGCTTAAGCTTGACCATCTTGCGGGTGATCATCTGGCGCTTGATCGGACTAAGGTAGTCGATGAACAGCTTGCCGTCGAGATGGTCGATCTCGTGCTGGGCGCAGGTGGCCCAGAGCCCCTCGAAATCCCGCTCATGCGTCTTGCCGTCCAGGCCGAGCCAGCGCACCTTGACCTCGGCCGGCCGCGTCACGTCGGCATATTGCTCGGGGATCGACAGGCAGCCTTCCTCGTAGGTGTTCAGCGCCTCCGAGCGCCAGGTGATCTCGGGGTTGACCATGACGATGGGGTTGCGCGGCGCCTCGGGATCCTTTTCGCAATCCATGACGTAAAGCCGCGACAGCACGCCCACTTGCGGCGCGGCCAGACCCACGCCCGGCGCGTCATACATGGTGGCCAGCATGTCGGCGGCCAGGGTCTCGATCTCGGGGGTGATGCGGGCCACGGGCTCGCAGGGCTTCTTCAGCCGCGGATCGGGGTGGAGGATGATGCTGCGCAATGTCATGACCGTGATCTAGGGCAAGCCTTGGCCTTGCGCAACAAGCCGCTATGCTGCCCCCGAACAGAAAGCGCCCGAACGGAAAACGAGGGGAAACCATGGTCCAGCCCGATTTCGACGAGATCATCGACCGCACCGGCACCCATTGCTCGAAATGGGACGACATGCAGGCGATCTACGGCGTTTCGCCCCAGGACGGGATCGCGATGTGGGTCGCGGACATGGATTTCCGCCCGCCGGCCTCGGTGCAGCGCGCGGTCGAGGCGATGGCGGCGCATGGCGTCTATGGCTATCCCGGCGCCAACCCGGCCTATCTCGAGGCGATCCGCTGGTGGATGGAGACACGCCACGGCTGGCAGATCGAGCCGGACTGGATCCTCTCGGCGCATGGGCTGGTCAACGGCACGGCGGTCTGCGTCGATGCCTTCACCCGGCCGGGCGACCGGGTGATCGTCATGACCCCGGTCTATCACGCCTTCGCCCGCGTCATCCGCGCGTCAGGCCGCGAGGTGGCCGAGTTCCCGCTGGCCATCCGGGATGGGCAGTATCGCATGGACTGGGAGGGCTGGCGGAAGCTGCTGACCGGGCGCGAGCGGATGCTGATCCTGTGCTCGCCCCACAATCCCGGCGGCAGGGTCTGGAGCGCCGAGGAACTGCGCGAGGTCGCCGATTTCTGCGCCGCCCATGACCTGATCCTGGTCTCGGACGAGATCCACCACGACCTGGTCCTGCCCGGCAGCCCGCGCCATTCGGTGCTGGCGACCGTCGCGCCCGAGGCCGCGCCGCGGCTGGTGACGCTGACCGCCGCCACCAAGACCTTCAACATCGCCGGCGCCCATATCGGCAACCTGATCGTGGCCGACGAGGGGCTGCGCAAGCGCCTGCAAACCCGGTTGATGGCCCTGGGCATCTCGCCCGGCCTGTTCGGGCCGGGCATGGTCGCCGCTGCCTATTCGCCCGAGGGCGCGGCCTGGGTCGATGCGCTGGTGGCCTATCTGGACGGCAACCGGCGGTTGTTCGACGAGGGCGTGAACATCATTCCCGGCCTGCGCTCGATGCCCTTGCAGGCGACCTACCTCGCCTGGCTCGACTTCTCGGGCACCGGCATGGAGCGCGCCGAGTTCACCCGCCGGGTCGAGCATGGCGCCCGCATCGCCGTCAACCACGGCGGCAGTTTCGGCACCGGCGGCGAGGACTTCCTGCGCTTCAACATCGCCACGCCCCGCGCCCGGGTGGCCGAGGCCGTGGCGCGGCTGCAAGAGGCGTTCCGCGACCTGCAATGAGACGGCTGGGCGGGCTCTTCTCGGTGCTGTGCCTGGCGGCGGTGCTCTGGGGGCTGTGGCTGATCTGGGCGCCGCAGCCCGCGCCCGTCCCGGTGCCGCAGCCGCCGGCGGCCGGCTGGCACTGGCCGCGCCTGCCCGATCTGCGCCTGCCCGAGTTCCGGCTGCCGCGCATCACCCTGCCGCCGGTCTTCCAGCGCCCGCCGGCAAGGCCGGAGGCGCCCATCGCCTCGCCGGTCCAGCGCATCCTGGTCGAGAAATCCGCCCGCCGCATGACGGTGTATCAGGAAAGCGGCCCGCCCCGGACCTTCCGCATCGCCCTGGGCTTCGCGCCCGAGGGCGACAAGAGCCGCGAGGGCGATGGCCGCACGCCCGAGGGCATTTTCCGCATCGACCGGCTGAACCGGCAAAGCGCCTATCACCTGTCGCTGGGCATCGACTATCCGCAGCCCCGCCACCGCGAGGCGGCGCGCCGGCTAGGCGTCAGCCCCGGCGGCGACATCATGATCCACGGTCAGCCGAACCAGCTGCCCGACGGCTTTCGCGTCAAGGGCGACTGGACCGCCGGCTGCATCGCCGTCGACAATGCCGAGATCGAGGAGATCTTCGCCCATGCCCGCATCGGCACCGAGGTCGAGATCCGGCCCTGAGCCGTGACGCGGCGCGACGCCTTGCCGCAGCCCTTGCCCAAGGATAAGGCAGGGGCATGACGTTTCACCGCTACGCCCCGCATCTGCGCGCGACGCTCGCGCTCGGGCTGCCGCTGGTCGGCAGCCACCTGGCGCGCATGGCCATCCATGTCGCCGATACCGTCATGGTCGGCTGGTACGGGGTCGAGGAGCTGGCGGCGCTGGTTATCGCCGTGTCCTTCTTCAACATCCTGTTCTTCCTGGGCATGGGCTTCGGTATCGGCGTCATGGGGCTGATCGCCACCGCCATCGCGCGGGGCGACGAGGTCGAGGTGCGCCGCTCGGCCCGGATGGCGCTGTGGCTGTCGCTGGGTTTCGCCGTGGCGGTGATCCCGGCCATGTGGCATTCCGAGCCGATCCTGCTGGCCATCGGCCAGGAGCCGGTGGTGGCGCGGCTGGCGCAGGACTACCTGCGCATCGCCGGCTTCGGCCTGATCGCGATGCTGTGCCAGTTGACGCTCAACAGCTACCTGGCGGCGATGGAGCGGCCGCAGGTGGTGCTGTGGATCACGCTGGCGGGTCTGCCGCTGGTGATCGTGCTGAACTGGCTGCTGATCTTCGGCAATCTGGGCGCGCCGGAACTGGGGGTGCGGGGCGCCGCCATCGCCGCCATCGCCGTGCAGTTTTCGCAGCTTCTGGCGATCGCCGCCTATGCGGCCTGGCTGCCGGCGGCGCGCAAATACCAGCTGTTCCGGCGCTTCTGGCGCCCCGACTGGGCGGGGATGCGGGCGGTCTTCGTGCTGGGCCTGCCCATCGGGCTGACCATGGTGGCCGAGGGCGGGCTTTTCGTCGGCTCGAACGTGATGATGGGCTGGATCGGCACGCGCGAGCTGGCCGCGCACGGAATCGCGCTGCAGCTCGCCTCGCTGACCTTCATGCTGCATCTGGGCATGTCGAATGCCGCCACCGTGCGCATCGGCCAGGCCAAGGGCCGGGGCGACGGCCGCTGGATGCGCGACGCCGGCGTGACAGTGACCGCGGTTTCGGTGGTGATCGCCGCGCTGGCCATGGCGGCTTTCGAGCTGTTCCCGCGCCAGCTGGTCGGGCTCTACCTGGATGCCTCGGATCCCGAGACCCCGGCCATCGTCGGGATCGCGGCCGGACTGCTGTTCTATGCCGGGCTGTTTCAGCTGACGGATGCGATGCAGGTGATTGGGCTGGGGCTGTTGCGCGGGGTGCAGGACACGCGCGTGCCCATGGTGATCGCGGCCATCAGCTATTGGCTGGTAGGCATCCCGGTGGCCTACGGGCTGGCCTTCGTCGCCGGGATGGGCCCGGCCGGCCTGTGGCTGGGGCTGGTCGCGGGGCTGAGCCTGGCCGCGGTGCTGCTGATGCGCCGCTTCTGGCGCGGCTTCGCGCGCGGGGACTGGACCTGCGAGGCGCGCGTGGTCTAGTCTGACGCGGCAAGAGATCGAGAGGTTCGCCATGCGCCCGGTTTTCGTCCAGTTCCGCTGCTCGCCCGGCAAGACCTACGAGGTCGCCGATGCGATCTATGACCGCGAGATCGTCAGCGAGCTTTACTCGACCTCGGGCGATTACGACCTCTTGGCCAAGATCTACGTGCCCGAGAACCAGGATGTCGGGCATTATCTCTCCGAAAAGCTGTTCGACATCCCGCATATCGTGCGCACGCTGACGACGATCACCTTCAAGGCGTTCTAGGGGCAAGGCTTTCCAGGGGGTGTCCCCGCCGCGCCTGCTGCGCCCTGGGGCTTCGCCCCGTTCGTCGCTGAAAAAGGTCCGGCGGACCTTTTTCCGGGCGCTCCTCACCCCCCAGGATATTTGTCCAAGGAAGAAGCCGGCAGGCCGGCGCGGCCCTTGCGCAGGGGCGGAGTTTGGGGTTTCTGTGGCGCCATGATGCGCTTTCGCTTTGCCCCCATTCCCGCCGCGCTGCCCGCGACCGTTCCCTTCACCGGCCCCGAGACGCTGGAGCGCCGCCGTGGCGCGCCGTTCCGCGCCCGGCTGGGCGCCAACGAGAACGGCTTCGGCCCCTCGCCCAGGGCGGTCGCGGCCATGGCGCGGGCGGCGGCGGAGGTCTGGAAATACGGCGATCCCGACACCCACGACCTGCGCCATGCGCTGGCCGCGCATCACGGCGTCGCGCCCGAGAACATCATGGTCGGCGAGGGGATCGACGGGCTCTTGGGCCTGCTCGTGCGGCTGATGGTGGCGCCGGGCGAGGTGGTGGTCAGTTCGGACGGGGCCTATCCGACCTTCAACTATCACGTGGCGGGTTTCGGCGGCCGGCTGGTCAAGATGCCCTATCGCGACGATGCCGAGGATCCCGAGGCGCTGGCCGCCGCCGCGCATCGCCATGGCGCGCGCCTGGTCTATCTGGCGAACCCCGACAACCCGATGGGCAGCTGGCATCCCGGCCGGCGCATCGAGGCCATGCTGGGCGCCCTGCCCGAGACGAGCCTGCTGGTTCTGGACGAGGCCTATGCCGAATTCGCTCCCGCCGATGCCATCCCCCGCATCGAGCCCGAGGACGCGCGGGCGATCCGTTTCCGCACTTTCTCCAAGGCCCATGCCATGGCAGGGGCGCGGATCGGCTATGCCATCGGCCCGGCGGAACTGATCGCCGGCTTCGACCGCATCCGCAACCATTTCGGCATCGGCCGCATCGCCCAGGCCGGCGCGCTGGCCGCGCTGGAGGATCGCGACTGGCTGGCCCATGTCCTGGCCGAAACCGCCGCCGCCCGCGCGCGCATCGCCGCGATCGCGCGCGAGAACCGGCTGGAGGCGCTGCCCTCGGCCACGAATTTCGTCGCCGTCGACTGCGGCCGCGACGGCGCCTTTGCCCGCGCCCTGCTGGATGCGCTGGCGCAGGAGGGCATCTTCGTGCGCATGCCCGGCGTTGCGCCGATGGATCGCTGCATCCGCGTCTCCTGCGGCCCCGAACCCGAGATGGCCGCCTTCGCCGAGGCGCTGCCCAGAGCGCTCAGGGCGCTGGCCTGACCGTTTCACCGTTTCACAAATACCCCTGCGGCCGCGCCGCCGGCGGCGGTCAGTCCAGGGGAAGCGCCGTGGTCGCCTTAAGCTCTTCCATCGAGAGAAGCGCCGTGACGTTATGGATCCTCACCTCGGAAATCAGCGCCTGGTAGAAGCGGTCATAGGCCCGCGCATTGCGCACCCGCACCTTCAGGATATAGTCGATGTCGCCGGCCAGCCGGTGCGCCTCGATCACCTCGGGACGGGCGCGCACCGCGGCCAGGAAGCGGCGCGCCCAGTCCGGGTCGTGCTCGCTGGTGCGGATCAGCACGAAGAAGCAGGCGTCGAGCCCCAGCGCATCGGGGTCGAGCAGCGCCACCTGGGACCGGATCACCCCGGCCTCGCGCAGCTTGCGAATCCGGTTCCAGACCGGGGTCTTCGAGGCCCCCACCCGTGCCGCGATGTCGTCGAGCGACAGCGTGGCGTCCTCTTGCAGCAGGGACAGGATTTTGCGGTCGGTGTCGTCCAGCCGGATGGGAGTTTGCCTGTTGTCGCTCATTGTGAAACCTCGTCCTTGCTGCGCGGCTGACATGCGGAGATGTTTCTTATTTTTCTGCCCCACTCGTCAATATGGGGGATTTTTTTCTATATAGATGCCAGAGGAAACGAAAGGCAAAGGCCATGTCCAAAGGCTTCACCCCATCCCCCGCGACCCCCGGCGTCATCACCGCGAATGACCTGCGCATGGGCCATTGCGTGTGGATGCGCGATGGCAAGTGGACCGCGGACCCCCGCGAGGCCGAGCTGTTCGAGGACGAGGCCATCGCCGAACTGGCGCTGCTCGACGCAACCTCTCAGGCCCATCTCGTCGTCGGCCCCTACCTGGTCGAGGCGAAGCGCGGCGCCGACGGCCGCCCCGAGCCGGCCCATTTCCGCGAGGCGTTCCGCCGCAGCGGCCCGACCCACAAGCATTTCCAGCAAGCCGAGTTCGAGGCCAGCAATGTTTGACGCGCGTCCCCAGCACAACGACCAGCATCGCGAATACCTGCGCCACCGCACGCAGCAGTTTCGCCAGCAGGTCCAGCGCCGCCTGGACGGCAGCCTGACCGAAGAGGAATTCCGGCCGCTGCGGCTGAAGAACGGCGTCTACCTGCAGCTGCATTCCTACATGTACCGGGTGGCGATCCCCTATGGCGCGCTGACCCCGGACCAGCTGCGCATGCTGGGCCATGTGGCCGAACGCTGGGACCGCGGCTATGGCCATTTCACCACCCGCACCAATATCCAGTTCCACTGGCACAAGCTGGTCGACATCCCCGATTCCATGGAGGCGCTGAACTCGGTCGGCATCCACAGCATCCAGACCTCGGGCAACACCATCCGCAACGTCAATGCCGACGCTTTCGCCGGCGCTGCCGACGACGAGCTGGAGGATCCGCGCCCCTGGGCCGAGCTGATCCGCATCTGGTCCACCGACCATGCCGAGTTCCAGTTCCTGCCGCGCAAGTTCAAGATCTCGGTCTCGGCCGGCAAGCAGGACCGCTCGGCGGTCTCGGCCTATGACATCGGGCTGCGCATCGTCGAACAGGACGGCGCGCGCGGCTTCCAGGTCTGGGTCGGCGGCGGGCTGGGCCGCACGCCCTATCTGGGCCAGGTGATCCGCGATTTCCTGCCGCAGGCCGACCTGCTGCCTTACCTGGAGGCGATCCTGTCGGTCTACAACCTGACCGGCCGGCGCGACAACAAGTGGAAGGCGCGGATCAAGATCACCGTGAACGAGCGCGGCCTCGACGTGTTCCGGGCCGATGTCGAGGAAGAGTTCAAACACCGCCGCCGGCAGTTCTCGGGCCTGGACCAGGAGATCCTGCGCGAGTTGCGCGCCCGGTTCGCGCCGCCGGAATTCCGCGATGCCCCGGTCGAGGGCTATGAGGCGGCGCGTGCCGCGAACGGCGCCTTCCGGGCCTGGACCGACAGCAACCTGCATCCGCACCGCGTTCCGGGCTATGCCAGCGTCATCGTCACGCTGAAGGCGCCGGGCGCCACGCCGGGCGACATGAGCGCCGAGCAGATGCGGCTGGTCGCCGACCTGGCCGAGCGGCTGGCCCATGGCGACATCCGGGTGAACCACGACCAGAACCTGGTGCTGCCGCATGTGCGCAAGGCCGACCTGCCCGAGCTTTACGCCGCGTTGCGCCAGGCGGGGCTGGCCACGGCGAATTTCGGCAAGATCACCGATATCATCTCCTGCCCCGGCATGGATTACTGCACCCTGGCCACCGCGCGCTCGATCCCGATCGCGCAGGACATCGCCGCGCATTTCCGCGCCCGCGGCCTGGAGGACGAGATCGGCGAGATGAAGATCCGCATCTCGGGCTGCATCAACGCCTGCGGCCATCACCACCTGGGCCATATCGGCATCCTGGGCCTGGACCGGGCCGGGGTCGAGAACTACCAGATCACGCTGGGTGGCGACGGCTACGAGACCCCGACCCTGGGCCAGCGCGCCGGCGCCGGCTTCCCGGCGGACGAGGTGGTGCCGGCCATCGACCGGCTGATCGACGCCTACCTGGAACTGCGCGAATCGCCCGAGGAGCGTTTCATCGACGCCTATCGTCGCCTGGGGGTGGCTCCGTTCAAGGCGGCGCTGTATCCGGCCGATGCTTGATCAGGCGCTGGATGCCCGCGCGGCGCGGCTGAACGACCGCTATCGCCACCACGCGGCGACCGAGGTGCTGCGGCGCGCCCTGCGCGACCCCGACCTGGGCTCGACCACGCTGGTTTCCAGTTTCGGGGCGGAATCGGTGGTGCTTCTGCACATGGTCTCGGTGGTGGCGCCGGGGACGCCGGTGTTGTTCATCGACACGATGATGCTGTTCCAGGAGACGCTGGACTATCAGCTGGAAGTGACGGAACGGCTGAAGCTGACCGATGTGCGGGTGATCCGCGCCACCGAGCGCGAGGTGGCGCTGAACGACCCGGACGGCACGCTGCACCGGTTCAACACCGATGCCTGCTGCGATTTCCGCAAGACCGTGCCGCTGGAGCGCGAGCTGTCCAGGTTCGACGCCTGGATCACCGGCCGCAAGCGCTTCCAGGGCGGCGAGCGCCAGCAGCTGGAGTTCTTCGAGGCCGAGCCGCCGTCGCGGCTGCGCATCAACCCGCTGGCCCATTGGCGTCCGCAGGACGTCCAGGACTACATGGCCGAGAACAACCTGCCGCGTCACCCGCTGGTCGCCAGGGGCTATGCCTCGATCGGCTGCGCGCCCTGCACCTCGCCGGTCAAGCCGGGCGAAGACCCGCGCGCCGGCCGCTGGCGGGGCAGCCAGAAGACCGAATGCGGCATCCATTTCATCGGCGGGCGCATGGTCCGCACAGGAGCGAAGGCATGAGCGATTTCATTCTGGTCCGCGATGACGGCTTCCACCCCCATGACGGGGTCGAGCCGGTCACCCTGGCGCCCGATACGAGCCTGGCCGATCTCGAGTCCTATCTGGCGCATGACCTGATCGCCATCGACTTTCCGGCCATGACCGACGGGCGCGGCTTCTCGCTGGCCCGCATGCTGCGCCAGAAGGGCTACAAGGGCCGGCTGCGCGCCGTGGGCAAGCTGATCGCGGACCAATATGCCATGGCCCGCCGCGTCGGCTTCGACGAGGTGCAGATCCCCGCCGCGCTGGCCGAGCGCCAGCCGCAGGACCAATGGCTCTATCGCGCCGATTGGCGCGACTGGGACCATCGGTCGCGGCTCGCCGGCTGAAACCTGGGGTTTCGCCCCGTCCTCCCATGCATTAGATAGACCGGGAATCCCGAACATGACACTGGATCTTTCCGTGGACCTTGCCGCCAAACCCGCCAAGACGTTGCCCGACGCCCAGACCGTGACCTCGGTCAGGCACTGGACGGACCGGCTGTTCTCGTTCCGGGTGACGCGGCCGGCCAGCCTGCGCTTCCGCTCGGGCGAATTCGTGATGATCGGTCTGCCGGACGACAACGGCAAGCCGATCCTGCGCGCCTATTCCATCGCCTCGCCCAACTGGGACGAGGAGCTGGAATTCTATTCGATCAAGGTGCCGGACGGGCCGCTGACCTCGCGGCTGCAGAACATCCAGCCGGGCGACCAGATCATCCTGCGCCCCAAGCCTGTGGGCACGCTGGTGCTGGACGCGCTCCTGCCCGGCAAGCGGCTGTGGTTCCTGGCCACCGGCACCGGCATCGCGCCCTTTGCCAGCCTGATGCGCGACCCCGAGACCTATGAGCGCTACGAGCAGGTGGTGATGATGCATACCTGCCGCACCGCCGACGAGCTGGCCTATGGCCGCGAACTGGTCCAGAACCTGCGCCACGACCCGCTCTTGGGCGAGCTTTACGGCGAGGAATTCGCCAGCCGGCTGCTGTATTACCCGACGACGACGCGGGAAGCGACGCAATACACGGGCCGGATCACCGACAACCTGACCTCGGGCAAGGTGTTCGCCGACCTGAACCTGCCGCCAATGGATGCGGCAAATGACCGCGCCATGATCTGCGGCAGCCTGGCCTTCAACACCGATGTGAAGGCGGTACTGGAAGGCTTCGGCCTGCGCGAGGGCGCCAACAGCGATCCCAAGGAGTTCGTGGTCGAGAAGGCCTTCGTCGGCGACGGCATCTGACGCCGCAGCCGGGGGCTTTGCGCCCCCGGACCCCCGCAGGATATTTGGACAAGAAAGAAGCCCGGCGTTGACAGTTCGCCGGGCGACGCCCATGTTCCGGCGCCGAATCAAGCGAAGGAATCTTCATGCCCGTCGTCGTCGTTGAATCACCGGCCAAGGCCAAAACGATCAACAAATACCTGGGCGACGACTATACGGTTCTGGCCTCGTTCGGGCATGTGCGCGACCTGCCGCCCAAGGATGGCAGCGTCGATCCTGAGGCGGATTTCGCCATGAAATGGGAAGTGGCCTCGGAATCCAGGAAGCACGTCAAGGCGATCAAGGATGCGCTGGCCTCGGACCCGAAGCTGATCCTGGCCACCGACCCCGACCGCGAGGGCGAGGCGATCTCCTGGCACCTGCTGGAGACACTGGCGCCGGCGCTGAAGAAGGGCGCCGAGGTCAGCCGCGTCACCTTCAACGCCATCACCAGGAATGCCGTGACCGAGGCCATGGCCAATCCGCGCCAGATCGACCAGCCGCTGGTCGATGCCTATCTGGCGCGCCGGGCGCTGGACTACCTGGTCGGCTTCAACCTGTCGCCGGTCCTGTGGCGCAAGCTGCCGGGCGCCAAGTCGGCGGGCCGGGTGCAGTCGGTCGCCCTGCGCATCATCGTCGACCGGGAAATGGAGATCGAGGCCTTCAAGGCCCGCGAATACTGGTCGGTCCATGCCCGGCTGGCGACGCCGCGCGGCGACGAATACGATGCGACCATGACTGTCTTCGGCGGCAAGAAGCTGGAACGCTTCGACATCGCCACCGAGGAGCAGGCGAAGCTCGCCGTGGCCGCGATCACCTCGCGCGACCTGAGCGTCGCCAGCGTCGCCGCCAAGCCCGCCAGCCGCAATCCCTGGCCGCCCTTCATGACCTCGACCCTGCAGCAGGAGGCCAGCCGCAAGCTGGGCCTTGGCGCCCGGGCCTGCATGTCGGCGGCGCAGCGGCTCTACGAGGCGGGCCACATCACCTATATGCGGACCGACGGCATCGACATGGCGCCCGAGGCGGTGATGGCGGTGCGCGATGCCATCAAGGCGCGGTTCGGGGCGGAATACCTGCCGAAATCGCCGCGCATGTACAAGAACAAGGCCAAGAACGCGCAGGAAGCGCATGAATGTATCCGGCCGACCGACATGATGCTGTCGCCGGACCGCCTTCCTGTCGCCGACAAGGACCAGAAGGCGCTTTACGACCTGATCTGGAAGCGGACCCTGGCCAGCCAGATGGAATCGGCCCGCATGGAGCGCACCACGGTCGAGCTTGCCTCGGCCGACGGGCAGGTGGGCCTGCGCGCCAATGGCCAGGTGATGCTGTTCGACGGCTTCCTGCGGGTCTATGATCAGGGCCGCGACGACGAGGAGGACGAGGACGGCCGCCGCCTGCCGCTTATCCACGAGGGTGAGACGGCCGATAAGCGCGCGGTCACCCCCGAGCAGCATTTCACCCAGGCCCCGCCGCGCTATACCGAGGCCACGCTGGTCAAGCGCATGGAGGAACTGGGGATCGGCCGGCCCTCGACCTATGCCTCGATCATCGGCACGATCCAGGACCGCGACTATGTCCGCAAGGAGCAGAACCGCCTGATCCCCGAGGACAAGGGCCGGCTGGTCACCATCTTCCTGCAGAAATACTTCCCGCGCTATGTCAGCTACGACTTCACCGCCAACCTGGAGGGGGAGCTCGACGACATCTCCTCGGGCGAGCGCGCCTATCGCGAGGTGTTGCGCCGTTTCTGGCGGGATTTCACCGCCGCGCTGGAGGGCACCAGCGAGCTGCGCATCTCCGAGGTGCTGGAGGCGATCGACGAGGCGCTGGCGCCGCATCTCTACCCGCCGCGGCCCGACGGGTCGGATCCGCGCGAATGCCCGCTGTGCCACAAGGGACGGCTGCATCTGAAGACGGCGCGCTCGGGCGGGGCCTTCATCGGCTGCTCGATGTATCCCGATTGCCGCTTCACCCGGCCTATCAGCAGCCCGGATGCCGATATGGTGGGCGATACCGTGCTGGGCGTGGACCAGGGCGACGAGATCAGCCTGAAGAATGGCCGCTTCGGGCCTTACGTCCAGCGTGGCGAGGCGACGGCTGAACAGCCGAAGCCGCCACGCGCCTCGATCCCCAAGGGCTGGGATCTGGCCTCGGTCGACCTGGAGCGGGCGCTGGCGCTCTTGTCGCTGCCGCGCGAGATCGGCCTGCATCCCGAGGACGGCGTGCCGGTCGAGGCCGGCATCGGCCGCTACGGCCCCTATGTGAAGCATGGCGCGAAATACGCCAACCTGCCGGACGTGGACGAGGTCTTCACCATCGGCATGAACCGCGCGGTCGAGGTGCTGGCCTCGAAGCAGGTGCGGGGCAGGGCGGCTGCCGCCGCGCCGTTGGCGGAACTGGGCGAGCATCCCGAGGGTGGGCCGGTGCAGGTGATGAGCGGCCGCTATGGCCCCTATGTCAAATGGGGCAAGGTCAATGCGACGCTGCCCCGTGACCTGGAGCCCGGCGCGGTCACGCTGGAGCGCGCGCTGGAGTTGATTGCCGAGAAGGCCGCGAAATCCGGCAAGAAACCGGCGAAGAAGGCTGCCGCGAAAAAGCCCGCCGAAAAGAAGACCGCTGCCAAGAAGCCGGCTGCGGCCAAGGCGAAGAAGGCCGGCTAAGACGCCCGGCTGCGCGGCTGCGTCATGGGTATTTGAGGAACGAAGAAGCGGCGATTGCGCTGAAAATCGGGCGCTGCACGGGTCTTCTCTGTTCTTCAAATACCCATGACACGAGCGGGACGCTGGCGCGGCGCCGCGGTTTTGGCTTTTTGATCCGAGCCGTTCTGCTGCTAGGCTCGACCCGCAAGGGTTGAGTGGAGGGCGCCATGAAGGAACGAATCGTGGGGATGGGGCGGGTGTCGGCCGTCGTGCTGGCCGGCTGCATCGCATTTCCAGCGGCGGCGCAGGAGGCCGCGATCTTCGACGTGATGGACCGGATCCATCCGGTCTGGGCGGAAAGCGGCATGGTCTCGGCGCAGGAGCGGCTGGCAGCCGAGATCGGCCGCGACATCATGGCCCAGGGCGGCAACGCGGTCGACGCGAGCGTGGCTGTGGCCTTTGCCCTGGCCGTCACCCTGCCGCGTGCCGGCAATATCGGCGGCGGCGGCTTTATGCTGGTCCATGATGCCGAGACCGGCCAGACCCATGCCATCGACTATCGCGAGATGGCGCCGCAGGGTGCCTCGCGCGACATGTTCCTGGACGCGGCGGGCGAGGCCGACAGCGAGAAGTCGCTTTACAGCGGCGCGGCCTCGGGCGTGCCGGGGACGGTGGCGGGGATGAAGCTGGCGCTGGACAAATACGGCAGCATGGACTGGGCCGAGGTCATCGCCCCGGCGATCCGGTTGGCCGAGGAGGGGATCACCGTCACCCCGGAGCTGGCCGACAGCATCGAGGCCGAGCGCGAGCATCTGGAGAAGTTTCCCTCGAGCGCCGCGATCTTCTTCAAGGAGGGTGGGGCGGCCTATCGGCCCGGCGACCGGCTGGTGCAGGCCGATCTGGCCGCGACGCTGAAGAAGATCGCCGCCGAGGGGCCGGACGGATTCTACAAGGGCGAGGTGGCCGAGGCCATCGTCCGCGCGGTACAGGAGGCCGGCGGGCTGATCACCGTCGAGGACATGGCCGCCTACAAGCCTGTCGAGCGCGAGCCGGTGCGCGGCAGCTATCGCGGCCATGACATCGTCTCGATGCCGCCGCCCTCGTCCGGCGGGGTGCATCTGATCCAGATCCTGAACGCGCTGGAAGGCTATCCGATCGGGGCGCTGGGGCAGAACTCGGGCGAGACGATCCACCTGATGGCCGAGGCGATGAAGCTGGCCTATGCCGACCGCTCGGAATATCTGGGCGATCCGGATTTCGTTGAGGTGCCGGTGGCGGCGCTGACCAGCAAGGATTACGCGGTCGAGATGCGCCGCAAGATCAGCGCCGATTTCGCCACGCCCTCGGTGATGATCAAGCCGGCCGATCTCGCGCCCTACGAATCCGACCAGACCACGCATTTCTCGGTGGTGGACAAGCAGGGCAACGCGGTCTCGAACACCTATACCATCAACCTGAATTACGGATCGGGCCTGGTGGCGGCGGGCACCGGCGTCCTGATGAACAACGAGATGGACGATTTCTCGGCCAAGCCGGGCGTGCCCAATGCCTTTGGTCTGGTCGGGGGCGATGCCAATGCGGTCGAGCCGGGCAAGCGTCCGCTGTCCTCGATGACCCCCACCATGGTGCTGAAGGACGGCAAGGTCTGGCTGGTTACCGGTTCGCCCGGCGGTGCGCGGATCATCACCACGGTCCTGCAGGTGGTGATGAACATGATCGACCACGGCATGAACGTGGCCGAGGCCTCGACCGCGCCGCGCATCCATCACCAGTGGCTGCCCGACGAGCTGCGGGTGGAAGAGGGCATCAGCCTGGACACCATTCGCATCCTGCAAGGCAAGGGGCATGGCGTCGCGGTCAAGGAGGCGATGGGCTCGACCCAGTCGATCATGCGCGACCCGGCGACGGGCACGCTTTACGGCGCCTCGGATCCGCGCCGGCCGGACGCGGCGACGCTGGGCTACTGAGCCAGGTAATCGCGCAGGGCGACGGCATTGTTGTGCTCGGTGTCCCTGGCGCCGTAGAGCAGCGTCACCGGGCCCTTGCGGATCAGCGCCCGCAGCTCGCGCAGGGATTCGGGATTGGCATCCAGTTCCGCAGCATAGCGGCGGCGGAACTCGGGCCATTTCTCGGGGTCGTGTCCGAACCAGTGGCGCAGGTCGTCCGAGGGCGCGATGTCCTTGAG
The DNA here is from genome assembly GCF_008824185.1 of Paracoccus pantotrophus. Lineage (NCBI taxonomy): Bacteria > Pseudomonadati > Pseudomonadota > Alphaproteobacteria > Rhodobacterales > Paracoccaceae > Paracoccus > Paracoccus pantotrophus. Next base: position 490,237 of record NZ_CP044426.1, read on the forward strand.
CCAGAGATCGGCCCCCAGCGTCTCGCGGCTGATCCCGCGCGGCCAGATACGGTCCACCAGCACCTTGCGCCCCTCATGCGGACGGGGCGGATCATAGGCGCGGCGGAGAAAGATGTCGGTCATGGCAAGCCTCTTTTGCAAGGGAAATTCCCGGACGGCCCGGCGGGTTCCCTGCCGGTCGCCGGGGGTTCCGCGCGGGCGGGACCATGGTTTCTCGGGGCGGCGATCCGGCAAGGGCGGTGCCGGCGGGTGTGGGCCGTCCTTGCGGGCATGGGCAAGGGGGGCGGGCTCGCGCCGGCAGGAAAACCGACTGAAATACCCCGCGATCCGGCGCCGGGGCGCGCGGTTTTGTCGCGTTGCAGGGGGCGCAAAGCCGGCCTGACGCCGGGTGGCACCGTTGACCATATCCGCGACCGGGGATAAACGGACCTTAGCCAAACCCATCGCGGGACGCCAGTCGGGTTCCTGCGAGCGAAAGGGAGCCCAACCCAGTGGAATACCTGCTGCAAGAATACCTGCCGATCCTGGTTTTTCTGGGAATGGCCTCGGCGCTTGCCATCGTGCTGATTCTGGCGGCCGCGGTCATCGCCGTGCGCAACCCGGACCCGGAAAAGGTCAGCGCCTATGAATGCGGCTTCAACGCCTTCGACGACGCGCGGATGAAATTCGATGTCCGTTTCTACCTGGTGTCGATCCTGTTCATCATCTTCGACCTGGAAGTCGCGTTCCTGTTCCCCTGGGCGGTCAGCTTTGCCAGCCTGTCGGACGTGGCTTTCTGGGGCATGATGGTGTTCCTGGCGGTCCTGACCGTGGGCTTTGCCTATGAATGGAAGAAGGGGGCGCTGGAATGGGCGTGATGACCGGATTGAATACCGCCGGTGCCGACCGCGACGTCGCCACGGCCGAGCTGAACCGCGAGTTGCAGGACAAGGGCTTCCTGCTGACCACGACCGAGGACATCATCAACTGGGCCCGCAACGGCAGCCTGCACTGGATGACCTTCGGCCTGGCCTGCTGCGCGGTCGAGATGATGCAGACCTCGATGCCGCGCTATGACCTGGAGCGTTTCGGCACTGCGCCGCGTGCCTCGCCGCGCCAGTCGGACCTGATGATCGTCGCGGGCACGCTGACCAACAAGATGGCGCCGGCGCTGCGCAAGGTCTATGACCAGATGCCCGAGCCGCGCTATGTCATCTCGATGGGCAGCTGCGCCAATGGCGGCGGCTACTATCACTATTCCTATTCGGTGGTGCGCGGCTGCGACCGCATCGTGCCGGTGGACATCTATGTTCCCGGCTGCCCCCCGACCGCCGAGGCGCTGCTCTACGGCATCCTGCAACTCCAGCGCCGCATCCGGCGCACCGGCACGCTGGTGAGGTGAGCCATGTCCGAAGCCCTCTCTGACGCCGCCCTGCTGGAACTGGCCGAGCATATCGCGCTGCGCCGCGGAAACGACGTGATCTCGACCCAGGTCGCCTTCGGCGAGCTGACGGTGAACGCGACGCTCTCGGGCGTGATCGGCCTGATCGAGTTCCTGCGCAACGATCCGAACTGCCGTTTTTCCACGCTGATCGACATCACCGCTGTGGACAACCCGGCACGGCCGGCGCGCTTCGACGTGGTCTATCACCTGCTGTCAATGTATCAGAACCAGCGCATCCGGGTGAAGGTCCAGGTGCGCGAGGACGAGCTGGTGCCCAGCCTGACCGGCGTCTTCCCCGGCGCCGGCTGGTATGAGCGCGAGGTCTTCGACCTGTTCGGCATCCTGTTTTCGGGCCATGCCGACCTGCGCCGCATCCTGACCGATTACGGCTTCCGCGGCCATCCGCTGCGCAAGGACTTTCCCACCACCGGCTATACCGAGGTGCGCTGGAGCGACATCGAGAAGCGGGTGGTCTACGAGCCGGTGAACCTGGTTCAGGAATACCGCCAGTTCGACTTCCTGTCCCCCTGGGAGGGCGCGAAATACGTGCTTCCGGGCGACGAGAAGGCGCCGGAGGCGAAGAAGTGACCGCAGCCGCGCAGCCTGCCTGCGCGCCACGCATCGGATTTGAGGGCTGACCATGGACGGCGACATCCGCAAGAACAGCTATGACGACGGCTCGATGGACGCCCTGACCGGCGAGCAGAGCATCCGCAACTTCAACATCAACTTCGGTCCCCAGCACCCGGCCGCCCACGGCGTGCTGCGCATGGTGCTGGAGCTGGACGGCGAGATCGTCGAACGCGCCGACCCGCATATCGGCCTGCTGCACCGCGGCACCGAGAAGCTGATGGAGAGCCGCACCTATCTGCAGAACCTGCCCTATCTGGACCGGCTGGACTATGTGGCGCCGATGAACCAGGAACATGCCTGGTGCCTGGCGATCGAACGGCTGACCGGCACCACGATCCCGCGCCGCGCCAGCCTGATCCGGGTGCTTTACTCGGAAATCGGCCGCATCCTGAACCACCTGATGGGCATCACCACCGGCGCCATGGACGTCGGCGCGCTGACCCCGCCGCTCTGGGGTTTCGAGGCGCGCGAGGAGCTGATGATCTTTTACGAGCGCGCCTGCGGGGCGCGGCTGCATGCCGCCTATTTCCGCCCCGGCGGGGTGCATCAGGATCTGCCGCCCGACCTGCTGGACGACATCGAGGAATGGTGCGAGCGTTTCCCGAAGCTGGTCGACGACCTCGACACGCTGCTGACGGAAAACCGCATCTTCAAGCAGCGCCTGGTGGATATCGGCATCGTGACCGAGGACGATGCGCTGGACTGGGGCTATACCGGGGTCATGGTGCGCGGCTCGGGCCTGGCCTGGGATCTGCGCCGCGCGCAGCCCTATGAATGCTATGACGAATTCGACTTCCAGATCCCGGTCGGCAAGAACGGCGACTGCTACGACCGCTATCTGTGCCGCATGGCCGAGATGCGCGAATCCTGCAAGATCATGCAGCAGGCGGTCCGCAAGCTGCGCGCCGAGCCCGCGGGCGACGTGCTGGCCCGCGGCAAGCTGACGCCCCCCAAGCGCGCCGAAATGAAGCGCGACATGGAAAGCCTGATCCATCACTTCAAGCTTTACACCGAGGGCTTCCGGGTTCCGGCCGGCGAGGTCTATGCCGCCGTCGAGGCGCCCAAGGGCGAGTTCGGCGTCTACCTGGTCGCCGACGGCACCAACAAGCCCTGGCGCGCCAAGCTGCGCGCGCCCGGTTTTGCGCATCTCCAGTCGATCGACTGGATGTCGCGCGGTCACATGCTGGCCGACGTTCCGGCGATCATCGCCACGCTCGACATCGTTTTCGGAGAGGTTGACCGCTGATGCTGCGCCGTCTGTCCCCCATCCAGCCGGACTCCTTCGAGTTCACGCCCGCCAACCTGGAATGGGCCCGCGCCCAGATGACCAAATACCCGGAAGGCCGCCAGCAATCGGCGATCATCCCGGTCCTGTGGCGCGCCCAGGAACAGGAAGGCTGGCTGAGCCGCCCGGCCATCGAATATTGCGCCGACCTGCTCGGGATGCCCTATATCCGGGCGCTGGAGGTCGCGACCTTCTATTTCATGTTCCAGCTCCAGCCGGTGGGTTCGGTCGCGCATATCCAGATCTGCGGCACCACCACCTGCATGATCTGCGGCGCCGAGGATCTGATCCGGGTCTGCAAGGAAAAGATCGCCCCCGAGCCGCATGCGCTGTCGGCGGACGGCCGGTTTTCCTGGGAAGAGGTCGAATGCCTGGGCGCCTGCACCAACGCGCCCATGGCCCAGATCGGCAAGGATTTCTACGAGGATCTGACGGCCGAGAAACTGTCGGCGCTGATCGACCGCTTCGCAGCGGGCGAGGCGCCGGTGCCGGGCCCGCAGAACGGCCGCTTCTCGGCCGAGCCGCTGGGCGGTCCGGTGGCGCTGGCTGCGCTGAAGGGCGGCGAGACCTATAACGCCAGCGTGGCGCGGGCGGTGCAGCTGGGCGACACGATCAAGCGCATCGACGGGACCGAGGTGCCGATCACGACGCCTTGGCTTGCGGCGCAGAACGGCGCCTGATCGAAGGGGAGCGGGCAGGACGCGATGGAACGGGCAGAATGCACCAGGAACTGCTGGATCTCGGCGGCGATCGCCGGGGTGGTGGTGCTGCTGTTCACCGCCGGCATCGGCGAGCTGCACTGGCTGGCCGGGCTGTTCCTGGGCGTCGTGACTTTCGTGCTGTTCGGGGCGCTGATGGTCTGGCTGGTCTGCCACGAGCGGCCCGAGCTGTTCGGGGACGGGGCAGGGCTGACCGGCACCGACTGGCAGCGCGCCGCGGTGGACCGCCAGCCCGAGACGCTGCTGGTCAGCGGCTCGTTGGGGCCCGAACCCTTCACCTCGGGCACGCAGATGCCCATCGTCGCCGGGGCGATGCCGTCGCCGGGGCCGCGGCCCGCTGCCGCCGTCAGACCCATGCCGGGTGCCGACGACCTGAAGCGGATCAAGGGTATCGGCCCGAAGATCTCGGACTGGCTGAACGCGCAGGGCGTGACGCGCTATGACCAGATCGCCGCCTGGGACGCCGCCACCGTCGCCGATTTCGCGCAGCGGCTGGGCCGGATGGGCGGGCGGATCGAGGCCGATGACTGGGTCGGCCAGGCGAAATTGCTGGCGGCGGGGGGCGAGACCGGCCATTCCCGCCGCGTCGACAGGGGCGAGGTCGGCTGATGGCCCGCCCGGCAGGACATGCGGCGTCGCAGGCGGACAGGGCCGCCGCGGCGGATGCCCGGCAGATGCGGCTGGTGGCGGTGGTGATCGCCGCGACCATGGCGCTGTGGCTGGGGGTGCAATGGCTGGGGGGCCAGCAGGGCTGGCCCGCGAAATACGCCTTTCTCGCCGATCTTGCGGCGATTGGGGCCTTGATCTGGTCGCTTTTGGTGACCTTTCGGATCTGGCGGCGGCGCAAGGCGTCCTCGCAGGGACAAGGATAAGACGATGCTGAACGATCAGGACCGGATCTTTACGAACCTTTACGGCATGGGCGACCGCAGCCTGGCCGGCGCGAAAAAGCGCGGCCATTGGGACGGCACCGCCGCGATCATCCAGCGCGGCCGCGACAAGATCGTCGAGGAGATGAAGGCCTCGGGCCTGCGCGGCCGCGGCGGCGCAGGCTTCCCGACCGGCATGAAATGGTCCTTCATGCCCAAGGAATCCGACGGCCGCCCCTCCTACCTGGTCATCAACGCCGACGAATCCGAGCCCGCGACCTGCAAGGACCGCGAGATCATGCGCCACGATCCGCATACGCTGATCGAGGGCGCGCTGATCGCCAGCTTCGCCATGGGCGCGCATGCCGCCTATATCTATATCCGCGGCGAGTTCATCCGCGAGCGCGAGGCGCTGCAGGCCGCCATCGACGAATGCTACGACGCGGGCCTGCTGGGCCGCAACGCCGCCGGGTCGGGCTGGGATTTCGATCTTTACCTGCACCACGGCGCCGGCGCCTATATCTGCGGCGAGGAAACCGCGCTGCTGGAATCGCTTGAGGGCAAGAAGGGCATGCCGCGCATGAAGCCGCCCTTCCCGGCCGGCGCGGGTCTCTATGGCTGCCCGACCACGGTGAACAACGTCGAATCCATCGCCGTCGTGCCGACCATCCTGCGCCGCGGCCCGGAATGGTTCGCAAGCTTCGGCCGCCCGAACAACGCGGGCGTGAAGCTTTTCGGCCTGACCGGCCATGTCAACACCCCCTGCGTGGTCGAGGAGGCCATGTCGATCCCCATGCGCGAGCTGATCGAAAAGCATGGCGGCGGCATCCGCGGCGGCTGGAAGAACCTCAAGGCGGTGATCCCCGGCGGCGCCTCCTGCCCGGTGCTGACCGCCGAGCAATGCGAAAACGCGATCATGGATTACGACGGCATGCGCGAGCTGAAATCCAGCTTCGGCACCGCCTGCATGATCGTCATGGACCAGTCCACCGACGTGGTGAAGGCGATCTGGCGGCTGTCGAAATTCTTCAAGCATGAAAGCTGCGGCCAATGCACCCCCTGCCGCGAAGGCACCGGCTGGATGATGCGGGTGATGGAGCGCCTGGTGCGCGGCGACGCCGAGATCGAAGAGATCGACATGCTTTTCGACGTCTCCAAGCAGGTCGAGGGCCACACCATCTGCGCGCTCGGCGATGCGGCGGCCTGGCCGATCCAGGGCCTGATCCGCAATTTCCGCGAAGAGATCGAGGACCGGATCAAGGCCAAGCGCACGGGCCGCATGGGCGCGATGGCGGCGGAGTAGGCGATGACGGCGACCGGCCCCCTTTTCCCGGCAAGGCGCCTCCCCCAGGGGGAGCGCCGGCGCCTGCGCGCGCGCCGGCCGGGCCGGATCACGGCGCCCTCACGGCTTGGTGCCGAACCTTCGGGGCGGCCGCATGTTATGGCAGGAGGCCATGACAAGGAGGCTATTGCCATGAAGCTGATCCCCGCCGCGCTGATCGCCGCGACGCTGGCTGCACCCGCCGCCGCGCTGGAGCCGCTGGCCCAAGAGAAATACATCAACGACCGGCTGATCGCCGCGCGCATCGCCGACCGCATCCGTCGCACCTGTCCCAGCATCGACGGCCGCATCCTCTATGCCTATGGCGAGGCGCGCAAGCTCAAGCGCTATGCCGAGGACAAGGGCTATTCGCGAACCGAGATCGACGCCTTCCTGGACAGCAAGGCGGACAAGGCGCGCATCTATGCCGTGGCCGAGGATTATCTGGCCCGCCAGGGCGCCAGGGCCGAAGACCCCGAGAGCTTTTGCCGCATCGGCCGGCGGGAGATCGCGCGAAATACCGTCATAGGCAGCCTGTTGGTGGCGAGATGAAGACTTGGATGAACCGGATCGGCATCGCCCTGATGGCGGCGGCAGCGGCGGCGATGATCGCCGCGGACGGCTTTGCCGCCGAGCCGGCGCTGCGGCCGGGACAGGATGGCGCCCGCGCGACCGTTCCCGTGCAGGAGGCGCAGCCATGACGCCGGGACGGATGGGATCGACAGGGCCACAGCAAACCGGGCCAGCCTTCGGCCAGCATTTACATCGCGCAAAACCTGCCGGAGATCGTTCCGGCGCGGTTTCCGGGCGCGAGGGATAAGGGAAGACAAGATGGCGGATCTTCGCAAGATCAAGATCGACGACGTGGTTATCGAGGTCGATCCCAACATGACCCTGATCCAGGCCTGCGAACTGGCCGGGATCGAGGTGCCGCGTTTCTGCTATCACGAGCGGTTGTCGATCGCCGGCAACTGCCGCATGTGCCTGGTCGAGGTGGTGGGCGGCCCGCCCAAGCCCGCCGCCTCCTGCGCCATGCAGGTCAAGGACTTGCGCCCCGGCCCGGATGGCGCGCCCTCGGAGATCCGCACCAACAGCCCCATGGTCAAGAAGGCCCGCGAGGGGGTGATGGAGTTCCTGCTGATCAACCATCCCCTGGACTGCCCGATCTGCGACCAGGGTGGCGAATGCGACCTGCAGGACCAGGCCATGGCTTACGGCGTCGATTTCAGCCGCTATCGCGAGCCGAAGCGCGCCAGTGAGGATCTGAACCTCGGCCCGCTGGTCGAGACGCATATGACCCGCTGCATCTCCTGCACCCGCTGCGTGCGCTTCACCACCGAAGTGGCAGGCATCACCCAGATGGGCCAGACCGGCCGTGGCGAGGACAGCGAGATCACCAGCTATCTGAACCAGACGCTGGAATCGAACATGCAGGGCAATATCATCGACCTGTGCCCGGTCGGCGCGCTGGTCTCCAAGCCCTATGCCTTCACCGCCCGGCCGTGGGAGCTGACCAAGACCGAATCCATCGACGTGATGGATGCGCTGGGGTCCAGCATCCGCGTCGACACCAAGGGCCGCGAGGTCATGCGCATCCTGCCGCGCAACCATGACGGCGTGAACGAGGAATGGATCAGCGACAAGACCCGCTTCGTCTGGGACGGGCTGCGCCGCCAGCGCCTCGACCGGCCCTATATCCGCGAAAACGGCAAGCTGCGCCCGGCCAGCTGGCCCGAGGCGCTGGAAGCCGCCGCCCAGGCGATGAAGGGCAGGAAAGTCGCGGGGCTGGTCGGCGACCTGGTCCCGGCCGAGGCCGCCTTCAGCCTCAAGCAACTGATCGAGGGGCTGGGGGGCCGCGTCGAATGCCGTACCGACGGCGCCCGGCTGCCCATCGGCAACCGCTCGGCCTATGTCGGCACGGCGCGGATCGAGGATATCGACACCGCGAAGCGCATCCTGCTGATCGGCACCAACCCGCGCGACGAGGCGCCGGTGCTGAACGCCCGCATCCGCAAGGCCTGGGCGCATGGCGCGCAGGTGGCGCTGATCGGCGAGCCGGTGGACCTGACCTATGACTACCAGCATTTCGGCAATGACCGCGCCGCGCTGGCCCGGCTGGCGGACGAGGATCTGTCGAACAAGGACGGCACCCCCGGCATCGTCATCGTCGGCCAGGGCGCCCTGCGCGAGGCGGATGGCGAGGCGGTGCTGGCCCATGCCATGCGCATCTGCGAGCGCGGCGACAGCAAGCTTCTGGTGCTGCACAGCGCCGCCGGTCGCGTCGGCGCCATGGACGTGGGCGCCGTGACCGAAGGCGGGCTCTTGGCCGCCATCGAGGGGGCCGAGGTGATCTACAATCTCGGCGCGGACGAGGTGGACATCGCCGCCGGGCCGCTGGTGATCTATCAGGGCAGCCATGGCGACCGCGGCGCGCATCGCGCCGACATCATCCTGCCCGGCGCCTGCTATACCGAGGAAAGCGGGCTGTTCGTGAACACCGAGGGCCGGCCGCAGCTGGCCATGCGCGCCAATTTCGCGCCGGGCGAGGGCAAGGAAAACTGGGCGATCCTGCGCGCGCTTTCGGCCGAGCTGGGCAAGACCCAGCCCTGGGACAGCCTGGCCGGGCTGCGCCGCAAGCTGGTCGAGGCGGTGCCGCATCTGGCGCAGATCGACCAGGTGCCGCAGAACGACTGGCAGCCGCTCGACCGCTTCGACCTGGGGCAGGCGAGCTTCCGCTATGCGATCAAGGATTTCTACCTGACCAACCCCATCGCGCGCTCCTCGCCGCTGATGGGCGAGCTTTCGGCGATGGCCGCGGCCCGCAAGGCCCCGGCGCTGGCGGCGGAGTGAGCGTCATGCGGGTCCGCCTTGCCCTGCTGACCGGGATCGGCGCCCTGGCGCTGCTGTCCGGCTGCGGTGCGACCAGGGATGCGCGTCCCCAGCCCAAGCCGGCCCAGCTGGGCGTGGCAGTGCTGCAAAGCGACGCGGGCGCGCCGGACAAGAAGGTGCTGACCAAGGGCCGGATCTCGACCAAGTCGGGCGAGATCCTGATTCTCGAACCCGACGGCTCGGTCAGCGGAATGGCGCTGGACAGCCCTGAGGGCCGCGACGCCTTTGCCGTGACCGAGGCCGACCTGATGGCGCTGAACGCGAATCTGGACCTGGACCTGTCGGGCCTGCCGGACATGGGCCCGCTGCGCAAGCGCGAGCCCACGGCGCAGGAAAAGGCGCTGGCGGCATTCGCGGCGCGCACCCGGCCGCTGCGGCTGAACCTGCCGGCCAGTTTCCAGGCCGATCCCCAGGATTTCCAGGGGGCGCAGATCGTCTCGCTGGCCGGTTCGCGCAAGGGGACGGACAGCCTGGTGGAAGTGACGGCAAACCTGCGTAGCGGGGTGGACGCCGACACCGCCTTCGCCTATGCCACATGCGCGCTGGCCAGCTGGGCCGATGCGAAAGGGGCGCCCTATGCCCGCCACATCCGCACGCTTCGCGACAAGCGGGGCGGCAAGATGGTCGTCGGCTCGGTCTTCACGCTTTCCGAAAGAAAACCGATGGGCCTGACGGTGATGACAACGAAACAGACCTTGCAGGAATGCAAGGCACGCGGCATTCCCGCGGCGTGATGAGAGGGACGAAAGATCATGGCTGAATTCTGGGCCTCGCCCTACGGTTTCGCACTCAGCCTGCTCTTGCAGGGTCTGGCGGTCATCGCCTTCGTCATGGGCTCGCTGATCTTCATGGTCTATGGCGACCGCAAGATCTGGGCGGCGGTGCAGATGCGCCGCGGCCCGAACGTGGTCGGTCCCTGGGGCCTGTTGCAGACCTTTGCCGACGCGCTGAAATACATCGTCAAGGAAATCGTCGTCCCGGCCGGCGCCGACAAGTTCGTCTATTTCCTGGCGCCCTTCCTGTCGATGATGCTGGCGCTTTTCGCCTTCGTGGTCATCCCCTTCGACGAGGGCTGGGTGATGGCGAACATCAACGTGGGCATCCTGTTCATCTTTGCCGCCTCCTCGCTGGAAGTCTACGGCGTCATCATGGGCGGCTGGGCCTCGAACTCGAAATATCCCTTCCTCGCCTCGCTGCGCTCGGCGGCGCAGATGATCTCCTACGAGGTGTCGCTGGGCTTGATCATCATCGGGGTCATCATCTCGACCGGATCGATGAACCTGACCGCCATCGTCGAGGCGCAGCGCGGCGATTATGGCCTGCTCAACTGGTACTGGCTGCCGCACCTGCCGATGGTGGTGCTGTTCTTCGTCTCGGCCCTGGCCGAGTGCAACCGCCCGCCCTTCGACCTGGTCGAGGCCGAATCCGAACTGGTGGCGGGCTTCATGACCGAATATTCGTCCACGCCCTATCTGCTGTTCATGGCGGGCGAATATATCGCCATGTATCTGATGTGCGCGCTTTTGTCGCTGCTGTTTTTCGGCGGCTGGCTGTCGCCGGTGCCGTTCATCGCCGACGGCTGGTGGTGGATGGTCATCAAGATGTGGTTCTGGTTCTACATGTTCGCCATGGTCAAGGCGATCGTGCCCCGCTATCGCTACGACCAGCTGATGCGGATCGGCTGGAAGGTGTTCCTGCCCCTGTCGCTGGGCTGGGTGGTGCTGGTGGCGATCCTGGCGCGCTATGAAGTGCTGGGTGCGTTCTGGGCCCGTTTCGCGGTCGGAGGTTAAGCCATGTATTCCAACAAGCTAGCCGAGGCATTTGCCAAAGCCAGTGAGACCGACAAGGTGGAACTGGCGCATTTCCTCGCCAACAATCTGGACAGTGCGGAGCAGGCGCGGGACAGCGCCCGCATCCGCGACTATGTCGCCGCGTTCGACCGTTTCGCGGCGCCGCGGGAAGGGGAGCGTTTCTGATGGCCTTCGATTTCGCGCGGGCGACCAAGTATTTCTTGATGTGGGACTTCATCAAGGGCTTCGGCCTGGGCATGCGCTATTTCGTCTCGCCCAAACCGACGCTGAACTATCCCCATGAAAAGGGCCCGCTGTCGCCGCGCTTCCGCGGCGAGCATGCGCTGCGCCGCTATCCCAACGGCGAGGAACGCTGCATCGCCTGCAAGCTCTGCGAGGCGGTCTGCCCGGCCCAGGCCATCACCATCGACGCCGAACCGCGCGAGGACGGCTCGCGCCGGACCACGCGCTACGACATCGACATGACCAAGTGCATCTATTGCGGCTTCTGCCAGGAAGCCTGCCCGGTCGATGCCATCGTCGAGGGGCCGAATTTCGAATACGCGACCGAAACCCGCGAGGAGCTGTTCTACGACAAGCAGAAGCTGCTTGCGAACGGCGAACGCTGGGAGGCCGAGATCGCCCGCAACCTGCAACTGGATGCGCCCTACCGATGACCTCCGTCGCCGCATATTCGCGCGGCCGCGCCCTGGCCGAGCATCTCAATCCGGGGATGGAGGCGGCCCTGCGCGACCGCTATGGCCATTGGCTGCCCGATGCGGTGGCCGAAACGGCCGTGGGTCACGGGATGGGCGAGGTCTATGCCCGCGAGGGGCTGGACCTGAAGACCCGTCTGCTGGTCACGGTCGGCGCGTTGGCGGCGATGGGCGGGCAGACCCGGCCGCAGCTCAAGGTGAACGTGGCCTCGGCCCTGCGCGCAGGCGCAAGCGCGCGCGAGATCTGCGAGGCGATCTTCCAGATGCATCTCTATGGCGGGATGCCGGCGGCGATCAACGCGCTGAATGCCGCCATCGAGGTTTTCGAAGCGGAGGGAACAAGTCCATGACCGATGCCTTCCAGAAGCTGTTCCAGCAGATGCTGCAATCCGGTCAGGAGATGGCGCGCGCCTTCAACCCGGCGCTCGAGCATTTCGACATGCGCGCCATGGAAAAGCTGGTGCCGACGATTCCCGCCGACATGCTGGAAATGTGGTTCGGCAAGACCTTCAACCGCGAGGGGCTGGACGCCAAGACGCGTCTGCTTCTCACCATCGGCGCGATCACCGTCCAGGGCGCGCTGGCCGAGCCGCAGCTGCGCATGACCGTGCGTCAGGCGCTGGCGGCCGGCGCCACCAAACGCGAGATCGCCGAGACGATCTTTCAGATGAGCATGTTCGGCGGGCTGCCCGCGATGCAGAAGGCGCTGGAAATCGCCCAGAGCGTCTATGCCGAGGAGGACGAGGAATGATGACCTTCGCTTTCTACCTGTTCGCGATCAGCGCCTGCGTCGCGGGCTTCATGGTCGTGATCGGACGCAACCCGGTGCATTCGGTGCTGTGGCTGATCCTGGCCTTCCTCGCCTCGGCGGGCCTGTTCGTGCTGCAGGGCGCGGAGTTCGTCGCCATGCTGCTGGTCGTGGTCTATGTCGGCGCGGTGGCGGTGCTGTTTTTGTTCGTCGTCATGATGCTGGACGTGGATTTCGCCGAGCTGAAGGGCGAGCTGGCGCGCTACCTGCCGCTGGCGCTGGTGATCGGCGTCGTGCTGCTGGCGCAGCTGGGCATCGCCTTCTCGGGCTGGACGCCCTCGGACCAGGCCGAAGGCCTGCGGGCCGCGCCGGTGGATGCGGCGGTCGAGAACACCTTCGGCCTGGGCATGGTGCTGTATGACCGCTATGTGCTGATGTTCCAGCTGGCCGGGCTGGTGCTGTTGGTGGCGATGATCGGGGCGATCGTGCTGACCATGCGCCACCGCAAGGACGTCAAGCGCCAGAACGTGCTGGAGCAGATGTGGCGCGACCCGGCCAAGACCATGGAGCTGAAGGACGTGAAGCCGGGGCAGGGGCTTTGAACGCGGCAAGCTGGACCGCGACAGCCATCGGGATCGCCACGGCGGTCCCAGTAGCAAACGGATATTTCAACGGGTGAACGACCCGGAGGGACCAGGACGATGATCGGATTGACTCATTATCTTGTTGTGGGGGCGATATTGTTCGTCACCGGCATTTTCGGGATCTTCGTGAACCGAAAGAACGTCATCGTCATCCTGATGTCGATCGAGCTGATGCTCCTGGCGGTGAACATCAACTTCGTCGCCTTCTCGACCCATCTGGGCGATCTGGCCGGGCAGGTCTTCACCATGTTCGTGCTGACCGTCGCCGCCGCCGAGGCCGCCATCGGCCTGGCGATCCTGGTGGTCTTCTTCCGCAACCGCGGCACCATCGCGGTGGAAGACGTCAACGTGATGAAGGGATAAGCGAGCATGGAAAAATTCGTCCTCTTCGCGCCGCTCATCGCGTCGCTGATCGCCGGGCTGGGCTGGCGTGCCATCGGCGAGAAGGCCGCGCAATACCTGACCACGGGCGTGCTGTTCCTCAGCTGCCTGATCAGCTGGTATCTGTTTTTGTCCTTCGACGGCGTGCCGCGGCACATCCCGGTGCTCGACTGGGTCGTGACCGGCGATTTCCATGCCGAATGGGCGATCCGGCTGGACCGGCTGACCGCGATCATGCTGATCGTCGTGACCACCGTCTCGGCGCTCGTGCACATGTATTCGCTGGGCTACATGGCCCATGACGACAACTGGACGCATGACGAGCATTACAAGGCGCGCTTCTTCGCCTATCTCTCGTTCTTCACCTTCGCCATGCTGATGCTGGTGACGGCGGACAACCTGTTGCAGATGTTCTTCGGCTGGGAGGGCGTGGGCGTCGCCTCCTATCTGCTGATCGGCTTCTACTACAAGAAGGCCAGCGCCAATGCCGCGGCGATCAAGGCGTTCATCGTCAACCGCGTCGGCGACTTCGGCTTCCTGCTGGGCATCTTCGGCCTTTACTGGCTGACCGGCTCGGTCCAGTTCGACGAGATCTTCCGCCAGGTGCCCGAGCTTGCGCAGACCGAGATGCATTTCCTGTGGCGCGACTGGAACGCCGCGAACCTGCTGGGCTTCCTGCTTTTCGTCGGCGCCATGGGCAAATCGGCGCAGCTCTTGCTGCACACCTGGCTGCCGGACGCGATGGAAGGCCCGACCCCGGTCTCGGCGCTGATCCACGCCGCGACCATGGTGACCGCGGGCGTGTTCCTGGTCTGCCGCATGTCGCCGCTTTACGAATTCGCGCCGGATGCCAAGACCTTCATCGTCATCATCGGCGCCACCACCGCATTCTTCGCCGCGACCGTCGGTCTGGTGCAGAACGACATCAAGCGCGTCATCGCCTATTCGACCTGTTCGCAGCTGGGCTACATGTTCGTGGCGGCGGGCGTCGGCGTCTATTCGGCGGCCATGTTCCACCTGCTGACCCATGCCTTCTTCAAGGCCATGCTGTTTTTGGGCGCCGGCTCGGTGATCCATGCCATGCACCATGAACAGGACATGCGGAACTATGGCGGGCTGCGCAAGAAGATCCCGCTGACCTTCTGGGCGATGATGATCGGCACCTTCGCCATCACCGGCGTCGGCATCCCGCTGACCCATCTGGGCTTCGCCGGCTTCCTGTCCAAGGACGCGATCATCGAAAGCGCCTATGCGGGCAGCACCTATGCCTTCTGGCTGCTGGTTATCGCTGCCTGCTTCACCAGCTTCTATTCCTGGCGGCTGATCTTCCTGACCTTCTACGGCAAGCCGCGCGGCGACCATCACGCCCATGACCATGCGCATGAAAGCCCGCCGGTGATGACCATCCCGCTGGGCGTGCTGGCCGTGGGCGCGGTCTTTGCCGGCATGGTCTGGTATGGTCCCTTCTTCGGCGACCATCACAAGGTGACGGAATATTTCCACATCGCCGGCGCGCAGCATGAGGCCGCCGAGAGCGAGGAAGCGGAGCACGCGACCGCCGAGGCTGCGGTGGAGCATGTCGCCGCCGATACCGCCGAGGGCGAGCCGACTGACGAGGCCGCCCATGCCGAGGTCGCGGCCCCGGTCGGCGGTGCGATCTACATGCATCCCGACAACCACATCATGGACGAGGCGCATCATGCGCCGGCCTGGGTCAAGGTCTCGCCCTTCATCGCGATGGTGCTGGGGCTGATCACCGCCTTCTTCTTCTACATCGCCGATCCGTCGTTGCCCAAGCGGCTGGCGGCGCAGCAGCCGGCGCTGTATCAGTTCCTGCTCAACAAATGGTATTTCGACGAGATCTACGACTTCATCTTCGTCCGCCCGGCGAAATGGCTTGGCCGCGCGCTGTGGAAGGGCGGGGACGGCGCCGTCATCGACGGCACCATCAACGGGGTGGCCATGGGGTTGATCCCGCGGCTGACCCGCGCAGCGGTCCGGGTGCAATCGGGCTATCTGTTCCACTACGCCTTCGCGATGGTTCTGGGCATCGTGGGCTTGCTGATCTGGGTGATGATGCGGGGCGCGCACTGACATGACGAACCTTCTTTCCATCATCACCTTCCTGCCGATCGTCGCCGCGATCATCATGGCGCTGTTCCTGCGCGGCCAGGACGAGGCCGCGGCGCGTAACGCCAAGTGGCTGGCGCTGCTGACCACCACGGCGACCTTCGTGATCTCGCTTTTCGTGCTGTTCCGCTTCGACCCGGCGAACACGGGCTTCCAGTTCGTCGAGGATCACGCCTGGATCATGGGGCTGCGCTACAAGATGGGCGTGGACGGCATCTCGGTGCTGTTCGTGCTGCTGACCACCTTCATGATGCCGCTGACCATCCTTTCGACCTGGGCGGTCGAGGACAAGGTCAAGGAATACATGATCGCCTTCCTGGTGCTGGAAGGGCTGATGATCGGCGTCTTCACCGCGCTCGACCTGGTGCTGTTCTACCTGTTCTTCGAGGCGGGGCTGATCCCGATGTTCCTGATCATCGGCATCTGGGGCGGCAAGGACCGCATCTATGCGTCCTTCAAGTTCTTCCTCTACACCTTCCTCGGCTCGGTGCTGATGCTGGTGGCGATGATCGCCATGTATCGCATGGCTGGCACCACCGACATCCCGACGCTGCTGACCTTCGACTTCCCGTCGGACAACTTCCGCCTCTTGGGCATGACGGTGGTCGGCGGCATGCAGATGCTGCTGTTCCTGGCCTTCTTCGCCAGCTTCGCCGTGAAGATGCCGATGTGGCCGGTCCATACCTGGCTGCCCGACGCGCACGTCCAGGCGCCCACCGCCGGCTCGGTCCTGCTGGCGGCGGTGCTGCTGAAGATGGGCGGCTACGGCTTCCTGCGCTTCAGCCTGCCGATGTTCCCGGTCGCCAGCGGCGTGGCCCAGCCCTATGTCTTCTGGCTGTCGGCCATCGCCATCGTCTACACCTCGCTGGTGGCGCTGGCGCAGTCGGACATGAAGAAGGTCATCGCCTATTCCTCGGTCGCCCATATGGGCTACGTGACCATGGGCGTCTTTGCCGCGAACCAGATCGGCGTCGACGGCGCCATCTTCCAGATGCTGTCGCACGGCTTCATCTCGGGCGCGCTGTTCCTGTGCGTCGGCGTGATCTACGACCGCATGCACACGCGGGAAATCGACGCCTATGGCGGGCTGGTGAACCGGATGCCGGCCTATGCGGCGGTGTTCATGTTCTTCACCATGGCGAATGTGGGCCTGCCCGGCACCTCGGGCTTCGTGGGCGAGTTCCTGACGCTGATGGGGGTCTTCCGCGTCGATACCTGGGTGGCGCTGGTCGCGACCTCGGGGGTGATCCTGTCGGCGGCCTATGCGCTGTGGCTTTATCGCCGGGTGACGCTGGGCCAGCTGATCAAGGAAAGCCTGAAGTCGATCACCGACATGACCCCGCGCGAGCGCTGGGTATTCGTTCCGCTGATCGCGATGACGCTGATCCTGGGCGTCTATCCGCGGCTCGTCACCGACGTGACCGGCCCGGCGGTCGCAGCACTCGTGCAAGACTACAACCAGAGCCAGCCGGCGGCACCCGTCGCCACGGCCCAAGCCAGCCACTAGGGGACGGATATGACCTCGCTCGATTTCTCGACCATTCTGCCCGAGGTGGTGCTGGCCGGTTACGCCCTTGCCGCCCTGATGGCGGGGGCCTATCTCGGCAAGGACAGGCTGGCCCGGACGCTGCTTTGGGTCACGGTCGCGGCCTTCCTGGTCGTCGCGGCCATGGTGGGCCTGGGCAACCATGCCGACGGCACCGCCTTCCATGGCATGTTCATCGACGACGGCTTCTCGCGCTTTGCCAAGGTGGTGACGCTGGTCGCCGCCGCCGGCGTGCTGGCGATGAGCGCCGATTACATGCAGCGCCGCAACATGCTGCGCTTCGAGTTCCCGATCATCGTGGCGCTGGCGGTGCTGGGCATGATGTTCATGGTCTCGGCCGGCGACCTCTTGACCCTCTATATGGGGCTGGAGCTGCAATCGCTGGCGCTTTACGTCGTCGCCGCCATGCGCCGCGACTCGGTGCGCTCTTCCGAAGCGGGGCTGAAATATTTCGTCCTCGGTTCGCTCAGCTCGGGCCTGCTGCTCTATGGCGCCTCGCTGGTCTACGGCTTTGCCGGCACCACCGGGTTCGAGGGCATCATCTCGACCATCCAGGGCGGCCACCTGTCGCTGGGCGTGCTGTTCGGGCTGGTGTTCATGCTGGTGGGCCTGTCGTTCAAGGTCTCGGCCGTGCCCTTCCACATGTGGACGCCGGACGTCTATGAGGGCTCGCCGACGCCGGTGACCGCCTTCTTCGCCACCGCGCCCAAGGTCGCGGCCATGGCGCTGATCGCGCGGCTGGTCTTCGACGCCTTCGGCCATGTCATCGGCGACTGGAGCCAGATCGTCGCGGCGCTGGCGGTGATGTCGATGTTCCTGGGCTCGATCGCCGGGATCGGCCAGACCAACATCAAGCGGCTGATGGCCTATTCCTCGATCGCGCATATGGGCTTTGCCCTGGTCGGCCTTGCCGCCGGCACCGCCATCGGCGTGCAGAACATGCTGCTTTACATGACCATCTATGCGGTGATGAACATCGGCACCTTCGCCTTCATCCTGTCGATGGAGCGTGACGGCGTGCCGGTCACCGACCTTGCCGCACTGAACCGCTTTGCCTGGACCGATCCGGTCAAGGCGCTGGCCATGCTGGTGCTGATGTTCAGCCTGGCGGGCGTGCCGCCGACCCTGGGCTTCTTTGCCAAGTTCGGCGTGCTGACGGCGGCGGTCGATGCCGGCATGGGCTGGCTGGCGGTTCTGGGCGTCATCGCCTCGGTCATCGGTGCCTTCTATTACCTGCGCATCGTCTATTACATGTATTTCGGCGGCGAATCCGAGGGCATGACCTCGCGCATGGGCGCGGTGCAATACCTGGCGCTGATGCTGCCGGCGCTGGCCATGCTGGTGGGGGCGATCAGCATGTTCGGCGTTGATGCCGCCGCCGGCCGCGCGGCCGAGACCCTGGTCGGTCCGGGCGCCGCTGTCGAGCAGCCCGCCGCGCAAGCCGAGCCCGCGCAAGGTGAGTGACGCCTGGCCCGCGGGCGTGGCCCGGCATGTGCTGGCCCGCACCGACAGCACCAATGCCGAGGCGCTGAAGCTGGCGCCCGGCCTTTCCGCTCCCGCCTGGGTGATGGCCCGCGAGCAATTCGCGGGCCGTGGCCGTCGCGGGCGCGAATGGGTCATGCCGGCTGGAAACTTTGCCGGCACGCTGGTCCTGCGGCCGCAGGGCGGGACGCTGGCGGCGGCGCAGCTGTCCTTCGTCGCGGCGCTGGCGCTTTACGATGCGCTTGGCCTGGCCTGCGGGCCGGCCGCGCGGCTGGCGATCAAATGGCCCAACGACGTGCTGCTGAACGGCGGCAAGGTGGCGGGCATCCTGCTGGAAAGCGCGGGCTCGGGTCCGGGGGTGCAGGCGGTGGCGGTGGGCATCGGCGTGAACCTGGCCGCCGCGCCGGATGCCAGCGTGGTCGAGCCGGGGGCGATCCCGCCGGTTTCCGTGCAAGGCGAGACCGGCCATGCCGTCGATCCCGAGGATTTCCTGGACCTGCTGGCCCCGGCCTTCGCGCGTTGGCAGGCGCAGCTCGACAGCTATGGCTTCGCGCCGATCCGCAACGCCTGGCTGGCCCGCGCCGCACGGCTGGGCGAGCCGATCATTGCCCGCACCGGCGCGACCGAAAACCACGGCATCTTCGAGGGCATCGACGACAGCGGCGCGCTGATCCTGCGCGGCCCGGCCGGGCGGCAGGTCATCCCCGCCGCCGAAGTCTTTTTCGGAGGCTGAGCGCCATGCTGCTTTGCATCGACACCGGCAACACCAACACGGTCTTTTCCGTCTGGGACGGCGAGAAATTCGTCGGCCTCTGGCGCATCTCGACCGACCACCGGCGCACGGCGGACGAATATTTCGTCTGGCTGTCGACGCTGATCTCGCTGCAGAAGCTGGAACTGAACATCGATGCCTGCATCATCAGTTCGACCGCGCCGCGGGTGGTGTTCAACCTGCGCGTGCTCTGCAACCGCTATTTCGACACGCGCCCGCTGGTGGTGGGCAAGCCGGACTGCCTGCTGCCGGTCGCGCCGCGCGTCGATTTCGGCACCGTGGTCGGGCCCGACCGGCTGGTGAACACCTGGGGGGCGTTCCAGCGGCACGGGCCGGACCTGATCGTGGTCGATTTCGGCACCGCGACCACCTTCGACGTGGTAGACACCGACGGCGCCTATGTCGGCGGGGTCATCGCGCCGGGGGTGAACCTGTCGCTGGAGGCGCTGCACATGGGCGCGGCCAGCCTGCCGCATGTCGACGTGACCATGCCGGCCAAGGTGATCGGCACCAATACGGTGGCCTGCATCCAGTCCGGCATCTTCTGGGGCTATATCGGCCTGGTGCAGGGCGTGGTGGACAAGATCCGCGAGGAACGCGGCAGGCCGATGAAGGTTATTGCTACGGGCGGTCTGGCGCCGCTGTTCGACCAGGGATTTGATTTGTTCGACGCGATCGAGGACGATCTGACCATGCACGGCCTGCGCCTGATCCATGATTACAACAAGGAGATGGGCAATGGCTGAGCGCCTGATCTATCTGCCGCTGGGCGGCGCGGGCGAAATCGGCATGAACGCCTATGTCTACGGCTACGGCCAGCCGGGACGCGAGCGGCTGATCGTCGTCGATCTGGGCGTGACCTTCGGCGACATGGATTCTGCGCCGGGTATCGACCTGATCATGGCCGATGTCGCCTGGCTGGAGGCGAACCGTGACCGCATCGACGCCATCTTCATCACCCATGGGCACGAGGATCACGTCGGCGCGCTCGGCCTGCTGTGGCCCAGGCTGCAAAAGCCGGTGCATTGCCGCCGCTTCACCGGCGCGCTGGCGCGGCTGAAGCTGGAAGAAGCCGGCCAGCCGGTCGATCAGCTGCATATCCACGCCCCGCGCCCCGACGTGGTGACGGCCGGCCCGTTCCGGGTGCAATTCGTCCCGGTCAGCCATTCGATCCCGGAAAGCTCGGCGCTGATCATCGACACGCCGGCGGGCCGGATCGTGCATACCGGCGATTTCAAGCTGGACGGTACCCCGGTGGTGGGCGAGGCTTTCGACCCGATCCTGTGGCACGACATCGCGAACGAGGGGCAGGGGATCAAGGTGCTGACCTGCGATTCCACCAATGTCTTCTCGCCCCATCCCGGCCGGTCCGAGGCGGTGCTGGCCACTCCGCTGCTGGATTTCGTCATGGCGCAGCGGCAGATGGTGGTGGCGACCACCTTCGCCAGCAACATCGCCCGGCTCAAGACCCTCGCCGAGGCCGGCATCGCCGCCGGCCGCAAGATCTGCCTTCTGGGCCGGGCCATGCGTCGCATGGTGACCGTCGGCATCGAGACCGGCATCCTGACGAATTTCCCCTCGTTCATCAGCCCCGAGGAGGCTTCCGAACTGCCCCGCGACAAGGTGATGCTGATCGTCACCGGCAGCCAGGGCGAGCGCCGTGCCGCCAGCGCCCAGCTGTCGCGCGGCCGCTACCTGGGCATCGAGCTGAAAGAGGGGGACAGCTTCCTCTTCAGCTCGCGCACCATCCCCGGCAACGAGCGCGGGGTGATCCGCATCATGAACGCGCTCTCGGAAATGGGCGTGGACCTGTATGACGCCGATGACGGGCTCTATCACGTCTCGGGCCATGCCAACCGCCCGGATATCGAGGCGGTGCATGACCTGCTGAAGCCGCAGATCGTCATCCCGATGCATGGCGAGCACATGCATCTGCGCGAACATGCCAAGCTGGCCGAGGCGCGCGGCATTCATTCGGTGGTGGCGACCAACGGCACCATGCTGGACCTGTCGGGCGAGGCGCCGCGGGTGGTGGATCAGATCGACACCGGGCGGATTTATCTCGACGGAACGGTGCTGATCGGCGCCATGGACGGGGTGGTGCGCGACCGCATCCGCATGGCGCTGAACGGCCATGCCATGGTCTCGGTCATCATCGACGAGGACGACACGCCGCTGCCCGATGCCTGGGTGGAACTCTCGGGCCTGCCCGAGAAGGGCCGTGCCGGCGTGCCCCTGGCCCGCAATATCGAGGCCGAGCTGGCCGGGTTCCTGGAACGCGCCGACGACCGCACGGTGATGGACGACGACCGGCTGGAGGAGGCGATCCGCAAGATCACCCGTCAGGTCTCGATGGAGGAGATCGGCAAGAAGCCCGAGGTGACGGTGGTGATCTCGCGCCTCGCCGCGGAATGACTTGACCCTGCCGCATGGGCCGGGCAAAGCCCTCCGCCAAGGAAAGACCATGAGCGAATTCGACCCGAACCCTCCGCGCCGCAATTTCTACGGCCGCCGTCACGGCAAGACCCTGCGCCAGAGCCAGAAGGGCTACCTGTCCGAGGATCTGGGCAGCCTGCGCCCGCGCGGCATTACCTTCGCCGAGAACCCCGAGAGGAAGCCCATCGACCCGGCGGCGATCTTTGGTGACGACCGGCCGGTCTGGCTTGAGGTCGGCTTCGGCGGCGGCGAACACATGGTCCACATGGCGGCGCGCTATCCCGAGATCGGCATCATCGGCTGCGAGCCCTTCATCAACGGCGTCGCCATGCTGCTGGGCAAGATCCGCAATGCCGGCGTGCAGAATGTCAGCGTGCATCCCGGCGATGCGCGCGACCTGATGGACGTGCTGCCGGATGCCTCGATCAGCCGCGCCTTCCTGAACTATCCCGACCCCTGGCCCAAGGCGCGCCATCACCGCCGCCGCTTTGTGACGCCCGAGCATCTGATCCCGCTCGCCCGCGTCATGAAGCCGGGCGCCGAATTCCGCGTCGCCACCGACATCCCCGATTACGTCCGCCAGACGCTGGAGGAGGTGCCGCAGGCCGGGTTCCAGCTGATCGGCGAAGGCCCGGAGCCTTGGCACGACTGGCCCGGCACCCGCTACGAGCAGAAGGCGCTGCGCGAGGGCCGGGCCCCGCATTACGTCACCTTCCGGCGACGATCCTGAAGCGGCGCTGATCGCCACCGATTGCAACCCCCGCCCGTGACCGCTATCACCTTGCGCGACAAGCACGAGGGGGCCTTCATGTCACATTCCGCCGAACCGCTTCCGATGACCGCCCGCCGCTCGGGTCCCCTGTCGGGCGAGGCCAAGGTGCCGGGCGACAAGTCGATCAGCCACCGCGCCCTGATCCTCGGCGCGCTGTCGGTGGGCGAGACGCATATCACCGGTCTGCTGGAGGGCCAGGACGTGCTGGACACGGCATCGGCGATGCAGGCCTTCGGCGCCCAGGTCGAGCGCCTGGGCGAGGGCGAATGGAAGGTCAACGGCGTCGGCGTCGGCGGCTTTGCCGAGCCCGAGGGCGTGATCGACTGCGGCAATTCCGGCACCGGCGTGCGGCTGATCATGGGCGCCATGGCCACGACGCCGATCACTGCCACCTTCACCGGCGATGCCAGCCTGTCGCGCCGGCCGATGGGCCGCGTTACCGACCCGCTGGAACTGTTCGGCTGCGAGGTCACGGCGCGCGAGGGCAAGCGGCTGCCCGTGACGATCAAGGGCGCGGCCGATCCGGTGCCGGTGCGCTACAAGACCCCGGTCGCCAGCGCCCAGATCAAGTCGGCGGTGCTGCTCGCGGGCCTGAACGCGCCGGGCGAGACGGTGGTGATCGAATCCGAGCCGACCCGCGACCATACCGAGCGCATGCTCGCCGGCTTCGGCGCCAGCATCCGCACCGAGACGACCGACGAGGGCCATGTCATCACCCTGCAGGGCCGGCCGGAACTGAGGCCGCAGCCGGTGGCGGTGCCGCGCGATCCCTCCAGTGCCGCCTTCCCGGTGGCGGCGGCGCTGATCGTGCCGGGATCCGAGATCCGCGTGCCGGGCGTCAGCCGCAACCCGACCCGCGACGGGCTTTATGTCACGCTGCTGGAAATGGGCGCCGACATCCGCTTCGAGAACCCGCGCGAAGAGGGCGGCGAGCCAGTCGCTGACCTGGTGGTCCGCCACGGCCCGCTGAAGGGCGTGACCGTGCCGGCCGAGCGTGCCGCCAGCATGATCGACGAATTCCCGATCCTCTCGGTCATTGCCTGCTTTGCCGAGGGCAAGACCGTGATGCAGGGCGTCCACGAGCTTCGCGTCAAGGAAAGCGACCGCATCGACGCCATGGCGGTCGGCCTGCGCGCCAATGGCGCCGAGGTCGAGGATACGCCCGACACCATGACCGTCCACGGCAAGGGCGGGCTGAAAGGCGGCGCCCGTTGCGCCACGCATCTCGACCACCGCATCGCCATGTCCTTCCTGGTCGCGGGGCTCGCCTCCGAGCAGCCGATCAGCGTGGATGACGGCGGCCCCATCGCCACCTCCTTCCCGGATTTCCTGCCGCTGATGCAAAGGCTCGGCGCCCGGATCGACTGATCCGTCGCGGCCGGGGGCTGTCTGCCCCATTGTCCATTGGTCCTCGGACCGATGGCGGACCAATGGCCAACCCCCGGGGATATTTCGACAAGAAAGAAAAAAGGAGAGCGGCGCCGGACGGGCGCCGCCTGTGGTCTTTCTCTGTTGCTCAAATACCCATTGCGGCCGTGGCCGCCGGGAGCGGCCTAGCCCGCCTTGGCAGCCTCGGGATAGCCGAGCCCGGCCAGCGCCTCGCGGATCTCGTCCAGGATCGCCGGGTCGTCGATGGTGGCGGGGGTCTTGAACGGTTCGCCGTCGGCGATCTTGGCCATGGTGGCGCGCAGGATCTTGCCCGAGCGGGTCTTGGGCAGGCGGTCCACCACGCAGGCCGACTTGAAGGCCGCGACCGGGCCGATCTTGTCGCGCACCAGCTTGACCACCTCGCGCGCCACCTGCTCATGCGGCGTCGCGACCCCGGCCTTCAGGCACAGGAATCCGACCGGCGACTGGCCCTTGAGGCTGTCCGCCACGCCGATCACCGCGCATTCCGCCACGGCGGGATGCGAGGCCAGCACCTCTTCCATGGCTCCGGTCGACAGCCGGTGGCCGGCAACGTTGATCACGTCGTCGGTGCGGGCCATGATGTAGAGATAGCCGTCCTCGTCGATATAGCCCGCGTCGCCGGTTTCGTAATAGCCGGGGAAATGCTCGAGATAGGACTTGCGGAAGCGGGTTTCGGCATTCCACAGCCCAGGCAGCGTGCCGGGCGGCAGCGGCAGCTTGACCGCGATGGCGCCCAGCGTGCCCGCCGGCACCGGGTGGCCGGCCTCGTCCAGCACCTGCACGTCATAGCCGGGCATCGGCACCGAGGGGCTGCCGAGCTTGGTCGGCAAGGTTTCGATGCCGATGGGATTGGCGGCGATGGCCCAGCCGGTCTCGGTCTGCCACCAGTGATCGACCACCGGCACGCCCAGATGTTCCTGCGCCCATTTCACCGTGTCGGGGTCGGCGCGCTCGCCGGCCAGGAACAGGGCTTGCAGGTCGTGCAGCTTGTAGCGCCGGATCCATTCGCCCTCGGGATCCTCGCGGCGGATGGCGCGCAGGGCGGTGGGCGCGGTGAAGAAGCTCTTGATGCGGTGGTTCTGGATGATGCGCCAGAAGACGCCCGGATGCGGGGTGCCCACGGGCTTGCCCTCGAAGACCACGGTGGTCGCGCCGGCGACCAGCGGCCCGTAGCAGATATAGCTGTGCCCGACGACCCAGCCCACGTCCGAGGCGGCCCAGAAGCGGTCGCCGGCGGCGATGTTGTAGATGTTGGTCATCGACCATTGCAGCGCCACCAGATGGCCGGCGGTATGGCGCACCACGCCCTTGGGCTGGCCGGTGGTGCCCGAGGTATAGAGGATATAAGCCGGGTGGTTGCCCTCGACCGGCACGCATTCGGCGGGCTTCACGCCGTATTGGAAGCCGTGCCAGTTGAAGTCGCGGCCCTCGACCAGCTTGGCCACCTCCTGCTCGCGCTGGAAGATGACGCAGAATTCCGGCTTGTGCTGGGCCATGTCGATGGCGGCGTCCAAGAGCGGCTTGTAATGCACCACCCGGTTCGGCTCGAGCCCGCAGGAGGCGGCGATGATCGCCTTGGGCTGGCAATCGTCGATGCGCACGGCGAGTTCGTTTGCCGCGAAGCCGCCGAAGACGACCGAATGGATGGCGCCAAGGCGGGCGCAGGCCAGCATCGCCTCCAGCGCCTCGGGGATCATCGGCATG
Source organism: Paracoccus pantotrophus (assembly GCF_008824185.1). Classification (NCBI taxonomy): domain Bacteria; kingdom Pseudomonadati; phylum Pseudomonadota; class Alphaproteobacteria; order Rhodobacterales; family Paracoccaceae; genus Paracoccus; species Paracoccus pantotrophus. The sequence goes on from NZ_CP044426.1 coordinate 515,907, forward strand.
TAGATGATGACCCGGTCGCCCTTTTCGACGCCGCGCATCCGCAGCGCCCCGGCCAGCGAGGCGACGCGCTCCTGCAACTGCCTGTAGGTGATGCCCTTGGTCGAAAGCGTGATCGGGCTTTCATGCTGGATGGCGATCTGGTCGCCGCGCCCGGCCAGCACATGGCGGTCGACCGCGTTCCAGCAGGTGTTCACCATCCCGTCCGAGAACCATTCGTAGATCGGGGCCTTGTCGTCGAACAGCGCCTTCGAGGGCTTGCGCTCCCAGTCGATCGCCCCGGCGGCCTGCATCCAGAAACCCTCGGGATCCGCCTGCCACGCGGAATAGACCTCACGATATCCCATGAAACAACTCCTCCCCGGATGAATGGGGCGGAGTTATGCGCGCCGGACGGCGAGGTGCAAGGATGTTATCGCCCACAGCCGGGGGGTGCGACAGAAAGTTTTGCAGAATGGCGCCGCGCGGCGCGGATTAATTTGCAAACGGCGCGGGACTTTGCTGCGGGCTGAAAAAACCGCGCGGTTTTGCAAAGCTGCGCGGACAGGCCGGGCCGCGGCAGAATCACCGCGGCCCCGCTGCTTGCGCCTAGCGATAGTGATCGACCGGGGTGCCGGCGATCGCGCTCATGTTCAGCAGCCCGCGGGTGGTGATCGAAGGGGTGACGATATGGGCGCGGTTGCCCATGCCCATCAGGATCGGCCCGACCTCGAGCCCGTTGGCCTTGAGCTTGAGCGCGTTGCGCACCCCCGAAGCCGAATCGGTGCCCGAGAACACCAGCGTATTCGCCGCGCCCTCGATGCGCGAGCGCGGCAGCAGGCGTTCGCGGATCGCGGGGTCGAGCGCGGAATCGACATGCATCTCGCCGTCGAAGATGAAATCGACGCCGCGCGCCTCGAGGATCGCCATCGCCGCGCGCATCTTGCGCCCCGACTCGGTGTCGAGGTTGCCGAACTGCGAATGGCTGCACAGCGCCACCTTGGGCGTCACGCCGAAGCGGCGCACATGGCGGGCGGCGCCGATGGCGGCCTCGGCGACCTGTTCGGGGGTGGGGGCGTGGTTGACCTGGGTGTCGGCGATGAACAGCGGCCCGTCCTCCAGGATCATCAGCGACAGCGCGCCATGCGGGCGCAGCCCGTCGCGGGCCAGGATCTGGGTGATATAGTTCAGGTGCCAGCTGTATTGGCCGAAAGTGCCGCAGATCAGGCTGTCGGCCTCGCCGCGATGCACCATGACCGCGCCGATGGCGGTGGTGTTGGTGCGCATGATGGCGCGGGCGATGTCCGGCGTCACGCCGCGCCGCGCCATCAGTTCGTGATAGGTGCCCCAGTAGTCGCGATAGCGCGGGTCGTTTTCCGGGTTCACGATCTCGAAATCGCGGCCGGGGCGGATCGGCAGGCCGGCGCGCTCGGCGCGCATCTCGATCACCTCGGGCCGGCCGATCAGGATCGGCGCGTCGGTGGTTTCCTCGAGCATGGCATTGGCTGCGCGCAGCACCCGCTCGTCCTCGCCCTCGGCAAAGACGATGCGGCGATTGGCGGTCGCCGCCGCCTCGAAGACCGGCCGCATGATCAGGGCCGAGCGGAAGACCGAACCGTCCAGCTTGCGCTTGTAGGCGGCGACGTCCTCCAGCGGCCGGGTGGCGACGCCGGTTTCCATCGCGGCCTTGGCCACGGCGGTCGAGACCACGCCGATCAGCCGTGGATCGAAGGGCTTGGGGATCAGGTAGTCGGCGCCGAAGCTCAGCTTTTCGCCGCGATAGGCCATCGCCGCCTCGGCGCTGGTGGTGGCGCGGGCCAGCGCGGCGATGCCCTCGATGCAGGCCAGCTGCATCTCGTCGTTGATCGTGGTCGCCCCCACGTCCAGCGCGCCGCGGAAGATGAAGGGGAAGCACAGGACGTTGTTGACCTGGTTCGGATAGTCGCTGCGCCCGGTGGCGATGATCGCGTCGGGGGCGACGGCGCGGGCATCCTCGGGCAGGATCTCGGGCGTGGGGTTGGCCAGCGCGAAGATGATCGGCCGCTTGGCCATCCGGGCCACCATCTCGGGCTTCAGCACGCCGGGTCCGGACAGGCCCAGGAACAGGTCCGCGCCCTCGATCACCTGATCCAGCGTGCGCAGGTCGGTCTTTTGCGCATATTCCGCCTTTTGCGGCGTCATCTCCTCGGTCCGGCCTTCATGGACCAGGCCGGCGATGTCGCAAAGCCAGACGTTCTCGCGCTTCACGCCCAGCTTCAGCAGCATGTTGAGGCAGGCGATGCCGGCCGCGCCGCCGCCGGTCGATACCACCTTGATGTCCTCGAAACGCTTGTGGGCGATGTGCAGGGCGTTGGTCGCGGCGGCGCCGACGACGATGGCGGTGCCGTGCTGGTCGTCATGGAAGACCGGGATGTTCATGCGCTCGCGGCACAGCTTCTCGACGATGAAGCAGTCGGGGGCCTTGATGTCTTCCAGGTTGATGGCGCCGAAGGTCGGCTCCAGCGCGCAGACGATCTCGGCCAGCTTCTCGGGGTCGGGCTCGTTCAGCTCCAGGTCGAAGCAGTCGATATTGGCGAATTTCTTGAACAGGACGGCCTTGCCCTCCATCACCGGCTTCGAGGCCAGCGCGCCGATATTGCCCAGCCCCAGCACGGCGGTGCCGTTCGAGACCACGGCGACAAGGTTGCCGCGCGCGGTATAGCGGGCGGCGGTGGCGGGGTCGGCCTTGATCTCCAGGCAGGCTTCTGCCACGCCGGGCGAATAGGCGCGGCTCAGGTCGCGGCCATTGGCAAGGGGCTTGGTCGCGCGCACCTCGAGCTTACCGGGGCGCGGGAATTCGTGATAATCCAGTGCTGCCTGCCGGGCGTTGTCCTGCCTGCGTTCTTCCATCGCCAGACCCTCTCCTCTCAAGATGGTTCAGCGTTAAACTATTTTTTCGGCGGGGAACAGGGGGCAATGCGGAGGCGGGCGGGGATGCGCCGGACTTGCATCGTGCGGGGCGCGGGCGCAAACTCCTGATCCGGTCGGACGGGCAGGCGAAAGGTGGGGTCTATGGCGCTTCTGGATGCGGCGCGCGAGGTGCGCGAAAGGGCCTATGCGCCCTATTCCAACTTCAAGGTCGGCGCGGCGGTGCGCGGCGTCTCGGGGCGGATCTATGCCGGCTGCAATGTCGAGAACGTGGCCTATCCCGAGGGCACCTGCGCCGAGGCCGGCGCCATCGCCGCCATGGTGGCGGCGGGCGAGACCGAGATCGTCGAGGTCGCCGTCATCGCCGACTCGCAGGGTCCGGTGCCGCCCTGCGGCGGCTGCCGGCAGAAGCTGGCCGAGTTCGGCCGACCCGAGACCCCGGTGCTGCTGGCCACCACCCGCGGCCACGAGCTGGCCACCACCATCGGCGAGCTGCTGCCCGGACGTTTCGGCATCAGCCACATGTCGGGCACCGAATGAGCCCTGCCGATCCGCGTCCGGTGATCGCCGCGGTCCGCGACGGGCGCGGGCTGGACGCGGCCGGCGCGGCGCTGGTCGCGCGCGGCCTGGCCGATGGTTCGGTCAGCGATGCGCAGGCCGCGGCCTTCGCCATGGCGGTGCTATTGCGCGGGCTGGACGAGGTCGGCCGGGTGGCGCTGACCCGCGCCATGCGCGATTCCGGCCATGTCCTGGCCTGGGATCTGCCGGGGCCGGTGGTGGACAAGCATTCGACCGGCGGCATCGGCGATACGGTCAGCCTGATCCTGGCCCCGCTGGTGGCCAGCTGCGGTGCCTATGTGCCGATGATCTCGGGGCGCGGGCTGGGCCATACCGGCGGCACGCTGGACAAGCTGGAGGCCATTCCCGGTTTCCGCACTGCGCTGCCCGAGGCCGAGTTCCGCCGCGTGGTGGCCGGGGTCGGCTGCGCCATCGTCGCGGCCGGGCCCGACCTTGCGCCGGCCGATGCGCGGCTTTACGCGATCCGCGACGAAAGCGCGACGGTGGGTTCGATCGACCTCATCACCGCCTCGATCCTGTCGAAGAAGCTGGCGGCGGGGCTCGATGCGCTGGTGCTGGACGTCAAGCAGGGCAGCGGCGCCTTTCTGCGCGGCCCGGATGCGGCGCTGGGGCTGGCCCGCGCGCTGGTCGATGCCGCGAAGGGTGCCGGCTGCCGCACCCGCGCCTATGTCACCGACATGGACCAGCCGCTGGCCCGCGCCGCCGGCAATGCGCTGGAACTGCGCGAGGCCATCGCCGTGCTGACGGGCGGGCAGGGGGCGCTGCGCGACCTGTCGCTGGCGCTGTCCTCGGCCTGCCTCGACCTTGGGGGCCTGTCCGATGGCGCCTTGCAGGCGCTGGACAGCGGCGCCGCGGCCGAACGTTTCGCCCGCATGGTCGCGGCGCAGGGAGGGCCCGCCGACCTGCTGGAGCATCCCGACCGCCACCTGCCCGCCGCGCCGGTGGTGCGCGCCGTGCCCGGCCATGGCCGCGTCGCCGCCATCGACACCGAGGCGCTGGGTCATGCCGTGGTGGCGCTGGGCGGCGGGCGGCTGCATGCCGGCGACCGGATCGACCCGCGGGTGGGGCTTGCGCAGATGCTTCGCATCGGCGAGGAGGCGGGCGAAGGGCGCCCGCTGGCGCTGGTCCATGCCGCCTCCGAGGCGGCGGCCGAGGCGGCGGTCGCCACCGTCGCGGCCGCCTATCTCATGGGTGATGGCCCCGAGCCCGGCCCGGTGATCCGCAGCGAGGTAACATGACCGACAGACGCGCCTTCCTGATCGTGATGGATTCGGTGGGCATCGGCGGGGCGCCCGATGCGGGCGCCTATTTCAACGACGGCCGGCCCGATACCGGCGCCAATACCGTCGCCCATATCGCCCGGGCGCACCCGCTGCACATGCCGCATCTGGACGCGCTGGGCCTGGGTGCCGCGATCCGGCTGGCCAGCGGCGAGGCGGCCCCGGGCCTGGGTGCCCGGCCGCTGGGGCTCTGGGGCGCCGCGACCGAGATCTCGCGCGGCAAGGACACCCCGTCCGGCCATTGGGAGATCGCGGGCGTTCCCGTGCCCTGGGACTGGCATTATTTCCCCAACATCCGCCCGGCCTTTCCGGCCGATCTGACCCGGCGCATTGCGCAGGCGGCGGGGACCGAGGGCATCCTTGGCAACGAACATGCCTCGGGGACCGAGATCATTGCCCGGCTGGGGGCCGAACATCTGCGCAGCGGCTGGCCGATCTGCTATACCTCGGCCGACAGCGTGCTGCAGATCGCCGCGCATGAGGAAGGCTTCGGCCTCGACCGGCTTTTCCGGCTCTGCGAGCAGGTGGCCGCCCTGGTCCACCCGATGCGCGTGGGCCGCGTCATCGCCCGGCCCTTCCTGGGCACCGAGGGCAGTTTCGTCCGCACCCCGAACCGCCGCGACTATGCCATCGCCCCGCCGGCGCCGACGCTTCTGGACGTGGCGCAAGAGGCAGGGCGGGCGACCCATGCGGTCGGCAAGATCGGCGACATCTTCTCGCATCGCGGCATCGACCGACTGTACAAGGGCCGCTCCGATGCCGAACTGGCCGATCATCTGCTGGCGCTGGCCGATCAGGCCGAAGCGGGCAGCCTGACCTTTGCCAATTTCGTCGAGTTCGACAGCCTTTACGGCCATCGCCGCGACGTGGCGGGCTATGCGGCGGCGCTGGAATGGTTCGACGGGGTGGCCGGCGCGCTGATGGCGCGGCTGCGGCCGGGGGATCTGGCGATCTTCACCGCCGACCATGGCAACGACCCGACCTGGCACGGCACCGACCACACGCGCGAGCGCGTGCCGGTGCTGGGCTGGGGCCATGGCGCGCGGGGCATCGGCCAGGTCGGTTTCGCCGATATCGCCGCCTCGGTCGCCACGCATCTCGGTCTGCCACCGGTCGGGCCGGGGAGGTCGTTCCTGTGAAATCGCTGAAGAAGATCGAACTGCACCTGCATCTGGAGGGCGCGGCGCCGCCCGGTTTCATCCGGGCGCTCGCGGCCGAGAAACATCGCGACATCGGCGGCATCTTCGACGGGAAGGGCGCCTATGCCTATCGCGATTTCAAGGACTTCCTGCGCGTCTATGAGGCAGCGACCTCGGTTCTGACCACGCCGCGCGACTATGCCCGGCTGCTGTCCGAGGTGCTGGCGGAATGCGCCGAGCAGGGCGCGATCTATGCCGAGCTTTTCGTTTCGCCCGAGTTCTGCGGCGGCGCGGACCTGCCGGCCTGGCGCGACTATCTTGCCGCCATGGAGGAGGCCGCGGCCGAGGCCGAGCGCGGCGGCATCGCCAGCCGCGCCGTGCTGACCTGCATCCGCCATTTCGGCCCGGACCGCGCCAAGCGCACCGCGATCTGTGCCGCCGAGACCTCGGGCGGCTGGGTCGCGGGCCTTGGCATCGGCGGCGCCGAGGATGCGGGCGAGCTTGGCGATTTCGCCTGGGCCTTCGACTGCGCGCGCGAGGCCGGGCTGGGCCTGACCGCCCATGCTGGCGAGTGGCGTGGGCCGCAGTCGATCCGCGACGCGCTGGCGCTTGGCGCGACCCGCGTCGGCCATGGCATCCGCGCCGTCGAGGACGCGGCGCTGCTGCGCGACCTGGCCGAGCGCGGGATCACGCTGGAGGTCTGCCCCGGCTCGAACGTCGCGCTGGGGCTGGTGCGGGACTGGGCCGCCCATCCCATTGCCCGGCTGGCCGATGCCGGGGTGCGCGTCACCGTCTCGACCGACGATCCGCCCTTCTTTCACACCACGCTGTCGCAGGAATATCAGCGGCTTGCCGATGCTTTCGGCTGGGCCGAGGCCGAGTTTCGGCAGATGAACCTCTGGGCCGTCGACGCGGCCTTTTGCGACCAGACCACCCGAACCCGCCTGCGAAAGGAACTGACATGACCCAAGCGCATCTGACCGTCGTCGATCACCCGCTGGTGCAGCACAAGCTGACGCTCATGCGCGACAAGACCACCTCGACCGCCGGCTTCCGCCGGCTCCTGCGCGAGATCAGCCTGCTTTTGGCCTATGAGGTCACGCGCGAGCTGGAGATGACCACCATCCGCATCGAGACCCCGCTTTGCGAGATGGAGGCGCCGACGCTGGAAGGCAAGAAGCTGGCGCTGATCTCGATCCTGCGGGCCGGCAACGGGCTGATGGACGGCATCCTGGAGCTGATCCCGGCCGCGCGCGTGGGCTTCATCGGGCTTTACCGCGACCCCGAGACGCTGCAGCCGGTGCAGTATTACTCCAAGGTTCCCAAGGAGTTGGACGCGCGGATGACCATCGTCGTCGATCCGATGCTGGCCACTGGCAATTCCTCGGTCGCGGCCATCGACCTGCTCAAGGCGGCGGGGGCGCGCAACCTGCGCTTCTTGTGCCTGCTCGCCTCGCCCGAGGGGGTGGCGCGGATGCGCGAGGCCCATCCCGACGTGCCGATCGTGACCGCCGCGCTGGACGAGCGGCTGGACGAGCACGGCTATATCGTGCCGGGCCTGGGCGATGCCGGCGACCGCATGTTCGGCACGAAATGAGCCGGCGTTAACCGGGCCTTCAGGGCTTTCGGCCTATCACCGGGTCAGGCGTGATTCGAGGATGGGGCGATGCGGGTTGTTCTGTGGCTGATGCTGGCGCTGCTGCCGGGGCTTGCGCTGGCGCAAGCGCCGCGCCCGGCCGAGGAGCCGCCGGCGGATTTCACATCGCGGCAATATATCGACAGCCGCGGCTGCGTCTTCCTGCGCGACGAGCTGGGCGGCTGGGCGGCGCGGCTGGCGCGCGACGGCACGCCGATCTGCGGCTATCCGCCGACGCTTTCCGCCCGCGGCGCCCAGGGCGAGCCGAAGCTGCGGGCGCTCGCCCCGGCGGCCGGACGCGGCCGGGCCGAACTGCTGGAAGAGGCGCTGTCGCAGCAGGTCATCACCAACCTGCGCCCCGGCGAACTGGCCAGCGACCCCCGGCCGATGGAGCGCCTGCCGGACCTGGGCCCCGAGCCGCATCCTCCGGCCCCGGCCGATGCGCTGCGGGCGGCGCTGACGGCCGCGCCTGCGCTGCGCCAGGGCATGGGCGCCGCCCTGCATCCGAACCGCCGGCTGTGCGAGCTGCTGGGCTATGACGGCGGGCCGGGCGCGGCCGGGCTGGACGATCCGACGCAGGGCTATTGCGGGGGATTGCCGAAGTCCGAACTGTCGCGGCTCAGCTTCATGCGCCCGGTGGGCAGCGCGGCGGGGGCGGGGATGATTGCCCCGCCCGACCGCGAAACCGCCGTGCCGCCGCCGCCCGCAGCGGTCCGGCCCGCGCCGCCCCCCGCCGCAAGGCCGGCGCCGGAAAAGCCGCTTCCCGCCGGGTCTGCATCCGCATCCGCACCGACGGCCAAGGCATCCGCCCCGGCCCGCGGCAAGGCGCCGGCCGCTGCCCCCGCCGCGCCGTCATCGGCCGGGATGATCCCGGCCGGGGCGCGCTATGTCCAGGTCGGCACCTTTGCCGATCCGGGCAATGCCGAACGCGCGGCCGCGCGCATCGCGCAGATGGGTTATCCGCTGCTGCGCGGCAGGGACCAGGCCGGCGGGCGCGAGGTGCAATTCCTGGTCGCCGGCCCCTTCCCGGATCGCGAAAGCATCGTCCGGGCGCTCGACGCCATCCGCAAGGCGGGATTCCGCGATGCCTTCCCGCGCTGACCGGCGGCTACTGGTCGCAGATCTCTTGCAGCGCGACCCATTCGCGGTCGGCAAGCACCGGGCGCGGCTCGGCCGTGCGAAAGGGATCTGCCTCGATCAGGCCCAGCACCGCCTCTCCGGTCGGATCCAGCGAGCGGGCATAGGGTTCGCTCGAGATGCCGGCGCGGGTGAAATAGGCCAGCAGCGGCTCGTCCTCGGGGCGGGGCGGCGGGCCGGCCAGCAGCTTCTCGCCATAGCCCGACAGCGATTTCTCCGGCAGCGTCCCGGCGGTCAGAAGGTGAAAGGTCGCGCGCGGCCCGGCATGGCGCAGCGCGGCCAGCAGCGGGTCGTCCCGGACCGCCGCCGCCTGCGCGGCCAGGATATGGCCGGCCGCGACCTCGGGCGTGATCTCGCCCGCGATCAGGTCTTCGCCGATGACGGTGATCGGGCCGGGCAGGCGCAGGGCGCCGCGCAGGCTGGCCGGCACCACGACGATCTGCGCATCCGGGCCGATCAGCCGCATCGCCAGCTTCTGGCGCACCATGTCGCCGGCCGGGCGCGAACAGGGGCTGCCGGTGGTCTTGGCGATCTCGGCCAGCACCATGCGCCCGATCTCGGCCCGCTGCGCCGGGGGGGCGATGTCGGCGGCGTGGCGCACCAGCGCCGGCGGCACCCAGAACACGGCCAGCAACGCCATGACCGCGGCCGCGCTCAGCATCAGCCCGCCGCGCAGCCGGCCGGGATGCGGCTTGCTGGCCTCGATCACCTGGTGCACCTTGGAAATGGCCGAGATCATCAGTTCGTCGTCGATCTCCAGCTCCTCGCCGGCGTCAAGGCCGCCCGGCGCATAGCGCGCCGGCAGCTTGCCGGGGTTGAGCCGGGTGACGGCGGGCAGCGACCAATGCGCCAGCGGCACCTCGGAACGCGGATCGGTCAGCACCAGGGTCGCATCCCCGAAGGAAACGATGACGTCGCGCAGCTGCGATCTGGGCGATTCGCGCCAGATCCCTGCGGCTTCCAGCCGTTGATATTGATTCAGCGCCGTCATGTCCGCGCCATCGGCCCTTGCTGTCCTGTTTTGACCATAAGCCAAGCCGGGCGCCGGTCAACTCTGCCCGCTGTCACGATAATTTCCGCATCGGCGCCATGGTCTGCAAGGGGCGTCGCGCCGGAAAATCGCCTGCCCTGCGCAGGGATCGCCCGCCCGGCGCCGCCTGACCTTTCTGGCCGGACCCCCGAAGCCCTTTCGGTCCCTGCCGCCGGGAAGGAAGGCGGCGCGGGCAAGGTGGAGGTTCGCGCCGAAATCCCGACGCCCCCTCTGCGCAAGGGGGCGCCAGCGGCTCCGGGGATGGAACGGGCGGGCCGGCGCCAAGACCAAGTCAGGCGGTTTCGGGCACGGTCATGCCTCGCTCGCGCGCCAGTTCGCGGATGCGGTTCTGCAGTTTCTCGAAGGCGCGGACCTCGATCTGGCGGATCCGTTCGCGCGAGACCTCGTAGCGCGTCGACAAATCCTCCAGCGTCATCGGGTCGTCGCGCAGCCGGCGCTCCATCAGGATGTCCTTCTCGCGGTCGTTCAGCACGTCCATGGCGGCGATCAGCATCTCGCGCCGCGCCGAAAGCTCGTCGGCTTCGGCAAAGGCCTGGGCCTGGTCGGCATCCTCGTCCTCCAGCCAGTCCTGCCATTGCGCGGTCGATTCCCCGTCGCCCGACCCGACCGTGGCGTTCAGCGAGGCATCGCCCCCCGAAAGCCGGCGGTTCATGTCGATGACCTCTTGCTCGGTCACGTTCAGGTCATGCGCGATCTGGGCGACGTTTTCGGGGCGCAGGTCGCCTTCCTCCAGCGCGCCCAGGCGCGACTTGGCCTTGCGCAGGTTGAAGAACAGCTTCTTCTGCGCCGAGGTGGTGCCCATCTTGACCAGGGACCAGGACCGCAGGATGTATTCCTGGATCGAGGCGCGGATCCACCACATCGCATAGGTGGCCAGGCGAAAGCCCTTTTCCGGGTCGAAGCGCTTGACTGCCTGCATCAGGCCCACATTCGCCTCGGAGATGACCTCGGCCTGCGGCAGGCCGTAGCCGCGATAGCCCATGGCGATCTTGGCGGCCAGCCGCAGGTGGCTCGTCACCAGCTTCTGCGCGGCCTCGGCGTCCTGGTGATCAACCCAGGCCTTGGCCAGCATGTATTCCTCTTCCGGCTCCAGCAGGGGGAACTTGCGGATCTCCTGCAAATAGCGGTTGAGGCCCTGTTCGGGGCTGGGTGCCGGAAGGTTGGTGTAGTTCGCCATCTGAAAATTCCCTGTCCCGCGCTTGGGCGGGTAATTGTGAACGCTGTCGGCGCGGTCCGGGTTCCGTCAGCCCGGCGCGCGGCGCAAGGTCGCCAGCAAGCCGGCCATGTCGGGCGGCAGCGAGCTGGCAAAGGTCAGCGCCTGGCCGCTGACCGGATGTTCGAAGCCCAGCTCGGCCGCGTGCAGCGCCTGGCGGGGAAAGGCGGCGACGGCCGCGGCACCCTCCGGCCCCAGCGCCCGGACCGAGGCCCGCCTGTTGCCACCATAGACCGGGTCGCCGACCAGGCCCAATCCCGCATGGGCCATATGCACGCGGATTTGATGCGTGCGCCCGGTCTCCAGCCGGCATTCGACCAGCATGGCGGCGGGAGGGGCGCCGAAGGTCTCGATCACGCGGGCGCGGGTCACGGCATGGCGGCCGTTCTGGAAGCTGACGGCCTGGCGCTGCCGGTCGCCGGGATGGCGGCCGATCAGCGTGGCGATGCGCAGCACGCCGCCCGGCTCGAACCCCACGCCCGGCAGGCCGCGCAGCCGCGCATCGGCCGGGTCGATCATGCCATGCGCGACGGCCAGGTAGCGCCGCCGCGCCGTGTGATCGGCGAATTGCCGCGCCAGGCCCTGATGCGCGCGGTCGGTCTTGGCCACCACCAAAAGGCCCGAGGTTTCCTTGTCGATGCGATGCACGATGCCGGGCCGCGCCGCGCCGCCGATGCCCGACAGGCTGCCCGCGCAATGCGCCAGCAGCGCATTGACCAGCGTCCCCGAGGGGGCGCCGGGCGCGGGATGGACCACCATGCCGGCGGGCTTGTCCACCACGATCAGGTCGGTATCCTCATAGGCGATGGTCAGCGGGATCGGCTCGGGCTGCGCGTCCAGGGGCTCGGGCGCGCCGATCTCGACCAGGTAGACGCCGGTTTCCGCCCGTGCCTTGCCGTCCGTGACCGGGCCCGAGGGGCCCCGGACCGCACCCTCGGCGATCAGCCGCGCCAGGCGCGAGCGCGACAGCGCCGCCTGCTCTGGCGCGGCAAGGGCAAGCGCCTTATCAAGGCGCTCGGACAGTCCTTCGGGGATGGTGATGAGGATTTCGGCCATGGCACGGGATGATAGGCTGGATGCGGGGCCAGAGGAAGCGTTGCCGATGCTGCGCTGGCTGCGCATCCTGGTGACGGCCCTGGCGGCGGTGATGGGCATCGGCATGCTGGTGATCGCGGCGCTTTTGTGGCTGCGCCTGTCGCAGCCGCCGCTGCCCGAACTGCCCGAGCAGGTCGCCCTGCCCGAGGGCGCGGTGCCCGCCGCCGTCACCTTCGCCCGCGACTGGCTGGTGGTGGTGACCGAGGCGGGCGAGGTGCTGCTTTATGATCGTCAGGGCCGGCTGCGCGAGCGGGTTCAGCCCTGAGCGTCGCCGGTGCCGAGCGGGCCGGTCGCATTGACCGAGGCCACGCCCTTGCCCTCCAGCGCGTCCAGGCGGGCGCGCAGCTCGGCGTTTTCGGACCGGGCCTTGATCGCCATCTCGCGCACCGCCTCGAACTCCTCGCGGGTGACGAAATCGCGCTCGGCCAGCCAGCGGTCGATCCAGCCGTTGAAGGCGGTCTGCGCCTCGTCCTTGGCGCCCTGGGCCACGCCCATGGCATTGGTCATCAATTTCGAGAGATCGTCGAGAAAGCGGTTGTTCGCGGTCATGGCGGGCCTTTCGGTTCAGCGAGACCCCCTATATGGCCCTGCGGGCGCGGCTGTTCAATTGCCTGACAGCGCCGGTTGACACCCGGCTGCCCCCGCGTAGCCTGCCCGCGCCGAAACGAGGAGCCCATGATCCCCTTTCCCGACATCTCGCCCGAGATCTTCACCATCCATGTTTTCGGCATGGCCTTTTCGCTGCGCTGGTATGCGCTGGCCTATCTGGCCGGGCTGCTGATCGGCTGGCGCATCATCGTGGCGCTGATGCGGCGGCCGCGGCTTTGGGGCGACGCGGCGCCCATGCGGCCCGAGCGGGTCGAGGAATTGCTGACCTGGGTGATCGTCGGCGTGGTGCTGGGTGGGCGGCTGGGCTTCGTGCTGTTCTACGAGCCGGCCTATTACCTGGCCAATCCGGGGCAGATCCCGGTGATCTGGCAGGGCGGCATGTCCTTTCACGGCGGTTTCCTGGGCGTGGTCTTGGCCTCCTGGTGGTATTGCCGGCGCCACGGCATCCCGGCGCTGCGGCTGGCCGATGCGTTGTCGATGGCGACGCCCATCGGGCTCGGCCTCGGCCGGGTGGCGAATTTCATCAATGCCGAGCTGTGGGGCCGGCCGACCGATATGCCCTGGGGCGTGATCTTCCCGGGCGAGGCGGCGCAGAACTGTCCCGGCATCGCCGGCCCCTGCGCCCGCCACCCGAGCCAGCTCTACGAGGCGGGGCTGGAGGGCGTGCTGCTGGCCGCGGCGCTGTTCCTGCTGGTTCGCATGGGCGGGCTGCGCCGGCCAGGGCAGGCGCTGGGGCTGTTCCTGATCGGCTATGGCCTGTCGCGTTTCGTCGTCGAGTTCTTCCGCCAGGCCGATGCGCAATTCATCACCCCCGACAATCCGCTGGGCCATGTGCTGGGCGGGCCGCTCTGGGGCGTGACCATGGGCCAGCTTCTGTCGCTGCCCATGGTGCTGGTCGGGCTGGCCTTCCTGATTCGCGCGCGCATGCGGCCGGCCCTGCCGCAGACGGACGCATGACGCCGCTGGCCCGCCTGATCGCGGCGCGCATCCGGCTGTCGGGGCCGATGGGCCTGGACGAATACATGCGGCTTTGCCTGCTGCATCCCGAGCATGGCTATTACGCCACCCGCGACCCGTTCGGCGCGGGCGGCGATTTCACCACCGCGCCCGAGATCAGCCAGATCTTCGGCGAGATGGTCGGCCTGGCGCTGGCGCAGGCCTGGCTGGACCAGGGCGCGCCCAGCCCCTTTACCCTGGCCGAGATCGGACCGGGGCGCGGCACGCTGATGGCCGACATCCTGCGCGCCATCCGCATCGTGCCCGGCATGGCCGAGGCGGCGCGGGTGGCGCTGGTCGAGGCCTCGCCGCATCTGCGCCGGATCCAGCGCGACCGGCTGGGCGCGGTCGCGCATCTGGACGACGTGTCGCAACTGCCGCAGGCGCCGCTGTTCCTGGTCGCCAACGAGTTCTTCGACGCCCTGCCGATCCGGCAGTTCCGGCGCGGCGCCCGAGGCTGGGCCGAGCGGGTCGTGGCGCTGGACGGGCAGGGCGGGCTGGAGATGGGGCTGGTCCCGGCCTCCGATGCCGCGCTGCCCCCGGCGCCACAGGGGGTGATCCGCGAAACCTGCCCCGAGGCGTTGCCGATCGTCGCGCAGCTCGCCGCGCGGATCGCGGCGCATGGCGGCTGCGCCATCCTCATCGACTATGGCGGCTGGGACGGGCAGGGCGATACCTTCCAGGCCCTGCGCCGCCACCGGCCCGAGGATCCGCTGGCCAATCCGGGCCAGGCCGACCTGACCGCGCATGTCGATTTCGCGCCCCTGGCCGCGGCGGCGCGGGCGGCGGGGGCGCGCGTCTCGCGCATGGTCGCGCAGGGCGACTGGCTGAAGCGGCTGGGGATCGAGGCGCGGGCGCGGCGACTGGAACGCGCGGGCGACGGGGGGGCGATGGCCGCGCTTCATCGCTTGACCGCACCCGATGAAATGGGACAGTTGTTCAAGGTGCTGGCCTTCTGGGCTCGCCATGCGCCCGTCCCCGCCGGATTCGAGCCCCTGGACGACGATGCAGACGACGCTTGAGATCCTGACCCATCCGCTGCTCGCCTCGGTGCGGCATGGCTTCTTCACCCGCCGCGGCGGCGCCTCCTCGGGGCTGTTCTCGGGGCTGAACTGCGGCTACGGCTCCAGCGACCAGGCCGAGATCGTCAGCATCAACCGCACCCGCGTCGCCGAGGCGATGGGCGTGCCGCCCGCCGGCCTCGCCACCGTGCACCAGGTGCATTCCCCCGACATCGCGGTGCTGCGCGCGGGCGACGATCCCGCCGGTCTTGCGGGGATTCGCGCCGACGGCATCGTCACCGACCGGCCCGGCGTGGCGCTGGCGGTGCTGACCGCCGATTGCCAGCCGATCCTGCTGGCCGATCCCGAGGCCGGGGTGATCGGCGCCGTCCATGCCGGCTGGCGCGGCGCGCTGTCCGGCGTGATCGAGGCGGCGGTGGGCGCGATGAACGACCTGGGTGCCAGCCGCATCCGCGCGGCGATCGGCCCCACGATCAGCCAGCGCGCCTATGAGGTCGGCGAGGATTTCATGGACGAATTCCTGGCCGAGGATCCGGATTACCACCGTTTCTTCGCCGGCGGGCCGAACGGGCGGCCGATGTTCGACCTGCCCTCCTTTGGCCTGATGCGGCTGCGCGAGGCCGGGGTTGAGGCGGAATGGACCGGGCATTGCACCTATTCCGATCCGGAGCGGTTCTTCTCCTATCGCCGCAGCACGCATCAGAACCAGGCCGATTACGGCCGGCTGATCTCGGCGATTGCGTTGTAGGTCGGGGGGATGGCGCGCGGGCTACGGCATTCGATGCCGGGGCGGGTGGCCGCGGGATGTCTGGCCGGTTTCCGCGATGCGGGACGAAGCTGTCAGTCACCCAGATATTGCGATGAAGATACCGCGTTGCGGATCGAAAACGGCGACATTCCCGCTGTGGTCAGACGAGATCATTGGCTGTACGGCTTTGGTATAGTGCCAGGGGTCAGGCGAACCACTCGCTTTGCGGATTTCCGCATCCCAACATTCGCCAGCATTGTTTAGGGCTCGCAGTTCAACCGCTGTTTCGTTCACCCGATCAGACAATGGAGTCACGCTCCATGGCTCGAAGCCGTTAGCCAATTCGGGTGGTTTTATGCTGGGCGAGGCACGATAGATGGCAACCACGCATACAAAAGACTGCGCTTCGCTGGCCAAGAGAGACAAAGGTTTCGCGTTTCCTTTGGCCACAAATCGGTAAGCAATGTCCTCCTCTACGCACCCAGACAACACGGCGAGCGCGATAAGTGACAGGAGCTTCAAGTGGGCCTCCAAGACATAGCCGCTGTCGGCAGAGTATGCGTATCATGACCGTCGGCTAAGAACTCAAAAGCTCTCGCCGTCACCGCATCCCCTCACCCCAGCGCCGCCGCCCGCTCCTCGACCACGCTGAAGGGCACGCCCGGCTCGTCCTTGGCGCAGCGGATCACCAGCGAGGTCTTGACCGAGGCCACGTTCGGCGCCGCCGTCAGCTTCTCGGTCAGGAAGCGCTGGAAGCTGGTCAGGTCGGGCGAGACGCATTTCAGGATGAAGTCGATCTCGCCGTTCAGCATGTGGCACTCGCGCACCAGCGGCCATTCGCAGGCCAGGGCCTCGAAGGCCGACAGGTCGCGCTCGGACTGGCTCAGCAGCCGGACCATGGCAAAGACCTGCACCTCGAAGCCCAGCTCGCGCGCATCGATGTCGGCATGGTAGCCGCGGATATAGCCCATCTCCTCCAGCGCGCGGACGCGGCGCAGGCAGGGCGGGGCGGAAATGCCGACGCGGCGGGCCAGTTCGACATTGGTCATGCGGCCGTCGGCCTGCAACTCTGCCAGAATTTTGCGGTCGATTTCGTCAAGTCTGGCGGCGGTCATCGCATCCCCTGGCTTGCCTTGCGGGCAAAAAACATGCCGGAAACTATCCCGCGGGGCCGGGTTGCGCAACATTCTTTCCACCGATGCGGGAACGGGCCTTATGGATTGCATGCGGGGCCGGCGGTGATTAGCTAAGGCTGCGCCAAGCGAAAGGTTCCCTGCCATGTCCCATGTTCCCGCCGAGATCGCCGCCGATACCAGCCTGCCCGCCCACAGCCGCGTGCTGATCGTGGGCTCGGGCCCGGCCGGCTATACCGCCGCCGTCTATGCCGCGCGCGCGATGCTTTCGCCGGTGCTGATCCAGGGCATGCAGCCGGGCGGCCAGCTGACCATCACCACCGAGGTCGAGAACTGGCCCGGCGAGACCGAGATCCAGGGCCCCGACCTGATGGTCAGGATGGAGGCCCATGCCCGCGCCATGGGCGCGCGCATCTTTACCGATACGGTGACGCGGCTGGACCTGGGCCAGCGCCCCTTCCTGGCCGAGCTTGATTCGGGCGCGCGCATCACCGCGGATGCGGTGATCCTGGCCACCGGCGCCCAGGCGCGCTGGCTGGGCCTGCCCAGCGAGGAAAGGTTCAAGGGATTCGGCGTCTCGGCCTGCGCCACCTGCGACGGCTTCTTCTATCGCGGCCGCGAGGTCGTGGTGGTGGGCGGCGGCAATACCGCGGTCGAGGAGGCGCTGTTTTTGACCAATTTCGCCAGCAAGGTGACGCTGATCCATCGCCGCGACAGCCTGCGCTCCGAAAAGATCCTGCAGGAGCGGCTGTTCCGCAATCCCAAGGTCTCGATCCTGTGGGATCACGAGCTGGTCGAGGTGCAGGGCGAGGACCAGCCGCCGGGCGTGACCGGCGTGCGCGTGCGCCATGTCCGCCAGGGGACCGAGCAGGTGGTGCCCGCGGACGGTGTCTTCATCGCCATCGGCCATGCGCCGGCCTCGGAACTGGTCAAGGACCAGCTGGAGCTGCATCACGGCGGCTATGTCAAGGTCGAGCCGGGCACGACCCGGACCTCGATCCCCGGCGTCTTCGCGGCGGGCGACCTGACCGACCACGTCTATCGCCAGGCGGTGACCAGCGCCGGCATGGGCTGCATGGCGGCGCTGGATGCCGAGCGTTACCTGGCCGAGCATGACATGGCCGGCGCGCCGAACCCGCATGCGGCCGAGATCCTGGCCTGAGATGGCCGGTTCTTTGCCGGGGCCCGGCCGATGAGCTTGCCGCATCACCAGCCGATCCGTGCGCTTCTGGTCAGCCCCGAGGCCGGCCAGAAACTGCGGGCCGAGGCGGCGCGCATGGCCGCCTGGGATCTGACGCCCCGGCAGTCGGCGGACCTGGACCTGCTGGTCGGCGGCGGCTTCTTGCCCTTGCGGGGCTTTCTGACCCAGGCGGATCACGATTCGGTGCTGGCGGGGATGCGGCTGGCCTCGGGCGCGCTCTGGCCCATGCCGCTGGCGCTGGAGGTCGATGCGGATTTCGCGGCCAGGGTCGAGCCGGGCGAGGACATTGCCCTGCGCGGCCCCGATGGCATGATCATGGCCATCCTGTCGGTCACGGACAAATGGAGCCCCGAGAGGGCGGAAGGCGCGGAGATGCCGGGCGTGGCCGGGCCGGTCTGCCTGGGCGGGCCGGTCAAGGGGCTGCCCGGCGCGGATGAGGTCCGCCTGGGTCCGAATGCCTGGCGGGCGCGCTTCCGTGCGCGGGGCTGCGAACGGGTTCTGGCCTGCGATCCCGCCGATGCGGCCGCCGGGGCGCGGTTGGCCGCCGAGCTTGGCGCCGAACTGCTGACGGCCGGGGCCGAGCCGCGCCATGCCGGCCCGCGCGAGGCGTTGTGGCAGGCGCTGGTCCGGCGCAACCATGGCGCCACGCATCTGCTGCTGCCCGCCGATCCCGCCGCGCAGGCGCTGCTGCGGCAATACCGGGCCGAGATCGGGCTGGAACTGGTCGAGGCCGGGATCACCCAGGCGCACGGCATGTGACGGCCCTTGCCGCGCGCCGTCCCGGCATTTGCTGATGGTGTTGGAAGGGTGGACGGCCGCCCCGCGGACGGCGCGAATGTCGCCATCGCCGCCGCCTTGCCCGGCGGCGGCATCGGCATCCTGCGGCTTAGTGGACGCTGACCGGGGTCAGTTCGTTCTGGCGGGCCAGCATGAAGGCCAGGCTGCGGTCCTTGACCAGGGCCAGCCGCTCTCCGTCGGGGCCATGCACGGCGTAAAGCGCGTCGGCTCCGGGCACCTGGCGGCGCACCTCGTCGGGCAGGCTGTCCATCGCGACGCGGCGGATATAGACGATGTTGCCCGCGTTTTCCGGGCCGAAATCGAATTTCTCGTTCATTTGCGATCCCCTTTCACTTGCGGCTGATCGGTATGGTCTGCACGATGCTGTCAGGCACCGAGCGGCGCAGGTCGATGTTCAGAAGCCCGTTTTCCAGTCCCGCCGACACCACCTCGACCCCGTCCGCCAGCACGAAGCTGCGCTGGAAGGCGCGGGACGCGATGCCGCGGTGCAGGAAGACGCGGCCTTCCTCGGCCTCGGCCTGGCGGCCGCGAACCACCAGCTGACGGTCCTCCAGCGTGATCGACAGGTCGTCCTCGGAAAAACCGGCCACGGCCAGCGTGATGCGAAAGCCGTTGGGCCCCTGGTGTTCGATGTTGTAGGGCGGATAGCCCTCGGCGCCCTTGGCGGCCCTTTCGGCCAGGCGTTCCAACTGGTCGAACCCCAGCAGGAACGGATGAGCGGCCAGACTGATCTTGGTCATTCCCAAGCCCTTTGCATCAAAGCGACTGTCGGCCGGACCCCGGAACGGCGATCCGGCAAGACCAATATGTGGATGGATGCCGCCGGAAACAAGGGCTTGCCGCATCGCGGCGGCGCGATCTCAGGGCCGCAGGCCGCAGGCGGCCATCGCGGCCCGGATCGCCCGGCCCGAGCCGGCCAGCGGCAGGCTGCCCCGGCCGCGATCATCCGCAAGCTCGACCCCGCTGCCGCCCAGCAGCCCCGCCAGCAGCGCCGAGCCGCGCGCCGCCTGCGCCGCGCGCATGCCGCCGCTGGCGGCAAAGGGCTGGGCCACCCGCCGGCCGTCGATGCGCAGCACCAGCGAGCCGGGCGATCCGGCCATGCCCTCGACGGCGACCAGCCCCTCGCGGCCGCGCTGGCACATGTAGCTCAGCGCCAGCCGTCCGGATTGCACGCGGGCGTAATGCGTCCTGCCGCCATCTGCGGCGCCGTTGCTCCAGCCCGCGCCCTGTCGCGGCGGCTGGGCGGGCTTTCGGCCGGGCGCCGCCCCCTCGCATTGCTCGGCCACGCAGGCGTGATAGCGCGGGTTCGAGGCGGGACCGAAGTGATACAGGCACTGGTTGACGCAAAGCTGCATTTGCTCGCCCCCGGCCTGCGCAGATGCGGGGCCAGGCGGCAACAGCAGGGCAAGCGCAAGGGCGCAGGGCCTGAGAGGGGCGGTGCGGGGCATCGGCTGCTCCTGCATGGGTTCGGATGCAAGTTTCGGGCCGAAAGCCGCTTCGTGGCAAGCGTTTTCCACACCGGCTGCCTTGCGTTAACGCGTTCCCGCAAAACCATTAACAACGCCCGGAGGCCGCGCTATAACCAAGGCGATCCAGCCCGAGGCCCGAGATGAACGCCCAGCACGAGATGTCCCATGAAGAGATCGCCCGCGCCAAGCTGGAGGTGCTGCGGCGCGAACATCGGGATCTGGACGAGGCGATCGCCGCGCTGTCGAGCCAGAGCCTGACCCATTCGCTGACCCTGCAACGGCTGAAAAAGCAGAAGCTGGCGCTGAAGGACCGCATCGCCCGGCTCGAGGACGAGCTGACCCCCGACATCATCGCCTGATTGCATGATCCCGCCCGGCGCTGTAGGGCGGGGCGCAAAAGGGGGTCGAGCCATGGAAAAAGCCGCCGAAAAACCCGTCGGAATCATCATGGGCAGCCAGTCCGACTGGCCGACCATGCGCGAGGCCGCCGCCATCCTGGACGAATTGGGCATCGGCTACGAGGCCCGGATCGTTTCCGCCCATCGCACGCCGGACCGGCTGTGGGACTATGGCAAGACGGCGGTGGCGCGCGGGCTGAAGGTGATCATCGCCGGCGCCGGCGGGGCCGCGCATCTGCCGGGCATGATGGCCAGCAAGACCCGGGTGCCGGTGATCGGCGTGCCGGTGCAGACCAGGGCGCTGTCTGGCGTCGATTCGCTTTATTCCATCTTGCAGATGCCCAGGGGCTACCCGGTCGCCACCATGGCCATCGGCGCGGCGGGTGCCGCCAATGCCGGGCTGATGGCGGCGGGGATCCTGGCGATCTCGGACCCCGGACTGGCGGCGCGGCTGGAGGCCTGGCGCCAGGCGCTCAGCGATTCCATCCCCGAGGAGCCCAAGGATGAGTGAACTGGAACCCGGCGCCACCATCGGCATCCTGGGCGGCGGACAGCTGGGCCGCATGCTCTCGGTCGCGGCCAGCCGGCTGGGCTATCGCTGCCATGTCTATGAGCCGGGCGCCGCGCCGGCGGGCGATGTGGCGCATCGGCTGACCACCGCGCCCTATGAGGACCAGGCGGCGCTGCGCGCCTTTGCCGAATCGGTCGATGTCATCACCTATGAATTCGAGAACGTGCCGACGGCGGCGCTGGACCTGCTGGAATCGATCCGCCCGATCCGGCCGAACCGCCATGCCCTGGCGATCTCGCAGGACCGGCTGAGCGAAAAGGATTTCCTGGCCGGCATCGGCTTGCGCACCGCGCCCTATCGCAATGTCGAAACCGAATCCGACCTGCCCGAGGCGCTGGCGACGCTGGGCGCGCCCGCGATCCTCAAGACCCGGCGGCTGGGCTATGACGGCAAGGGGCAGATCCGTTTTTCCGATGCCGGGCAGCGGGACTGGACCGGCGCCCCCTCGGTGCTGGAAGGGTTCGTGGAATTCTCGGCCGAGATCAGCGTCATTGTGGCGCGCGGCGCGGACGGGCAGGTCGCGGCCTATGATCCGGGCCTGAACGTGCATCGCGAGGGCATCCTGCGCACCACCACCGTGCCCTGCGGCCTGCCGGCCAGCCTGCTGACCGATGCGGTGCTGATCGCGGCGCGCATCGTCAACGCGCTGGACTATATCGGCGTCATGGGGGTCGAGCTGTTCGTGACCGCGGACGGGCTGGTGGTGAACGAGATCGCGCCGCGCGTGCATAATTCCGGCCACTGGACGCAGGCCGGCTGCGCCGTGGACCAGTTCGAGCAGCATATCCGCGCCGTGGCCGGCCTGCCGCTGGGCGACGGCCAGCGTTACGCCGATGTCGAGATGGAGAACCTGATCGGCGACGACGTGCTGCGCCTGCCCGAGCTGCTGAAGCAGCCGCGCTGCCAGGTCCATCTTTACGGCAAGGGCGAGGCGCGCCCGGGCCGCAAGATGGGCCATGTCAACCGGGTGCGGTAAAGGCGCCCGCCACGCGGTCGAATTCCGCGCGATTGCCGGGAATGCCCAGGCGAATCCAGCGCGGATGCCAGGGAAAGATGCGGCTCCAGATGCCGGCGCGGGCCAGCCGCTCATGCGCGGCCTGCGCGTCGGGCGTATCGTAGAGTCGGAACAGATGCGTGCCGCCCACCAGCGGCCAATGCGGGGTGACGATCTGGTCGAGATGCAGCGCCGCCTCGGACAGCCAGACCACGGTGTCGTCGATCCATTGCGCGTCGGCCAGCGCCTGCGCGCCGATCTCCAGCGCCGGGCCGCTGACCGACCAGGGGCCGGTGCGCTCGGCAAGGCGCGCCAGCAGATCAGGGGCGGCGATGGCGAAGCCCAGCCGCAGCCCGGCCAAGCCCCAGAACTTGCCAAAGCTGCGTAGCGCCGTCACGTTATCGGGCCGCGCGCCCGCCGCCGACAGGTCGGGGCGCGGATCGGCGAAGCTCTCGTCGACGACCAGATGCCCGACCGTGGCGGCGATGGCGGCGATCTGTGCGGGCGGGAACTCGCGCCCGTCCGGGTTGTTCGGGTTCACGATCACCGCCAGGTCGGCGCCCTCCAGCGCGGCCGGGTCGGTGGGCTCTGCCACCTCCCAGCCGGCGGCGCGCAGGCTGGCGGCGTGTTCGTTATAGGTCGGGGACAGCACCGCCGCGCGCCGGCCCGCCAGCACCTGCGGCAAAAGCTGGATCGCCGCCGAGGCGCCGGCCAGCGGCAGCACCTGGTCCTGCGGGCAGCCGAATCGGGCCGCGGCCGCGGCGCAGAGCCGGGCGGCATCGGCCCGCGTCGGCAGCGCGGTCAGGGCGTGGGGCGAAAGCGGCCCGACAGGCCAGGGCCGGCGGTTGATTCCCGTGGACAGGTCGATCCAGTCCGCCCGGCCGAAGCGGCTGGCCGCCTTGTCGATGTCGCCGCCGTGGTCGCGCATGGGCAGGTTCCTCCTTGGCCGCCGTTGAACCTGCATGAAGGCCGGCGGTCAAGCGGCGGAGGCTGGCCGTCGTGATCCGGTAACGGAATTTTCGCTTTACACCCTCGTGGAACCGGCACACGATATGTTGTAGGCACATCCCGGATACTACGCCGGGTGTAGTCTGGGCCACCAAGGGTTGGGGTTTTGACCTTGCCCCGCTCTCAGACAGGCAGGGGGACAGGATATGGCACAGCTGGACTTCATCCATAGCGATGACATCCATCCCATCGACATCGTGGAAACCGTCGCGGCGCATCACGAATGGGATTTCGACCGCCTGGCCGAGGACCAGATCGCCATGGCGGTCGAGGGCCAATGGCGCACCTATTCCATCACGCTGGCCTGGTCGCCGCGCGAGGAGGTGCTGCGGCTGATCTGCACCTTCGACATGGATCCGCCGGCCGAGAAGCTGCCGGCGCTCTACGAAGTCCTGAACCTGGCCAACGATCAGGTCTGGGACGGCGGCTTCACCTTCTGGGGCCCGCAGAAGCTGATGGTCTGGCGCTACGGGCTGGTGCTTGCGGGCGATGCCATCGCTGCGCCCTCGCAGATCGACCAGATGATCGGCAATGCCATCCTGGCCTGCGAGCGGTTCTATCCCTGTTTCCAGTTGGCCTGCTGGGGCGATGCGACGCCGGATGCCGCCATGGACATCGCCCTGTCCGAGGCCTACGGTCGCGCCTGAAATTTCCGCGGCAGCGCGGACAAGATCAGGGGGCAGGACATGGATTTTTCGGATCTGAATGCGCGCGGGCTGGTGCTGGTCGGCTGCGGCCGCATGGGCGGCGCGCTGCTGGACGGCTGGCTGAAGAACGGGCTGGCGGCGCGGGCGGTGCATGTGGTGGACCCCAATCCGCGGGCGGAACTGTCGGATCTGGGTATTTCGGTAAACGGAAAGCTGCCCGCGGCGCCCGCCGTGCTGGTAATTGCCGTCAAGCCGCAGATGATGGCGGATGTGCTGCCGCGGCTTTCGGTCGGGGCGGGGACGCTGGTCATCTCGGTCGCGGCAGGGGTGACGCTGGCGGCCTATGAGGCGGCGTTTCCGGCCGCGCCCATCGTGCGCGCCATGCCGAACACGCCGGCGGCCATCGGCCAGGGCATCACCGCCGTCATCGGCAATGCCAGGGCCGGTGAGGCCGAGATGGCGCTGGCCGAGGCGCTGCTTTCCGCCGTCGGCCGCGTCGTGCGGCTGGAGGGCGAGGACCAGATGGATGCGGTGACGGCGCTTTCTGGTTCGGGTCCGGCCTATGTCTTTCACATGATCGAGGCCATGGCGGCGGCCGGCGAGGCCGAGGGGCTTTCCGCCGCGCTGGCGCTGGACCTGGCGCGGGCCACCGTGGCCGGGGCCGGCGCGCTGGCCGTGCATGAGGACGCGGATCCGGCCAGGCTGCGCGAGGCCGTGACCTCGCCCGGCGGCACCACGGCGGCCGGTCTGAAGGAGCTGATGGACCCCAAGGCCGGCCTGCCGCCGCTGATGCGCCGCACCATAGCCGCCGCCGCCGCGCGGGGGCGGGAGCTGGGGAAATGAGCGAGCCGATCGCCTGGGCGGATTTCGAGAAGGTCGAGATCCGCGTCGGCCGCATCACCCGTGCCGAGCCTTTCCCCGAGGCGCGGCGCCCGGCCTTCAAGCTGTGGCTGGATTTCGGACCCGAGATCGGCGAGCGGAAAAGCTCGGCCCAGATCACCCGGCATTACGCGCCGGACGGGCTGGTCGGCCGGCAGGTGCTGGCGGTGGTGAATTTCCCGCCGCGCCAGATCGGCCCCTTCATGTCCGAGGTTCTGGTGCTGGGCCTGCCGGACGAAGATGGCGAGGTGGTGCTGATCGGTCCCGAGCGCGAGGTGCCGGTCGGGGGGAGGATGTATTGATGAAGCTTCTGGTGACGCGCCGCATGACACAGGCGGCGGAACATGCGCTGTCGACCCGGTTCGAGACCGAGATCCTGGATCGTCAGGACGGGCTCAGCGTCGACGAGGCGGCGCGGGCGCTGGCCGATTACGACGCGATCCTGCCGACGCTGGGCGACCGCTTCACGGCCGAGGCCTTTCAGGGCCGGCCGCGCTGCCGCCTGCTGGCGAATTTCGGGGCCGGCTACAACCATATCGACGTGGCGGCGGCGGCGGCGGCCGGCGTCGCCGTGACCAACACCCCCGACGCCGTGACCGAGGCCACTGCCGACATCGCCCTGACCCTGATCCTGATGACCGCGCGCCGGGCGGGCGAGGGCGAGCGGCTGCTGCGCCGCGGCGCCTGGACCGGCTGGCAGCCGACGCAACTGCTGGGCCGCCATGTCACCGGCTGCACCGTCGGCATCATCGGCATGGGGCGCATCGGCAAGGCCATCGCCCGGCGCTGCCATTTCGGCTTCGGCATGGACGTGATCTTTCACAACCGCTCGGTGGTCTCGTCGCTGGATTTCCCGGCCCGGCAGGTGGCCAGCCTGGACGATCTGCTGGCGCAGTCGGATTTCGCCGTCATCGCCGTGCCCGGCGGGGCCGAGACCCGGCACATGATCGGCGCGCATGAGCTGGAGCGGCTGGGGCCGCGCTCCTACCTGATCAACATCGCCCGCGGCGACGTGGTCGAGGAGGCGGCGCTGGTCGAGGCGCTGGCGCAGGGCCGGATCGCCGGGGCGGGGCTGGATGTCTACGAGTTCGAGCCCCGTGTCTCGCCCGCGCTTTGCGCCATGGAGAACGTGACCCTGCTGCCGCATCTGGGCACCGCGGCCGAGGAGGTGCGCACCGCCATGGCCATGCGGGCGATGAACAACCTGGTCGCCTTTGCCGAGGGGCAGGCGCTGCCCGACCGGGTGAACTGATGGCGCCCGGCGACCGCGCCATGGCGCTGATCCGCGCGGGCATCGCCGCCGCCGATCCTGCTGCCGCGGTGGCGCGCGGCATGGCCGAGGTGCTGGCCGATCCGCCGGGGCCGGGCGGGCGCTGGCTGGTGATCGCCGTCGGCAAGGCCGCCCGCGCCATGGCCGCGGCGGCGCTGGAGGCGCTGCCGGGGGCCGAGGCGCTGGTAGTGACCAATGCCGGCAATGACGCGGCGCTGGCCGGGGCGCGGGTCATGCGCGCCGGCCATCCGCAGCCCGACGCCAATGGCGCGGCGGCGGCCGAGGCGGTGATCGCCAGGCTTGCCTCTGCGGGGCCGCAGGACCGGGTGCTGGCGCTGATCTCGGGCGGCGGCTCGGCCATGCTGCCGGCGCCGGCCGAGGGCATGGCGCTGGCCGACAAGCAGGCGGTGAACCGGCTTTTGCTGGCCTCGGGTGCGGATATTGCACAGGTGAACCTGATCCGGCAGGGCCTGTCGCGGCTCAAGGGCGGCGGCTGGCTGCGGCTGTCGCGGGCGCCGCTGACGGCGCTGATCCTGTCGGATGTGCCGGGGGACGACCTGCGGGTCATCGCCTCGGGACCGACGGTGGCGCCGGTCGGCACGCGGGCGCAGGCGGCCGATCTGGCGCGTGCGCTGGGCATCTGGGAGCATATGCCCGAGGCGGCCCGCGCGGCGCTCAAGCGCCCCGAGGACCGCGGCGCCCTGCCGCAGGCCAGGAACATCCTCGTCGGCTCGAACGCGCTTTCCGTCGCGGCCATGGTCGCGGCCGGGGCCGATCCCGCGCCGATCCCGCTTTCGGGCGACGTGCAGGATTGCGCGCAGGCGATCTGGGCCTTGGCACCGGGGTTGCGGCCCGGCCAGGCGCTGGCCTTCGGCGGCGAGACCACGGTGAAACTGGTCGGCGATGGCATGGGCGGGCGCAACCAGGAACTGGCGCTGCGCCTGGCGCTGCTGGCCGAGGCGCAGCCGGTGGATTTCGACTGGGCCTTTGCCGCGGTCGGCAGCGACGGGCGCGACGGGCCCGGCGAGGCCGCGGGCGGGCTGGTCGGCCCCGCCACGCCGGCGGCGATCCGGGCGGGCGGCATCGATCCCGCCACGGCGCTGGCAAGGAACGATTCGACCCCGGCGCTGGCGGCGGGCGATGCGCTGGTGGTGACGGGCGCGACCGGCACCAATGTCGCCGACCTGGCGGTGCTGGTGCGCGGCTGAGCGGCGCGCGGTCCCGGGTTCGCCTGTCTGCAAGGCTGCCCTGCACCCGTCCGCCTTGCCCGTCCTTCCGGCAGGGCCTAAGACCGAAAGGCACGAGCCGCATGACGGGGAACCCGATGAGATCCACCCTGAGCTACATGACCTGGCCCTTCGTCGTCACCGGTGCGGGCCTGGCGCTGGCCGCCTTCCTTGGCTGGGAATATCACGGCACCGGCTCGGGGGCCTTCGCATTCTTCCTGATCGCCGGCATCCTGGCGGTGCTGGAAATCTCGCTCAGCTTCGACAATGCGATCGTCAATGCCAACAAGCTCAAGCAGATGGTGCCGAAATGGCAGCGCCGCTTCCTGACCTGGGGCATCCTGATCGCGGTCTTCGGCATGCGGGTGATCTTTCCGCTGCTGGTGGTGGTCATCGCCGCCCATCTCGCACCATGGGAGGCCATTCGTCTGGCCGCCACCCAGCCGCAGGAATATTCCCGCATCATCCACGAGGCGCATCTGCCCATCGCGGCCTTTGGCGGCTCGTTCCTGATGCTGGTGGCGCTGAACTATTTCTTCGACGAGGCCAAGGACGTGGACTGGATCAAGGGCGTCGAGGCCGCGCTGCGCAAGCTGGGCGAGATCCGCGGCATGGAGGTCGGCTTCGTGCTGGTCTGCATGCTGGTGATCGTCGGCCAGCTGCCGGCGGAAAAGGAGCATGCCTTCATCATCGCCGCGATCTGGGGGGTGATCACCTATCTGCTGGTGGACATGCTGGGCCATGTTCTGGACCGCTGGGGCGGCGGGCCGCAGCCGGTCGACATGGCGCGCGGCGGTTTCGGCGCCTTCCTCTATCTCGAGGTGCTGGACGCCTCTTTCAGCTTCGACGGGGTGATCGGCGCCTTCGCGCTGACCCAGAACCTGTTCCTGATCGCCATCGGGCTTGGCATCGGTGCGATGTATGTGCGCTCGATGACGGTGATGCTGGTCGAACGCGGCACGCTCGCCGCCTTCCGCTATCTCGAACATGGTGCCTTCTGGTCGATCTTCGTGCTGTCCATCCTGATGTTCGTCCAGACCCTGCGGCCGATCCCCGAAGTAGTCACCGGCCTTCTGGGCGCCTGTTTCATCGGCATGGCCTTCCTCAGCTCGCTGGCCTGGCGCCGCCGTCACCCGCACGGCTGAGATTGCCGCTCTTTCCGTTTTCCAAATACCCATGCTACGGCGCCCAGGGGCGCGGTTGCCGGGGTATTTGGGGAACAGAGAAGGCGCGCCGGGATGTCCCACCGGGTCGCGCCTTGCTGGTTGCGCCGTTCGGATGAGTATTTGGGAAACGGTGATAGCGCCGGTCTTCAGGCCCTGCCGTCCAGCGGCCGGGTCGCGCGATGGAGCCAGTCGCGCACCTCGCCCTCGACCAGGGGCGAGATCTTCTCCCAGACCTGCGCGTGATAGGCGTCGAGCCAGGCGATCTCGGCCGGGGCGAGCAGTCCGGGCTCGATGAGGCGACGGTCGATCGGGGCAAAGGTCAGGGTCTCGAAGCCCAGCATCTCGCGGCCATCCGGGCTTTCGCGCTTCTCGACCACGATCAGGTTCTCGATGCGGATGCCGAAGGCGCCCTCGCGGTAATAGCCCGGCTCGTTCGACAGGATCATGCCGGGCTGCAGAGGAATCTCCGAGATGCGCGAGATCCGGACCGGCCCTTCATGCACGGACAGGCCGGCGCCGACGCCATGGCCGGTGCCGTGGTCGTAATCCATGCCCTCGGACCAGAGCGGTGCACGGGCCAGCGCGTCGATATGGCAGCCGGCGACGCCCTTGGGGAACTGCACCTGCGAGATGGCGATCATGCCCTGAAGCACGCGGGTATAGGGCCGCCGCGCCGCCGGATCGGCTGGGCCCATCGGCAGGGTGCGGGTGATGTCGGTGGTGCCGTTGGCATATTGCCCGCCGGAATCGACCAGCAGCACATGGCCGGGCAGGATGCGCAGGTTGCTTTGCCGGTCGACATGGTAATGCGGGATCGCGGCATGCGGGCCTGTGGCTGCGATCGTGTCGAAGCTGATGTCGAGGATGCCGCGCGCCACGCGCAATTCCTCAAGCCTTTGCGCCACGTCGATCTCGGTCAGCGGCTCGGCGTCCAGATGCGCGGCGCGGGCGTCGAGCCAGCACAAGAGTTCCGCCACCGCCGCGCCGTCCTGCAGATGCGCGGCGCGCATGCCGGCGATCTCGGCCGGGTTCTTGCAGGCTTTCGGCAGGATCACCGGGTCCGGGCCCTCGGCAATGGGGGTCTTCATGCTTTCGATCAGCGCGAAGACCCGGTCGGGCGCGCTGGCCGGATCGACCCGCACCGGGCCGGCAAGGTTGGTCAGCGCCGGGGTCAGCGCATCGAGCGGCAGCACCGAGACCGCGTTGCCAAGCGCCGCCCGCACCTCCGCGCCGAACTTGGCCGGGTTGGTGAAGACGGCGACATGGCCGTTCTCCTCGATGATGGCGAAGCATTGCACCACCGGGTTCTTCGGCACGTCCGCCCCGCGGATGTTCAGAAGCCACGAGACCGAATCGGGCAGCGTCAGCACCGCCGCCTGCTGCCCGGCCTCGCGCAGCGCCTGGGCGATGCGGGCGCGCTTCTCGGCCGCGGTCTCGCCGGCGATCGCGTCGGGCCAGAGCCGCACCGCGCCCACCGGCGCCTCGGGCTGGTCGGGCCAGATCGCATCGACCGGGTTCGTGTCGAGCGCGATCAGGGCGATGCCCGAACCGGCCAGGCCCTTTTCCATCTCGCGGATCTCGCGCCGCGTGTGCAGCCAGGGGTCGTAGCCGATGCGCCCGCCCTCGGGCAGCGCCTCGCGCAGCCAGTCGGCGGGCCTGGTTTCCGGCCAGGGCACCGGGGTGAAATGCGCGGGGTCGACCTCGGCCTTGACCTGCACGCGATAGCGGCCGTCGATGAACACCCCGGCGCGGTCGGGGGTGACGATGCAGAAACCGGCGCTGCCGGTGAAGCCGGTCAGCCAGGCCAGCCGTGCGTCGCGCGCCGCGACATATTCGCCCTGATGCGCATCGGCGCGCGGCACCAGGAAGCCGTCGAGCCCGCGCGCCGCCAGTTCGCGGCGCAGCGCGGCCAGCCGGGGCGGATGTGCGGCGGGGTCGGAATGGCTGTCGTAATTCTGGAACATGCTTGCCTCTGGGTCTTGTTCTGGGTGTCAGGCGCGGGCCAGCGCCGCGCCCGCGCCGGGCAGGGTGCGCGCGAGGCCGTCGGCCAGGGCCTGGGCGCTGCGGCGGTGGTGGAAATCGGCGGCGACGCGGGCGCGGGACGCCTGCGCCAGCCGCCGCGCTTCCGCGGGATCGGCGTGCAGCCGGGCGATCTCCTCGGCCATGATCTCGGGGCGTTCGGGCGGCACCAGGATCGCGTCGCGGCCCGAGGTGATCAGCTCGTGATTGCCGCCGACATCGGTGACGACCACCGGCATCTCCATCGCCATCGCCTCCATGATCGCGACCGAGATGCCCTCGTTCAGGCTGGCCAGCGCAAAGACATGCGCGCGCTCCAGCCCCTCGCGCACCCGATCCTCGCTGATCGCGCCCAAAAGCGTGACCGCATCGCCGAGGCCCTTCCCGGCGATCAGCGCGTCGAGCTGGCGGTGATGGCCCGAGCCGCCCTGCTCGTCCTCGCCGGCGATTTCCAGCCGGGCGTCGATGCCCTGGGCGCGCAGCAGGGCGACGGTCTCGATCAGGTGGTCGTGGCCCTTGACCGCGTTCAGCCGGCCGCAGCTGAAAATGCGCAGCGCCTCGCCGGGGGCAGGAGGCTGCCAGGGCGTCCGGCGTCGGATCTGGTCGAGGTCCACGCCCATCGGCGCGACATTGATGACGGCGGGGCGGTCGGTGCCGATCTCGCGCTCGGCCACCCGCGTCAGCAATTGCGAGATGATGGTGGCGAAGCGCGCATGGCGCCATTTCTGCCGCTGGTTCGGCCCGTAGCCCTCCAGCGTCGGCCCGTGCAGGGTCAGGCTGTAGCCGGGCCCGCCCAGGCGTTCCGCGAACATGGCGATATTGGCGCTGTCGGCGCAGCTGTGGACATGGACATGGTTCCAGCCCTGCTGGCGGGCGATACGCTTCAGCCGCGCGCCCATGGCCAGCAGCGCCAGCATGCGCAGACGGCCCTTGACGCCCTGCGCCTCGGCGGTCAGCGCCGCGCGCCCAGCCGGCGGGCCCCGAGCGCAGGAATTCCGCAAGGATGCCCAGGCCCTCGCCGCCCAGCGGCATCAGGTAGCGGGTCCGGGCCTGTGCCTCGGCCGCCCAGGCATGCGAGGCGACGGCGCGCGGCGGCGGCCGGGTCGAGATCAGCTCGGCCTCGATCCCCAGTTCCGCCAGCGCCTGCCGCTCGCGCCACAGGAAGATATGGGTCTGGCCCGGAAATTCGGGAATGAAGAAGCCGATCTTCAGCACGTCAAATCCTTTGGCCTGTCAGGCGGAAAGCGGCCCCGGTCCGACGAAATTGGTCGCATGGGACGCCGGGCAGATCAACCAGCCCGAAAGAACAGGTTCAGCCGGCGCGGCGCAGGTTCATGGCGCGGGCGCGTTTCCTGGGATCGGCCTCGAACAGGGCGGCAAGCTGCTCGGTCATGGCGCCGGCCAACTGTTCGGCATCGGTGATCGTCACCGCGCGCTGGTAATAGCGGGTCACGTCATGGCCGATGCCGATGGCCAGCAGTTCCACCTGCTTCTTGCGCTCGATCATCGCGATCACGTCGCGCAGGTGCTTTTCCAGGAAATTCGCCGGGTTGACCGAAAGGGTCGAATCGTCCACCGGCGCCCCGTCCGAGATCACCATCAGGATGCGCCGCGCCTCGGGCCGCCGGGCCAGCCGCCGATGCGCCCATTCCAGCGCCTCGCCGTCGATATTTTCCTTGAGGAGCCCCTCTTTCATCATCAGGCCCAGGTTCGGCCGCACCCGCCGCCAGGGTGCATCGGCACCCTTGTAGATGATATGGCGCAGGTCGTTCAGCCGCCCCGGCTGCGCCGGCCGGCCGGCGGTCAGCCATTTCTCGCGGCTCTGGCCGCCCTTCCAGGCGCGGGTGGTGAAGCCCAGGATCTCGACCTTGACCTGGCTGCGTTCCAGCGTCCGGGCCAGCACATCGGCGCAGATCGCGGCGATCGAGATCGGCCGGCCCCGCATCGAGCCGGAATTGTCCAGCAGCAGCGTGACCACGGTGTCGCGGAACTCGGTGTCCTTTTCGACCTTGAAGGACAGGGGCGTCGTCGGGTTCGCCACCACGCGGGCCAGGCGGCCGGCGTCCAAGACCCCCTCCTCCTTGTCGAATTCCCAGCTGCGGTTCTGCTGCGCCTGCAGGCGGCGTTGCAGCTTGTTGGCCAGCCGCGAAACCGCGCCGCGCAGGGGCTCCAGCTGCTTGTCCAGATAGGCGCGCAGCCGCTCCAGCTCGGCCGGATCGGCCAGATCCTCGGCGCGGATCTCCTCGTCGAATTCCTGGGCATAGACGCGGTAGTCCGGGCTCGCCTCGCTGACCTGCGGCGGCAGGTCGGGCGGCGTCTCGGCCTCGGACATCTCGGCCTCGTCCACCAGCTCCTCGTCGGACTGGTCGTCCATGCTGACCTGGGCCTGGCGTTCGTCCTGGGTCTGGTCCTGCGTGCGCTCGGGGCTGGCCTCGGCCTCCTCGTCCTGGTTCTGGTCGCGGGACTGGTTATCGCCGGCCTCCTCGTCCTGCTCGGCGTTTTCCTCGGCCTCGTCTTCCTGCGGCTCGTCGGGGTCTTCGCCCAGCTGGTCGCCATAGCCCAGGTCGGCGATCACCTTGCGGGCGAGCCGGGCGAAGGCCGCCTGGTCGGCCAGCACCTCGCCCACATGATCGAGATCGGCGCCGGCCTGTTCCTCGACGAAGGGGCGCCACAGGTCCGCGACATGCTGCGCGGCCGGGGGCAGGGCGCGGCCCGTCGCCGCCTGCCGCACGATATAGCCCGCCGCGACGGCCAGCGGCGCATCGGCCGGGGCCTTGATCTGGCCATAGCCCTTGCGCTCGGCCTCCTGGCCCAGCTTGGCGTCGATGTTGCTGAGCGCGCCGGGCATGTCGCGCGCGCCCAATGCCTCGCAGCGCGCGGTCTCCATCGCCTCGTAGAGGTCGCGCGCCATCGGCCCGGCGGGGGCGTATTTCGCATGGGTCGCGGCGTCGTGGTGGCGCAGCTTCATCGCCAGGGCGTCGGCGGTGCCGCGCGCCAGCAGCACCTCGTCGCGGGTCATGCGGCGGCTGACCTGCGGCAGGCGCATGGTGTCGCCCGCCACGCCGGACGGGTCGGCGGTGAAGGTCACGTTCAGCTCGTGATCCTCGGCCAGCGCGCGGGTGGCCTCGGTCAGGGCCTTCTTGAACGGATCGGCGGGGTTGTCGGATTTTTTCATGGGCTGTTCCAGAAATCGCCTTTGTCCGCCATTGCACTACATTCGCAGCAAAAGGCCAAGAAACGAGCGTAGCGAGGTTGCTCTTCCATCATTCGTAAAACCTCAGCAGCGGTGCGCAGGAGGCTTTGTCTTGTGCGTAGATTGTCGCCGTGGGTTCGGGTTGATGGACGTCGAAGCCGCCGAATGCGTCAAGATAGGCTTTCGTAAAGCTGGTCTCCGTCATCGGCGAGGCCAGCGGGAAGCTCTTGACCGTATCGACCTCCAGAGCCCAACGAACGGAATCCCCGCGCTTTTCGTCGCGCCCGGTCACCGGATTGCTGCGCAGAACCATCCCGACTGCAATTGTAGCTTGCACGAAGTCCCGGCAACGGGTCTGCACATAGGCCGCGTCGTCAGCGTTCGGGTCGGCCGAGAGGGGTATCAGCGTTGCAGCCTTATCCTCGTTCGGCATGCCCGCGGTCAGGGCTGCGGCCATCGCCGGCAGGGCCATGGCCATCGCGCAAATGCTGACCGCCCCCCGCATCACCCCGCCTTGACCGCCGCGCTTTCCGGCAGTTCCTCGTCGAAGAGCCGCTGATAGAACTCGGCCACCGTCTGCCGCTCCAGCTCGTCGCATTTGTTCAGGAAGGTCAGGCGGAAGGCATAGCCCACGTTATCGCCGAAGATCCGCGCGTTTTGCGCCCAGGCGATCACCGTCCGGGGCGACATCACCGTCGAAAGATCCCCCTGCATGAAGGCCGTGCGCGTCAGGTCGGCCAGCGTCACCATCTGGTTGATGATCTTGCGGCCCTTCTCGGTGTTGTAGGTCGGGTTCTTGGCCAGCACGATGGCGGCCTCGGCGTCGTGGCTCAGGTAATTCAGCGTCGAGA
Organism: Paracoccus pantotrophus; assembly: GCF_008824185.1. Classification (NCBI taxonomy): domain Bacteria; kingdom Pseudomonadati; phylum Pseudomonadota; class Alphaproteobacteria; order Rhodobacterales; family Paracoccaceae; genus Paracoccus; species Paracoccus pantotrophus. Next base: position 550,118 of record NZ_CP044426.1, read on the forward strand.
CCAGCGACCAGCGGTCCATCTGGCCCTGGTTGATCTGCTGCGTGCCGTGATAGAGGCCCGTGGTGTCGCCCAGGCCCACGGTGTTCGCCGTCGCGAACAGGCGGAAATAGGGATTGGGCGTGATGACCTCGTTCTGGTCCAGCAGCGTCAGCTTGCCATCGGCCTCCAGCACGCGCTGGATCACGAACATCACGTCGGCGCGGCCGGCGTCGTATTCGTCGAAGACGATGGCGGTCGGGTTGCGCAGCGCCCAGGGCAGAATGCCCTCGTGGAACACCGTGACCTGCTTGCCGTCCACCAGCTTGATCGCGTCCTTGCCGATCAGGTCGATGCGGCTGACATGGCTGTCCAGGTTCACCCGCACGCAGGGCCAGTTCAGCCGCGCCGCCACCTGCTCGATATGCGTCGATTTGCCGGTGCCGTGATAGCCCTGGATCATCACCCGGCGGTTATAGGCAAAGCCCGCCAGGATCGCCAAGGTGGTATCGGGATCGAACTTGTAGGTCGTGTCGATGTCGGGCACCCGGTCCGAGCGTTCGGCAAAGCCCTTGACCTTCATGTCGCTGTCTAGGCCGAAGACCTCGCGCAGGTCGATTTCCTCGGTCGGTTTCGCGTTCTGATCCAGCATGGGCGGCCCTTTCGATTGTCCCATGCTTGATGAATGATTCCCCGCGCGGGTGCAAGCCGGGCAAGGGGCGGGAACCATCGCCGGGGCCGCGAATTGCGCATGGGCGCGCCGCCGCCTAGAGTGCGGCGCGGGAAACCAGGGACGGGAAACGGGCATGAGCGGATTGCTGGCGCTGCTGGATGACGTGGCGGGGATCGCCAAGATCGCGGCGGCGTCGATCGACGACGTGGCGGGGCAGGCGGTCAAGGCCGGCAGCAAGGCCGCCGGCGCGGTGATCGACGACGCGGCGGTGACGCCGAAATACGTGCACGGCTTTTCCGCCGCGCGCGAGGTGCCGATCGTGATGAAGATCGCCCGCGGCTCGCTTTACAACAAGCTGGTGATCCTGCTGCCCATCGCGCTGCTGCTCTCGGCCTTTGCGCCCTGGGCGATCACGCCCCTGTTGATGCTGGGCGGCTCCTACCTGTGTTTCGAGGGCGCCGAGAAGGTCCTGCATGCGCTCAGCTACCACAAGGTCAACGAGCCGCATCTGAAGACGACCGCCGAGGGCGCCGCCGGGCTGGAAGAGGAACGGGTGCGCGGCGCGATCAAGACCGACTTCATCCTCTCGGCCGAGATCATGACCATCGCGCTGGCCACGATCCCGAACGGCGATGCGATCTGGATGAAGGCGCTGATCCTGGCCGTGGTGGCCCTGGGCATCACCGTCGCGGTCTACGGCTTCGTGGCGCTGATCGTGAAGGCGGACGATTTCGGCCTGCACCTGCATGAGCGCGGCGGCCCCGGCGCGGCGCTGGGCCGCGGCATCGTCCATGTCATGCCGGGCTTCATGAAGGTGCTGACCGTGGTCGGCACCGCGGCGATGATCTGGGTCGGCGGCCAGATCGTCATCCACGGGCTGCACGAACTGGGCCAGCACCAGCCCTATGAATGGATCCATGGCATGGCCGCGGCCGCGGCCCGGGCCCTGCCCGCTGCGCCCGGCTTCGCCGCCTGGGCCGCCACCGCCTTCTTCGACGGCATCTTCGGGGTGATCTGGGGCATGATCCTGATCCCGGTGGCGCATTACGCCGTCACCCCCGCCATCGAGGCGGTGAAGGGCGCGGTGGGCGCCAAGTCCTGACCCCGGCTTGCCCTTGGCCGGCTGCCGGGACTATCAACTGCCATACCAATGCCGCAGGAGATCTCCATGCCGATTCCCGCCCCGGCCCTCGACGCGCTTTCCGCGCTTCTGGGCGCGCGCCTGTCCACCAGCGGCGCCGACCGCGAGTTGCACGCCCAGTCCGAGACCTTCCACCGCGCCCCGCCGCCCGATGCCGTGGCCTGGCCGGTCTCGACCGAGGAGGTCTCGCGCATCGCCGCCATCTGCCACGCGCATCGCGTGCCGATGATCGGCTGGGGCACCGGCACCTCGCTGGAGGGGCAGGCCCTGGCGCCGCAGGGCGGGCTGGTCATCGACCTGTCGAAGATGGACCGGGTGCTGGAGATCCGGGCCGAGGACATGCAGGCCAGCGTCCAGCCCGGCTGCACGCGCGAGGCGCTGAATACCGAATTGCGGGCGACCGGGCTGTTCTTCCCGGTCGATCCCGGCGCCAATGCCTCGCTGGGCGGCATGGCGGCGACGCGCGCCTCGGGCACTACGGCGGTGCGCTACGGCACCATGCGCGACAATGTGCTGGCGCTGGAGGTGGTGCTGGCCGACGGGCAGGTGATCCGCACCGGCACGCGGGCGGCGAAATCCAGCGCCGGCTATGACCTGACCGGGCTTTTCGTCGGCTCCGAGGGCACGCTGGGCATCATCACCGAGCTGACCCTGAAGCTGCACGGCCAGCCCGAGGAGGTCGCCGCGGCGGTCTGCGGCTTTCCGACGCTGGAGCAGGCGGTGGAATGCGTCACCGCGACGATCCAGTCGGGCATCCCCATGGCGCGGATCGAGTTCATCGACGCCGACGTGGTGCGTGCCTTCAACCGCGCCTCGGGCACGCAGATGCACGAGGGCCCGCACCTGATGGTCGAGTTCCACGGCGGACCCGCCTCGGTCAAGGGCGATGCCGAGGCCTTCGGCGCGCTGGCGGGCGAGTTCGGCGGCACCGGCTTCGACTGGGCGACCACGCCCGAGGCGCGGGCGGCGCTGTGGAAGATGCGGCACAATGCCTATCGCTCGTGCCTGGCCTTGCGGCCGGGGGCGACGGCGGTGGTGACGGATGTCTGCGTGCCGATGTCGCACCTGCCCGCCGCCGTGGCCGCGGCGGCCGAGGACATCCGCGCCGAGGGCCTGCTGGGCCCCATCGTCGGCCATGTCGGCGACGGCAACTTCCACGCCCAGATCCTGGTGATGCCCGGAGACGAGGCCGAGCTGGCCGCCGCCAAGCGCGTCGCGCTGCGCATGGCCGAGCGCGCCATCGCGGTGGGCGGCACCATCACCGGCGAGCATGGCGTGGGCATCGGCAAGAAGCCCCTGATGCCCGCCCAGCACGGCGCTGCCATCGGCGTGATGGCGGCGATCAAGCAGGCACTGGACCCCCAGGGGGTGCTGAATCCCGGCAAGCTGGTGCCGGAGGTGGGCTGAGGCGCAAGGCGCGCCGGCACAGTCCGGCCCAAGGCGCCGCCCGGCCGCAGCGGCAGCGCATCCCGGCAAGGAGGAGCGGGAAATGCCAATGCCATGGACCTATCGCCATGCGTCCAAGGAATGGCGCGCGATTCTCGACGATCTCAAGGACCGCATGGACCTAGTCTCGGACAACAGCGCCTATACCGCCCTGGACGGCGTACTCCAGGCCTTTCGGCGCCGACTCACGGCGCAGCAGGGGCTGGACTTCGCATCTGTCCTGCCAGCGATTCCCAGGGCGATCTTCGTCGCCGGCTGGAAACCCGACGAGAAGCCGGTGCCCTTTGCCGACCGCCGGACCATGACCCGAGAGGCGCAACAGCTCCGGCCGCATCACAGCCTGACCCCGGACAACGCCATCGAGGCCGTGGCCTGGACCATCCGCCGCTATGTGAACAAGGCGGATTTTCAGCGCGTCCTGGAATGCCTGCCGCCGGGCGCAGTCCAGTTCTGGCATGTCGATGTGGCCGACCCCAGGGAGATCGGGCCGCGGATCTTCTGAAACGTGCCGCACAACCTGCGGTGGAGATGCGCGCCGGCCGGGGTGTCCCTGACAAACTCGTGACTGTCACGCCATCGTGACAGAGCGTCGCACCTTTGCGATAAGGACACGAAGCGCCGAGTACAGGCGCAGGGGCAGAGCGCGCGACATGCGCGCAGGCAGAGGGCAGAGATGACATTCCTGGGCAAGATTTTCACGGCGTTGGCGCTGGTCGCGCTGGCCTCCTGCGGGGGGCCTTCCAGCGGGCCGGCGGTGATGGCGGGGCAGGGCAGCGGCCCGCAATTCGGCGACAGCGCGCCCCATCCCTGGATCGGCGGGCATCCCTATGACCACCCGATCCACGGCATCGACATCTCGCGCTGGCAGGGCGACATCGACTGGCACCGGGTGCGCGGCTCGGGCATCAGCTTCGCCTTCATCAAGGCGACCGAGGGCGGCGACCATGCCGACCCGAACTTCCGCCGCTACTGGCGCGAGGCGGCGCAGGCGCGCATCCCGCGCGGCGCCTATCACTATTTCTATTTCTGCCGCTCGGGCTCGGAGCAGGCGGCCTGGTTCATCGCCAACGTGCCCAGGGAGCGCGGCGCCATGCCGCCGGTGCTGGACCTGGAATGGACCGCCTCCAAGACCTGCCCGCATCGCCCGGCCAGCCATGAGGTGCTGCGCGAGGCCAAGATCTTCAAGGACATCCTGCACCGGCATTACGGCCAGCGCCCGATCATCTACACCACGGTCGATTTCTACCGCGACAACAACCTCGGCTCCTGGCCCGAGGAGTTCTGGCTGCGCTCGGTCGCGGGCCATCCGCGCATCGTCTATCCCGGCCAGCGCTACACGTTCTGGCAATATACCGGCACCGGCATCGTGCCGGGGATCCGCGGCAACGTGGACCTGAACGTCTTTGCGGGCTCGCCCGCGCAGTGGCGGGCATGGCTGAACCAGCGCCTGCAATAAGGCGCGGCCTGCTCTGGGCCGAGTTCGCGGCGCTCTATGTCGGGACGCCGCTGGTGATCGCGCTGTTCCTGCCCGGCCATATGCTGTTCGAGGCGCTGGCGGTGTTCAGCCTGGCGGGGCTGGGCCTCTTGTGGCGCACCGGCGGCTTTCACTGGCACAGCCTGGTGCGCGGCTGGAGCCGGCTGCCCTGGCGCGAGATCCTGGCCGTGGCGCTGGCCACCCTGCTGGTGGGGCTGGCGATCCTGGCGCTCGACCGCCCGAACTCGATCTTCCAGATCGTGCGGCAGCGGCCCGAGTTCCTGCCGGTGATCTGGACCTTCTATCCGATCCTCTCGGCCCTGCCGCAGGAACTGATCTTTCGCCCGCTGTTCTTTCACCGCTACGCCGCACTGCTGCCGGCGGGGCAGGGGGCGATCGCGCTGAACGCGGCGGTGTTTTCCTTTGCCCACCTGATGTATTGGTCCTGGGTGGTGGCGGTGCTGACCTTCGTCGGCGGCTGGGTCTTTGCCCGCGCCTATCTGGAGCGCGGCTTTCCCTCGGCCTGGGTGCTGCATGCGGTGGCGGGGAACGTCCTCTTCGCTGTCGGCATGGGCGCCTATTTCTACACTGGCAACGTGGTGAGGCCGTTCTGATTGCTTGACTTCGCCGGCGCGGCGCGGTTCATGCGGGGCCGATACGCAAGGGGAAAAACGATGAGCGCCTATCGCAGCCATACCTGCGGCGAGCTGACCGCCGCTGCCGCCGGGTCCGAAGTCCGTCTGTCCGGCTGGGTCCACCGGGTCCGCGACCATGGCGGGGTGCTGTTCATCGACCTGCGCGACCATTACGGGATCACACAGGTGATCGCCGACAGCGACTCGCCCGCCTTCCCGGCGCTGGAAAAGCTGCGGGCCGAGACGGTGATCCGCATCGACGGCCGCGTCAAGCTGCGCGACCCGAGCCTGGTCAACCCCAAGCTGCCCACCGGCGAGATCGAGGTCTATGCCACCGCCATGGAGGTGCTGGGCGCCTCGGACGACCTGCCGCTGCCGGTTTTCGGCGATCAGGACTATCCCGAGGAGACGCGGCTGACCTATCGCTTCCTCGACCTGCGCCGCGAAAGCCTGCACAACAACATCATGCTGCGCTCGCGCGTGGTGAAATGGCTGCGCGACGCGATGTGGGATCAGGGCTTCACCGAGTTCCAGACCCCGATCATCACCGCCTCCTCGCCCGAAGGGGCGCGCGACTTCCTGGTGCCCTCGCGCCTGCATCCGGGCAAGTTCTACGCCCTGCCGCAGGCGCCGCAGCAGTTCAAGCAGCTGATCATGGTTGCGGGCTTTGACAAGTATTTCCAGATCGCGCCCTGCTTCCGCGACGAGGATCCGCGCGCCGACCGCTCGCCCACCGATTTCTACCAGCTCGACATGGAGATGTCCTTCGTCGAGCAGGAAGACGTGTTCCGCGCCATCCAGCCGGTGATCCAGGGCCTGTTCGAGACCTTCGGCGGCGGCCGCCGCGTCGATGCGACCTGGCCGCGCATCCCCTATGCCGAGGCGATGCTGAAATACGGCTCGGACAAGCCCGACCTGCGCAACCCCATCGAGATGCAGGTGGTTTCGGATCATTTCCGCGGCTCGGGCTTCGCGATCTTCGCGAAGCTGCTGGAACAGGAGGGCACCGAGGTCCGCGCCATTCCCGCGCCCACCGGCGGCTCGCGCAAGTTCGCCGACCGCATGAACGCCTTTGCGCAGAGCCAGGGCCTGCCCGGCATGGGCTATATCTTCTGGCGCAAGGCCGAGGACGGCACGACCGAGGCCGCCGGCCCCATCGCCAAGGCGCTGGGTGCCGAGAAGACCGAGGCGATCCGCATCCAACTGGGCCTGGGCGAGGGCGATGCGGCCTTCTTCCTGGGCGGCAAGCCCGAGACCTTCGAGGCCGTCGCCGGCCGCGCCCGCAACGAGATCGGCCGCGAGCTGGGCCTGATCGACGAGAACCAGTTCAAGTTCGCCTGGATCGTCGATTTCCCGATGTATGAAAAGGGCGAGGACGGGCGCATCGACTTCAGCCACAACCCGTTCTCGATGCCGCAGGGCGGGCTGGATGCGCTGGAGGGCGACCCGCTGGCGGTCAAGGGCTATCAATACGACCTGGCCTGCAACGGCTATGAACTGGTCTCGGGCGCGATCCGCAACCACCGCCCCGAGATCATGTTCCGGGCCTTCGAACTGGCCGGCTATGGCCGCGACGAGGTGGAAAAGCGGTTCGGCGGCATGGTCAAGGCCTTTCGCTATGGCGCGCCGCCGCATGGCGGCTGCGCGGCGGGGATCGACCGCATCGTCATGCTGCTGGCCGACGAGGTGAACATCCGCGAGGTCATCATGTTCCCGATGAACCAGCGCGCCGAAGACCTGATGATGGGCGCCCCCAGCGAGCCGACGAACGAGCAGCTGCGCGAATTGCGCCTGCGGGTGCTGCCGCGCGAGTAAGCGTGGCGGCGCTGCGTCGGCAGTCTGTTGCCGCATCGCCGCATGCTGAAGAAAGCGTGAACTGACCTTGGGCCGAGGCCGTGCCATAACCCTGTGCATGGGGGCGATTTCCCCTGCAAGGATGATTGCATGAGCTTTGGATTTCCCGAACTGGCGGCGATCCGGCTGGGCTTTGGTCTGTCGCCGCTGATGCCGCCGCCCGCCGATGTCGAGGCGGTTCTGGCCGGTCCCGCAAGCGCCGGTCCTGGCCCCGAGGCGATGACCACCGAAAAGGCCAGCGCCTTCGCGACGCGGTTTCGCGAACTCCGCCTGGCCCGGCGCGAGGAGCGGCCCGAGCCGCCCGAGGGGCAGGAGGCCGAGCGCCGGCTCGGCGAACTGCCGGTCGAGGGCCTGCGCCTCCGGGTGATCCGCGCCCTGGACGACCCGATCGGCTTCGGCGAAAGGCTGGTGCAGTTCTGGGCCGACCATTTCACCGTCCGCGCGGCCGACAAGATGAACAATGCGCTGGCGCTGGCCTTCGTGGACGAGGCGATCCGCCCGCATGTGAACGGCCGGTTCGAGGACATGTTCCTTGCCGCCGACACCCATCCGATGATGCTGGTCTATCTGGACCAGATCTCCAGCCGCGGACCGGGCTCGCCCGTCGCCCGGCGCCGCCCGGATCGCCATTTCGGGCTGAACGAGAACCTGGCCCGCGAGGCGCTGGAGCTGCATTCGCTGGGCGTGGGCGCCGGCTACGACCAAAAGGACGTGCGCGAACTGGCCAAGCTGCTGACCGGGCTCAGCTTCTCGCATCAGGCGGGCTTCGCCTTTCGCCCGCTCTGGGCCGAGCCGGGCGCCGAGACGGTGTTGGGCCGGGCCTATGGCGGCGGCCGGCGCGACGGGCTCGACGCCATCCGCGACGCCTTTCGCGACATCGCCCGCCGGCCCGAGACCGCGCGGCATCTGTCGCGCAAGCTGGCGGTGCATTTCGTCTCGGACGACCCGTCCGAGGATCTGGTCGAGGCCATGGCGGCCACCTGGCGCGACACGGGCGGCGACCTGCCGCAGGTCTATCGCGTGCTGGCCAGCCATCCCGACCTGGCGTCCGGCCTGCGGCAGAAGGTGCGCCAGCCCTTCGATTTCTGCGTGGCCGGGCTCAGGGCGCTGGGCATCCGCGGCGAAGGGATCGCCCGGCTGGAACTGTCCGCGTTCCGCCGCATCGCCTGGGGCCCGCTCGAGGCCATGGGCCAGCCCTGGGGCCGGCCCAAGGGCCCCGACGGCTGGCCCGAGGCGGCCGATGCCTGGATCGCGGCGCAGACCCTGGCCGCGCGGATCAACTGGTCGCTGCGCATTCCCCGCCTGCTGCTGGACGAATTGCCCGACCCGCGCGAGATGCTGGTCTCGGCCTTCGGCGGCACGCAATCGGCGGAACTGGCCTGGGCCGTACCCAAGGCGGAATCGGCGGCCGAGGGCGTGGCGCTGATCCTCGCCTCGGGCGATTTCAACCGGCGATAGGAGGATGGGCAGATGCTGACACTGGACCGGCGCCTGTTTCTGAAGGGGGCGGCGCTGATCGGCTGCTCGGCCGCGGCGCATCCGCTGATGAGTTCGATGACCTTCGCGGCGCTGCCGGGCGAGAACCGGCTGGTCGTCATCATCCTGCGCGGGGCCATGGACGGGCTGGACGCGATCCAGCCCTATGGCGACCCGATGCTGCGCAAGCTGCGCCGCAGCCTGTCGGTCGGGCCGGAAAACGGTGCGCTGGACCTCGATGGCTTCTATGCGCTGCATCCGCGGCTGGAGCCGCTCTTGCCGCTGTGGCAAAAGGGCGAGCTGGCCTGCGCCCATGCCGTCTCGACCCCCTATCGCGACAAGCGCAGCCATTTCGACGGCCAGGATCTGCTGGAGGCGGGCACCGGCAACGACCTGCCGGTGGACCGGCGGGTGGGTGGCTGGCTGAACCGGCTGCTGCAGGCGATGCCGGACGCCACGGCCGAGACCGCCTATTCCGTCGGCGTCGAGCAGATGAAGATCCTGACCGGCAAGGCCGCGCATCTCAGCTGGGCGCCGCGGGCCTGGCTGAAGCTGTCGCCGCAGGCGCAGATGCTGCTGGAGCATGTCTATCACGACGACCCGCTGTTTCGCGACGCGGCGCAGGATGCGACGCAGATCAGCGCCGAGACCTCGGACCTGGGCAAGATGCCGGGGCCGACCGCCGATGCGCAGGCGCTGGCCGCCTTTGCCGCCAGCCGGCTGAATGCCGCAAGCCGCATCGCCGCCTTTTCGCTGGCCGGCTGGGACAGCCATGCCAACCAGGCCGCCGTGCTGGGCCGGGGGTTGGACCGGCTGGCGGCGGCGATCCTGAAGCTGCGCGAAGGCCTGGGGCCGAACTGGGATCGCACCACGGTTCTGGCCATGACCGAGTTCGGCCGCACCGTGCGCGAGAACGGCTCGGGCGGGACAGATCACGGCACCGGCGGCGCGCTGTTGATGGCAGGCGGCGCGATCCGGGGCGGTCGCGCCTTCGGCGACTGGCCGGGCCTGGGCGAGGGCCAGCTTTATGCCGGCCGCGACCTGATGCCCACGCGCGACATCCGCGCCTATGCCGCCTGGGCCATGCATGGGCTGTTCGGGATCGCGCGCGACAGGCTGGAGCGCGAGATCTTTCCCGGCCTTGACCTTGGCGGCGATCCGCGGATGCTGGCCTGAGCCTTCGCCGGAGCTCTGCCCATGTCCCAGGATCATCTCGACCGCGCGCCCGCGCCTTCGGCCCAGGGCGGCGGCTTGCGGCCGACCGGCCCGCTGGTCGCGGGCTTCGCTCCGCCGTCCCCGCCCGGTCCTGACCGGATCGAGGGCCGCCATGTGCTGCTGGAGCGCCTGGACCCCGACCGCCATGCCGAGGATCTGTTTGCGGCCAACCAGGGGCAGGATTGGGTCTGGGACTACCTGGGCTATGGCCCCTTTGCCGATCTGCCGGCCTATCGCGCCTGGCAGGCCGGGATGGCGGCCAAGGCGGACCCGTATTTCTATGCCCTGCGCGACCGCGCGACCGGCAAGGTCGGCGGGCTTGCCTCGTTCCTGCGCATCGACCCGGCCAATGGGGTGATCGAGATCGGCCATATCGAGATCGCGCCGCCGATGCAGCGCAGCCCGGCCGCGACCGAGGCCATCTCGCTGATGATCGGCTGGGCCTTCGATGCGGGCTATCGTCGGGTCGAATGGAAATGCGACGCGCTGAACGCCCCGTCCCGCCGGGCGGCACTGCGCTATGGCTTCGCCTTCGAGGGCGTTTTCCGCCAGCACATGATCTACAAGGGCCGCAACCGCGACACGGCCTGGTATGCGATCATCGACCGCGACTGGCCTGCCCTGGCGCGTGCGCACCAGGCATGGCTCGCGCCCGGCAATTTCGATGCCGAGGGGCGCCAGCGGCAAAGCCTGTCGGCGCTGACCGCGGGCTAGGCTTATGCGTTCCGCGCGCTTGCCAGCCGGTCCTGCACCAGCCCGCTGATCCGCGCCAGGCCGGTGGCGAGCGCCCGGCCCTGTGCATGGTCGCGCGCCAGCGTGGCCGCCGCATCCTCCAGCATCCGGTCATGGGCCGAGCGCGCAACCCCGGCCAGGAAGCGCGCGATATAGTCGATGGCCGCGGTGTCCTCGGCCTCTGCCAGCACGTCGGCGACATGCGCCAGATCGTCGCGCAGCGCCTCGGGATCGGCGGGGATCGTCTCGTCGGGCAGGATGCGCAGTCCTTGCGGCCGCGCATCGGGCGGCAGGGCGGCCAGGATCGCCTCCTGGAACAGCGCCAGGCTTTCGACGGGTTTCGCCAGGAAACCGTCCGCGCCGGCCGCGATCGCCGCCTCGCGCCTGGCCGGGTCGCCCGAGATGCCCAGGATTACCGGCACCCGCGGCATGGCGCGGGCGATGGTGGCGATCATGTCGGCACCGTCGCCGTCGGGCAGGCCCATGTCCACGATCACCGCCCCCGGCCGGTAGGTCTTTAGATGCCGCAGGGCCGAGCGGATGCTGTCGGCCCGCCGGATGCGCGCGCCCGAGCGCAGGCACAGCAGCCGCACCGCCTCCGAGGCGACGCGCGAATCCTCGACCACCAGCACCGTCAGCCCGGTCAGCGGCCGGTTCGGCAGGGTGGCCCGCCAGGTGGGAAAGTCTTCCGCACCGATGTTTTCCTGTTCCATCTCGTAAAATCCTAACTGGGAATCACATTCTGTCCCAAGGATTGCGCGTTTTCCCTAAGAAGCGGTTAACGGCGGCTTCTTTTCCTTTCCCCCGCGGGGCTCTGGCCTTAGAAGGGCGCAAATGACGGAGGAAGTGATGATCGGACGCCTGAACCATGTCGCCATCGCCGTGCCCGACCTGAAGGCGGCGGCAGCGCAATATGAAAACAGCCTTGGCGCCAGGGTGGGCGCGCCGCAGGACGAGCCCGATCACGGCGTCACCGTCGTCTTCATCGAATTGCCGAACACCAAGATCGAATTGCTCTATCCGCTGGGCGACGAAAGCCCGATCAAGGGCTTCCTGGAAAAGAACCCCTCGGGCGGCATCCATCACATGTGCTTCGAGGTCGACGACATCCTGGCCGCCCGCGACAAGCTGAAGGCCGAGGGCGCGCGCGTGCTGGGCAATGGCGAGCCGAAGATCGGCGCGCATGGCAAGCCGGTGCTGTTCTTGCATCCCAAGGATTTCAACGGCTGCCTGATCGAGCTGGAGCAGGTCTGATGAGCCTGACCGGGGGCATCGTCCTTTACGCCGTGCTGTGGTTTCTGGTGCTGTTCGTGCTGCTGCCGATCGGCCAGCAAAGCCAGGCCGATGTCGGGCAGGTGACGCCCGGCACCCCGGCCGGCGCCCCGCATGAGCCCAAGCTGAAGAAGAAGGCGCTGTGGGCGACGCTGATCGCCGCCCTGGTCTGGGGCGTGATCGCCTATGTCATCATCGCCGGGGTCATCACCCGCGCCGACCTCGAGGCCTGGACGCGCTGAGATGGTAGAGGTGGGTGAAGCCCGCCGCCGCCAGCACCGGGACGACCACGTTCAGGACCGGCACCGTCAGCAGGGCCGCGATCAGCACCCCCAGCGCCGTGGCCTGCACCGCCAGGCCGCGGCGCAGCGCGGTCGCCTGCGGCTCGTGCAGGTGGCGCCGCGCCGCCATCTGGAAGAACTCGCGCCCCAGCAGCCAGCCGTTGCCGCCATAGAACAGCAGCGAGGCCAGCGGGCCCAGGAAGGGCGCCAGCGCCAGCGTGACCAGCGTGACCAGGATCACCGCGCCCATGACCGCCAGCGATTCCCAAAGCCCGTCCCAGAAATCGATGGGCAGGCCCTTGTTGCCGGGATAATGCGTCTCTTCGATCGCTTCCGAAACCCGCTCGGCGAACAGCCCCGAAAAGCTCGCGGCGACCGGGATCATCAGGAAGATGCTCATCAGCGGGAACAGCAGCGGCGAGCCCCAGGACAGCGCCGGCGCCAACGGCACCGGGCCGATCCAGGGCAGGGCCAAGGTCTCGGGCGCAAAGGCGCGGATCGCCCAGAACGCCCCGACCTGCAGCGCCACCAGCAGGGCCAGCGTCAGCGCCACGCCAAGCGCGACCACGCCGAAGATGCGCGGCCGCAGCAGGTCGCCCCAGGCCAGAATCAGCGCCCGCAGCACCATCACAGGAAGGTCGTCTTGGCCGCGACATCCGGGCGCGGACGCTCGGGCGGGGTCGGGCCGCGCCGGCCGATATGGATCAGCCCGACGATGCGCTCGCCCGCGCCCAGGCCCAGATGGGCGCGGGCGAAATCCGGCTCGGCCGCCGGGCCGGTCAGCCAAGCCGCGCCATAGCCCGCCGCCAGCGCCGCGTTCACCAGCTCCAGGCAAACCGCGCCCGCGGACAGGAACTGCTCCCATTCCGGCACCTTGGGGCTTTCGACCGGGGTCGAGACCACCGCCACGATCACCGGCGAGCCAAAGGCGGAGCGCGCCTTTTCCGCCGCCGCCTCGTCCCCGCCCTTGGCCAGCACATGCTGGGCCAAGACGGGCGCCAGCCGGTCCAGCGTCGCGCGCTCCAGCACCGTGAAGCGCCAGGGTTCCAGCTTGCCGTGGTCGGGCACGCGGGCGGCCAGTTCCAGCAGTTCCATCAACGCCTCGCGCGAGGGGGGCGGGCCGGTCAGCAGTTTCGGCGGGTGCGAGCGTCGGCGTGCCAGGAAGGCCAGGGTGGCGGGATCGGCATATTCCATTCGGTCCTCGTCGGGTTCGCGCATGTCCTGCCCTTCAGATAGCCGCGCCGGCCCGCCGGCACCAGCCGGCATTGCCTTTTTCGCCGCGCCCGGCTTGAAAGGGGCATGACCGACCTTAGCCATCTTGCCCGGCCCGGCGCCGAAATCGCCGTCCGCGTCACCCCGCGCGCCTCGCGCAACGCGGTGATCCTGGACGGCGAGGCGATCCGCGTCACCGTCACCGTGGTCCCCGAGGACGGCAAGGCCAATGCCGCGGTGGTCAAGCTGCTGGCCAAGGCGCTGGGGGTGGCCAAGTCGCGGCTGGTGCTGGTCCGCGGCGCCACGGCGCGCGACAAGCTGTTCCGCATCGACTAGCCGGCCCGACTGGCTGGACCGACGAGCTAGCCGCGTTGCAGCCGATAGTTGCCCTCGGGCAGGTTCAGCGCGGCGCGCAGCTCTTCCAGCTGCTCGATGGTCAGGACGATCTGCGCCAGCTCGCCGGTATCGGGGTCGAATTGCTCGACCACGACGCGGTCGTCGAAGCTGTGGATGACCACATCCTCGTTCAGCGGGCGCGAACCGATCTCGCCCTGCGGCAATTCGTCGATCAGGGTGATGACGGTCGCGTCGAAATCATGCTCGATGGTGAACATCGGGGATCCTTCCCGTTCGGCTTTCCCCGACAATCGCGTGATATTGCGGCCGGGGCAAGTCCGGGGCTTGGCGCGGGGCGGCCGCCACGGCTAAAGTGGCGCAAACACCGGGCAGGCGAGGGCGGCAGATGATCAGGACATGGCAGGCGGTGGCGGCGGTCGTGCTGGTGCTTGCGGGCTGTGTCGCCGCGCCCGTGCCGCAGCCGGGCGGGCCCGATGTCGTCATCACTCCCGCCCCGGACACGCCGGCCAATGCCTCGGCCTCGGCGCGCACCTTCGTCTCGGTCGTCAGCCGCATGGAGCCGGCGGTTGAGCGCGAATGCCTGCAGCGGCGCACCCAGCCGATCAACTGCGATTTCCAGTTCGTCGTCGATGACCGCGCGGGGCTCGAGCCGAATGCCTTCCAGACCGTCGATCCCAGCGGCCGGCCGATCATCGGCTTTACCCTGTCGCTGATCGGCGAGGCGCGCAATGCCGACGAGCTGGCCTTCGTCATCGGGCACGAGGCGAGCCATCACATCCTGGGCCATATCAGCCGCAAGACCGGCGCCGCGACCGTGGGCGCGGTGATCCTGGGCGGGCTGGCCAGCGCCTATGGCGGCGATCCCGAGACGATTCGCACCGCGCAGGATTTCGGCGCCCAGTTCGGCGCCCGCTACTACTCGAAGGATTGGGAGCTTGAGGCCGATTACCTGGGCGCGATCATCACGCTGAATGCCGGTTTCGATCCCGAGCACGGCGCGCTGTTTTTCGCCCGCATCCCCGATCCGGGTGATAAAATTCTGGGCACCCACCCGTCGCGCAGCGCGCGGATGGGGCAGGTCGCGCGGGCGGTGGCCGATTACCGGGCGGGCCGGGTGCGCTAGCGTGGCCGCCGCGGCATTGCCGCAAGGGCTACGATCCGAACGGAACGGTTTGTTTTTGCGAAGGAAAGTTGCGATCCTGGCAATCTGCGGACGTAAAAGATCAATTTGCTTGCCGATTCTGCCCCGAACTGAACTGTTCCGCCAAAAATTGCTTTCATAGGCGAGAAATTGCCGATAGTTTCCCGCTTGGGCTGGGTCACGTCCTCGTTTGCCGGGCGGCTTTGTGTTTAGGAGCTTTCATGATCGGGGTTATTTTATGGAGCAGTCCGGCCAAGGAAAAGGCCGTGATCTGGTGCGAGGATCATGGCGCCCTGGCCTATTTGCAGGGCAGGGAGAACCTGTTCGTCCCGACGGAATGGCCCGAGGCCGGCGATCTGGTCGAGCTTGAGTTCGAAATGCAGGCCGACCTGCGCCATGCCCGCCTTGTCAGCATCGTCGGGGGCGACAAGCGGTCGCAACTGCCCGGCCTGCTGCGGGACATGGGCGAAAGGAACAGGGACGGAAAGGCCGCACCGGCCCGTCCTGTGTTGCGGGTGATCTCGAACGCCGAAGGCGAGGCGCAAGAGCGGCCACTGAAACTGGTGGCCGCCCGCTGATTCGTTCAGGCGCCGCGCGCCAGCGCGGCGACGCCGGTCCGGGCCTGGTCCGACAGGCCCAGCGGCCGCATCAGCTCGGCGAAGGCGTCCAGCTTTTCGGGCGTGCCGGTGATCTCGAAGACAAAGCTTTCCAGGGTCGAATCGACCACGCTGGCGCGGAAGATCTCGGCGATCCGCAGCGCCTCGACCCGCTTGTCGCCCTTGCTCGTGACCTTGAACAGGCCCAGTTCGCGCTCGACGCAGGGGCCCTCGACGGTCAGGTCGTGGACATCATGCACCGGCACGATGCGGCCAAGCTGCGCCTTGATCTGCTCGATCACCGCGGGCGTGCCGCGGGTGACGATGGTGATGCGCGAACGGTGGCCCAGGTGGTCCACCTCGGCCACGGTCAGGCTGTCGATATTGTAGCCGCGCCCGGAAAACAGGCCGATGACCCGCGCCAGCACGCCCGGCTCGTTCTCGACCAGCACGGCAAGCGTGTGGCTTTCGATGATCTGGGCGTTCGGGTCGCGCAGGTCATAGGCCGAATGGCTGGATGCGCCTTTCTGGATGTTCAGTGCCGCCATGTTCTTCTCCTAACCTCAGACCAGGGCCGCGCCGGCGCCGGTGATGGCGCCTTCGGTCGATGCCTCGCCCAAGAGCATCTCGTTATGCGGCTTGCCCGAGGGGATCATCGGGAAGCAGTTCTCGTGCTTTTCGACCAGCACGTCCAGGATGAACGGGCCGTCATGGTCGATCATCTCCTGGATGGCCGCGTCCAGGTCGGCCGGATCCGAGACCGTGCGCCCGCCGCAGCCAAAGGCCTCGGCCAGCTTGACGAAATCGGGCAGGCTTTCCGACCAGCTCTGGCTGTAGCGTTCGCCATGCAGCAACTGCTGCCATTGCCGGACCATGCCCAGGCGCTCGTTGTTCAGGATGAACTGCTTGACCGGGGCGCGGAACTGCACCGCCGTCGCCATTTCCTGCATGTTCATCAGCCAGGACGCCTCGCCGGCGACGTTGATCACCAGCGCCTCGGGATGCGCGACCTGCACCCCGATCGAGGCGGGCAGGCCATAGCCCATGGTGCCCAGCCCGCCCGAGGTCATCCAGTGGTTCGGATCCTCGAAATGCAGGAACTGCGCCGCCCACATCTGATGCTGGCCGACCTCGGTGGTGAAATAGGGCTTGCGCGCAGCGGTCAGCGCCTGCAGGCGCTGCAAGGCGTGCTGCGGCTTGATGACCTTGTCCGAGTTGCGATAGGCAAGGCAGTTGCGCGCCTTCCATTGCTCGATCTGCGCCCACCATGCCCGCAGCGGCTCGGCATTGGTCTTGCGGCCGCGGGCCTTCCAGACCTTCAGCATGTCTTCCAGCACATGGCCGACATCGCCGACGATGGGCAGGTCGACATGGATCACCTTGTTGATCGAGCTGGGGTCGATGTCGATCTGCGCCTTGACCGAGCCGGGGCTGAAATCCGCGACCCGCCCGGTGATGCGGTCGTCGAAGCGCGCGCCGACCGCGATCATCAGGTCGCAATCGTGCATGGCCATGTTGGCCTCGTAAAGCCCGTGCATGCCCAGCATGCCGATCCAGCCCTTGCCCGAAGCCGGATAGGCCCCCAGCCCCATCAGCGTCGAGGTGACGGGAAAGCCCGTCGCATCCGCCAGTTCGCGCAGCAGCTGGCTGGCGCCGGGGCCGGAATTGATGACGCCGCCGCCGGTATAGAAAATCGGCCGCTCGGCCGTCTCCATCAGCTCGACCAGCCGGGTGATGGTGGCCAGGTCGCCCTTTTTCGCCGGCTGGTAGCTGGGCGTCTCGATCTGCTTGGGGCCGACATATTCGCCGGTGGCGAATTGCACGTCCTTTGGGATGTCGATCAGCACCGGCCCCGGCCGGCCCGAGGTGGCAATGTGGAAGGCCTTGTGGATCGTCGCCGCCAGCTCGTCCGTTTCCTTCACCAGCCAGTTGTGCTTGGTGCAGGGTCGGGTGATGCCGATTGTGTCGGCCTCCTGAAAGCCGTCGGTGCCGATCAGGAAGGTCGGAACCTGGCCGGTCAGCACGACGATGGGGATCGAATCCATCAGCGCGTCGGTCAGCCCGGTGACGGCATTGGTCGCGCCGGGACCGGACGTGACCAGCACCACCCCCGGCTTGCCGGTCGAGCGGGCATAGCCCTCGGCCATGTGGACGGCGCCCTGTTCGTGGCGCACCAGGATGTGCTTGATGTCGTTCTGCTGGAAGATCTCGTCATAGATGGGAAGTACCGCCCCGCCCGGATAGCCGAATACCGTATCGACGCCCTGATCGCGCAGAGCCTCGATAACCATCCTTGCACCCGTCATCTGTCGGGACATGCCCATTCTCCATCTCTGAACAAAAACGCGGCGGGGATGCCGCCCCGCTGCGACGCGGAAAACTATGGGTCTGGCGCGGTGCGGTCAATGGCGATTGTCCAAGAAAATGACCCGCTGCCGCAAAATCTTGAAATATTCTTACCGAAGCCGCGCTTTTTCGGTAATCATTTCCGGCTCGCGGGCAGGTTGATGCGCGCCACCTGCTCGACGATGGGGTCGATGGACAGCGGGTGAATGTCGGAGGTGTGCTGCGCCGGGTCGCCGATCGGCTGCCAGACGCCGCCCTTGTAGATCTCCAGCGCCGAGAACTTGGCCTTGTAATCCATCTTGCGGCTGCCCGGCACCCAATAGCCCAGATAGACGAAAGGCAGGCCGGCGCTGCGCGCCAGCTCGATATGGTCCAGGATGATGTGGGTGCCCAGGCTCATGCCCTCCAGCGCCGGGTCGTAGAAGCTGTAGACCAGGCTCAGCCCGTCATCCAGCACATCGGTCAGGCAGACCGCGACCAGCCGGTCGCTGCCGGGCGGGGGCGGAGTTTCGCTGCTGTCGCACTGGTGCGTGCGATATTCGATGACGCGGGTGCGCACCGGCGTCTCCTCGATCATCGCGGCGAATTCGAAGATGTCCATGTCGGCCATGCCGCCATCGGCGTGGCGTTCGTCCAGATAGGCGCGAAACAGCTCATATTGCTCCTCGGTCGCCCAGGCGCTGGTGGCGAGGCGGCGCAGATGCGCGTTCCTGCGCAAAACCCGGCGCTGCGTGCGCGAGGGATGGAACTCGGACACCCGGATGCGCGCCGACATGCAGGCGACGCAGCTTTCGCAACTGGGCCGGTAAAGCACGTTCTGCGAGCGGCGGAAGCCCTGGCGCGACAGGGCGTTGTTCAGCTCATTGGCCGAATCGCCGGTCAGCGCGGTGAACAGCTTGCGCTCGGCCCGGCCATGCAGATAGGGGCAGGGCTGCGGCGCCGTCACATAGAATTGCGGCGCATGAGGCAGGCTGTGCCGCATCAGCCGCGCCCCCGGCGTCTGGGGCGCGCCGCGCCTGGCGGCGCATGCTGCGGTCGGGTCATTCTCATCTCGGCGCGCATTGGCGGCGGTCGGGGCTGCGTTGTCGATTGCTCTCAGGCCGAGCCTAGCAACAGTTGCACCTCGCGCCAAGCAGGGAAAGCCGCAAGCATTGAACCTCTCGGTCCATTCGCGCGGCATTGACGCGGCCTTGGCTGCGGCTAGGCTGCGGCCATGGATTTCGTCGCCCGCATCACTCGCCTGCCCATCCCTGCCGACCCTGCCCGCGGCCTCTCTGCGCTGCAAGCGACCGGGATCGCCGATCCCCGCCTGGGCGAGCTGATCCGGGGCGCCGCCGGGTGCAGCCCCTATCTGGCCGGGCTGATCGAGCGCGAGGCCGACTGGCTGACCGGCGCGCTGGCGCATGAGGATGTCGTCACCCGCGAGACGGCGGGGTTCGAGACGCTTTCCGCCGATGCGCTGGGCCCGGCGCTGCGCCGCGCCAAGCGGCGGGTGGCGCTGTGGACGGCGCTGGCCGATCTGGGCGGGGTCTGGCGGCTGGAACAGGTGACCGGGGCGCTGACCGACCTGGCCGACCGGGCCACCGACCTGGCCCTGCGCGCCCATGTCGCAGCCGAGCAGGCGCGCGGCAAGCTGCCCCCGACCGGGGCCGAGGCCGGCGGCATCGTCGCGCTGGCCATGGGCAAGATGGGCGCGGGAGAGCTGAACTATTCCTCGGATATCGACCTGATCGTGCTTTACGACGACGGCGCCTATGACCCCGACGACCAGTATGATGCCCGCGCCGCCCTGATCCGCGCCACCCGCAAGGCGGCGGCGACGATCTCGGATAATACCGACCAGGGCTATGTCTTCCGCACCGACCTGCGGCTGCGGCCGGATGCGGCGGTGACGCCGGTCTGCATCTCGATCTCGGCGGCGCTGGCCTATTACGAGGCCGAGGGCCGCACCTGGGAACGCAGCGCCTATATCAAGGCGCGGCCCTGCGGCGGCGATCTGGCGGCGGGCGCGCGCTTCCTGCGCGAGCTGCGCCCCTTCGTCTGGCGGCGGCACCTGGACTTCGCCGCCATCCAGGACGCCCACGACATGCGGCTGCGCATCCGCGACCACAAGGGGCTGCACGGCCGCATCGAGGTGCCAGGCCACAACATGAAGCTGGGCCAGGGCGGCATCCGCGAGATCGAGTTCTTCACGCAGACCCGCCAGCTGATCGCCGGTGGCCGCGACCCCGACCTGCGCGCGCGCGGCACGGTCGAGGGGCTGGCGCGGCTGGCCGAAAAGGGCTGGGTGCCGCCCGAGGTCGCCGATGAGCTGACCGCGCATTACCGCGAGCATCGCGAGATCGAGCACCGCATCCAGATGGTGAACGACGCCCAGACCCATTCGCTGCCCGCCTCGGCCGAGGGGCTGGACACCATTGCCCGCATGATGGGCGAGGCCGACACCGCCGCCTGGTCGGCGCGCCTGGCCGGACGGCTGGCGCGGGTCGAGGCGCTGACCGGCGATTTCTTCGCCCCCGGCGAGCAGCGGGCGCGCCCGAAGCTCTCGGCCGAGGCCGAGGCGATGGTGGAACGCTGGCGCAGCTATCCCGCGCTGCGCTCGGCCCGCGGCCGCGAGGTCTTTGCCCGGATCGAGCCGGACCTCCTGACCCGCCTGACCGCCGCCGCCCATGCCGAGGAGGCGCTGGCGCGGTTCGACGCCTTCCTGGCCGGGCTGCCGGCGGGGGTGCAGCTCTTCTCGCTTTTCGAGGCCAATCCGCAGCTGATCGAGTTGATCGCCGACATCTGCGGCACGGCGCCGGGGCTGGCGGCCTATCTGGCGCGCCACCCCGAGGTGCTGGACGGGGTGCTGGCCGGCAGCTTCTTTTCCGCCTGGCCCGGCGCGTCCGCCCTGCGCCGCCAGCTCGACCAGGTGCTGGATGCGGCGCTGGCCGCGCCGGACGGCGGCTATGAACAGGCGCTGGACGCGGCGCGGCGCTGGGCGCATGAGGGGCAGTTCCGCATCGGCGTGCATCACCTGCGCAGCCTGATCGGCGCCGAGGAGGCGGGCGGGCAATATGCCGATGTCGCCGATGCCGCCGTGGCCGCGCTGTTTCCGGTCGTCGCGGCCGAGCTTGCCCGTCGCCACGGGCCGCTGCCGGGCCGGGGGGCGGTGGTGCTGGGCATGGGCTCGCTGGGCGCGCGGCAGCTGAACGCCGCGTCGGACCTGGACCTGATCGTGATCTACGACGCCGCCGGACAGGACAGTTCGGACGGGCCGAAGCCGCTGGCGACGCGGGCCTATTACGCGCGGCTGACCCAGGCGATGATCACCGCGATCTCGGCGCCGACCTCGGCCGGGCGGCTTTACGAGGTGGACATGCGGCTGCGCCCCTCGGGGCGGCAGGGGCCGGTGGCGACCTCGGTGCAAAGCTTCCGCGACTACCAGATGACCGAAGCCTGGACCTGGGAGCATCTGGCCCTGACCCGCGCCCGGGTGATCGGCGTCTGCGGCGCCGATGCCGCCGCGCTGGCCGAGGAGGTCGAGGCGCTGCGCGTCGAGGTGCTGCAAAGCCGCGGCACCGACCCGCGGGTGATGCCGGACCTGTCCGGGATGCGGGCCCGCATCTTTGCCGCCAAGGCCCCGGACGGCGCCTGGGAGGCCAAGATCGGCCGCGGCCGGTTGCAGGACATCGAGCTGCTGGCGCAATGTTTCGCGCTGCGGGCCGGTTCGGCGGCGCGGGCGGTGCAGGCGCAGTTGCGCACCGGTCCGCGGACCGGGCTGATCGGCGGCGCGGAGGGCGAGACGCTGGCCTCGGCCCGGCGTTTCCTGTGGAGCCTGCAATGTGCCGGCCGGCTGCTGACGGAAAAGCCCTTGGACATGGACAACCTGGGCAAGGGCGGTCAGGCCTTCCTGTTGCGCGAGACCGGCACGGCCTCGCTGGAGGAACTGGCCGCGCGGCTGGCCGCGACGGTCGAGACCGCGGGCGCGATCATCGACGGCGTCCTGGCCGGGGTCGAGGCGCAGGCCGGATAGGCGCCGGGGGGATCCGGCGTCGCCGGTTCGCGACCGGTCGAGCCAGGCAGGAAGCCCGCGGTGGGTCAAGCGCCCGCCTTAGTCGCCCATGCCCGCAGGGCGCTGCGACAGGCATTGCGCCATGCGCTGCGAGCGGGAACCGGGCGGCAGAAGCATCTGGCCCCGGCCGGTTCTGTCTGGTGCCAAGAAGCCGTTGCAGGCTCCGCCACCCGCGCTGCAGCCGATGCCGAGCCCGGCTTGGCCGCTCCTGCCTGCCGGGTCTGTGACGGGCTTTGCTTCGCATGCTGCAAGTGAAAACAAGGCGGCAGCAGACGCGCCCGGTCCGGCGGCGCCTGCTCGCATCCGGAAGCCGCGGCGGGGAGGCGCCCGCCCGTGGTTCAGTCTGCACCGAGCGCCCGGCTTGGCCGCTCCTGTCCGCAGGCGGTCGCGACGGGCATCGCTTGGCGCGCGGCAAGCGAAAACCGGGTAGGAAACGCACCCGGCTTGGCTGAACTGCGCGACGACCTGGTCCGCCTGATGCAGGACTTGGTCCGCATTCTGACCCTGAATTCGCCGGGCCGCAGGCCCGCGAAGACCTGCAGGCGCGGCTGGCGCCCCCCAGGGCTGGGCCTGTACACTGGTTCGCGCCCATCGCGCGCCCGGCGGCAGCCAGAGCTTTCCGCGTCGGAACCTGGTCGCTGGCCACCGGGCGCATGCCCGCCAGGGCTTTGCTCCGCGCCAAGGGGCCCCCGCAACCCGCGGTTCGCGCGGCCGGCGTCGCCAAGCAGCAGCATCGGCTCAGTCGATCTTGCCCAGCAGGGGGACCAGCAACGGGTCCGCTGTGGCGGCGATGGCGCGCGCGGGCTGCCCGGCGGCGGTTTCGCGCAGGGGGATCAGCCGGCCGGCGGGCGGCGGGGCGGGCTCGGGCGGCTCGTCCAGACTGGCCTCGAAGATGCCGTGCTGGGTCTTGTCCCAGTAGAAGGGCTTGACCACAACCTCGTAGATCGCCTTCCAGGCCGCCAGGCAGCCGAGCGGGAAATATAGGTGCAGCGTCGGCACCCAGGGCAGCAGGTGGCGATGCGCCCGCCCGCGCACCGCCCAGAGGCCGATGGCGATGTTGAGCAGTTCCGAAGCCACGAACAGCGCGAACAGCAGGGCGATGGCATGGCCGCCCAGCAGGCCCGACAGCATGTCCCGCATCGGATGCGGCAGGCCCAGGCTGAGCAGCCAGAAGCTCCACAGCACCGGCGCCAGCAGGTATTGCGAGACCGAGGCGAAAAGCTGCACCTGCAAGCCGACGAAGCGCCGCGTTCCCAGGTCGCGCCACAGCGCCGCCGGGTCGCGCATATGCACGCCCCAGGTCATCGCGAAGCCCTTGAGCCAGCGCGAGCGCTGCTTGACCCAGGGGATCAGGCGGCAGTTCGCCTCTTCATGGGTCACGGTGTCCAGCATCTGCGTGCGATAGCCGCGCCGGGTCAGGCGCACGCCCAGGTCGGCGTCCTCGGTCACGTTCCAGGCGTCCCAAGCACCGATCTCCTCCAGCGCCTCGCGGCGAAAGAACAGCGTCGTCCCGCCAAGCGGGACCACCAGGTCCAGCGCCGCAGCCCCGGCCAGCGTGGCGCGGAACCATGATGCGTATTCGATGGTGAAGGCGCGGGCCAGCCAGTTGGTGCGCGGGTTGTAATAGTCCAGCACGCCTTGCAGGCAGGCCACTTCGGGCGGGGCGAAATGAAAGCCGCGCGCGACCTTGTGCAACTGGCCGGGCTCGGGGCGGTCCTCGGCGTCCCAGACGCCGATGATCGAGCCGCGGCAGAAGTTCAGCGCATAGTTCAGCGCCCGCGGCTTGGTGCGCACCGGCCCGTCGGGCACCTCGACCACGCGCAGCCAGCGCGGCAGCCGGACGCCACGCAGCGCCTCGCAGGTGACGCGGTCGGTCTCCTCGACCACGATCAGGATGTCCATCAACTCGCGCGGGTAGTCCAGCCGCGACAGCCGGCCGATCAGCTTTTCGGCGATATCGGCCTCGGCGAACAGCGGCACCATGACCGAGATCACCGGCAGCGGCGCCGTCATCTCGGGCTGCGGCCGGGCGCCGCGCGCCGGCTTTTGCAGGCGGTCCTGCCGGTGCCGGCGCAGGATGGCGGCAAAGGAGAACAGCTTCAGCGTGGCCGAGGCGACCAGCGTCAGCACCGCCCAGGCCGTCAGCAGCGCGATCACCGCAGCAGGCGCCAGCACCAGCCCCAGCGCCGCCGCCGCCATCAGGCCCAGGGCGATGCGGCCCAGGCGGCGCTCGTTGCGGGTGCGGCAACTTTCCTGGGCGGGCACGCGGGTTTCGGCCTGGCGGATCAGCGCGGTGCGGCGCAGGGCCAGGATCGCCTCGCGCGCGTCGTTTTCCGAACACAGCAGCATGCGCACCGCGCCGAAGCCCCTGGGCAGGCGGTCCTGCAATGCTTCGAAGCCTTCGGGCCGGGCGGTGGCGATGAAGGTGACACCGCCGACCCGGCGCCAGGGCACCGCGCCCTCGGCCAGGCAAAGCTGGGCGCCCATCGCGT
Organism: Paracoccus pantotrophus; assembly: GCF_008824185.1. Taxonomy (NCBI): domain Bacteria; kingdom Pseudomonadati; phylum Pseudomonadota; class Alphaproteobacteria; order Rhodobacterales; family Paracoccaceae; genus Paracoccus; species Paracoccus pantotrophus. Next base: position 574,491 of record NZ_CP044426.1, read on the forward strand.
CGACCAGCCGCGGATCGGGCGGCAGCGCCTTGAGGTCCAGCACGCTGGCGCGCCATTGCCGGGACAGGGCGCGCAGCAGCGCCTCTTCCCGCACCCAGCCGTTCGCCAGGAGGATCCCGCCCAGCCGCGCGGATTGGCGCTGGCGCATGACCAGGGCCTTGAGCAGGTCGCGCGGCTCGACCGCGCCGTCCTCGATCAGTATCTGGCCCAGCGGGCGCAGGTCGCGGGTCGCGATTACCGTGCCGGTCGTGGCGGGCGCGGCGTCCTCGGCCGGGGCGCCGGCAAGGGGCCAGATGAGGGCGGTGCGGGCCATAGGCGATTCCCGGTCTGGGTCGTTCCGACCCCCTCTCTGGCATGCAGAGGGTTAAGAACCGGTTAACCGCGGTCTGGCCCGTCCTTAGCCGGCGTTTCGATCAGCCGCGCCGGCTGCGCATCGCCTCGGTGAAACGCTCGAACAGATAGGCGCTGTCTTGGGGACCGGGGCTGGCCTCGGGATGGTATTGCACCGAGAAGACCGGCTTATCGGCCACGCGCAGCCCGCAGTTCGAGCCGTCGAACAGGCTGACATGGGTCTCGATCACGCCTGCGGGCAGGGTCTGGGCATCGACGGCGAAGCCGTGGTTCATCGAGGTGATCTCGACCTTGCCGGTTTCCACGTCCTTGACCGGGTGGTTCGCGCCGTGATGGCCGTGGTTCATCTTCACGGTATGGGCGCCAAGCGCCAGCGCCAGCATCTGGTGGCCCAGGCAGATACCAAAGATCGGCAGGTCGCGGTCCAGCAGTTCCCGGATCATCGGCACGGCATATTCGCCGGTTGCGGCCGGGTCGCCCGGACCGTTGGACAGGAACACGCCCTCGGGGTCATGCGCCAGCACCTCCTCGGCGGTGGCGGTGGCGGGCAGCACCGTCACCTCGGCGCCGCTTTGCGCCAGCGAGCGCAGGATATTGCGTTTCGCACCGTAATCGACGGCAACGACGCGGAAGGGCTTCTTTTCCTCGGACTGGCCGAAGCTGCCGGGCCAGGACCACAGCCCCTCGCTCCAGCGATAGCTTTGCCGGCAGCTGACCTCCTTGGCGAGGTCCAGGCCGACGATGCCCTTCCAGCCGCGCGCCTTGGCGACCATGGCGGCGATGTCGAAATTGCCCTCGGGGTCATGGGCCAGCACGACATGGGGCGAGCCCTGCTGGCGGATCGCGCGGGTCAGGCGGCGGGTATCGACGCCGCCGATACCGATGCGGCCGCGCCGGGTCATCCAGTCGATCAGGTCGGCGCTGGCGCGCCAGTTCGAGGGCTCGGTCGGATCCCATTTCACCACGATGCCCGAGGCAACGGGCTCGGGCGCCTCGTCGTCCTGTTCGGTCACGCCGGTATTGCCGATATGGGGGAAGGTGAAGGTCACGACCTGGCTGGCATAGGAGGGATCGGTCATGATCTCCTGATAGCCGGTCATCGCGGTATTGAAGACCAGTTCGGCCACCACTTCCCCGACCGCGCCGAAGCCCTGGCCGTGGAACACGGTGCCGTCGGCAAGCGCAAGACATGCGGTCGGTTTCTGGGGCATCGTCACTCTCCGGGTAAATCGGCGGGAACCTAGGTAAAGGGCGCAGGCGCGTCAAGGCGGGAACGGGCGGCATGCGGAACTTTGCGGCCGGGGCGGGGTTGAGCGCACGGCTTGACGGCGGGGGCGAAGCCGGGCACCACCCGGCGGAATACATTCAGCGAGGATCACATGGGACTGCGCGAACGCATTCTGGCCGATACGAAAGAGGCGATGAAAGCCAAGGACTCGGCGCGGCTCTCGACGCTGCGGCTGATCTCGGCCGCGATCAAGGACCGCGAGATCGCCGCCCGCGGCGAAGGCGGCGACGAGGCCGGGCTGGCCGAGGCCGACCTGACCGCCATCCTGTCCAAGATGGTCAAGCAGCGCCAGGAATCGGCCAAGGCCTATGAGGAGGGCGGCCGGCTGGAACTGGCCGAGCGCGAGCTGGAGGAGATCAAGGTGATCCAGTCCTACCTGCCGCGCCAGCTGGACGCCGAGGAAACCCGCGCCGCCATCGACAAGGCCATCGCCGAGCTGGGGGCCGAGTCGATCCGCGACATGGGCCGGGTCATGGCCGAGCTGCGCGCCCGCCATGCCGGCCAGATGGATTTCGGCGCCGTCGGGCCGATGGTCAAGGACCGGCTGATGAAGTGAGCTGATTCTCGGGCCTCACCGGGTCCGAGCATCGCCGCAGCTCCGCCGCGCATAGCTTTCGCGGCTCAAGGCTGATACAATTATTCTTCTGATGGGCAAAAGCTCGCGCGGCGCGCGGGTTTTTGTTTACAGTGGCCCCGACTCGCCGCCAAAGACGCGAGTCGAGGGCGCCCGAAGCGCGGCGCGGCCATCAGGAGGACGGGCGATGAAGGCATTGGTGCTGGAAGAAAAGGGCAAGCTGTCGCTGCGGGATTTCGACATCCCCGCCACGCTGGGGCCCAGGGACGTGCGGATCAGGACGCATACGGTCGGGATCTGCGGCTCGGACGTGCATTATTACACCCATGGCAAGATCGGGCATTTCGTGGTCCGCGACCCGATGGTGCTGGGGCATGAGGCTTCCGGCACGGTGATCGAGGCCGGGGCCGAGGTCACGAACCTGAAGCCCGGCGACCGCGTCTGCATGGAGCCGGGGATTCCCGACCCGACCTCGCGCGCCGCGAAGCTGGGGATCTACAACGTCGATCCCGCCGTGACCTTCTGGGCGACGCCGCCGGTGCATGGCTGCCTGACGCCCGAGGTGATCCATCCCGCCGCCTTCACCTACAAGCTGCCCGACAACGTGAGCTTTGCCGAGGGCGCGATGGTCGAGCCCTTTGCCATCGGCATGCAGGCCGCGCTGCGGGCGCGCATCCAGCCGGGCGACGTGGCGGTGGTGACGGGCGCCGGCCCTATCGGCATGATGGTGGCGCTGGCGGCGCTGGCCGGTGGCTGCGCGCGGGTGATCGTGGCCGATCTCGCCCAGCCCAAGCTGGACATCATCGGCGCCTATGACGGCATCGAGACCGTCAACATCCGCAACCGCCCGCTGGCCGAGGCGGTGGCCGAGGCGACCGAGGGCTGGGGCGCGGACCTGGTCTTCGAATGCTCGGGCGCCGCGCCGGCGATCCTGTCGATGCACCAGCTTGCGCGGCCGGGGGGCGCCATCGTGCTGGTCGGCATGCCGGTCGATCCGGTGCCGGTGGACATCGTCGGGCTGCAGGCCAAGGAACTGCGGGTCGAGACCGTATTCCGCTATGCCAATGTCTACGACCGCGCCATCGCGCTGATCGCCTCGGGCAAGGTGGACCTGAAGCCGCTGATCTCGGCCTCGATTCCCTTTGCGGACAGCATCGCCGGTTTCGACCGCGCCGTCGAGGCGCGCGAGACCGATGTGAAATTGCAGATCGTCATGCCGGAGTGAACGCCATGTATCTGGGGATCGACCTTGGCACCTCGGGCATCAAGGCGATGCTGGTGGACGAGACCTTCGCGACCGTCGGTGTCGCCCATGCGGGCCTGACCGTCAGCCGCCCGCATCCCGGCTGGTCCGAACAGGCGCCGGCCGACTGGATCGCCGGGGCCGAGGCCGCCATCGCCACGCTGCTGCGCGAGCATCCCGAGGCCATGGCGCGGCTGCAGGCCATCGGCCTGTCGGGGCACATGCACGGGGCGACGCTGCTGGACGCTTCGGACCGGGTGCTGCGGCCCTGCATCCTGTGGAACGACGGCCGTTCGGGGCCGCAATGCGCCGAGCTGACGGCGCGGGCGGATTTCCACGGCATCGCCGGCAACCTGGTGATGGCCGGGTTCACCGCGCCGAAGCTGCTGTGGGTGGCGCAGAACGAGCCCAAGAACTTCGAGCGGACCGCCAAGGTGCTGCTGCCCAAGGATTACCTGCGGCTGTGGCTGACCGGCGAGCATGTGGCCGAGATGTCGGATGCCGCGGGGACGCTGTGGCTGGACGTGGGCCGCCGCGACTGGTCGGATGTGCTGCTGGCCGCGACCGGGCTGACGCGCGCCCAGATGCCGCATCTGGTCGAGGGCAGCGACGTGTCCGGCCATCTGCGCGCCGATCTGGCGGACCGCTGGGGCATCCCGCGCGTGCCGGTGGCGGGCGGCGGCGGCGACAATGCCGCCACGGCCTGCGGCATGGGGGTGATGGTGCCGGGCACCGGCTTCCTGTCGCTGGGCACCTCGGGCGTGCTGTTTGCCGCGACCGAATCCTACGCGCCGAATACCGGAGACGCGGTACATACCTTCTGCCATGCCGTGCCGGACACCTGGCACCAGATGGGGGTGATCCTGTCTGCGACCGACAGCCTGACCTGGCTGTCCGAGATCACCGGCAAGGCGGTGCCCGACCTTGCCGCGCTGGTCGGCGAGGTGACGGCGCCCTCGCCGGTGCTGTTCCTGCCTTACCTGTCGGGCGAGCGCACGCCGCTGAACGATCCGGGCGCCACCGGCGCCTTTCTGGGCCTGCGCCGCGCCACCGGGCTGGCCGACCTGGCGCAGGCGGCGATGGAGGGCGTGGCCATGGCCTTTGCCGATTGCGTCCATGCGCTGCGCAAGGCCGGCACCCCGATCGAGGCCGCCTATGCGGTCGGCGGCGGTGCGCGCTCGCGCGCCTGGCTGCGGATCATGGCCTCGGCCACCGGGCTGACGCTGCTGGAGCCCGAGGATGGCGATTTCGGTGCCGCCTTCGGGGCGGCCAAGCTGGCGGCGGCCTGCGCCACCGGCGACAGGTCCGAGCGCGTCTTCGCCAAGCCGGCTGTTCGCGCCGAGGTTGTGCCAGATGCCGGATTGGCGGATGCCTATGCGAAAAAGTATGAGGCCCATCACGCGGCTTATCCGCGGCTGCGGGATCTGGCTGCGCCACACGCGCGATAGCGTTAACAGCGGGTTTTTCCGAAAAAGCAGGCCCATGACGCTGCGGTGCGGCATAAATTTTCTGCCGTGCAGAAAGATCTTGCCGCGCCGATTTCCTTGGGCCTCTTCAATTCCCGCGCGATTTTGGTCAAAAAAGTATCGGTATTTTTTTCGCCCTGATGTGGATCGCCGCCGGGCATGAAGCCTATGGTTCCTGAACGTCCGCGGCAGGTCCGGCAGGGCCCGCGACGTGCAGGGAGGAAGGCGAATGCAACCCGATCTGGAACTGGTCCACATCCGCAAGGGCGAATCCTTCGCCGCGTGGATGCACGGCTATCCGTTCCGCACGGTGCGCTGGCACTACCATCCCGAATACGAAATCCACCTGGTCGTCGCCACCTCGGGCACATTCTACATCGGCGACCATGTCGGCAGCTTCCAGCCCGGCCAGCTGATCATGACCGGGCCGAACCTGCCGCAGAACTGGATCAGCGACATCCCGCCCGGCGAGGCGGTGCCGCTGCGCTCGCTGGTGATCCAGTTCCCCGAAGCCTTCATCGAGGAGGCCAGCGCCGCCATGCCCGAGATGGAGGCGCTGCGCCCGCTGCTGGACCGCTCGCGCCGCGGCTTGCTGTTCGACGGCGCGACCAGCGCCCGCGTCCGCCCGCTGATGGAACGGCTGGTCGAGGCGCAGGGCCTGCGCCGCCTGGCGCTGTTCTGGGAGATCCTGGACCTGCTGGCCCATGCGCCGGAATACGAGGTGCTGGCCAGTCTCAGCTTCGAGCTGGACCTGACGCGCACCCATGACGGCGGCATCAACCGCGCGCTGGCCTATCTGCGCGAACACCTGACCGAGCAGGTCGAGGAGGGCGAGCTGGCCGAGATGGTCGGGCAAAGCCAAAGCGCCTTTTCCCGCGCCTTCAAGCGCCATACCGGCACGACGCTGGTGCGCTATCGCAACCAGCTGCGCGTCGACCTGGCCTGCCAGATGCTGCTGACTGATCCCGACATCAAGGTAGCCGAGATCTGCTATGAGGTCGGATTCTCGAACCTGTCGAACTTCAACCGGCATTTCCTGAAGCTCAAGGGAATGTCCCCCTCGCAGTTCCGCGCGACATTCGCGGCCCAGAAGGCGCTGGTCATGGCGGACTGACAAGAACCGACATTGCGAATTTCACCAATTCGGGCGGCGCGGCGCCGCCCGGAGACGCGCAGGCTTTGCCTGCTTTCATCCAGATGGGAGGGAACCCAGATGAAATCGAAACTGCTTACCGCCTCGGCCGCGCTGGCGCTCATGGCGGCCCCGACGCTCGCGCAGGACAAGCTGAAAATCGGCATGACCTTCCAGGAGCTGAACAACCCCTATTTCGTGTCCATGCAGGAGGCGCTGAACGAGGCCGCCGCCAGCCTGGGCGCGGATGTGGTCGTCACCGATGCCGGTCATGACGTGGCCAAGCAGATCTCGGATGTCGAGGACATGCTGCAGCAGAACATCGACATCCTGCTGCTGAACCCGACCGACAGCGCCGGGATCGAGGCCGCCGTCCACGCCGCCAAGGCCGCGGGCGTCACCGTGGTCGCGGTCGATGCGAACGCGAACGGCCCGGTCGATACCTTCGTCGGCTCGAAGAACCGCGATGCCGGCTACATGTCCTGCAAGTATCTGGGTGAGGCGCTGGAGGGCAAGGGCGAGGTCGCGATCCTCGACGGCATCCCGGTGGTGCCGATCCTGCAGCGCGTCGAGGGCTGCAAGGCCGCGCTGGAAGAGTTCCCGGATATCACCCTGGTCACCACTCAGAACGGCCGCCAGGACCGCTCGGTCGCCCTGGGCGTGGTCGAGAACATGATCCAGTCGCATCCGAACCTGGCCGGCATCTTCTCGGTCAATGACGGCGGCGCCATGGGGGCGCTGGCGGCGATCCAGGGCGCGGGCAAGGACATCAAGCTGACCTCGGTGGACGGCGCGCCCGAGGCGGTCCAGGCCATCGCCGCGGGCGGCCCCTTCATCGAGACCACCGCGCAATTCCCGCGCGACCAGGTCCGCGTCGGCCTGGCCATGGCGCTGGCGCAGAAATGGGGCGCCCGCGTGGTGCCGAAGGAAGTGCCGATCGACGTGATGATCGTCGACGCCGAGAACGCTGCCGAGTTCAGCTGGTAAGGGTTCCTCCCCGCTCCCGTCCCCGCATGTCGCGGGGGCGGGACATTTCCCAGCCATTCAGGAGGGCATCATGCTGGAACTGAAGGGAATCCGAAAAAGCTTCGGCAAGATCGAGGTGCTGCACGGCGTCGACATGCAGGTCCGCGCCGGCGAGGTCCATGCGCTTCTGGGCGAGAACGGCGCGGGCAAGTCCACGCTGATGAAGATCCTCTGCGGCATCGTCCAGCCCAGCGAGGGCACGATCCGCATCGAGGGGACCGAGCGCCATTTCGCCGATTACGACCAGGCCATCGCGGCGGGCGTCGGCATCGTGTTCCAGGAGTTCAGCCTGATCCCCTATCTCGACGCGGTCGAGAACATGTTCCTGGCGCGCGAGATGCGCGGACCGCTGGGCATGCTGGACCGCAAGGCGATGCGCGCCCGCGCCGCCCAGATCATGCGCCAGCTTGCGGTGGACGTGGCCCTGGACGTGCCGGTGCATCGCCTGTCGGTGGCCGAGCAGCAATTCGTCGAGATCGCCAAGGCGCTGTCGCTGAATGCCCGCATCCTGGTGCTGGACGAACCGACCGCGACCCTGACCCCCTCCGAGGTCGAGCACCTGTTCAAGGTCATGCGCGAGCTGCGCAAGCAGGGCGTGGCGATCATCTTCATCTCGCATCACCTCGAAGAGATCTTCGAGATCTGCGACCGCATCACAGTCCTGCGCGACGGCGAGTTCATCGGCTCTTGCGCGGTTTCCGAGGTCGATAACGACCGGCTGGTCGAGATGATGGTCGGCCGCCGGATCGAGAGCAACTTTCCGCCCAAGCCCGCCACCGCCCCCGCCGCCCCGCTGGCGGTCGAGGTCGAGGAGGTGCAGTTGAAGAAGGGCGGCCCCGTCTCGCGCTTTGCCCTGCGCAAGGGCGAGATCCTGGGCTTTGCCGGGCTTGTCGGCTCGGGCCGCACGGAAACCGTGCTGGCCATGCTGGGCGCATACCCGGCCCAACGCTGCAAGGTCAGGGTGGACGGGGTCGAGACGCGCTTTTCCGGCCCCGATCAGGGGCTGGCGCATGGCATCGGCCTTCTGCCCGAAAGCCGCAAGGAACAGGGGCTGATCACCAGCTTCTCGATCCTGCAGAACGTGTCGCTGAACAATTACGGCAAGTATCGCAAGAACCGCTGGTTCATCGACCTCAAGAAGGAACTGGCCGCGACCGAAACCGCCATGGCGCAGGTCCGCGTCAAGGCGCAGGGGCCGCATGCCCGCGTCGACACGCTGTCGGGCGGCAACCAGCAAAAGGTCGTCATCGCCCGCTGGCTGAACCACGACATGAATGTGCTGATCTTCGACGAGCCGACGCGCGGCATCGATGTCGGCGCCAAGGCGGAAATCTATGCGCTGATGCGCGCCTTCACCGAGAAGGGCGGCGCCATCATCATGATCTCGTCCGAACTGCCCGAGGTGATCGGCATGTCCGACCGGGTCTGCGTGTTCCGCTCGGGCGGGATCGTGGCCACGGTCGAGGGCGCCGAGATCGATTCCGAAACCATCATGACCCATGCCACGACCGGGAGAGTTGAACATGTCGCATGACGCAAACACCGGCGCGGCCGGGAAAACCGGCGGCTTCTCGTTTGGCCGCCTGCTGCATTCGCCCCTGGCGCTGCCGTTGATCGGGCTGATCGTCGTCTCGATCCTGATGGGGCTGGCCAGCGAAAATTTCTTCAGCCTGAACAACATCATGAATGTGCTGCGGCAGGTGTCGGTCGTCGGCATCCTCGCGGTCGGCATGACCTTCGTGATCCTGACCGGCGGCATCGACCTGTCGGTCGGCGCGGTCATGGCGCTGGTCGGCACGCTAAGCGCAGGGTTGATGGTCAACATGGGCCTGCCCGCGCCGGTGGCGCTGCTTGTCGGGCTGCTGATCGGGCTGGGCATCGGGCTGGCGAACGGCGTGCTGGTCGCCTGGGGCCGGATGCCGGCGATCATCGTGACGCTGGCCACCATGGGCATGGCGCGCGGCCTGGGCCTGATCTATTCCGGCGGCTATCCGATCAGCGGCATCCCCAGCTGGATTTCCTGGTTCGGGGTGGGGCGCATCGGCGTGGTGCCGGTGCCGGTCATCATCATGGTGGTGATCTATGCCCTGGCCTGGGTGCTCTTGCAGCGCACCGCCTTCGGCCGCCATGTCTATGCGCTGGGCGGCAACGAGACCGCGGCGCGGCTTTCCGGCGTCAAGACCCAGCGCGTCAAGCTGGTTGTCTACGGCATCTCGGGCCTGACCTCGGCGCTTGCCGCGGTGATCCTGACCGGGCGGCTGATGAGCGGCCAGCCCAATGCCGGCGTGGGCTTCGAGCTTGACGCCATCGCCGCCGTGGTTCTGGGCGGCACCGCCATATCGGGCGGGCGCGGGCTGATCCTGGGCACGCTGATCGGCGCGGTGCTGCTGGGCATCCTGAACAACGGCCTGAACCTGATGGGCATCAACCCCTATCTGCAGGACGTCATCAAGGGCGCGATCATCCTGCTGGCCATCTATATCGGGCGCGAATGGCGCTGAGCCCCGCCCAACCCATTAGAAAGACAGGAGAACGGAATGTCTGAATCGCTGGACGGCAAGGTCGCCGTCATCACCGGCGCGGCCTCGGGGATCGGGCTGGCCACCACCGAGCGGCTGCTCGCGCGCGGCGCCACCGTGGTCATGGTGGACTGGAACGAGGCGGCGCTGGCCGAGCTGGCCGGCAAGCTGGGCGACAAGGCGATCCCGCAGGTGACGAACCTGCTCGACCCCGAAAGCTGCAACGCCATGATCCCCGAGATCCTGGCCAAGGTCGATCATATCGACATCCTCTATTGCAACGCCGGCACCTATATCGGCGGCGAGCTGACCGAGACGACGCCCGAGGCCATCGACCGGATGCTGAACCTCAACGTCAACGCGGTGATGAAGAACGTCCGCGCCGTGGTGCCACACATGAGCGAGCGCAAGACCGGCGACATCGTCGTCACCTGCTCGATCGCCGGCCATTTCCCGACCTATTGGGAGCCGGTCTATTCCGGCTCGAAATGGGCGATCACCAGCTTTGTCCAGGGCATGCGCCGGCAGATGATCTCGCATGGCGTGCGGGTGATGCAGGTCTCGCCCGGCCCGGTCGTCTCGGCGCTTCTGGCCGACTGGCCCGAGGAGAACCTGCGCAAGGCCAGGGAATCCGGCAGCCTGATCGACGCGGAGGAGGTCGCGGATGCGGTCGAATACATGCTGACCCGCAAGCGCACCGTCACCATCCGCGACATGCTGGTGCTGCCGACCAATTTCGACCGCGTCTGACGCCCGGCACCCGGAACGGAGTAGCGCCATGGACCAGTATCTGATCGGCATCGACGTGGGCACCGGCTCGGCGCGGGCCGGGGTCTTCGACCGCGCAGGCCGCCTGCTTGCCACCGCCAAGCGCCCCATCGAGATGCATCGCGAGCGCGGCGTGATCGCCGAGCAGTCGAGCGAGCAGGTCTGGCGCGCGGTCTGCGACTCCGTCCGGGACAGCGTGGCCCGCGCCGGGATCGACCCGGCGCAGGTCGCGGGCATCGGCTTCGACGCCACCTGCTCGCTGGTCGTGCGCGGGGCGGGGGATGCGACGCTGCCGGTGGGCGATCCCGCCCATCCCGAGCGCGACATCATCGTCTGGATGGACCATCGCGCCGTCGAGCAGGCCGAGCGCATCAATGCGCAGGGCCATGACGTGCTGAACTATGTCGGTACCCGCATCTCGCCCGAGATGGAGACGCCGAAGCTCTTGTGGCTCAGCGAGAACCGGCCCGAGGTCTATGCCGCGGCGGCGCATTTCTTCGACCTGACCGATTTCCTGACCTGGAAGGCAACCGGCGCGCTGGAGCGGTCCGCCTGCACCGTCACCTGCAAATGGACCTATCTGGCGCATGAAGGGCGCTGGGACGCGGATTATTTCCGCCAGATCGGGCTGGGCGATCTGGCCGATGACGGTTTCGCCCGCATCGGCGCCCGCGTCGTCGATCCCGGCACGCCGCTGGGGCAGGGGCTGACCAAGGCCGCGGCCGGGGCCATGGGGCTGCGCCCCGGCATCGCCGTGGCGGCGGGGCTGATCGACGCCCATGCCGGCGGCGTCGGCACGGTCGCGGCCGGCGGCGATGCGACGAAATGCCTGGGCTATGTCTTCGGCACCTCCTCCTGCACCATGACCACGACGCGCGAGCCGGCCTTCGTGCCGGGCGTCTGGGGGCCCTATTACTCGGCCATGGTGCCTGGCATGTGGCTGAACGAGGGCGGCCAGTCTGCCGCCGGCGCCGCCATCGACCAACTGGTGCAGCTGCATCCCGCCACGGCCGAGGCGACGGCGCTGGCCGTGGCGGCGGGCAAGTCCCTGCCGCAATGGCTGGCCGACCGGGCGCTGGAACTGGCGGGCGAGGCCAGCGCCGCCGTGCGGCTGGCGGATGAGCTGCATGTGGTGCCCGAATTCCTGGGCAACCGCGCGCCCTTTGCCGATCCCCATGCCCGCGCCGTCATCATGGGGCAGGGGATGGAGACCGGGCCGGATTCGCTGGTCGCGCTTTACGTCGCCGGGATCTGCGGCCTCGGCTACGGGCTGCGGCAGATCATCGAGACCCAGGCCCAGAACGGCGCCCCGGTCGAGACGATCAGCGTCAGCGGTGGCGCCGGCGCGCATCCGCTGACCCGGCAGCTGCTGGCGGATGCCACCGGGCTGCCGGTCGAGGTGACGGAATGCCCCGAGCCGGTGCTGCTCGGCTCGGCCATGCTGGGCGCGGTGGCGGCGGGGCTGTTTCCCGACCTGCACAGCGCCATGCCCGCCATGTCGCGCATCGCCACGCGCTGCGCCCCCGATCCTGCCAGCCGCGCGCGGCAGGACGCGCGCCATGCCGCCTTCCTGGCGCTGCAATCCACGGCGCGGCAGATCCGCACCGCCATGGCGGCGCTGTCGCCGAACTGAACATGGCGGCGCTGCCGCCGAACCGAACATGCGAGGAACCATGCAATTCTCGGGCAAGACCGTCATCATCACCGGCGCGGGCAAAGGGATCGGCCGCGCCTGCGCGCGCCTGATGGCCGAGCGCGGCGCGAAGGTCGTGGCGCTGTCGCGCACGCAATCCGACCTCGACAGCCTCGCGGTCGAGATCGGCGCGCGCGGCATCCGTGTCGACCTGGCCGACCCGGCCGCCACCCGCGCCGCCATGGCCGAGGCGGGGGCCGCCGACTACCTGATCAACAGCGCCGGCATCAACGTGCTGGAAAGCGTGCTCGACATGACCGAGGCCGGCTATGAGGCGGTGCTGGGCATCAACCTGCGCGCGGCGCTGATCTGCTGCCAGGCATTCGCCCGCGCCCGCGTGGCGGCGGGCGGCGGCGGCGCCATCGTCAACATCACCTCGATCGCCGGCCATCGCGGCTTCCAGGATCACCTGTGCTATGCCGCCTCCAAGGCGGGTCTGGAGGGCGCGACCCGCGTGCTGGCCAAAGAGCTTGGCCCGCACGGCATCCGCGTCAACGCGGTCGCGCCCACCATCACCCTGACCGAACTGGCGGCCGAGGCCTGGTCGAACCCGGCGAAAAGCCAGCCGATGATGGTGCGCCACCCGCTCAATCGCTTCGCCGAGGCCGAGGAGGTCGCGCAAGGCATCGCGCTGCTGCTCTCGGACGACAGCCGCATGGTCACGGGCGCGGTGCTGCCGCTGGATGGCGGTTTCCTGGCCGTCTGACCGCTTCAGGCCGGGGCGTGGAACCGGCGCCGCACGTCGCGGCTTGTCTCTCGGCGCCAGAACCGGCGCGGGCCGGGGGGACAGCCATGCTCGAAGACCTTCACCGCATCTTCCTGGGCGATCAGCAGCTGGGCTTCGCCTGGGAGGTCTTTTTCCGCACCGTCATCATTTATTTCTACACGCTGGCCCTGATGCGCTGGCTGGGCGGGCGCACGGTGGCGCAGCTTTCCATCGTCGAGTTCCTGCTGGTCATCGCCATCGGCTCGGCGGTGGGCGATTCGCTGTTCTATCCCGACGTGCCCCTGCTGCCGGCGATGTTCGCGATCTTTCTGGTCGCGGCCTTCAACAAGCTGGTGGACGAGGCGATCCTGTCCTCGGACCGGCTGTCGCGGATCTTCGAGGGCCGGCCGCGCATCGTCGTCACCGAGGGCCGCGTCCACCACGACCGCCTGCGCCGGCAGGGCATCGGCATCGGCGAGCTTCACGCCAAGCTGCGCGAGAAGGGCGTGGCCGACCTTGCCGATGTCAAGTTCGCCATTCTCGAGGCGGACGGCACGCTTTCGGTGCTGAAGCGGGACCGGGACGGCGCGGCCGGGCTTTACCAGCCCCCTGCCATCCCGCAGCACGAAATGGCCTGGTCAGGCAAGGCATGACCGCGCCGCGCCGTACCCGCCGGCGCCAGTTGCGCACCGCGCAACCCTTCTGGGCCGAGACGCCGCATATCGCCGTCGCGCATCGGGCGGCGCCCTCGCAGCGGCGCTGGGACGTGGTGATCATCGGCACCGGCATTTCCGCGGCGCTGCTGGCCGAGCGGCTGACGCGGCGCAAGCGGCGGGTGCTGCTGGTGGATCGCCGCCAGCCGGTGCGGGGCTCGTCGCTCGCCTCGACGGCAATGATCCAGCACGAGATCGACGTGCCGCTCAGCCGGCTCATGCGCCAGATCGGCCCCGACAAGGCAGCGCGGGCCTGGCGACGCTCGGTCAAGGCGGTCGAGGAACTGCTGCGCCTGTCGCGTCGCCTGGGCCTCGATTGCCAGATGCAGCGCAAGCGGGCGCTCTATCTTGCCGGGGACGAGATGGGCTTTCGCGCGCTGCGGGCCGAGGCGGCGCTGCGCCGCGAGACCGGCATCGCCGCCGAGTTCATCCCCCGCCAGCGCCTGCTTGCGGAATACGGCATCGACCGCACCGGGGCCATCCTGTCCACCGATTCGGCCTCGGCCAATCCGGCGCAGCTGACGGCCGGGCTGCTGCGGCTGGCGCAGGAGCGCGGGGCCGAGATCGTCTCGCCCTTCGAGGTCACGGATTTCGCGGAACTGGCGGACGGGGTGGCGCTGGCCTCGGCCGGCGGGCGCGTGGTGGCGGCGGGGCATGCGGTGTTCTGCACCGGTTACGAATTCCTGCCGCAGCTTGCCTCGGCGCATCACCGGATCATCTCGACCTGGGCCATCGCCTCGGCCGAGGGGGTGCGCCGGCCGGACTGGCTGGCCGAGCTGCTGGTCTGGGAGGCGGCCGATCCCTACCTGTATTTCCGCGCCACGCCCACCGGCCGGATCATCGCCGGCGGCGAGGACGAGGCCGGCGCCCATGCCCATGAGGATGCCGGCAAGCTGCGCCGCAATGCCGCCGGGATCGCGCGCAAGCTGGCCGAGACCGCCGGCATCCGCATCGGCCGGCCCGCCTATGCCTGGGCGGCCGCCTTTGGCGACAGCGACGACGGGCTGCCCATCATCGACCTGGTGCCGGGCTGCCGGCGCTGCCATGCGGTGATGGGCTTTGGCGGCAACGGCATCACCTATTCCGCCATCGCCGCCGAACTGACCGCGCGGCGCATCGACGGGCGCAGCGATCCCGACGCCGACCTCTATCGCTTTCGCTGAGCGGGGCGGCATCCCTGGCCTGCGCAGCCGGAATTTGCCGGGCGAAAGGGCAATGACGCAAGGCCGCACCGGCTTCGTCGTCTGCGTCTTGGCCGGCGCTCTACAAGTGAGTTGCATTCCCTGACGGGCGCTGCTTACTGTTGGCGGGCGGAACGAAGAACCAATAGAAACAGGGAGCCCGCATCGTGACAGCAGACCCCGGCAACGACGCTTTCGTTGTCTTCGATCACGTCCAAAAAAGCTATGACGGGCAAACGCTTGTCGTCAAAGACCTGAACCTGACCATAGGCAAGGGCGAGTTCCTGACCATGCTTGGCCCGTCCGGTTCGGGCAAGACCACCTGCCTGATGATGCTGGCCGGATTCGAGACGGCCACGCATGGCGAGATCAGGCTGGACGGGCGCAACATCAACGACGTGCCGCCCCATCGGCGCGGCATCGGCATGGTGTTCCAGAACTACGCGCTTTTCCCGCATATGAGCGTGGGCGAGAACCTGTCCTTTCCGCTGGAAGTGCGCGGCATGGGCAAGGACGAGCGCGAAAGCCGCATCGCCCGCGCGCTCGACATGGTGCAGATGGGCCAGTTCAAGAACCGCCGCCCGGCCCAGCTGTCGGGCGGCCAGCAGCAGCGCATCGCGCTGGCCCGCGCGCTGGTCTTCGACCCCAAGCTGGTCCTGATGGACGAGCCGCTGGGCGCGCTCGACAAGCAGCTGCGCGAACACATGCAGTTCGAGATCAAGGCGCTGCACGACCGGCTGGGCATTACCGTGGTCTATGTCACCCACGACCAGGGCGAGGCGCTGACCATGTCCGACCGCATCGCCGTGTTCAACGACGGCCGCATCCAGCAGCTTGCGCCGCCGCCGGTGCTGTACGAGCAGCCCGAGAACAGCTTCGTCGCCGGCTTCATCGGCGAGAACAACGCCCTGCGCGGCACCATCGAGCAGCTCCAGGGCGACAAGGCGCTGGTCCGGCTGGGCAATGGCGAGCTGATCGACGCCACCGCCGTCAATATCCGCGAGACGGGCCAGGTCACCACGGTCTCGATCCGGCCCGAGCGGGTCGAGTTCAAGCCCGAGCTGATGCCGGCCGGCGCCCATACCATCGAGGCGCAGGTGCGCGACGTGATCTACATGGGCGACATCCTGCGGGCGCGGCTGCATGTCGCCGGCCAGGACGATTTCGTGATGAAATACCGCAATACGCTGGGCCAGGTGAAGCTGTCGCCCGGCCAGACGATACGGATCGGCTGGCATCCCGAGGATGCCCGCGCCCTCGATCCGGTGTGACCGTGCATTATCCAAGGAACCAGGGAGTTATGATGAAACGCACGCTGATACTGTCCTCTGCGCTGGTCGTCGTCGCGGCTGCGGCCCAGGCGCAGGACAAGCAGGTGAACCTGCTGTCCTGGGGCGGCGCTTATGGCATGAGCCATGTCGAGGCCTATGCCAAGCCCTTCGAGGCCCAGACCGGCATCAAGGTCGTGGTCTCGGATGCCGACAACCCGGCGACCCCGGTCAAGGCCCAGGTCGAGGCGGGCAATGTCTCGATCGACCTGGCTTCGGTCGAATATGCCGATGCCGTGCGGCTTTGCGACGAGGGGCTGCTGGAGGAAATCGACCCGGCGATCCTGACCCCCGCCGCCGACGGCACCGCCGCCGCCGATGACTTCATCGAGGGCGCGATCACCGAATGCTTCGTGGGCACGGATGTCTATTCGATGATCCTGGCCTATGACGACAGCAAGTTCCCCGATGCCAAGCCCGCCGGTGCGGCCGATTTCTTCGACACGGCCAAGTTCCCCGGCAAGCGCACCATGCGCAAGGGCGCCAAGTTCAACCTGGAATTCGCGCTGATGGCCGATGGCGTGGCGCCCGACCAGGTCTACGAGGTGCTGGGCACCCCCGAGGGCGTGGACCGGGCCTTCGCCAAGCTCGACACCATCAAGAACGACGTGATCTGGTGGGAAGCCGGCGCGCAGCCGCCGCAGCTGCTGGCCGATGGCGAGGTCTCGATGGCCTTTGCCTTCAATGGCCGGATCTTCAACGCCGCCCAGCAGGAGGGCAAGCCCTTCAAGATCGTCTGGGACGGCCAGATCTACGAGATGGAGGGCTGGGTCATGCCGAAGGGCGCCCCCAACCCCGAGGCCGCGAGGGAGTTCATCGCCTTCTCGACGGCGCCCGAGCAGCAGGCCCGCGCCGCCGAGTTCATCAGCTACGGTCCGCCGCGCACCTCTGCCGCCGCCCTGGTCGGCAATATCGAGGGCACCGACGTGCCGATGGGCCCGAACCTGCCCACCTATGCCGAGAACCTGGAAAACGCGCTGGCCTCGAACCTGGATTTCTGGGTCGATCACGACGCCGAGCTGCAGGAACGCTTCAACGCTTGGCTGGCAAACTGACGCATGCGGTCCGCGGCGGGCAGACCGCCGCGGCCATCCCCAAGCCCGAAACGGGCAGGAAGCGGCCAAAGAGCCGCAAACACCAACGGGAGTAGAACATGAAAACCACATTGATCCTGACCTCGGCGCTATGCAGCCTTGGCCTGGCGGCGCAGGCCCAGAACAAGGAGGTCAACGTCGTCTCCTGGGGCGGCGCCTATGAGCGTTCGCAGGTCGAGGCCTATAACATCCCCTTCGCCGAGCAGACCGGCATCAAGGTGAACATGCTGGCCGCCGACAACCCGGCCACGCCGCTGAAGGCGCAGGTCGAGGCGGGCAATATCACCGGCGACGTGTTCGACATCGAGGTCTCGGACGCGATCCGGCTTTGCGACGAGGGCGCGCTGGTCGAGATCGACCCCGCCATCTTGCCGCCCGCCCCCGACGGCACCCCGGCGACCGAGGATTTCATCCCCGGCGCGCTGCAGGAATGCGCGGTCGCGAACATCTTCTGGGGCACGGTCATCGCCTTCGACACCACGAAGTTCGACGGCGAGAAGCCCTCGACCGCGGCGGATTTCTTCGACACCGCCAAGTTCCCCGGCAAGCGCGGTCTGCCCAAGAACCCCAAGCGCACCCTGTATCTGGCGCTGATCGCCGACGGCGTGGCGCCCGACCAGATCTACGAGGTGCTGGCCACCCCCGAGGGCGTGGACCGCGCTTTTGCCAAGCTCGACACCATCAAGCGCGACGTGGTTTGGTGGGAGGCCGGCGCCCAGCCGGTGCAGCTGCTGGCCGATGGCGAGGTGGTGATGGCCACCGGCTATAACGGCCGCTTCTTCGACGCCATGGTCGGCGAGGGCAAGCCCTTCGAGATCATCTGGGATGGGCAATACATGGACATGGACATGTTCGCCATTCCCAAGGGCTCGCCCAATCCCGAGGCGGCGCTGGAATACCTGAAATTCGCCACCGCCACCGAACAGCTGGCCAACCAGGCGAAATACATCGCCTATGGCCCGGCGCGCAAAAGCTCGGCGGCGCTGGTCGGGCTGTTCCAGGACGGCAAGACCGAGATGGGGCCGCATATGCCCACCAGCGAGGAGCATATGAAGACCGCCGTCATGGACGACCCGGAGTTCTGGGCCGATCATTCCGCCGAACTGGCCGAGCGTTTCAACGGCTGGCTTGCCAACTGACCTGCGCAATGCCGCGGCCCGGACCGTCCGGGCCGCGGCCTCGACCCCGGATTGCCCGACAAAGGACCAAGATGGCCAAAGCCCTCGACCCCCATGCCGCCATCGTCACCGAGGCCGGCGGCCTTGACCAAGGCGGAACGCTGAAAACCGCGGACGGCCGCCCGTTGAAGGCAGCCTTGGCGCGCAGCTCGCGCCGGGCGCGGCGGCGCGCCTTCCTGCTGGTACTTCCGCTTCTGCTGTTCGTCCTGATCACCTTCGTGGTGCCGATCGGGCAGATGCTGCAGCGTTCGGTCAAGAACGACGGCTTCTCGGCCAACATGCCGCAGCTCAGCGCCTGGTTCCACGACAACCCCCGCGGCACCGAGCCCGACGATGCGGCCTGGGCGGCGCTGGCCGCCGACCTGACCGCCGCCGCCCAGGCCCGCACCGTCGGCGTGGTCGGTACCCGCATCAACTACGACATGCCGGGCACGCGCTCGCTGTTCACCTCGGCCGGCCGCCAGGCGCGCGGCGGCATCGAGCCGCCCTATCGCGAGGCGATCCTCGAGATGGACGCGAAATGGGGCGACCCGCGGCTGTGGTCGGTGATGCGCGAGGCCTCCTCGCCCTATACCACCAACTTCTACCTCGCGGCGGTGGACCGCACCCGCGACGAGCAGGGCGAGGTGGTCGCCGCCCCGGCGCAGCAGCAGATCTACGGCAAGCTGTTCCTGCGCACCTTCTGGCTGTCGCTGGCCATTACCGCCACCACCTTCCTGCTGGGCTTTCCCGTCGCGCATCTGCTGGCCACCCTGCCGATGCGGCAGTCGAACCTGCTGATGATCCTGGTGCTGCTGCCGTTCTGGACCTCGCTTCTGGTCAGGACCACGGCCTGGATCGTGCTGTTGCAGCAGCAGGGCGTGGTCAACGACGTGCTGGTCTGGCTGGGGGTGATCGGCAACAACCAGCGGCTGCAGATGATCTTCAACCAGACCGGCACGATCATCGCCATGACCCATATCCTGCTGCCCTTCATGATCCTGCCGCTCTATTCGGTGATGCGCACCATCAATCCCAGCTATGTGCGCGCCGCGCGCAGCCTGGGCGCGACCAGCTGGACCGCCTTCCGCCGCATCTATTTCCCGCAGACCCTGCCGGGGCTGGGGGCGGGGGCGCTTCTGGTCTTCATCCTGGCGGTGGGCTATTACATCACCCCCGCGCTGGTCGGCGGCTCGTCGGGGCAGCTGATCTCGAACATGATCGCGATGCACATGACGCAGACGCTGAACTGGTCCATGGCGGCGGCGCTGGCGGCGCTGCTGCTGGGCGGGGTCTTGATCCTCTACTGGGTCTATGACCGGCTCGTCGGCATCGACAACCTGAAACTGGGATAACGGCCATGGCGCTTCCAACCTACGCATCGCCGCTGGAGAAGGTCTGGCACTACACCTATCTGGCGATCTGCGGCGCGATCTTCTTCTTCCTGATCGCGCCCATCGTGGTGATCATCCCGCTGAGCTTCAACGTCGAGCCCTATTTCACCTTCACCGACCGGATGCTGTCCTTCGACCCCGACGGCTATTCGCTGCGCTGGTACGACAGCCTGCTGACCTTCGGCATGGCGCGGCCGGACGCGCCGCGCGACCTCAGCTGGTGGGCGGATGCCTGGCGGAACGCGAAATGGGTGAACGCGGCGAAAAGCTCGATCATCATCGGCTTCTTCTCGACCATCCTCGCCACCGTGCTGGGCACGCTGGCGGCGCTGGGGCTGTCGCGGCCCGAGATGCCCTATCGCCGCGCGATCATGGCGATGCTGATCTCGCCCATGATCGTGCCGATCATCATCACCGCGACGGGGATGTTCTTCTTCTACTCGAACCCCTGCGAGCCCCTGACCTGGATTGGCCTGAACCCGGAATGCGGCCGGCTGGCCGGTACCTATCTGGGGGTGATCCTGGCCCATGCCACGCTGGGCATTCCCTTCGTGATCATCACGGTGACGGCGACGCTGATCGGCTTCGACCAGTCGCTGAACCGTGCGGCGGCCAGCCTGGGGGCGAACCCGCGCACCACCTTCTTCCGCATCACCATGCCGTTGATCCTGCCTGGCGTGATCTCGGGGGCGCTGTTCGCCTTCGTGACCTCCTTCGACGAGGTGGTGGCGGTGCTGTTCATCGCCGGGCCGGACCAGCAGACCATCCCGCGCCAGATGTGGAACGGCATCCGCGAGCAGATCTCGCCCGCCATCCTTGCCGTGGCGACGCTGCTGGTGATCTTTTCCATCGCGCTGCTCACAACCGTCGAGTTGCTGCGGCGAAGATCCGAACGGCTGCGCGGCCTGACGCCGAGGTGAGGGCGGACGCCGCCCTTGGGGGCGGCGTTTGCGCATCAGGGCAGGGCGGCAAGCCAGAACCAGACCGTCAGCATCGACAGCCCCGTCGCCACCAGCACCGCCGAGGCCGAGACGCGCTTGGCCACCCCGTAAAGCGCGGCGAAGAGATAGGCATTGACCCCCGGCGGCATGGCGGCCGTCACCACGGCCGAGCGCATTTCGGCCAGGTTCAGCGCGAAGATCCGGCCCAGGCCGAAGGTCACGGCCGGATGCAGCAGCAGCGAGATGCAGCAGCACATCGCGATGGCCCGCGCCTCGCCCTCGGGGCGGTAGCGATAGAGCACGCCGCCCAGCCCGAACAGCGCCGCCGGCAGCGCGGCGCTGGACATCATCCGGACAGCGGCCCAGAAGCCCTCGGGCATGACCAGCCCGGCCTGAGTCAGCAGATTCATGGCAAAGCCGCCGAGGATGCCGATGACCAGCGGCGTGTGCAGCACGCCCGACAGCGCCCGCAGCGCCACCCCGCCCACGGACAGGTTCTGGCCCCGCGCCCGGGCGAATTCCATCGCGGTGATGCCGAAGGTGTAAAGCAGCGGCGAATGCACCGAGATGATGGTAAAGTTGCCCAGCATCGCCTCGGGGCCATAGGCGCGTTCGGTGATCGGCACGCCCAGCAGCAGCGAGTTCGAGAACAGGCAGACGAAGCCGATGGCGATGGCGTCCTCGATCGGCCGCCTCAGCCAGTAAAAGGACAGGCCGGTTCCCAGCGCAAAGGACAAAAGCGCGCCGCTGTAAAAGGCCAAGAGCAACAGTGGGTTGTAATTCGCCCCCAGGTCCAGCCGGGCGATGGCGCCGAACAGCAGTACTGGCAATGCGAAGTTCTGCGCAAAGCGCATGACACCATCGACCGCCACCTCGGTCAGCCATCTGCGCCAGCAGACCAGGTAGCCGAAGCCAACCACCAGGAACACCGGCAGGATGACGTCGAAAAGCGCGGTCATATCAGCTCGATCCGCATGCCGTCATGGGCGGGCACGACGTTTTCGGGCGTCTCGCGCATGACGGCGTCGTAATCCAGGTCGACATGCATGTTGGTCAGAACGCCGCGCGCGCAGCCCGAGCGGGCGATCCATTCCAGCGTCAGCGCCAGATGGGCGTGGCTGGGATGCGGGATGCGTCGCAGCGCGTCGCAGATGAACACCTCGCAACCCGTGATCACCGGCCAGGCTTCCTCGGGAATCGCCAGCACGTCGGGCAGGTAGACCAGGCTCTGCTCGACCCCGCCGATGCGGAAGCCGAGCGCGTTCATGTCGCCGTGGTTGACCTCGAAAGGCGCCAGCTCGATGCTGCCCCCCGCGCCCTCGATGGCGAAGGGGCCGCGGATCGGCTGCAAATCGCAGATTGGTGGATAGGAGGAACCCGGCGGCGTTTCGAAGATATAGCCGAAGCGGGTCTTCAGCGCCGCCGCGGTCGGCTGGTCGGCCCAGACCGGCATCCGGCGGCGCATGTTGAAGACGATCTGCCGCAGGTCGTCGATGCCGTGGATATGGTCGGCATGGGCATGGGTATAGGCGACCGCATCCAGCTCGGCGACATCGGCATCCAGCAGCTGCGGCACCAGGTCGGGCCCGGTGTCGATCAGCAGCCGCGTCACCCCGTCATGGCCATGGCGCTCGACCAGAAGCGCGCAGCGGCGGCGGCGGTTGCGCGGATTGGCCGGATCGCATTCGCCCCAGCGATTGCCCAGCCGAGGCACGCCGCCCGAAGAGCCGCAGCCCAGGACGGTGGCGCGGATCATGCCGCGGCCTTGCGAAACAGCCGCTCGAAGTTCAGCGTGGTGAGGCTGGCGAATTCATGCTCGGTCATGCCCAGCAGCTCGGCGCCGACCTTGGCGGTATGGGCGACGAAGGCCGGCTCGTTGCGCTTGCCGCGATGCGGCGGCGGGGCGAGATAGGGCGCATCGGTCTCGACCAGGATGCGGTCGGCGGGCGCGGCGGCAAAGATCTCGCGGATCGAGGTGCTGCGCGGGAAGGCCGCGATGCCGGACATGGACAGGTAGAAGCCCAGGTCCAGCGCCGCCCGCGCCAGGTCCCGCCCGCTGGTATAGCAATGCATGACGCCGGTGAAGGCGCCGGCCCGATGTTCCTCGGTCAGGATGCGGGCCATGTCCTCGTCCGCGTCGCGCGAATGGACGATCAGCGGCAGGCCGGTGCGGCGCGCGGCCTCGATATGGATGCGGAGGCTTTCGGCCTGCACCGCGGCGCTGTCGGCGGTGTAGTGATAGTCGAGCCCGGTCTCGCCGATGCCGACGAAACGCGGATGGCGCGACAGGGCGACCAGCTCCTCGACCGTGGCCAGCGGCTCTTCGGCGGCATGCATCGGATGGGTGCCGGCGGCATAGAACACGCCGGGATGGGTTTCGGCGATGGCGCGCACGGCGGGTTCGTTGCGCAGCCGGGTGCAGATGGTCACCATGCGGGTCACGCCCGCCGCATGGGCGCGCGCGACCAGTTCGGTCTGTTCGCCCTCGAAATCGGGGAAGTCCAGGTGGCAATGGCTGTCCACCAGGATGGGAAGATCGGGTTCGGGCATGGTTGGTTTCCGTCAGACGGCGGGCTGGTTCGCAAGCCCGACCAGCATATCCAACACCAGCGCGGAAGGGTCAAGGTTGACCGCCCGCCCGGCGCGGGCCCGCGCTGACAGCTCGGCCTGGGCGGCCGCCCAAAGCCGTGCCACCGCCGGATCGGGGGCGATGCGGCTCAGCACCTCGGCCTCGCCCTCGGCCGCCTCGGGCAGGGGGGCGCCCAAGAGGCCGGTGCGCGCGGCGCGAGTCAGAAAACGGTCGAGAAGGGTTACGACCAGGTCGAAGGGATCGCCCTCGGCCCCCGCGCGTCCCGCCGCCAGTTCGGCCAGGGCGGCGGCGGCGCGGCGGTCCATGCGCGGATAATCGGCGAACAGCCCGGCGATGCGCTGGTAAAGCGCCAGCCCGTCCTGCCCGGCCAGCCGCAGCGCCTCGCCGATCGAGCCGCCGGACAGCGCCGCCAGCCGGGCCGCGTCATGGTCAAGGCCGAGGTCGTGCAGAACCCGGCCCATGTCCTCGGGGCTCAGCGGCTGCAGCCGCAACTCGCGGCAGCGCGAGCGGATGGTCGGCAAAAGCCGCGCCGGCTGATGCGCGACCAGCAGCAGCGTCGCTTCCTGCGGCGGTTCTTCCAGCAGCTTCAGCAGCGCATTGGCGGCGGCCTGGTTCATTTCGTCCGCGGCGTCGATGATGGCGATGCGCCGCCCGCCCTCGGCCGCGCTCATGTGGAAGAAGCCCTGCAGGCGGCGGACCTCGTCCACGGTGATCTCGGCGCGCAGGCGCAGGGTCTTTTCATCCACCGGGCGCCGGACCAGGTGCAGCCGCGGCTCGGACAGCGCGCGGATGCGGCGGACGGTGGGATCGTCCTGCGGCGTGGTCAGGTCGGGCGACGCGGCACCGCTCAGCAGCCATTTGGCGATGGTCCAGGCCAGCGTCGCCTTGCCGGTGCCGCGTGGCCCCGAGATCAGCCAGGCATGGTGCAGCCGATGCGCCTGGGCGGCGGCCAGGAAATCCGCGACCGCGGCGTCCTGGCCGATGATGCGCGCCGCCTCGCGGGGATGGGGCGCGCCCGGCACGCGGTCGGGTTCGGGCAGCGGCTCGTCGCTGATGCCGGGCCGGCTCATGTCAGGGCGGCCAGTACGCGGGCGGCGACCTCGTCCTCGCTGCCGCGGCCGTCGATCACCCGGATGCGTTCGGGCGCCTCGGCAGCCAGCGCCAGGAAGCCCGCGCGCAGCTTCTGCTGGAAGCCCAGGCCCAGCGTCTCGAACCGGTCCTCGGCCCCGCCGCGGGCCTGGCCGCGGGCCAGCGCCACCGCCGGGTCGATGTCGATGATGAAGGTGCGGTCGGGCTCGATGCCGATGGTCAGCCGGTGCAACTCTTCGACCAGCTGGCGCAGCTCGGCGCGGGCGAGGCCCTGGTAGACTCGGCTGGAATCGGCGAAACGGTCGGTCACGATCCAGGCGCCGCGGTCCAGCGCCGGTCGGATCAGCCGCTCAACATGGTCGCGGCGGGCGGCGGTGAACAGCAGCAGCTCGGTTTCGGGGGACCAGCGTTCGCCCGCGCCCTCGACCAGCAGGCGGCGGATCTCCTCGGCGCCCAGGCTGCCGCCGGGTTCGCGCGTCAGCAGCGTCTCGGTGCCGCGCGCGTTCAGCGCCTGTGCCAGCCGCCGCGCCTGGGTGGATTTTCCCGATCCGTCGATGCCCTCGAAACTGATGAACATGGGTGGCTGCGGCGTCAGTTGCGCATCGCCTGGACGGCCCTTTCGCCCAGGCGGAAGGCTGCGCTTTGCATGCGGCCCAGCACGCCGGTCCGGGCGACGTTGCTGGCTGCGAACAGCGGCAGGCGCGATTGTCCGGCGCCGGGAATGTCCACGATCAGTTCGCCCAGCCGGTCGCCTTGGGCGATGGGGGCTTCGATGGGGCCGTTGAAGACAGCTTCGGCCTTGACGCCCGCATGCGAGCCGGCGGGGATCAGCACCCGGACCCCGTCCTTGGTGGTCAGTCCGACGCGGCTCTTGTCGCCCAGCCAGACCGGGGCCTGGACCACGATCTCGTCCTTGGGGATGATGGTGCGCATGGTGAACTGGCGATAGGCCCAGTTCACGATCTGCTCGGATTCCTCGGCGCGGGCCTTTTCACTGGGCAGGCCGGTGATGACGAAGACGATGCGCCGGTCGCCCTGTACGGCCGAGCCGACAAGCCCGTAGCCCGCCTCCTGCGTGTGCCCGGTCTTCAGCCCGTCGGCCTTCCAGTCGCCGGTTCCAAGCCGCAGCAAGGGGTTGCGGTTGCCCGCATTCGAGGGCACCCGCCCCTTGTAGTTGTATTCGGTAAGGGCGAAGTTCTTGTAGAGTTCCGGGAACTCGGTGATCAGCCGGGTGGCGAGCAGGCCCAGGTCGTGCATCGACATCCGGTGCTGGGGATCCGGCCAGCCCGAGGCGTTGACGAAATGCGAGTTCGTCATGCCCAGCTGCCGGGCGCGCTCGTTCATCAGCCGGGCAAAGGCTTCTTCGGTCCCGGCCAGCCCCTCGGCCACGACGACGCAGGCATCATTGCCCGAATTGATGATGATGCCGTGGATCAGATCCTCGACCGTCGGCCGATCTGCCGGTTCGACGAACATCTTCGACCCACCCATCTGCCAGGCCTTGGTCGAGACGGGAAAGGTCGTGTCCATCGCCACCCGACCGTCGTGCAGTGCCTCGAACAGCATGTTCAGGGTCATCAGCTTGGACATGGAGGCCGGCGGCAACGGCTCGTCGGCGTTCTTTTCCATCAGCACGGTGCCGGTCGCCACGTCATAGACCCAGGCTGCACGGGCCGTGGTGTCGAAGGCCTGCGCCGGCAGCGCAAGCAGCATGGCCAGAGCGAAGATGCGGAACGTCAGTGCGCGCATGGATTATCCTTGACCTGTCGCCTTTGGCCCATGGTTATCCCAGCCGGCCGAGACCCGCAACGCCGCCCGGCGATCTGTGCCGCGCAAGTGAACGGTGGTCGCCGCCTAATAGCTGCGGATCAGCCCCACCAGCCGGCCCTGGATCCGGACCTTGTCCTCGGGCAGCATGCGGGTTTCGTAAGCCGGGTTTGCGGCTTCCAGCGCGATCATGCCCCCCTTGCGGCGATAACGTTTCAGCGTGGCTTCGAAACCCTCGATCAGCGCCACCACGATATCGCCGTTTTCGGCCGCGTCCTGTTCGCGGATCACCACCACGTCGCCGTCGTTGATCCCGGCCTCGATCATCGAATCGCCGCGCACCTCAAGCGCGTAATGACGATCCTGGCCCGAGAGCATCGAGCCGGGCACGGCGATGTGATGTGAGATTTCCGAGATCGCCTCGATCGGGACGCCGGCGGCGATGCGGCCCATCACCGGCAATTCGATGGCCGAGACGGAGACGTCCATGGCGCCGCGCGGCAGGGGAGCGGGACGGTCGGGAACCACCCCTTCGATCACGCGGGGCTGGAAGCCCGGACCCTTGCTGAGGCTGTCGGGCAGGCGGACGATTTCCAGCGCGCGGGCGCGATGCGGCAGGCGGCGGATGAACCCGCGTTCTTCAAGGGCGGTCACGAGGCGATGTATTCCCGATTTCGAGCGCAGGTCCAGCGCGAGCTTCATTTCGTCGAAGGACGGCGGCACCCCGTCGCGAGCCATCCGCGCCTGAATGAATTCAAGAAGCTGGATCTGTTTCTTCGTCAGCATGCTCTGCCCCCGATCTGCTGCGGCCGCCATCATGTTCATCGAATGTTCTAGCGCGCCCCGTCCCATGCGTCAATCGTTATGGCGATTCGGGTAAATTTCCGGTTAACCGGGCTAGAGCGGCAGGTAGCCCATGCGCTCGCCGGCCCGGCGTGCCGGGTCGTGTGCGGGACGGATCAGCAGCGCGTCGGCCTCGGCCAGAAGCCAGAGCCGGGCGGAATCCTGGTCGCCGAAGGGCTCGATCCGGGGCAGTGTCTCGCCGGGGGCGAGGCGGGCGCGCAGATAGTGCTGCCGGTCGCCCTCGGGCGGCAGGTCGCGGGCGAGCGTCGCCTGCAAGGGCTCGGGCCCCGCCGGCAGGCCCTGCATGGCCCGGATCAGCGGCTGCATGAAGAGTTTCGCGCAAACCACGGCAGAAACGGGGTTTCCGGGCAGGCCCAGCATGGCGGCGAGGCCGATCCGCCCGGCCATCAGCGGCTTGCCCGGCCGCATGGCCAGCTTGTAGAAGGCCCGCTCCATGCCGAGATCGGCCGCCACCTTGCCGATCAGGTCGTGATCGCCCACCGAGGCGCCGCCGATGGTTACGATCAGGTCGCCCCCTTGGGCCTGGGCAAAGCGGTCGCGCAGGCTTTGTTCGGTGTCGCGGGCGAGCGGCAGGATGACGGGATCGGCCCCGGCTTCGCGCGCCAATGCCGCGATGGCGAGGTCGTTCGAGCTGATGATCTGGCCCGGCGCAGGCTCGGAGCCGGGGGGAACCAGTTCGTCGCCGCCGGCCAGGACGGCGACGCGCGGGCGGCGCGCGACCGTCACCTGCGGCACGTTCATTGCCGCGATGAGTGCCAGATCGGCGGGGCGCAAGGGGCGCCGCGGCAGAAACTCGGAGCCTTGTGCGAAATCATTGCCCTTGGCGCGGATATTACGACCGTGGCCGGGCTCGGCCACCGTGATGTGGTCGCCTTCGCGCACCACCAGCTCCTGCATGACCACGCGGTCGTAGCCTCCGGGAACCGGCGCGCCGGTGAAGATGCGGATGGCGCTGCCGGGGTGCGTTTCGCCGGCATAGGGCTGGCCGGCGGCGGCGGTGCCGATTACCGGCAAGGGGCCGGGCAGGTCGGCCGAGCGCAGCGCATAGCCGTCCATGGCCGAGGCGTCGAAGGGCGGCTGCGTCAGCCGGGCCACGGCGGGCGCCAGCAGCGCGCGGCCAAGCGCCTCGGCCAGCGCCACCTGCTCTGGCTCGGGGGCGGGTGCAAGGGCCAGGACGCGGGCGCGGGCTTCTTCGACGCTGATCATGGGTTCCCCCTTCAGGGTGCGGCGCGGAACGGGCCGGATTTGCCGCCGGTCTTGGACAGCAGGCGGATGCCTTCGATCCGCATGTCCTTCTGCGCGGCCTTGAGCATGTCATAGACGGTCAGGCAGGCGGTCGAGACGGCGGTCAGCGCCTCCATCTCGACCCCGGTCTTGCCGGCGGTGCGAACGGTGGCGGTGACGCGGATGCCGGGCAGGGCGGGGTCGGCCGCCAGATCGACCGAGACCTTGGTGATCGGCAGCGGGTGGCACAGCGGGATCAGCTCGGCGGTGCGCTTGGCGCCCATGATGCCGGCCAGCCGCGCCACGCCCATCACGTCGCCCTTGGCCGCGCCGCCCTGCGCCAGCACCAGCGTTTCGGGGGCCATGATCACCATGCCCTCGGCCACCGCCTCGCGCGCGGTCTCGGGCTTGTCCGAGACATCGACCATATGCGCCTGGCCCTGGGCGTCGAAATGCGTCAGGCTCATGCGGCAAGACCCAGGATCTGGCGGGTGGCGCCGGTCACGTCCGGCTGGCGCATCAGGCTTTCGCCGATCAGGAAGCGCCTGACCCCGGCCCCGGCCATGCGGTTCAGGTCGGCAGGCGTGAACAGCCCGCTCTCGCAGACCAGGTCGCGATCCGCGGGCACATGCGGCGCCAGGTCCAGCGTCACCTCCAGGCTGACCTCGAAGGTCTTCAGGTTGCGGTTGTTCACCCCGATCAGCGGCGACTTCAGGCGTAGCGCGCGGTCGAGTTCGGCGCGGTCATGCACCTCGACCAGCGCGTCCATGCCCCAGTGGAAGGCCGCATCCTCAAGCTCGGCGGCCAAGGTGTCGTCGACCGAGGCCATGATGATCAGGATACAATCGGCACCCCAGGCGCGGGCCTCGGCCACCTGATAGGTGTCGTAGAGGAAGTCCTTGCGCAGCGCCGGCAGGGCGCAGGCATCGCGCGCGGCGGTGAGGAATTCGGGCGCGCCCTGGAAGCTGGGGGCGTCGGTCAGCACCGAAAGGCAGGCCGCCCCCCCGGCCTCATAGGCGCGGGCCAGCGAGGGCGGGTCGAAATCCGGTCGGATCAACCCCTTGGAGGGGCTGGCCTTCTTGATCTCGGCGATCAGCGCATGGCCTTGCCCGGCCTTGTCGGCCAGCGCGCGGGCAAAGCCGCGGGGGGGCGAGGCTTCGCGGGCCGCGGCCTCGATGCCCGACAGCGGCCGGGCGGCCTTGGCGGCGGCGATTTCTTCCAGCTTGTAGGCCTTGATGCGGTCGAGAATATCCATGACGTCGGTTTACCCCGCGGCGGCGGTTTCGGAAAGGGCCCAGTCGATCACCGGCTCGCCCCGCGACCGCAGCCAGTCGTTGACCCGGCCGAAGGGGCGCGAGCCGAAGAAGCCGCGCCGCGCCGATAGCGGTGAGGGATGGGCGCTTTCGATCACCAGATCCTGCGGACGCGGCAGCCCGGCCAGCGCCTTTTGCGCGTGGCCGCCCCAGAGGATGAAGGTCAGCGGGCGCTCGGCCTGCGCGCGGGCGACGGCCTGCCGCGCCAGCTTCTCCCAGCCCCATTTCGCATGGGCGCCGGCTTGGCCGGGCAGCACGGACAGCGCGGTGTTCAGAAGCAGCACCCCCTGCCGCGCCCAATGGCTCAGGTCGCCGTTCGGGGGGGCGGCGCCGATATCCTCGCGCATCTCGGCATAGATGTTTCGCAGCGAACGCGGCAGCGCGGTTTCCGGCGTGACCGAAAAGGCCAGCCCGTTGGCATGGCCCGGCGTGGGATAGGGGTCTTGCCCCAGGATCACCACCCGGACCTGCTCCGGCGGCGTCAGCTCCAGCGCGGCGAAGACGCGGGCGGGGCCGGGCAGCCAGTCGCGGTCCCGCAACCGGGCCGCGATGGCCGGCCAGTCCTGGCGAAAGAACGGCAGGCCGGCCCAGGCGCCGGGAACGGGGATGGGCTCAGCCATGGGGCTCGGCCGGCGCGCCGACCTGGGCGGCCAGCGCGGCCAGCTTGGCCCTGGCCTTGCCGCTGTCGATGGAATCGCGGGCGATCTCGGCCCCTTCGCGCAGCGATGCGGCCTTGCCGGCGATCAACAGCGCGGCGGCGGCATTCAGCAGCACGGCATCGCGATAGGCGCCCGGCGCGCCGTCCAGCAGCGCCCGCAGCGCCGCGGCGTTCTGCGCCGGATCGCCGCCCAGGATCGCCTCGAACGGATGCACCGGCAGGCCGGCATCCTCGGGCGAGACCTGGAACTCGGTGATCTCGCCGTCCTTGAGCTGCGCCACCCAGGTCGGCTCGGCGATCGAGATCTCGTCGGTGCCGTCGCCGCCATGCACCAGCCAGGCGCATTCCGAGCCCAGTTCGCGCAGCGTCTCGGCCATCGGCCGGTTCCAGACCTTGTCGAAAGTGCCCGTCAGCTGCCGCTTGACCGAGCCGGGATTGGTCATCGGCCCCAGCAGGTTGAAGATGGTGCGGGTGCCCAGTTCAGCCCGCGCCGGACCGACATGGCGCATGGCGGGGTGATGCACCGGCGCCATCATGAAGCAGATGCCGGTTGCGGCCAGCGCGGCCTCGGCGATCTCGGGGGTGCCCATCACGTTCAGCCCCAGATGGGTGATGGCATCGGCCGAGCCGGATTTCGAGGACAGGTTGCGGTTGCCATGCTTGGCGACCGGCACGCCGGCGCCCGCGACCACGAAGGCGGTGGCGGTCGAGATGTTCAGCGTGCCCTTGCCGTCGCCGCCGGTGCCGACGATGTCCATGGCGCCCTCGGGGGCCTTGATGCGGTTCATCCGCGCGCGCATGGCGCGGGTGGCGGCAGCCATTTCCTCGACCGTCTCGCCGCGCACGCGCATGGCCATCAGCAGGCCGCCGATCTGGGCGGGGGTGGCGGCGCCCTCGAACAGGGCGGAAAAGGCTGCCTCGGCCTCGGTCCCGGTCAGCGGCCGGCTGGCGGCCAGGCCGATCAGCGGGCGGATATCGGTCGGCGCGCTCATGCGGCGCGGTCCAGGTTCGAGCAGCGGCGCAGGAAGTTGCGGATCATGTCGTGGCCATATTCCGAGGCGATGCTTTCGGGATGGAACTGCACGCCCTCGACCGGCAGGGTCCGGTGCATCAGCCCCATGATGGTGCCGTCGGCGGCGGTGGCGGTGACGCGCAGGCAATCGGGCAGGCTTTCCGGTTCCACGGTCAGCGAATGGTAGCGCGTCGCGGTCAGCGGCGAGGGCAGGCCGGCGAACACGCCGGTTCCGTCATGGGTGATGGCGTCGGTCTTGCCATGCACGATGCGGCTGGCGCGCACCACCTTGCCGCCGAAGGCCTCGCCGATGGCCTGGTGGCCCAGGCAGACCCCGAACAGCGGCACGCCCTTTTCCGCCGCCGCGCGGATCAGCGGCACGATGATCCCGGCATGGGCCGGATCGCAGGGGCCGGGCGAGATCACGATGCCCTGCGCGCCCATCCCCAGCGCCTCGTCGACGGACAGGGCGTCGTTGCGGCGCACGACGACCTCGGCCCCGGCCTCGCCCATGTAATGCACGAGGTTCCAGGTGAAGCTGTCGTAATTGTCGATGAGCAGGATCATGGTCTGGGCCTTCCGGCTGGGGCGCCTTGCATTGGGGGGTGAACCCCGGAAATTCTGCGGCTATAGATGGGCTAAAGCCTTGCCGCGGGTCAAGAGCGCAGGGCAAGAAAAACCGCGTTGGGGCGCATGTGGCGCGGCATGTGGGGCAGGGGCTGGGCAAGGGCATGGCAAGAGGGTTCGCGACGGGTCTGGTTCATGGCGCGCTGGTCTGCGGCGCGGCGCTGGTCGGGCTGTCGCTGGCGCTGCCGCAGCCGCCGCGCCCCGAGGCACCCGCCGCCGGCCAGGGCCCGGCGGCCGAGACGCTGTCCGTCCCGGCGGGTTCCGGGTTCTCGAACACCAGCGATATGCAGCCGCAGGCCCCCGCGCCGCTTGCCGCCGGGGCGCCGCGCCCCGCCGCGGCCCCGCTGGCGCCGCGCCCGGCCGACGAGCCTGCGCCGGCGCCCGCCGATCCGGCCGGGCTGCGCCCGCTTGCACCCGCCGAAAGCCCCGTCGCGCCCGAGATCGCCTTGCCCGAGGCCGATCCGGTCGACCTGCCCGATCCGGCAGCCGAGGCGCCGGTCCCCGTGCCGCCGCCCGGCCAGGTGGTGGTGCCGGCGCTGGACCGCGCCCCTGAACGCGCCCCTGAACGTACCATGCCGGCCCCCGCGCCCGGGCCGGACGCGGCATCCGCCGACGCGCTGTCCCAACCGGCCGCAGAGGCCCCCGCCGCGCCCGCCGTTTCCGCAGGGTCGGAACCGGCCGCAACTGCGCCCCCACCGCTGCCCGCCGCCCCGCCGCCCGAGCCAGCGCCAGAGGCGCGGCGCCAAGCGGCGCCCGAGGCCCCTGCCGTTTCCGCCGGGACGCAGCCGGCCGGAAGCGCGCATCCGTCGCCGGCCGTCGCCCCAGGGCCCGAGGCATCGGCCGGTCCCGAAGCGGCGCCCGGAACCGGGGCGGCGATGTCCGGTGCCGCGGTGCCGGACCCGCGGGCGTCGTCGCGATCGCCGGAAGCCTCCGGGTCCGGCCAGGAGGAGGGCCCGGCCCGGTCCGCACCCGGCGCCGGACCCGACCTGTCCACCCCGCCCGATTTCGGCGCCTTGCGCCTGACCGACTGAGGCCCGTCCCATGCTGCCGCTGAACCCCGCCCTTGCCGCGACCTTTCGCCCGCCCGTCATGGAGGCGCGGCGCTGGCTTGCCGGCCTGACCTTTCCGCCCGAGCGGCCGTTGATCAATCTCAGCCAGGCCGCGCCGGTCGAGCCGCCGCCCGAG
Source organism: Paracoccus pantotrophus (assembly GCF_008824185.1). Taxonomy (NCBI): domain Bacteria; kingdom Pseudomonadati; phylum Pseudomonadota; class Alphaproteobacteria; order Rhodobacterales; family Paracoccaceae; genus Paracoccus; species Paracoccus pantotrophus. The sequence continues at coordinate 607,394 of NZ_CP044426.1, forward strand.
CCCCTGCGCCGTGCCATGGCCGAGGCGGCGCTGGAGCGGGCCGATGCGCATCTCTATGGCCCGGTGCTGGGCCGTCCCGAGTTGCGCGAAGCGGTGGCCCGCGACTGGTCGCGCGCCTATGCCGGCACCATCCGCCCCGAAGAGGTGGCGATCACCCAAGGCTGCAACCAGGCTTTCTGCGCCGCGATCCAGAGCCTCGCCGGGCCGGGGGATGAGGTGATCCTGCCTGCGCCCTGGTATTTCAACCACAAGATGTGGCTCGACATGCAGGGCATCCGCACTGCCCCCCTGCGCTGCGGCGCGGAGATGGTGCCGGACGCGGCCGAGGCGGCCAGGCTGGTCACCGAGCGCAGCCGGGCCATCGTGCTGGTCAGCCCCAACAACCCCTCGGGGGCGGAATACCCGGCCGAGACCCTGCGCGCCTTTGCCGAGCTGGCGCGGTCGCGCAGCCTGGCGCTGGTTCTGGACGAGACCTATCGCGACTTCGACGCCCGCGAGGGCGCGCCGCACGACCTGTTCGCCGATCCCGACTGGGGCGAGGTGCTGATCCATCTCTACAGCTTCTCGAAAGCCTACCGGCTGACCGGGCATCGCGTTGGCGCGGTCATCGCCAGCCCCGCCCGCATGGCCGAGATCGAAAAATTCCTCGACACCGTCGCGATCTGTGCCGGTCAGATCGGCCAGATCGGCGCGGCCTGGGGCATGGCGAACCTGCGCGATTGGCTGGCGGGCGAGCGGGCCGAGATCCTTGCCCGCCGGGCCGCCATGGCCGAGGGCATGGCGCAGCTTCCCGGCTGGCGCGTCAAGGGCTGCGGCGCCTATTTCACCTGGGCCGAACATCCGTTCGACATGCCTGCGCCGGACCTTGCGCAGCGCCTGCTGCGCGAGGCGGGGGTGCTGCTGCTGCCCGGCACCATGTTCATGCCCGAGGGCGACGCGCAGGGCGCGCGCCATGTCCGGATCGCCTTTGCCAATGCCGACCGGGACGGCATCGCGGCGCTGATGCAGCGGCTCGAGGCGTTCCGGCCCTGACCGGCCGACCGGATTGTGACCGGCGGGCAAGGCGGCGCGGCGTCGCGGCTCTTGCCGCCGGGCCCTTGGCACCCTAAAGACTTGCGCTGACTGGCAAGAACAACGGCGGGGCACGGCGACAAGATGCGAGGCAAGGGCAAATCGACGATCGTCTGGTTGCTGATGGGCATGCTGGTCCTGGGGCTGGGCGGCTTCGGCGTCACCAATTTCTCGGGCGGCACGGCCGATATCGGCGCGGTGGGCGATGTCGAGATCTCGGCCCAGGACTATGCCCGCACCCTGCGCGCCGAGATGCAGGATTTCTCTGCCCGCACCGGCCGGCAGATCAGTGCCGCCGAGGCCAAGGCCATCGGCGTGGACCAGGCGGCGCTGGCGCGGCTTTACACCGCCGCGGCGCTGGAGGCCGAGGCGAACCGGCTGGGCGTCTCGGTCGGCGACCAGGCGGTGGCCGAGCAGATCACCGGCATCGCCGCCTTCCGCGGCCTGAACGGCCAGTTCGACCGCGCCATCTATGCCGACGCGCTGCGCCGCGAGGGCATGCGCGAGGCCGAGTTCGAACATGACCTGCGCATGGACATGGCCCGGCTGATCCTGCAGGACGCGGCGCTGGCCGGTGTCAGCGCGCCCGAGCCGGTGGTGGCGCAGACCCAGGGCTGGCTGCTGGAGACGCGCGACATCCATTGGCGCGAACTGACCGCCGAGGATCTGCCCGCGCCGGTTTCCACCCCCGACGAGGCGACGCTGCAAGCCTGGCACAAGGCCAATGCCGACCGCTTCACCGCGCCCGAGATCCGCCAGATCACCTATGTCTGGCTGACCCCCGAGATGCTGGAGGGCGAGGTCGAGGTCGACGAGGCGGCGCTGCGCGAGCTTTACCAGGACCGGATCGAGGAGTTCCAGCAGCCCGAGCGCCGCATGGTCGAGCGGCTGGTCTTCCCCACCATGGCCGCCGCCGAGGAGGCCAAGGCCCGCATCGAGCGCGGCGAGATCACCTTCGAGCAGCTGGCCGCCGAGCGCGGGCTGACGCTGGCCGATATCGACTTGGGCGAGGTGAGCCAGGCCGAGCTGGGTGCTGCGGGCGAGGCGGTGTTTGCGCTGGAGGAGCCCGGCGTCGCCGGCCCGGCCGGTTCCGACCTGGGGCCGGCGCTGTTTTCGATGAATGCGATCCTGGAACCGCTGGACATTCCCTTCGAGGAGGCGCGCGACGACCTGCGGCTCGAGGCCGCGGTGGACCGCGCGCGGCGCCAGATCGAGGAGCGTTCGGACGAGTTCGCCGACCTGCTGGCCGGGGGCGCGGCGCTGGAGGACATGGTCGAGGACACGCCGATGAAGCTCGGCCGCATCGATTGGAGTCCCGGCGCCGAGGCCCACCCGAACGGCATCGACGCCTATCCCGAGTTCCGCCAGCGCGCGGCGCAGCTGAGCGAGAAGGATTTCCCCGAACTGTTCGAGACCGGGGACGGCGGCGTCTTCGCCCTGCGGCTGGACAAGATCGAGCCGCCGGCGCTGATCCCCTTCGAGGAGGTGCGCGAGCGCGTGGCCGAGGATTGGGCGCGCAACGAGACGCATCGCCTGCTGCTCGCCCTGGCCGAGGAGCGCCGCGTCGAGGCCGAGGCGGCCGCCGAGACCGGCATCGAGCCGGCCCCGGCGGCGGCGACCGCGCCGGTCGCCCAGGCCCTCGGCGCCGCCGCGACCGCGCCGGGGACCGAGGCCCCCGCTCCGGCTGACCAGAAGCCCGCCCCCGATCCCGGCACGCCGGCGACCGGCCTTGCCCGCGGCGGTTTCATTAACGGTGTGCCGCAGGACGTGGTGACCCAGGCCTTCGAGATCGCCGAGGAGGGCGCGACCGAGGTGGTCGATGCCGAGAACCGGGTGTTCCTGGTCACGCTGGACAAGATCCACCCGGCCGAGACCAGGGGCGACGAGGCCGCGCAGATCCGCGAGGGCATCTCGGCCCGGCTGGCGGATTCGCTGCGCCAGGACGTCTTCGACTATTACACCCGCGCGCTGCAGTCCCAGGCCGGCATGACGCTGAACCAGACCGCGGTGGATGCGGTGAACGCGCAGGTCCAATGATGGAGATCACCCCGGATTTCGCGTCATTCGAGCGGGGCTGGGCCGAGGGGCGCAACCAGCTTCTGACCATCCGGCTGGCGGCCGACCTGGACACGCCGGTCAGCCTGATGCTGAAGCTGGCCGAGGCCGCGCCCAATTCCTTCATGCTGGAAAGCGTCACCGGCGGCGAGCTGCGCGGCCGCTATTCCTTCGTCGGCATGAAGCCCGACCTGATCTGGGAATGCCGCGACGGCAAGGCCCGCATCAACCGCAACGCCCGCTATTCGGACGAGTTCGCGGGTGACGACCGGCCGGCGCTGGACAGCCTGCGTGCCCTGATCGCGGAAAGCCGCATCGACATGCCGGACGGCGTGCCGGCGGGTGCGGCGGGGCTTTTCGGCTATCTGGGCTATGACATGATCCGCCTGGTCGAGCGCCTGCCCGACGTGAACCCCGATCCGCTGGGCCTGCCGGATGCGATGATGATGCGCCCCTCGGTCGTTGCGGTTCTGGACGGGGTCAAGGGCGAAGTCCTGCTCTGCGCCCCGGCCTGGCACGATGGGGAAACCCCCGCCCGCGCCGCCTATGCCCAGGCTGCCGAGCGGGTGATGGAGGCGCTGCGCGCGCTGGACCGCCAGCCCAGCGAGCCGCGCGCCCTGGGCCACGATCTGAAAATCGGCGAATTGCGCAGCAATTTCAGCAAGGAAGCCTATCTGGCGGCGGTCGAGAAGGCCAAGGAATACATCCGCGCCGGCGACATCTTCCAGGTGGTGCCCTCGCAACGCTGGGCGATGGATTTCCCGCTGCCGCCCTTTGCGCTTTACCGCGCGTTGCGGCGCACCAACCCATCGCCCTTCATGTTCTTCCTGAATTTCGGCGGCTTCCAGATCGTCGGCGCCTCGCCCGAGATCCTGGTGCGGCTGCGCGAAGGCGAGGTGACGATCCGCCCCATCGCCGGCACCCGCCCGCGCGGCGCCACTCCCGAGGAGGATCGCGCGCTGGAGGCCGATCTGCTGGCCGACCAGAAGGAACTGGCCGAGCATCTGATGCTGCTGGACCTCGGCCGCAACGACGTGGGCCGGGTGGCGCGCATCGGCACGGTGACCCCCACCGAACGGTTCATCGTCGAGCGTTATTCCCACGTCATGCATATCGTCTCGAACGTGGTGGGCGAGCTCAACGAAGGCGAGGACGCGCTGTCGGCGCTGCTGGCGGGGATGCCGGCGGGCACGGTCTCGGGCGCGCCCAAGGTCCGGGCGATGGAGATCATCGACGAGCTGGAGCCGGAAAAGCGCGGCGTCTATGCCGGCGGCGTCGGCTATTTCGCCGCCAATGGCGAGATGGACATGTGCATCGCCCTGCGCACCGGGGTGATCAAGGACGGCACGCTTTACATCCAGGCCGGCGGCGGCGTGGTCTATGACAGTGACCCCGAGGCCGAGTTCATGGAGACGGTGAACAAGAGCCGCGCCCTGCGCCGCGCGGCCGAGGAAGCGGCGCGTTTCGTGCGCGGAAACGGATAGGAGAGGGCCGGGCCGGCCCCGGCGATTATGCGTAGCGCGCCCTGGGCCGGCCCGGCGATCCCCGGCCCGGCAAGGCGGCTAGCGGATTGGCGGGGGGCGGTGGTTCCGGCCGGGCAAGTTGCCAGCATCGCTGCGCCCGAATGCGGCAGCAGAAGTCAGTCCCGCCAAAAGGGAATGTCTCTGCGACAGTAATTTCCCACCGCCATCCCCAGCGGCAGCGAGCCGTCGCGCGGTCCCGAACCGAATTCGGACAACCCGGCCCCTTCGGCCTTGCGTGCGGGATCGAGCGTGAAGACGATCCCTTGGCCCGCCTTGCGCGGCTTGGGCGTGGCGCGCCAGATCCGGGCCTTGCCAGGCTGGCCCAGGGCGCGCTGCGCAAAATCGCCCGCGGCGCACCAATAATCGGTGTCCTCGCGCCGAGCCTGGTAGGCGACCGCGATCTCGGTCGGGCCGGCCTGGGTGACGGTCATGCCGTTGCGGGCCATGAAGGCGGCCGCCGGCATCGGCAGCAACAGCGCAACAATGAGGATCGGACGCATCACCGTTTTCCCTCGCAGGACAGGGGCCGCTTCCGGCCCGCCATCCGATGATGCGCCACGACGATCTGCGGGGCAATCCTGAAGCGCCGCGCGCCCGCGACATGCCGCGCGGGATCAATCCTCGCCGCGATAGGGCTGGACGTATTGCAGCGCCATGTCCCAGGGGAAGAATATCCAGGTGTCCTGGCTGACTTCGGTCACATAGGTCTCGACCATGGGCCGGCCCTTGGGCTTGGCATAGACGGTGGCGAAATGCGCCTTGGGATACATGGTGCGCACATGTTCCAGCGTGCGCCCCGAATCGACCAGGTCGTCGACCACCAGGATGCCGTCGCCGTCCTGCATCACCGCCGGGTCCGGAGCCTTCAGCACCGTGACCTCGCCGCGCTCCTGCCCGCCCTTGCCGCGATAGGACTTGACGGAAATCGTGTCGATCACCCGCACGTCAAGTTCGCGCGCGACGATCATCGCCGGTACCAGCCCGCCGCGGGTGATGGCCAGGATCGCGCGCCAGGGGCGATCCTCGAGCCGCCAGGCCAGGGCACGGGCGTCGCGGTGCAGCTGGTCCCAGCTGATATGGAATCCGCGTTCATGGGGCAGGCGATCGTTCATGCTGGCTCCTTAGTGGTTGACGATCAGAAGCAGGCCCAGCAGCGCGATGGCGATGCCGGCGGCCCGGTCGATCCAGAACTTTGCCGCAAAATAGCGCGCGCGCATGAGGGCTGTCGACATCAGAACGGCGACCAGCGCATACCAGAACAGCTCGGTCCCCAGGCAGATGCCATAGATCAGCGCCTGCCGCGCGATCCCCATCGGCTCGGGAAAGACCGACAGGATCAACGCGGCATAGAACAGCGCCGGCTTGGGATTGGAGAGGTTCAGCGCGATCCCGCCCCAGAACCCCTTGCTGGCGCCGCCGGCCGCCGGCGGCAGGGGCAGGGTCGAGGCGCGCCACAGCGTCCAGGCGAACCACAGCAGGTAGAAGCCGCCAAAGACCTTGAGCGCGACGAACAGCGCCGGGTGCAGCCGGAACAGCACCGCCAGCCCGGCCAGCGCGAACAGGCACCACAGCGAGGCGCCCGTGGCCAGTCCAAGCGCATAGGGCAGGGCGCGGGCGCGACCATGCAGGAAGGCGGTCTGCACCGTGGCGATGATCGCCGGCCCCGGCGTCAGGATCGCCAGCGTCAGCGCCGAGACAAGCGCGATGACCTGTTCGGCGCTCATCGCGGAGGATCAGTCCTTTTTCGTCGTGGCGATGTCGGGGGCGTCCACGGCCTTCATGCCGACGATGTGATAGCCGGAATCGACGTGATGGGTTTCGCCCGTCACGCCCGAGCCCAGGTCGGACAAGAGATAGACCGCCGACTTGCCGACATCGTCGATGGTGACGTTGCGGCGCAGCGGCGAGTTCAGCTCGTTCCATTTCAGGATATAGCGGAAATCACCGATGCCGCTGGCCGCCAGCGTCTTGATCGGCCCGGCCGAGATGGCGTTGACGCGGATGCCGTCCTTGCCGAAATCCTCGGCCAGGTAGCGCACCGACGCCTCCAGCGCGGCCTTGGCGACGCCCATGACGTTGTAATGCGGCATCACCCGCTCGGCGCCGTAATAGGTCAGGGTCAGCATCGAGCCGCCGTTCGGCATCATCGCGGCGGCGCGGCGCGCCACGGCGGTAAAGGAATAGACCGAGATGTCCATGGTCATCAGGAAATTGTCGCGCGTGGTGTCGGCATAGCGGCCGCGCAGCTGCTCCTTGTCGGAAAAGCCGATGGCATGGACGATGAAGTCCAGGCTGTCCCAGCGTTCCGCAATGGTCGCGAACAGCCCGTCGACCGAGGCCTCGTCGGCCACGTCGCATTCGGCCAGCAGGTCCGAGCCGATCTGCGCGGCCAGCGGCTCGACCCGGCGCTTGAGCGCCTCGCCCTGATAGGAAAAGGCCAGCTCGGCACCCTGTTCGGCCAGCGCCCTGGCGATGCCCCAGGCGATGGACTTGTCGTTCGCCAGGCCCATGATGAGGCCGCGGCGACCCTTCATCAGCCCATTCCCGCCGTCACTTGACATGATGCTGCCCCTCGCGCTTCTTCGGTTTGCAGCAGGATTAGGCGAACTGCATGGAGGCATCAAGTGTCGGTAAGCAGGCAGACATGAGCGACCGCAGCGGAATTTTCGCCGGCGACGACCCCTTTGCCATCGCCCGCAGCTGGCTGGCCGAGGCCGAAAGGACCGAGCCGAACGACCCCAGCGCCATGGCGCTGGCCACCGTCGATGCCGCGGGCATGCCCGACGTGCGCATGGTGCTTTTGAAGGGGATCGAGGGGGCGGGGGCCGAGGGCTCCTTCGTCTTCTATACCAATTACGAAAGCGCCAAGGGCAGCCAGATCGAGGCGACCGGGGTCGCGGCCTTCGTCATGCACTGGAAGTCGCTGCGCCGGCAACTGCGCGTACGCGGCCATGTCACCCGTGTCGAATCCGACCTGGCCGATGCCTATTACGCCTCGCGTCCCTTGCAGTCGCGGATCGGCGCCTGGGCCTCGCGCCAAAGCCGGCCGCTGGCCAGCCGCGGTGCGCTGATGGGTGATGTGGCGCGGCTTGGGATCAATCTTGGGTTGAATCCCCCGCGCCCGCCGCATTGGGGCGGCTATCGAATCCGCCCGGTCCAGATCGAATTCTGGGCCGATGGCGCCTTCCGCCTGCATGACCGTTTTCGCTGGACAAAACGAGGTTTTCCCGACGAAAGCGGCGACGGACAGGACAATAGTCAAGAAATAATTCAAAGTTTATGGCAAGTCTGCCGTCTTAGCCCTTGATGCGGGTTCGCGATTTATCCATGGTATGGAAAACCTGACCAATCCGGCTCCACCTTCGTTCAGCCTAGACCGAAGGGCGCGGGACCGGAGTTTCGGGTTGTTTCTGGTTTTCTAACGGGTGACAGGACGACATGGAAGAAGACGACGAGCAACAGCGCAAGATCGCGGGCGTCGTGAAATGGTTCGATGGCAGCAAGGGCTTCGGTTTCCTGACCGATCCCGAGGGTGGCGCCGACATTCTTCTGCACGCCAACGTACTGAGGAATTTCGGCCAGAGCTCGGTTGCCGAGGGCTCTCATGTGGTTGCCATCATCCAGAAGACGCCGCGCGGCATGCAGGCGGTCGAGGTGCTGGAGATCACGCCGCCTGCCAGCGAGCCGATGCCCGCCATCGCCGATCTGTGTTCGGCCACACCGGAAGAGATCGCGCAGCTGCCGCTGCTGCCGGCGCGGGTGAAATGGTTCGACAAGGCCAAGGGCTTCGGCTTTGCCAATATCTTCGCCGAAAAAGCCGACGTGTTCCTGCATGTCGAGGTGTTGCGCCATTCCGGCTTTGCCGATCTGGCCGTGGGCGAGGCGATCGCGCTGCGCGTGGTCGATGGCCGGCGGGGGATGATGGCCGCGCAAATCCTGTCCTGGGAGAAAGCCGCGATCGAGGCGCGGCAGACACAGCCGGGGGGAGCGGCCGCGCTCGCTAAATTGCGGCTGGTCGCGGGCGCGGTATGAAGTTGAGGGCCGTTACGGTTGTTCTTGCTTTTCTTGTCATAAATCAATCCTCGGCCCTTGCGGCCCCGTGTCATCCCGACCGGGCGTTGTTCCAGGGTCGGGGCAAGCCGGTCGAGGTGGCGGTCGAGATCGCGGACAGCGACGAGGAACGCGCGCGGGGCCTGATGTTCCGCCGCGACCTGCCGGCGGGGCAGGGCATGCTGTTCATCTACGAATCGCCGCAGCCGGTCAGCTTCTGGATGCGCAACACGCTGATTGCGCTGGACATGATTTTCATCGACGCACGGGGCGAGGTGCGCCACGTTCATCCGATGGCCAAGCCGCTGGACGAGACGGCGATCGCGGGCGCGGCGCCCGGCGATCCCGCGCCCGAGCGGCTGATGGTGCTGGAGGTGCCGGGCGGCGACGCGGCGCGGCTGGGCATCCATCCCGGCATGGTGCTGTCGCATCCGCGCCTGCCGCAGCAGGATGCGCTGGCGCCCTGCGACTGAAGGTGCTGCGGCCTCTCAGTTTTCCCTTTCCCCCAGCGCGGTCAGCCGCTAGACAGCGCGACAGGTCCGGGGCGTAGCGCAGCCTGGTAGCGCGACGGTTTTGGGTACCGTAGGCCGGAGGTTCGAATCCTCTCGCCCCGACCACCACTCAGTCACCACTCAGTTCCTTCCGACCCTCACCGGTTTGCAGCGCGGTTTGCGGCCTTGTTCCGGATGCCGCCCGCGCCGCTTTCCCGCAGGGATCCGGCGGCGAGCCCGGCGGTTTCCTGCCGAAAAAGCCAGCGTGACTTTGCTGCATCAGCGCCGCTTCATGAAGCTGGGGGCGCCCCCGGTTGTTTTCGGGGTGTCACATTCGTCTGATCGAAGGTGTTTTGATGAGTATGCGAGGTTCTCATGAACGCTTGGTGGAGCGCGTCCGTCTGCATCAACCGGACCCTTGGGGGACAGCAATCAGAGCCGCTTTGCTCGCGCGTCTATCGTCAGCCGCCGTCGCCCTGGCGCAGCGCCTTCATGGCGCTGATGGACCGCGTCTTTGCCGAGACGGCCCATTGCGAGAATATCCATAGCCGCTGGCGCGACCGCAGCGACGCCTAGCGTTTCGCGGCCAGGCTCCGCTCCAGCTGCTCCAGCGCGGCGATGGTGGCGTCATAGCTGTTGCCGGCCTTGGGAAAGCGTGCCTTGCGGCCGCGATAGAAGGCCAGCCATTTCGGCAGCTCCTCCAGGGGATAGGTCGCCGACCAGATCTTGCCGGTCAGGGTGAAGGTGGATTCGTCATGCGTCACTTTCATGCCCGCCCTTTTGCGGTCCTGCGCCGGCGGCATCAAGATGCCGAGCGCGTCGGCGGCCGGGCTGGCAAAATAATGCACCGGAAGGTTCGGGAAATGCCTGCCGCCCCTTGTTCTTTTCCCGTCCCGACCCTAGAAGGCCCCCCTGAAAACTGGTGATGCTGGGGGCAAGGGAATGCCGCTTCTGGTGATGAAATTCGGCGGCACCTCGGTTGCCGACCTGGACCGCATCAAGAACGCCGCGCTGAAGGTTCAGCGCGAGGTCGAGCGCGGCTATGACGTGATCGTCATCGTCAGCGCCATGTCGGGCAAGACCAACGAACTGGTCGGCTGGGTCGAGGCGACCTCGCCGCTGTTCGATGCGCGCGAATACGACGCCGTGGTCGCCTCGGGCGAGAACGTCACCGCCGGGCTGATGGCGCTGACCCTGCAGGAACTGGGCGTGCCCGCGCGCAGCTGGCAGGGCTGGCAGGTGCCGATCAACACCACCTCGCAGCACTCCTCGGCGCGCTTCGTCTCCATCCCTCGCGACAATATCGACCAGAAATTCGCCGAGGGCATGCGGGTCGCCGTGGTCGCGGGTTTCCAGGGGCTCGGCTCGGACAACCGCATCACCACGCTGGGCCGCGGCGGCTCGGATACCACGGCGGTCGCCTTTGCCGCCGCCTTCGGGGCCGAGCGTTGCGACATCTATACCGATGTGGACGGGGTCTATACCACCGATCCGCGCATCACCTCGAAAGCGCGCAAGCTCAAGAAGATCGCCTTCGAGGAGATGCTGGAACTGGCCAGCCTGGGGGCCAAGGTTCTGCAAACCCGCTCGGTCGAGCTGGCGATGCGCTACAAGGTCCGCCTGCGGGTACTGTCCTCGTTCGAGGAAACCGACGAGAACAGCGGCACCCTGGTCTGCGATGAGGATGAAATCATGGAATCGAAAGTCGTCAACGGCGTCGCCTATTCCCGCGAAGAGGCCAAGATCACCTTGGTCACGGTCGAGGACCGCCCCGGCATCTCGGCCGCGATCTTTGCGCCCCTGGCCGAGGCCGGCGTGAACGTGGACATGATTGTCCAGAACATCTCGGAAAAGGATTACGAGGATCACCCCGGTTCGGTGACCGACATGACTTTCTCCTGCCCGGTGAATCAGGTCGCCCGCGCCCGCAAGGCCATGGAGGATGCCAAGGCCGCCGGCCATATCGCCTATGACGACCTGGTCGTGGATACCGAGGTCGCCAAGGTCTCGGTCGTGGGCATCGGCATGCGCAGCCATGCCGGCGTCGCCGCGCGCATGTTCAAGGCGCTGGCCGATGAAAACATCAACATCAAGGTGATCTCCACCAGCGAGATCAAGATTTCGGTGCTTATCGACCGCAAGTATATGGAACTGGCGGTTCAGGCGCTGCATGATGCCTTCGAACTGGAAAAGCCCTGAATCCGGGCCGATAGGCTGAAGCGGGAGGATTATGCCCGAACGCAAGGACAGCGACTCGCGCAAGCTGCTGCGGCGGCTGCGCGAAACCTTGGCCGCCCCTGGGGGCGGCCAGGACCGTCTCGATCAGATCACCCATCACATCGCCGATTCGATGGGAACCGAGGTCTGTTCGATCTATCTTTTCCGCGATCCCGCCACGCTGGAGCTGTGCGCCACCGAGGGGCTGAAGCCCGAATCGGTGCATAAGACCCGGCTGCGCCTGGGCGAGGGGCTGGTCGGCCGCGTCGCCCGCTCGGGCCGGCACGTGAACACCGCCAATGCCCCGGCCGAGCCCGGTTTCCGCTACATGCCCGAGACCGGCGAAGAGGTCTATTCCAGCTTCCTGGGCGTGCCGATCCAGCGCGTCGGCGAAAAGCTGGGCGTGCTGGTGGTGCAGTCCCGCGATGCCCGCCAGTTCAACGAGGACGAGGTCTATGGGCTGGAGGTGGTCGCCATGGTCCTGGCCGAGATGGCCGAGCTGGGCGCCTTCCTGGGCTCGCAGGCGGACAGCCTGCCGCTCCAGCACCGCTTTCCGGTCATGTTCCGCGGCTCGACCGCGCAGGAGGGCGCGGCCGAGGGCCGGGTCTGGCTGCACGAGCCCCGCGTGGTGGTCACCAATCCGGTCGCCGACGATCCGCTGAAGGAAAAGGCCCGGCTGACCGAGGCCGTGGCCATGCTGCGCACCACGGTCGATTCCATGCTGGCCGCCACCGACATGGGTTCGGGCGATTCGGCCGAGGTCATGGAGACCTATCGCATGTTCGCCCATTCCCGCAGCTGGCTGCGCCGGATGGAAGAGGCGATCGACCTGGGCCTTTCGGCCGAGGCCGCGGTCGAGAAAGAACAAAGCCAGGCCCGCGCCCGGCTGGAAAGCGCCGCCGATCCCTATCTGCGCGACCGGCTGCACGATCTGGACGACCTGTCGAACCGGCTCTTGCGCATCCTGACCGGGCAGGGGCGCGACACCGGCGCCGAGATGCCCGACGACCCGATCCTGGTCGCACGCAACATCGGCCCGGCCGAGTTGCTGGATTATGGCCGGCGCCTCAGGGGCGTGGTGCTGGAGGAGGGCTCGGTCGGCAGCCATGCCGCCATCGTCGCCCGCGCGCTGGCCATCCCGCTGGTGATCCATGCCGAGCGCGTCACCTCCGAGGCGCTGAACGGCGACCTGATCCTGGTGGATGGCGACATGGGCACCGTGCATCTGCGCCCCGAGGAATCGGTCGCCAAGGCCTTTCGCGACAAGATGGCGATGCAGGCCGAGGCGCAAAAGCGTTATGCCGGGTTGCGCGACCTGCCCGCCACCGCGAAATGCGGCACGACGATCCAGCTTTACATGAATGCCGGGCTGATGGCCGACCTGCCCAGCCTGGAAAGCTCGGGCGCCGAGGGGGTGGGGCTGTTCCGCACCGAGTTGCAGTTCCTGACCCGCACCCGCGTGCCGCGCCGGGGCGAGCTGGCGGCGCTTTACGCGCATGTGCTGGACAATGCCCATGGCAAACCGGTGATGTTCCGCACGCTGGACATCGGCTCGGACAAGGTGCTGCCCTACATGAAGCCGCAGGACGAGCCGAACCCGGCCATGGGCTGGCGGGCGATCCGGGTGGGGCTGGACAAGCGCGGCGTCTTGCGGATGCAGTTGCAGGCGCTGATCCGCGCCGCGGTGGGGCGGCCGCTCTATGTCATGTTCCCCTTCATCACCGAGATGCACGAGTTCGAAGAGGCGCATAAGCTGCTGATGGAGCAACTGGCGCGCGAACAGCGGCTGGGCCATGCCATGCCCTCGGACATTCGCGTCGGCGCCATGCTCGAGACGCCCTCGTTGGCCTTCGCGCCGAAGAAGTTCTTCGAGATGTGCGATTTCATCTCGGTGGGCGGCAATGACCTGAAGCAGTTCTTCTTTGCCGCCGACCGCGAGAACGAGCGCGTGCGGCGGCGCTATGACACGCTGAACACCTCCTTCATCTCGCTGCTCGACCAGATCGTGCGGCGCTGCGACGAGGCGCGGGTGCCGGTGTCGTTCTGCGGCGAGGATGCCGGCCGTCCGATCGAGGCGGTAACGCTGGCGGCGCTGGGGTTCCGGCGGCTGTCGATGCGCCCGGCCTCGATCGGGCCGGTGAAGCACCTGATCCGGCGCGTGGACCTGAGCGAACTGAAGCGGCTGATCGACGACGCGCGCACTCTGGGCGAGACGAATCTGCGCCGCTGCATCACCGACTGGCTGGCGCGGCAGTAGCGGCCCGGCGTGCCGTGCCCTTTGCGCGCCGTATCGCGCGCCGCAGGGCCGGGCCTGCCGTCGATCATGATGTCCCGCGTCGGCGCGCAGGCCGGCCGCCGGGCAGTAGCGCACTTGCAGGCGTCTGTGGCCGCCGCGGTGAATGGGCATCGTTCCGCACCTGTTTTGACCGCAGGCACCAGCCGGCTTTGTGCCGGCTCCGGCGGCCGAAGCGCGGGACGCCGGGCTGCCGCCACGCACCTTGCCTGCGCAGGCCAGGCGTCGAAAGGTAGCGGTCAGACCGGACGGTTACGATCATGGGTTATGAAATCCATGAGGTCGCGGCTGCGGCGATGTTTGACTTTATGCGGCAGATAGAGTTGCAGAGCACTCATCCTGCCCGTCCCCGAGGCTACTTTAAGCGGAGCTGCGAATCTTGGTCTCGCATGGCCGTAGAGGAAGGGATACCCAGTTCAGCCGACGGCCTTGGTCAGCGCACACCATAAACAAAAAGGTTTACGGTGTGCGCGAAGCCGCGCACATATTTTCATCTAACATATTGATTTTTTGGCGATAGAATTTCTGACATTTCGGAAAAATGGCAGGTTTCGAGCTCAAAAGCTCAAACCTTTTGCCACCCGTCATCGCGCCGGGGGCAGCGCCCCCATCCCGCCCGCATGCGTCCCCGGTTGACCGGCAGGCTGGCGCGGCATATCTGCCCCCTCATGGCACGCGCTCCGCTTCTGCAACTCACCGATATTTCCCTGACCTTCGGCGGCAATCCCGTCTTTGAAGGGCTGAACCTGACCGTTCAGCAGGGCGACCGGCTGGCGCTGGTCGGCCGCAACGGCTCGGGCAAGTCCACGCTGATGAAGGTCATGGCCGGGCTGGTCGAGCCCGATGCCGGCCAGGTCATCACCTCCGCCGGCACCCGCGTGGGCTATATGGAGCAGGACCCGGACCTGTCGGCTTTCGCCACCCTGGGCGATTTCGCGCGCGCCGGTCTGGGCGATGCCGAGGGCTACCGCGTCGAGATGGCGGCCGAGGGGCTGAAATTCGACCCCGACCGCCCCACAGCCACCGCCTCGGGCGGCGAGCGGCGGCGGGCGGCGCTGGCGCGGCTGCTGGCCGAGGCGCCGGAACTGATGCTGCTCGACGAGCCGACCAACCATCTCGACATCGAGGCGATCGGCTGGCTCGAGGAGCAGCTTTCCGCGACCAGGGCGGCTTTCGTGCTGATCTCGCACGACCGTGCCTTCCTGCGGGCGCTGACCCGGGCGACGCTGTGGATCGACCGCGGCGAGGTCCGCCGCCAGGACAAGGGCTTCGAACATTTCGAGGATTGGCGCGAAACCGTCTGGACCGCCGAGGACGAGGCGCGCCACAAGCTCGACCGCAAGATCAAGGCCGAAGCCCGCTGGGCGGTCGAGGGCATATCCGCCCGGCGCAAGCGCAACCAGGGCCGCGTCCGTGCGCTGGCCGCGCTGCGCGAGGAGCGCGCCGGCCAGATCCGCCGCCAGGGCACGGCGGCGATGGAACTGGACGCGGGGCCGCAATCGGGCAAGCGGGTGATCGACGCCAAGGGCATTTCCAAGTCCTTCGGCGATCGGGTGATCCTGAAGCCCTTCGACCTGCGGGTGCTGCGCGGCGACCGGGTGGCCTTTGTCGGCCCGAACGGCGCCGGCAAGACCACGCTGATCAAGATGCTGACCGGCGAGATCGCCCCCGATACCGGCACGGTCAGGCACGGCACCAACCTGGAAATCGCGGTCTTCGACCAGGCGCGCTCGGCCATCGACGAGACGGTGACACTGTGGGACGCGCTGGCGGGCGATCCCTCCATGCGGGTCTCGGGGCGCTCGGACCAGGTGATGGTGCGCGGCAACCCGCGCCATGTCGTGGCCTATCTCAAGGATTTCCTGTTCGACGAGGCGCAGGCGCGGGCGCCGGTCGGCAGCCTGTCGGGCGGGGAAAAGGCGCGGCTTTTGCTGGCGCGGATCATGGCCCGGCCCTCGAACCTCTTGGTGCTGGACGAGCCGACCAACGATCTGGACGTCGAGACGCTGGACCTCTTGCAGGACATCCTGGGCGATTACGACGGCACGGTGCTGCTGGTCAGCCACGACCGCGACTTCATCGACCGCGTGGCCACGACCACCGTGGCGATGGAGGGCGACGGTCGGGCCACGATCTATCCCGGCGGCTGGTCCGACTACCGCGCGCAACGCCAACAGGCGGCCCCCGTGCCCGAGCCGACCCGGCCGGCCCCCGCCAGGCCCGCGCCGGCCGCGCCCGCGCCCCAGCCCAAGGCCACGGCACCGCGCACGGGGCTCAATTTCTCGGAACGCAAGCGGCTGGAGGCGCTGCCGGCCGTCATCGAGCGGCTGGAGGCCGAGATCGGCAAGCTGACCGAGTTCCTGGCCCAGCCCGACCTGTTCCAGACCGCCCCGGTCAAGTTCGCCAAGGCCAGCGAGGGCCTGGCCGAGCGCCAGCAGGCGCTGGCCGCCGCCGAAGAGGAATGGCTGCAACTGGCCGAGCGCGACCAGGGCTGAGGCGGCCCTGTCATCCGCCCGGCGCAGACAGCCCTTGCATTCCTGCCCATTGCACCCCATGTTCAGCGGGCTAGGTTATTTCTTCTGCATCCTGTCTCCTTTCCGGCTTCAGACTATGCTTCGATCTGACTGAGCCGGGCCGTCGCATGTCGCGGACGGTATAAATGAAGGAGACATCACGATGGCCACTGGCACCGTGAAATGGTTCAACGCCACCAAAGGCTTCGGCTTCATCGCTCCCGCGGAAGGCGGCAAGGATGTGTTCGTGCATATCTCGGCCCTCGAGCGGGCGAATATCCGTCAACTCGATGACGGCCAGGCCGTGACTTTCGAAATCGAGACCGGCCGCGACGGCCGCCAATCGGCGCGCGACCTGGCCCTGGCCTGATCCTGCACGATGGCAAGACAGATGGTCCGACCGATCCTGGTCGGACCAACATCCCGGAGGCTCGCATGGCACCCAAGGACAGACTGAAGGGGCTTTTCCGCGAGCCGACGCCGCTGACAGCGATGGATCGGACGACCTCGGAAGCCAAGCTGATCATCAGCGAGCAGACCGAACGCCGCCAGGAACTGACCGCAAGCCTGCGCGCGGCGAGGCTGGCCAAGGAAGCGTCCGAGGGCGGCACCCCCGCCAAGAAACGCAAGAAAAAATAGGCGCCTGGCGCCCAGGGCGTTGCGCAGTTCCATCTGCCCGCCCGACGATATTCCCCCTATAGCGGCTGGTTCTGTCGGACCTCTCTCGGCGCAGCCGGGCGGGGCGGCGGAGACTGCCCAATAATTTCAAGAAAACGA
Organism: Paracoccus pantotrophus; assembly: GCF_008824185.1. NCBI lineage: Bacteria > Pseudomonadati > Pseudomonadota > Alphaproteobacteria > Rhodobacterales > Paracoccaceae > Paracoccus > Paracoccus pantotrophus. Next base: position 624,384 of record NZ_CP044426.1, read on the forward strand.
GGCAAGAAATGGCAAGAACACCGAACAGGCGCGCCAATCGCCGGAAGACCGCGCAACGACAGCAGGACCGCCGCCGGTTGGCGATCATGTTCCTGAACAAGCAAACCGAGGCCGCAGCCGTTGCCGCGCGCGACTGCAAGGAGGCCTCCGCCTCCTGAACGAGGCGCGGCTGGCCGCTCTTCCCCGGACATCCGGGCGGAAAGGCAGCCGGTCAGCGTTCGAGGATCAGCCGGTTGCCCTCGATGCTGACGCGGGCAAAGCGCGACAGGTAGGACATGCCCATCAGCGATTGCTCGAGTTCGGCGCGCAGCACCACCGCGGGGACGCGGCTGTCGCGGATCTCGCCGATCGCGACTGAATCAAGCAGCACGGCCGCGGTCTGGACGATGCCGTTCGCGGTGCGGGCCTGGCCGGCATAGGCCAGCGTCTCGGGGTCGATGCCGACGCGCGCGGCGTCCCGTGGTCCCAGGGCGATGCTGGTGGCGCCGGTGTCGATGACGAAGCGCACCGGGGTGCCGTTCACCTGCGCGGTCAGGTGGTAATGGCCGTCATTGCCGACCGGCACCTCGATCCGGCCGCCTTCGAGCATCCGGGCCTGGGGCGAGATCGTGCCGCGGATGTCGTCCCAAAGCCCGGCCAGCGCCACCACGCCCAGGAAGATCAGCCCCCAGGCCGCCGCCTGCCGCAGGGCCTGGCCCGGCCGGGCGCGCAGCTCGACCAGCAGAAAGCCGCCGACGGCGATCAGCAGCAGCACCAGATAGGCAAGGCGGCCGAATTCTTCGCCCATCAGACCAGCCCCGATCCCTTGAGCCCGTCGATCACGAACTGGATCGACAGCGCCGCCAGCAGCATGCCGAAAAGCCGCGTGACCACCATGGTCCCGGTGCGGCCCAGCACATGCGCGATGGGCCCGGCCATGGCGAAAAGCGCGGCGGCGATGCCCAGCACCGCCAGCATGACCAGATGGATCATCAGCGTATGGGCGGGGCCGGGGTTCTGCCCGACCAGCAGGATCATCGAGGCCAGCGCCCCAGGACCGGCCAGCAGCGGCGTGGCCAGCGGAAAGACCGAGGGGTCGTCGTCATCGTCCCTGGCCTGGCCCTCGCGCCGCTCGGTGCGGCGTTCGAAAAGCATGTCGAGCGCGGTCAGGAACAACAGCAGCCCGCCGGCGATGCGGAAGGCGGACAGCGAGATGCCGATACCGGCCAGGATCGCCTCGCCCGCCAGGCCGAAAAGCGTCATCAGCGCCGCCGCGATGCCGAGCGCGCGCCAGCCGATTCGCCGCCGCCGCTGCGGTGTCATGCCGCGGGTCAGGGCGATGAACAGCGGCGCAAGCCCCACCGGGTCGATCACGACGAACAGCGTGACGAAGGCGCTGATGATCTGGGTTATCTCCATATCGTTACCTTATTCTCCGGATTGCATGCGATGGAAAGCATGGCGGATTTTCCGCCGCGCTGCCATGGTTGGAAGGAGAGGGCGCGTTTGGGCTTTGCATTGCAATGGTCGAGGACTACATATGACCCGTCAACGCCGGCACGGCCGGCAAGGAGTGGAAACGACATGCTGAACAACATCGGCCTTCCGGGGCTTTTGCTCATCGCGGTGGTGGTGCTGGTGCTTTTCGGGCGCGGCAAGGTTTCGTCCCTGATGGGCGAGGTGGGCAAGGGCATCACCGCATTCAAGAAGGGCGTCAAGGACGGTGCCGAGGAATATGACCGCGCCGCCGAGGACGCCAAGAAACCCATCGGCCAGAGCCCGGCCGAGGACGCAGCCCGTGCCCAGGCCCAGACCAACGAGGCCATGCGCGACGTCACGCCGCACGGCACCGACCGTTCGTAACCGTCGCGGGACATCGCAATGCTGGATATCGGCTGGAGCGAACTGCTGCTGATCGGCATCGTCGCGCTGATCGTGATCGGGCCGAAGGATCTGCCGCATCTGTTTCATTCGCTGGGACGGATCACGGCCCGCGCCCGCTCCATGGCGCGCGAGTTTTCCAGCGCGATGGAGGATGCCGCCAAGAGCACCGGCCTGGACGAGGCCGGCAACGCCTTGCGCGACGTCAAGTCTCTGACCTCGAAGAAGGCGCTGGGTCTGGATGCCCTGGAGCGCGCCGCCGACCGGTTCGAGAAATGGGAGCCCAAGGCCCCCTCGGCCAGCACGCGGGCCGTGCCGGATCCGGGCGCGGCCGGGCTTGCGGCTGGTCCCGCGGCTGGCCCCGCGGCTGGAGACGGCCCGAGCCCGGCCAGCGCCCCTTCCGACAGCCCTGCCGCGGCCGGGTCGGGGCAGGGGGCCGCGCCGGCGGCGCCGGTCACGGCCGCCGACCCTGAACCCGGCCAGCGCCGCCTGCATGCGGTGCGCCGCTCCGATACGAAAGATCGCTGAGTGTCCGCGAAATCCGACAAGAACCCCGATAGCATCGACGACAGCTCGGCGCCGCTGATCGAACACCTGGCCGAGTTGCGGACCCGGCTGATCTGGTCGGTCCTGGCCTTCGTCGTGGCGATGGTGCTGTGCTATACGGTCTGGAACCCGATCTACAACTTCCTGACGCGGCCGATCTGCCATGCGCTTGAGACGCGCGGGCAGGAATGCGGGCTGATCCTGCTGAAGCTTCAGGAAGGCTTCTTCGTCGCCATCCAGATCTCTTTCCTGGGCGGCTTCGTGCTGGCCTTCCCGGTTATCGCCTACCAGCTTTGGCGCTTTGTCGCGCCGGGCCTCTATCGCAGCGAAAAGGCGGCCTTCCTGCCGTTCCTGGTCGCGTCGCCGGTGATGTTCATGATCGGCGCGGCCTTCGCTTATTACATCATCCTGCCCATGGCCTATGATTTCTTCCTGGGCTTCCAGCAGGGGCCGCTGGCCCTGCCCGACGACCCGGCGGCGGCCGAGCAGAACCCGCATCTGGCCGGGATCGTCTTCCAGGGCTCGGTCAGCGAATACCTGGCGCTGACCACCAAGTTCATCCTGGCCTTCGGCCTGTCCTTCCAGCTGCCGGTGGCGCTGACGCTGATGGGCAAGGCCGGGCTGGTGTCCTCCGAGGGGCTGGGCAGCGTGCGCCGCTATGCCATCGTGGTGATCCTGGTGCTGGCCGCCATCGTCACCCCGCCCGATGTCATCAGTCAGGTCGTGCTGTTCACGGTGATCTATGGGCTTTACGAGGTCTCGATCTTCTTGGTGCGGCGGATGGAAAAGAAGCGCGAACTGGAAGAACGGGAAGCCGATGCCTGACGAAGCCTTGCTGCGCATCGCCGCGGCGCTGGAACGCATGTCGCCGCCGCCCGCGCCCGAGCCGAGTTTCACCGAGGCGACCGCCTATGTCTGGCAGCCCGATCCCGACCGGCTGGAGCCGGTGGCCGAGGTCAACCGCGTCGATCTGGTGCAGCTGATCGGCATCGACCGGGCGCGCGACACGCTGCTGGCGAATACGCTGCAATTCGCCCGCGGCCATGCGGCGAACAACGCGCTGCTCTGGGGTTCGCGCGGCATGGGCAAAAGCTCGCTGGTCAAGGCCGTGCATGCCGAGGCCGTGCGCCAGGGCCTGCCGCTGGTGCTGGTCGAGATCGCGCGCGAGGATCTGGGCTCGGTCGGGCGGCTCTTGGCGATCCTGGGCCGGGCGCGCGAGCGCCGCTTCGTGCTGTTTTCCGACGACCTGTCCTTTAGCCATGACGATACGCAATACAAGTCGCTCAAGGCGGTGCTGGACGGCGGCATCTCGGGGCGGCCGGCCAATGTGATCCTTTATGCCACCTCGAACCGGCGCCACCTGATGCCGCGCGACATGATCGACAACGAGCGGTCGACCGCCATCCATCCCGGCGAGGCGGTCGAGGAGAAGGTCTCGCTCTCGGATCGGTTCGGGCTGTGGCTGGGCTTCCACCCCTGTTCGCAGGACGAATACCTGGCCATGGTGCGCGGCTATTGCGGCGCCTATGGCTTGCAGATCCCCGAGGATCGGCTGCGCGCCGAGGCGATCGAGTGGCAGGCGACGCGCGGCTCGCGCTCGGGCCGGGTGGCCTGGCAGTTCTTTACCGACCTGGCGGGGCGCAGCGGGATTTCCGTCTGATGCTTTCCATCGAGGGCGGCGGCGCTGGCGCCGTCGCTTTTTGGGTATTTGGGGAACGAAGAAGCCGGGCGTCGGGCCGGGCTGGCGAGCGGGCCAAAAACTTTGAAAAACCTGCTTTCGGCCCCTTGACGCCCCCAGCTGCTCACCGTAAATCGCACGCACCCGTGGCGGAGTAGCTCAGCTGGTTAGAGCAGAGGAATCATAATCCTTGTGTCGGGGGTTCAAATCCCTCCTCCGCTACCACAGAATAGATTGAGGCGCATTTCCGAAATGGAGATGCGCCTTTTTCATTTTTAAATTCAATGTTTTGCTAGACTCCGTGACGCGGTGCGTCCCCGTGCATCCCCATGCCGCTTGTGGATATTGCAATATTGCTGCAATATTGTGGTAGCTGATTCGCAATATTTTGGTGCTGTCATGGGGAAATTGAACGACGCAACGTGCCGCGGGGCGAAACCGAAGGAATCACTCTACCGGCTGCCCGATGGGCATGGGCTGTCGCTGGAGGTGCGCCCGTCGGGCAGCAAGGCTTGGCTGCTGTATTACCGCCCTCAAGGGGGCAAGCCCTCTTATAAGACGTTGGGCGCTTATCCTGCGATGGGCCTGGCCGCTGCACGGGATGCGGCCATGGCGCTGCGTGTGGGCGTAAAGGCGGGCCACGACCCCCGCGGCCCCCAAGCTGCCGAAGATGGCAGCGACCGCTTCAGCACCGTCGCCAAGCTCTGGTTTGAGGCGAACCGCGACTCATGGGTTCCAGCCCATGCCGCGCGAGTCTGGAATCGTATCGAGGCTGACGCGCTGCCCGATCTGGGCGACAAGGGGATGGGGCAGATCACGCCGCAGGATGTTCTCGCTGTCCTGCGCAAGGTGGAGGCTCGGGGCGCAATCGACGTGACCAAGCGCCTGCGGCAAAGCGTGCAGGCGGTCTTCACCTATGCCGTTGCATCGGGTCTTGCGAATGGCAATCCCGCGGTGGGGCTCAACGCCGCACTTAGGAAGACGCCCAAGGCGCGATCCTTTGGCTTCATCCCGCCCGAGCAGCTGCCTTGGTTCCTCCATCGGCTGCACGCTTCCAAGGTACGGGAAAGCACGAAGCTGGCACTGCTGTTCGTCCTGCATACGGCCTGCCGATCCGAAGAACTGCGAGGGGCGACGTGGGGCGAGATCCAGCGCGACAGGTGGCTGATTCCCGGTGTCCGCATGAAGATGGACCGCGATCACCAGATCCCGCTCACGCCCCAGTCAAAGGCGCTGCTCAAGCGCATGAAGGCTCTGGCGAAGGGGGAGCGACTAGCCGACCTGAGCTATAACGCCATGCACAGCGCGTTGCGGAAGATCACGGGTGAGGCGTGGCGCGATCCTTCCGGGAAGCCCGCCACGGTTCACGGGTTCCGGTCGACGTTCCGCACGGCCGCGACTGATTCCGAACTGTGGCGCGATGAGGCGATCGAGCGGGCGTTGGCCCACGTCGAAAAGAACAAGGTGAAGGCCAGTTATAACCGCAGCTTGTATTGGGATGAGCGAGTCCGAATGGCGCATTGGTGGAGCGATTATCTCGACGCTGCCGAAGCCAAAGGCCGGGCAGATGCGGAAAAACATTCATTGGATGACTTGCTGTCACAGTAAATGTGAAAATACCTAAGTATTGCAAAGGGTTGCTGGTGGGCGCATATTAATGCCCACGGCCGCGGCTCTTTTTATCGGACGCAATAATGCCAAAGAGAAAGGGCCAAGGGATTCGCAGTCCCTCGGCCCTGAATTTTGGTGAACACATGCAAGATAATACACGCCCCGAGTCTGTGCAAGACTATTCCCTTGACGATCTTCTGAATGACCACCTGCCGTCCGCGCAGGTGGTCCCGCTGCATGGCCCCCTGGATCGACCGATCACACTGGCGCGCTTCCCCGATCAGGGGGCGCACAGCAAGGGCGAGCATCGCCTGAGCCTGCGCAAGCTGGCCGAGCGCATCGCCGCCAAGACCGCACCCGCCAAGGACAGGCTGCCGTGGCTGAAGCTGGCCCGGTTTGGCGACGTGAAAACCCCGCAAGGGTGCCTGCGGCACAATGCCAACGTGCTGGCAGTGAGCGGAGTCGAGGCCGACTATGACGCGGGGCAACTCAGCCTGGACGACGCGGCGCGGCTGTTGGAAGCGGCCGGGATTGCAGCGCTGCTTTACACGTCAGCCAGCCACAGCCCCGAGGCGCCGCGGTGGCGAGTGCTGGCGCCACTCAGCCGCGAACGTGAGCCGGGTGTGCGCGAAGCGCTCTGCGCCAGGCTCAACGGCGCGCTGGGCGGGGTGCTGGATGGCGCATCCTTCACGCTTTCGCAGGCGTTTTATTACGGCGCCGTCAAGGGCAGGCACCCTGTCGAAACGCTGCTGGTCGATGGCAATTACCTTGATCTGGTCGAGGGGGTGGCGCCGCTGGGCAAAGACGGCCGCCCCTGGCAGGCGCGCCCCGCCGCCGACCCCCACAGCCTGGACTCGCTGCTTGCCGATCCGCCCCCGCCCGTGGATTGGCATGCGGTTAACGCCGCCCTGCAGGCCATTCCCCCCGACTGCAGTTATGACGACTGGCTCAAGGTCGGCATGGCGCTGCACCATGCGACCGATGGCAGGGACGAGGGGTTCACGGTCTGGGCCGATTGGTCGCAGTCGGTCGAGAATGCCGCCAGTGACCGGGAACTGACCGCGAAATGGCGCAGCTTCGGGACGCGGGAGGGCGGCGGCGTCACCTTGGGCAGCCTGTTCCATCTGGCCGGGCAGCGGCATCAGGGGGTTGCCGTGGAAGCCGACGATTTTGACGACCTGGACGACGATACGCCGAGCGCAAAACCGCAACCGCGAAGGCAGAAAATCCGGCTGCTGGATCCAGCCGACCCGATGCCATCGGCGCGCCATCTGGTGCGGGACAGATACACTTCGCCCGAGAATCTGCGGACGCTGCACCATTATCGCGGCAGCTTCTGGGAATGGAATGGGGCTTGCTACCGCGATCTGGACGAAGCTGCCACTCAGGCCGCCATCTGGACGTATCTGGAGCCGATGCGGAAACTCAGCCTGAAAGGCAAGGAAACGAGCTTCAAGCCTTGCGCGAGTTCGGTTGCCAACGTGCTGGCGGCCACAAAGGCCGTCACGCACCTGCCGACCGATATGCAGAGTCCATCTTGGCTGAGCGGCGCCATGGGTCCGAATCCGATGGAATTGGTCCCTGTCGCCAATGGCCTGCTGCACCTGCCCAGCGGGCGCCTGCTGCCGCCGACACCGGCATTCTTTACCCTGGCCGCATCCGATGTTGCATTTGATCCCGACGCAGCCGAGCCATCCGAATGGTTCCGCTTTCTCGATCAAGTCTGGCCGGGCGATCACGAGTCTATCGACACGCTGCAGGAAATCTTTGGCTACTTGCTTTCTGCCGATACGTCCCAGCAGAAAATCCCGCTAATCGTCGGGCCGAAGCGATCAGGCAAAGGAACAATCGCCCGCGTGCTGACTGCGCTGGTCGGGCAAGGCAATGTGGTATCTCCTACGCTGAATAGCTTGGCCACCAACTTCGGCGCCGAACCGCTGATCGGGAAATCGGTTGCGATCATCGGGGATGCGCGGCTGTCAGGTAAGGTCGACCGGGATGCCATAACGGAGCGGCTGCTGGGCATCTCGGGCGAGGACTCGCAATCAATCGACCGGAAGTATCGGGGGGCTTGGCATGGCCGCTTGGGCGTTCGCTTCCTGGTCATGTCGAATGAACTGCCAGCCCTGAAGGATGCCTCCGGGGCGCTGGCCGGCCGCTTCCTGTTGCTGACCATGAATCAATCGTTTTACGGGCGCGAGGACAGGGGGCTTGCCGCCCGCTTGCTGTCAGAACTGCCCGGCGTCCTGAACTGGGCACGGGAAGGTTATCTGCGTTTGAACCGCCGCGGGCATTTTGTTCCGCCCGCAAGCGCCCGCGAGAGCGTTGAGGCGCTGGAGGCGCTGGGTTCGCCCATTTCAGCTTTTATCAAGGATCGCTGCGAGGTGGCGCCAGGTTTGACGGTTAGCTGCGATGATTTGCATTCGGCATGGCGTGAATGGTGCGCAACGAACCGGCGCGACTATCCCGGTACGATTGCCAGTTTCGGGAAAGACCTGCATGCAGCTGTCCCTGGTCTGACTGTATCGCGCCCGCGGGGCGATGGGCAGCGAACGCGCCACTACAACGGAATTGGCTTGAACGCATCAGGACGCATCGCTTCCGATCCTTTCGACGATTGAAAGGGCCTTGGTCCGCGTGGTCCGCGTTGGTCCGCGGACTTCTTAATACCGCACACGAGGGAAGAAGAAGACGAAAGAATGAGAGGTAGTAAGGGGATGGGCAGTAAAGGATACAATGGGAAAATGCGCGGACCAACGCGGACCACGCGGACCAGAATCCCATGCGTCCTTATGGGTCCTTCCCCTGCCGGGTGCATCGCGGGGGACGCTGACCGCGATTCATCGGGCTGTTCAAAATTTTCAACTTAAGGCTTGCCGATCAAAATGCAGAATTTTCGATCTAACGACCCGGACATCCTGCTTGACGAACTGGGCGGCGATCCGCCCCCGGCGCGTTCCGGCGGGACCATCCACGAATCCGAACTGGCGGCGCTGCTGGGCATCACCCGGCAGGCCGTGGCCGAGAAGGTGCGAAGCGGCATCCTCAAGCGGGTGAGCCGCGCGACGTTCGCCTACCCCGACGCGGTGCGCGATTACTGCGCCCATTTGCGCGAACACGCTGGGCGGGCAGGGCGCCCTTCTGCCGCTGGCGGTGATGAATATAAGGTTGAGCGCACCCGCCTGGCGCGGGAGCAGGCCGACGCAACCGCGCTGAAAAACGCCCAGCTTCGCGGCGAGCTTGTGCCCGTCGCTGACACGCTCAGGGAATGGCAGGCGATCTTGCGGGACATCCGCGCCGCTATGCTGGCCGTGCCGAGTCAATTCGCCTCGACGCAGCCGCATCTGACCGTGCATGACATTGCCGCCCTGACCGATGAAATCAAACGCGCCCTGGAGGGGCTGGCAGATGGGAACGCTTGAGAAACTGCGCCGCGACGCGATGGAGTCGCTACGCCCGCCGCCCTCGATCCCGCTTTCCGAATGGATTGAGTCCAACGTCTTCCTGCCGCAGACAGCCAGCGCCACACCCGGCAAGATGAGGCTTTGGAAATTCCAGGAGGGGATTGCTGACGCCTTCACCGATCCCGGCATCAGCGAAATCATCGTGCGCAAGTCGGCGCGCGTGGGCTTCAGTCAGTTGCTCATGGGCTACATTGCACACACGGTTGCGACAAACCCGTGCCCGATCCTGGCAACGCAGCCAACGCAGGACGACAGCCGGGCTTTTAGCGTGGACATTGAGGCCATGTTTGAGGCCAGCCCGACATTGCGCGGCCTCATCAGCGACGGGGCCGACGATAGCGGGCGCTCTACCCTCATGCGCCGCCTGTTCGGGGGCGGCTCGCTCGAATTCCTCAGCGCGTCCAGCCCGAGGGCGTTCCGCCGCAAGCTGGGCAAGGTGTGCATCGGGGATGAGATTGCCGCTTATGAGGTAAGCGAGGAAGGTTCGATTCTCGATCTTCTGCGGATGCGCTCACAAACTTACCGTGACCGGAAAATCATTTTCGGCGGGACTCCGATCTTCAAGGGCGATGCCGTCGACTCCCTGTATGAGGACTCAGATAAGCGCATTTTCGAAGTCCGCTGTGTTGAATGCCACGACTTCGCGGAAATCGAGTTCAAGCACCTGGAATTCGACCCGCAGGACATCGACAAGGGCGTGAACTGGATTTGCCCATGTTGCGGCAGCGTGGTTCCCGAAAGCCGAAAAGCCGAGATGGTGGCAAATGGCCGATGGCGGGTGACGAATCCCGAGAGCAAGACTCGAGCCGGATTCAAACTAAATAGCTTGGTTTCGCCCCACTATAATGCCCGCTGGCAAGTGATTATCTCGGAGTTCCTGAAAGCCAAGTCCGATCCCGCCGCCCTGCAAGCCTGGACAAACCTTCTGCTGGGTGAAGGCTGGGAACAAACTGGCGAAGGCATTACCGAATCGGCCCTGACTCTTGTTCAGGCGAACCTGGAAGCGATCCCAGGGTCTACCCTTTACCTGACGGGGGGCTGCGACGTGCAGGCGGATCGCCTGGAACTGTCCACCGTCGCCTGGGATGCCGAAGGGCGCGGCACCATCCTGGCGCATGAAACCGTCTGGGGCGATCCGCTGGCAAATGACGTTTGGGTCGCGTTGGCCGATCTAATCGGCAGGCGCTTTCAGCACCCGCGGGGCGGCACTATCGCTTATGACAAGGTGCTTTGCGATGCCGGCGACGGCGTACGGGCTGCTGCGATCTATTCCTTCTGCCGTGGTAGGGCGCCGCTTGTGTTCGCGTCAAAGGGCGTCAGCGGATGGAAACAACCGCCCGTCACGCTTGGCAAGGCTGCTGACAAGACGATCCGCCTGCAACTGCTGGGCGTCGATGGACTCAAAGACCGCGTTCACCGCATGGCGACAGCCGGGACACTCGCGTTCAGCGACAGCTTGCCCCCGACCTATTGGGAACAGCTGGCAGGCGAGGAAATCCGCGTGAAATACAGCCGCGGTTTCGCGGTGCGGCAGTGGCATCAGATAACCGGGCGCCGATCCGAAGCCCTCGATTGCGCTGTTATGGCGCTGGGTGCAAAGCACCTGCTCCACTGGAAGCCTGACCGGCGCGCCGAAGAACTGAGTTCCGCCGCCGCGCCCCGAAAGGCACCCGCGGTTATTCGCTCCAAATGGCTGTCGGGCGGCTAGCCTGGCTGAATATTTTCAGCGCCTGCTATCCAATCGGTGCAATCGCGCCAAGTCCCTTCAAACAGGACCTCGCCCGTGTCTTGCCGCGTGATTTGATAACGAATCGGCTGATCTAGGATATCGTAAGCGTGGTTCCTTATTTCCTGGACGAAATAACCTTTTTCACGGAATGGGTTACTCATTGCGCGGCCCTTTCTGCGAGCGCATAAAGATAACCGACTCCAAAGCCCGTTTCATTGGCTGCCGCGGCGCGGATTTTCTGCACCAGTAGCGGCATATTTCCGGTTTTGCAAATGGCTGCGAGGTCGTGCGCAGCTTCGGCCCTGCCTCTGGCGCATTCCATTGAATAATCCATGGTGATTCCCTTCGTTGCGATGGGATCACCATGGCGAGAAAATTCGACCAATGCTAGAAACGAATAAAGTGGGTTTCACTTTAAAAGTGAAACTTAGCGGCCTGACCGGGTTGCGATGATGGTGGCAATGTTCCCAGCCTTGAAGGCTTCCGCCGCGCGCGCGATGATCATGGCCGCAGCGGCTTCTGTTGCGTCCGCAATGTCGGGGGATGTGCTTACGAAAGGGATGCGGGCAAAATCCCGCCCGACACGCGCAATCGCCATGCTGGGCGTGAGCCAATCGGGAACTTCGTGACCCTCGAAAATCGAAGTCCGTTCCGCTTGGGTTGCCGGTCGCACCCAGGCGCGCCGCTTTGGAAAACGCTGGGCGAAGCGGCTGTCGATTTTTGCGGATGATTCGAGGCTCATTTTTCCTGCTGCTGCTGAAAGGTGGGGCGGCGCCAATCCCTTAACGCCGCCCCCTTCGCCCATCGAAGCCGCACCGGGCAGGGAGGATGATCTGCCCGGTGCGAGACCAACCTACATCCATCTAACGCGCCGCGTCAAGTTATTTGACTCGACGCGTCAAGTGTGCGATAGCCTGGTTGACCAGGAGGCTGCATGAAAACCTTTCTCGATACCGCCCGAGCCATGGCCGCCGTTGACGCGATGCCGCACGAGCTGATTCCGACGCTGCTGCGACGAATCCGCATTTTCGACGCCAAGGGACTCATCCCTGTCCAGCGCGGCGAAACCGGACGACGCGAGGGACGACTCGACATTGCGGGCGCATGTATGGCGCGCGTCATGTCGGAACTGATCGACTTCGGACTCGACGCCGAAACCCTGCGCGGGCTGCGCCAGCGCCTCGACTTCATGGACCCGGAAAAACAACGCAGCGAATTCGCCAGCGCCGTGGAACTGATCCGGGAAGGGACGCCGATCCGGTTGCGTGTCTGGCTGAACCTGCAGCTTGACCCGTGGGCGAAGTTTCACAGTTTCGCGCTCGACGGGCTGCCCGAGACCGACGACACGCTGCGGGCCGAGCGCGCCCGTGCGATGCTGAAGGGACCGGAAAGCCGCGCGCTGCTGTCGCTAGATCTTACGGGCCTGCTGGAGCCGTTTATCGTCGCGTTCGAGGAAGCCTGATGCGCTGGCCCCGCCTGTTCAACCGCACCCTCGCCGCGCCTGCGCAGGTTCACCCTACCGCCGTGCGGATGCTGGAAGGCGCAAGCGGCAAGCGGTGGTCGTCAACCCCGGCTTTCGGGGCGACTGGTAGCGAGGTGCTGGCGGGTGCTGCTCAGGTTCGGGGCCGGGCGCGTCATCTGCGCTTCAACGATCCCACGGCGGGCAATGCCGCTGAAATCCTGAAAACCGCGCTTGTCGGCTATGGTGTGACCGCCGCCAGCCTTGGCGATGATGATGGCGCGCGCGAAGATCACGACGCTGGATTCACCGCATGGGCCGAGCGCAACCAATTCGGCGCACTGCTGGCCGAGGTCGCCGACGCTCTGGTGACGGATGGCGAGGCGCTGCTGATCCTGCGCGCCGATGCGGAAGGCGCGTTGCGGTTGCAGCACGTCCCCGCCGAGCAACTGGACGAGTCCTATAGCGTCGAACTGAGCGAAGGCCGCTACATCGCCGCGGGCATCGAATATGATTCCGACGATCAGCCGATTGCCTATCACTTCCGCCCGGCGCGCCCGACAGATCAATATCAGAGCTTCCGCGCCCCGGTGCGCGTCGATGCTGCAGACGTGATTCACCTGTTCCGGCGCCTTGGCGCGGGGCAAACGCGCGGCCTGTCATGGTTTGCGCCTGTCATTCTGCCGCTCAATGAACTGAGCCAGCTTCAGGACGCGCTCCAGGTCAATGCGAAGATTCAAGCCATGATGGCCGGCTTCATCATTGACCAGAACGGCACCGGGCCGAATCCCTTCGCCCCGGACGGCGCCGACCAACTGAACCTGAGCCTTGAGCCTGGCGTCATGCGCGTTCTTCCGCAGGGCTGGGACGTGAAATTCAGCCAGCCGCAACAGATGGCGCAAGCGGTTGATCTGGTGGCCGTCAGCCTGCGCCAGATCGCGGCGGGCTTGCAGATTCCAGAGTTCCTGCTGTCGGGTGATATGCGCGGCGTCAACTATTCCAGCGCCCGGACGGCTTTGGTGCAGTTCCGCGCCCATATCGAGGCGATCCAGCACACGCTTATCGTCCCTGCGCTGAATCGCATTTGGGCGCGTTGGCAGTTGCTCGAATCCCTGCGGGGCTCAAATACCGCCGATCCCGCTGCGCCGGCAGAATGGCATTTCCCCAAACCGCAATGGGTTGACCCGGAGTCCGACGCCAAGGCCACCCGCGAAATGCTGGATATGGGGCTGATCAGCCGCCGCATGGCCGTGGCGCAGCTTGGCTATGACGTGGCGCAGGTCGACGCGGAAATCGCAGCCGACCGGCAGCGCGAGGCGGCACTGGGGCTGAACTTTTCGGTTCAGTTTAAGAACAAAACGGAATCAAACGATGAACAAACGAATAACGGCGAATCCCAAGATCGCGACCCGAGTCCGGCCGCGCGATCCTGAGCCCGACCGCGCGGCGGGCGACTGGTACACGCGCACCATGCCGCGGGCGGGCGACCTGGATGAGGATGCGCGCACCTTCCGCGCAATCGTCGCGACCAGTGTGCCGGTCCCGCGTCGCGATGCCCGCGGGGCGTTCCTCGAAATCCTCGATCCCGCGGGCCTGGAAAACGAGCCCGACGACGACAGGCCGCTGCTGATCGATCACCGCGCCAGCGCCCGCGAGACGGTGGGCCGTGCGAGCGGATTCACGGTCGACAATTCCGGCGTCCATGCCGTGCTGCGTCTTGGCGCTGCCGACGATGTGGAGCCGATCCTGCAGCGCGTGAAGGACGGCACCCTGCGCCACGTCAGCGCCGGCTACCGCGTCCTGGAATGGCGCGAAGGGCGCGACGAGCAGGGGCAGCGGACCAAGACCGCGACGCGCTGGCGCATCCTGGAAATTTCATTGGTTCCGATCCCGGCTGACCGAAATGCAATCATTAAACGAGGTGCAGAAATGCCTTTTGACATCGAAACCCGCGCGGCGCTGATCGAGACGCTTCGCAGCGCGTGCAACCTGCCCGAGGAATGGGGCGACGATCTGACCGAGGAAGCCGTGACCGACGACGAGGTGCGCGAAGCTGCCCACGAGGCGATGCTGAAGCGCAGCGCCCCGAAGATCCGCATCACCCGCGACCATACCGACCCGGCCGCGATCCAGACCCGCGCCGCCGATGCGCTGGCCTATCGCATGGTGGGCGGTGAACTGCCCGAGGCGAGCCGGGAATATGTCGGCATGTCCATGCGCGAACTGGCGGCCGAAAGCCTGACCCGTTCGGGCGTGTCGACCCGCGGCATGAGCGTCGATGAGGTGTTCGCCCGCAGCCTGGGTGCGAGCGACTTCCCGTTGCTGGTCAGCAACGCCATGGGGAAGGTTGCTGCTCAGGCATATCGGGCTGCGGAGTCCCCCCTGAAGGCTTTGGCCCGGCAACGGACGCTGCCGAACTTCAAGCAGTCGACCTCGATCCGGCTGGGCGAGATGGGCCGGCTTGAGGAAATGTCGGAACACGGCGAATTCACCCATACCAGCCGCGCCGAGTCGGGCGAGACAATGAGTCTCAAAACCTTTGGCCTGGCGATCAACGTCAGCCGCAAGCTGCTGATCGACGACGACTTGGGGTTGTTGGGCGACATGACCAGCACCCTGGGGCAGGCGGCGGCCCAGACCGAAGCGGAAGAACTGGTGGCGCTGCTGACCGGCAACCCGAATCTGTCGGACGGGGTTCCCGTGTTCGACGCCTCGCGCGGCAACACGTCTGCTTGGGATCTGGACGACGGGGCGCTGGGTAGCGTGCGCCAGCACCTGCGCACCGTAAAGGGGGTGGACGGCAAGACCATCATTGCCGCGAAACCGAAATTTCTGGTCGTCGGACCCGAGCTTGAGACCACCGCCGAAAAGCTGCTGGCAGCGATCTACGCGACGACGACCGAGGACGCGAACCCCTTTGCCGGCAAGCTGTCGCTGGTGGTGGAGCCGCGCATTGCGGATGACTCCTGGTTCGTTCTGGCTGATCCGGCTTCGGTTCCGTCGCTGCAATACGCCTATCTGAGCGCGGCGCAGGGCGTCCAGATCCAGCGGCAGGAAGCTTGGGACACGCTGGGCCTGAAATTCCGGGCGTGGCTGGACTTCGGTTGCGGCTGGCTCGACTGGCGCGGCGCCTATCGCTCAACGGGGCTGTGATGCCGGATCTTACCAAGCTGCGCCAGCACCGCGAAGCACTGGAGGGTGTCCGCTACAGCGGCACCCGCAGCATCCGGGACAGCAACGGGCAGGAAGTCGTCTATCGCAGCCAGGGCGAGATCGAGCGGGCGATCGCCGCGCTGGACTCCGAAATCGCGGCGCTGACCCGACGCCGGTCTTCCCTGATCCACCTTCAGACCTCGAAAGGATTCTGAGCCATGGCCAAGAACTATATCCAACGCGGTGACACTCTCACCATTCCCGCCCCGGCGGCCGTCCTGTCGGGCGGCGTGGTGATCGCGGGCGACATCAAGGGCATTGCCCAGGGCGACGCGGCGGCCGGCGTGCCGGTCGACGTGGCCACGCGGGGCGTCTGGGAACTGCCGAAGGTGGCGGCCAACGCTTTCACCCTGGGCGGCAAGGTCTACTGGAACGCAACCGATGGGCTGGCCACCAGCACCGCCAGCGGCAACACGCTGCTGGGTGTCGCGGTGGAGGCTGCGCCGGCCGACACGGCATCGGTCAAGGTGCGGCTGAGCGGCTTCTAAGGCGGCGACGCGGTTCCCGAGGCGGGCCGGTGGGGTTGCACCCTGCCGGCCTTTTTCGTTCCGTTGCGTCAAATGCACTCAGACGCATCGCAGATCATGCGCAATATTCACGCAATACTGAATATCATAACAAACTGTTATTTATAATTAAATTTAGCCCTCCTCCGCTACCATTTCACCCTTGCAGATGAACCGCTCCGCGGCTGCCGGCGCCGCCGGTTTGGCCCATGCGCCGATGCCTGTCCGCAGCGGTCGGTTCGTTGCCGTCGCCCTGGTGCGTGGCGGGAGAGGGGCGCGTCGCGACCGCTGGCGGCCTTTTTTGCGATGATCGACGGGCGGTTGCGGCAGGAAAGCCGCAGGCCGGGCCGGCCGGCTTTTCCTTGACAGCAGCGGGCGCGCGCACCTTACTATCCGTCAGCCTTAACGCGGGGCGCAGAGACATGCCGGAAAGCATCCAGAAGGAGGACTGGGAGCGATTCCGCGCGCTGGGGAGCGTGCCCCCCAGCATACGGGAGGTCGTGCTCAGATCCTGGGTCAGGTCCAGGGGGCGGAAAGAGATCGAGACCCTCAAGCGCGCGCCCAGCGTCGCCCAGGACGAGTTGCGCGTGATCCGCCACCGCAACCAGCGCCTGCGCTCGGCCGCGCAGACGGCGATCCGCCGCGCCGGCTACATGCTGAACGATGCCGGGATGATGCTGCTGCTTTGCGACCGCAGCGGCGTGGTGATGGAGGCCGAGGGCGATGCCCGCATCCTGTCGCGCGGCCAGGAAAACCACCTGCATCCCGGCGGCCATTGGGACGAGGACGCCATCGGCACCAATGCGATCGGAACCGCGCTGCACCTGGCCAAGCCGGTCACCATCTCGGGCGTTGAGCATTTCTGCGAGGCGATCCAGCGCTGGTCCTGCGCCGCCGCGCCGATCCGCGATCCGTTCAACGGCGCGCTTCTGGGCGCCATCGACATCTCGGGGCCCTCGGGGCAGCCCTTTGGCCAGGTCGCGGCCTTTTCCGTGACCCTGGCCATGCAGATCGAGGAGGCGATGCGCAATGCCGGGCTGCAGGAGCATCGCCGCCTGGTCGAGCGGCTGCTGGCCGAGCGCCGCGAGCGCGCCGGCGATGCGATCATGGTGCTGGACCGTTTCGGCCAGCCGGTCTGGTCCAGCGCCGGTTTCGACGCGGCGGCGGGCCGGGCCTGGGACGGCGAGGGCAGGGCGCTGCACCTGCCGGCCGAAGCGCGCGACGGCGATCCGGGCCATCTGGCCGCCCGGCTGCGGCAGGTTCTGCCCCATGCCGACGTGGACGTGCTGGCGGATCGCGGCGACATGCTGGGCGTCATGCTGACCCTGCCGCGGCCCGGCTTGCGCAGCCGATGCCCGGCTGATCCGGCCGTCGGCCTGGCGCAGATCGCCCAGAGCGGCGCCTGCCTGGGCCCGATCTGCGCCGCCGCGGCGAAATATGTCGAGGGTGGCGTGCCCCTGCTGATCGAGGGACCGGTGGGAGCGGGAAAGGAGACCCTGGCCCGCGCGCTGCACGGTGCCGGTCCGCAGGCCGGCCAGCCCTTCGAATTCGTCGATTGCAGCCTCTTGGACGCCGATGCGCTGCGCGACGACCTGGTCGACGCGGGTGCGCTGACACGGCTGGCCGAAAGCGGCGGGACGCTGTGCCTGGACGAGCCGGGCCAGGCGCCGCCGCCGGTGCAGGCGCTGCTGGCGCAGGTGCTGGCCCATCTGCGCCGCGCGGCCGGGGCGCCGCTGCAGTTTCTGTCGCTGTCCTCGGTCGGCCTGGCCGAGCGGATGGCCCAGGGCGAGCTGCGCAGCGACCTGTATTTCCGCCTGGCCGCCGCCACGCTGCGCCTGCCCGCGCTGGCCGAGCGGCGCGACGACCTGCCCGGCCTGATTCGCCGCTTTGCCGCGGCCTATCCGCAGCAGCGCCATGGCCGGGCGCTGCGCTTTACTCCGGCGGCGATGCTGCATCTTCAGGCGCATGACTGGCCGGGCAACCTGCGCGAGTTGCGCAATCTCATGGAATCGCTGGGCGCGACCTCGCTGAGCGGGCTGATCGACGTGGCGGACCTGCCGCGGCACCTGACCCGGCCCGCCGGGCCGCGGGCCGAAAGCACCCTGCGCGACCGCGAGCGGGCCGAGATCGCCGCCGCCCTGGCCGAGGCGGGCGGCAACATGACCGAGGTCGCCCGGCGGCTGGGGATCGCGCGCTCGACGCTGTATCTGAAGCTGGACCAATACGGCATCCCGCGCCCCCGCCGCGACTGACTGACGCCCGCGACTGGCGCCCCGGCATCTGTCCGCCCGCTGTCCGCCTATTGTCCGATGCATCGTCCGAAAACCGGACAACACGGGGCCGCCCCCCGGTTCCATCCTGTCATCACGCCACGGGAGGGTGGCGCAATGGGAGGAGAAAACCGTGCCATTGGACAAATCCAACAATCGCAAGGTGCAGGTGCTGGGCATCGATGCCGGCGGCACCATGACCGATACGTTCTTTGTCGACAGCGAGGGCGATTTCGTCGTCGGCAAGGCGCAATCGACGCCGCAGAACGAGGCGCTCGGCCTGATCGCCAGTTCCAAGGAGGGGCTGGAACATTGGGGCCTGACGCTGGAGGAGGCGCTGTCCGAAATCCAGACCGGCGTCTATTCCGGCACCGCCATGCTGAACCGCGTGGTGCAGCGCAAGGGCTTGCGCTGCGGGCTGATCGTCAATGCGGGGATGGAGGATTTCCACCGCATGGGCCGCGCCATCCAGGCCTATCTGGGCTTCGCCTACGAGGACCGCATCCACCTGAACACGCATTACTACGACGAGCCGCTGGTGCCGCGCCACCTGACGCGCGGCGTGATGGAGCGGGTGGACATGTCCGGCACCGTGGTGATCCCGCTGCGCGAGGACACCGCCCGCCAGGCCGCCCGCGACCTGATCGCCCAGGATGTCGAGGGCATCGTGATCTCGCTGCTGCACAGCTATCGCAATCCCGGCCATGAACGCCGGGTGCGCGACATCGTGCTGGAGGAGATCCAGAAATCCGGCAAGGCGATCCCGGTCTTCGCCTCGACCGACTATTACCCGGTGCGCAAGGAAACCCACCGCACCAATACCACGATTCTGGAAGCCTATGCCGCCGAGCCCTCGCGCCAGACGCTGAACAAGATCACCAGCGCCTTCAAGGAGAACGGCTCGAAATTCGACTTCCGGGTCATGGCGACGCATGGCGGCACCATCAGCTGGAAGGCCAAGGAACTGGCGCGCACCATCGTCTCGGGCCCCATCGGCGGGGTGATCGGGGCGAAATATCTGGGCGAGGTGCTGGGCTATTCCAACATCGCCTGTTCGGATATCGGCGGCACCTCCTTCGACGTGGCGCTGATCACCCAGAACGAACTAACGATCCGCAACGACCCGGACATGGCGCGGCTGGTGCTGTCGCTGCCCTTGGTCGCCATGGATTCGGTCGGCGCGGGGGCGGGCAGCTTCATCCGGCTGGACCCCTATACCAAGGCGATCAAGCTGGGGCCGGACAGCGCCGGCTATCGCGTCGGCGTCTGCTGGGCCGAGTCGGGGATCGAGACCGTGACCATCTCGGACTGCCATGTCATCCTGGGCTATCTGAACCCCGACAACTTCCTGGGCGGGCAGGTCAAGCTGGACCGCGAACGCGCCTGGAACGCCATGAAGGAGCAGATCGCCGACCCGCTGGGCCTGACGGTCGAGGATGCGGCGGCGGGCGTGATCGAGCTTCTGGACAGCGACCTGCGCGACTACCTGCGCTCGATGATCTCGGGCAAGGGCTCGACGCCGGGCAACTTCGTCTGCTTCAGCTATGGCGGCGCCGGTCCGGTCCATACCTACGGCTATACCGAGGGGCTGGGCTTCGAGGACGTGATCGTGCCGGCCTGGGCCGCGGGCTTTTCCGCCTTCGGCTGCGCGGCGGCGGATTTCGAATACCGCTATGACAAGTCGCTGGACATCAACATCGCCAGCGACGCAAGCGCCGATCTGAAGGCCAACCAGGCCAAGACCCTGCAAGCCGCCTGGGAGGAGCTGCGCGAGCGGGTGCTGGAGGAGTTCGAGATCAACGGCTACAGCCCCGACCGGGTCAAGCTGCAACCGGGCTTCCGCATGCAGTATCGCGGCCAGCTGAACGACCTCGAGATCGAAAGCCCGATCATGCAGGCGCATTCCGCCGAGGACTGGGACAAGCTGGTCGAGGCCTTCAACGACACCTATGGCCGGGTCTATGCCGCCTCGGCGCGTTCGCCCGAACTGGGCTATTCGGTGACCGGCGCGATCATGCGCGGCACGGTGCCGATCCCGAAGCCGAAGATTCCGAAAGAGCCCGAGGCCGGCCCGACCCCGCCCGAGGAGGCCAAGCTCGGCACGCGCAAGTTCTACCGGCACAAGCAATGGGTCGATGCCCAGCTTTACCGGATGGAGGCGCTGCAGCCCGGCAACCGCATCACCGGCCCCGCCGTGATCGAATCCGACGCGACGACCTTCGTGGTGCCGGGCGGGTTCGAGACCTGGCTGGACGGTCACCGCCTGTTCCACCTGAAAGAAGTCTGATTTCCCGGGGAGGAAACATCATGAACATGCAATCCAAAGTCGAGACGCGCGGCATCGTCCGCGGCGGCGAGACGCTGAAGCAGCATCGCGACCGGTTGATGGAGGCCACCAAGCGCACGAAACATTACGCCGGCCTCGACCGGCTGGAGCTGCGCGACAGCGACCCGATCAAATACAACAAGCTGTTCTCGCGGCTTCGCGCCGGGGTGGTCGACGCCCGCGAGACCGCCAAGAAGATCGCCGCCTCGCCCATCGTCGAGCAGGAGGGCGAGCTGTGCTTCACCCTCTACAACGCGGCGGGCGATTCGATCCTGACCTCGACCGGCATCATCATCCATGTCGGCACCATGGGCGCGGCGATCAAATACATGATCGAGAACGGCTGGGAGCATAACCCCGGCATCCGCGACAAGGACATCTTCTGCAACAACGACAGCCTGATCGGCAATGTCCATCCCTGCGACATCCACACCATCGTGCCAATCTTTCACGAGGGCGAGCTGATCGGCTGGGTCGGCGGCGTGACCCATGTGATCGACACCGGCTCGGTCGGGCCGGGCTCGATGTCCACGGGGCAGGTGCAGCGTTTCGGCGACGGCTATTCCATCACCTGCCGCAAGATCGGCGAGAATGACGAGCTGAAGCGCGACTGGCTGCATGAAAGCCAGCGCATGGTGCGCACCACCCGCTACTGGATGCTGGACGAGCGCACCCGCGTCGCCGGCTGCCACATGATCCGCGACCTGGTGCAGGAGGTGATCGCCGACGAGGGCATCGAGGCCTATTGGAAATTCGCCTATGAATCGGTCGAACACGGCCGCATCGGCCTGCAGGCCCGCATCAAGGCGATGACCATCCCCGGCAAGTATCGCCAGGTCGGATTCGTGGACGTGCCCTATGCGCATGACGACGTGCGGGTGCCCTCCGACTTCGCCAAGGTCGATACGATCATGCACACGCCCTCCGAGATCACCATCCGCGGCGACGGCACCTGGCGGCTGGATTTCGAGGGATCAAGCCGCTGGGGCTGGCACACCTACAACGCCCATCAGGTCAGCTTCACCAGCGGCATCTGGGTGATGATGACGCAATCGCTGATCCCGACCGAGATGATCAACGACGGCGCCGCCTACGGGACCGAGTTCCGCCTGCCCAAGGGCACCTGGATGAACCCGGACGACCGGCGCGTCGCCTTCAGCTATTCCTGGCACTTCCTGGTCAGCTCCTGGACGGCGCTGTGGCGGGGTCTCAGCCGCGCCTATTTCGGCCGCGGCTATCTGGAAGAAGTGAACGCCGGCAACGCCAATACCTCGAATTGGCTGCAGGGAGGCGGCTTCAACCAGTATGACGAGATCCATGCCGTGAACTCGTTCGAATGCGCCGCGAACGGCGTGGGCGCCAGCGCGCATATGGACGGCATCAGCCATGCCGCCGCGGTCTGGAACCCGGAAGGCGACATGGGCGACATGGAGATCTGGGAACTGGCCGAGCCGCTGGTCTATCTGGGCCGGCAGATCAAGGCCAGCTCCGGCGGCGCCGGCAAGTATCGCGGCGGCTGCGGCTTCGAAAGCCTGCGCATGGTCTGGAACGCCAAGGACTGGACGATGTTCTTCATGGGCAACGGTCATATCAGCTCGGACTGGGGGCTGATGGGCGGCTATCCGGCGGCCTCGGGCTATCGCTTCGAGGCGCATGACACCCGGCTTCAGGAGATCATCGCCCAGGGCGGCGCCATCCCGCATGGCGGCGACACCGACCCCGAGAACCCGAGCTGGGAGGCGATGCTGCCCGATGCGCGGATCAAGCGCGACAAGCAGGCCATCACCACCGAGGCGATGTTCAAGGATTACGACCTCTATCTGAACTACATGCGCGGCGGGCCGGGCTTCGGCGATCCCCTGGACCGCGAGCCGCAGAAGGTGGCCGACGACGTGAACGGCGGCTATCTGCTGCCCCGCTTTGCCGACAGCGTCTATGGCGTGGTGCTGAAGGGTGCCGGCGACGGCATGAAGGGCGTGGACGCCGCCGCGACCGAGGCCCGGCGCCGCGCCATCCGCAAGCAGCGGCTGGAGGAATCGGTGCCGACGCAGGAATGGATGGCGGGCGAGCGCCAGCGCATCCTGGCCAAGGAGGCCGGCGTGCATGTCCAGCAGATGTATGCCGCCTCGTTCAAGCTGGGCCCGCGCTTCGAGCAGCAGTTCCGCAGCTTCTGGAACCTGCCGGCGGACTGGAAGCTGATGGAGGCCGACCTGCCGATCCCGTCCTACGGGCGCGAATACTCGATGGACATCTCGGAACTGCCGGACGTCCGGACCGTGCAATTCGTCGAGGAATGACGCCCGGGGCTGCGCCCGTCCCCCTCGGGCGCAGCCGTTCTTTCAGGCCCATCCAATGGAGGAAAAGATGGCCTATACCAAAGCCAAGATCAAAGACCTGGTGGACGGCAAGATCGACCGCGACACGCTGCACACCATGCTGTCCACGCCCAAGGACCGCGAACGCTTCCAGATCTACCTGGAGATCCTGCAGGAACAGGTGGACTGGGACGACCCGATCATCCTGCCGCTGGGGCCCAAGCTTTACATCGTGCAGCGCCAGTCGGACCGGAAATGGATGATCCGCAGCCAGGCCGGCCATGATTTCTGCGAATGGGACCAGAACTGGAAGCTGCACGCCCGCATCCGCGTGCGCGAGACCGCCGAAAGGATGGAGGAGCTTTATCCCCGCCTGATGGCGCCCTCGCCGGAATGGCAGGTGATCCGCGAATATTTCTGCCCGCTTTCCGGCGATCTGCTGGATGTCGAGGCGCCGACGCCCTGGTATCCGGTGATCCACGACTTCGAGCCGGATATCGAGACCTTCTACAAGGACTGGCTCGACCTGCCCGTCCCCGAACGCGCCTGACCGCCGGCCCGAACCATGCCTGATGCCGCGACTGCCCCGATGCGGGCGGCCGCGGTTTTCCATGCGCTTCGCGCGGGCCGCCTATTTCCCCGTCGGGACTCGCGGCGCGGTGGCCTTCCGGGTTAGGATCGCCCGGCAGGCGGCAGCAGGAGGGCCTGGCCATGCATATCGATCCGACGGCGGATCTGGGCACGCATGAGGTGCTGAACCAGCCGGCCGCGCCCGGCGACCGCGACCTGTGGCGCGACGATCCGGCCCTGCGCGCCATGCTGGAGGCCGGCGGCGGGCAGGCCGAGGGGCCGGCCCGTTACGGCGCGCTTTTGGGCCGGGCCGAGATGGCGGGGGCGGCGCGCGATGCCAACCGCCACCCGCCCGAGCTTGTGCTGTTCGACAGCGGCGGCAGGCGGCTGGACGAGCTGCGCTTTCACCCCGCCTGGCACCGTTTCATGCGCGATTCCATCGCCGCCGGCTATCATTCGGTCGCCTGGGAGGGCCGGCCGGCCGGTCACCTGACCCATGCCGCCATGGTCTATCTGGCCAGCCAGGTCGAGCCGGGGCATTGCTGCCCGCTGACCATGACCTATGCCGCCATCCCGGTCGTTTCGGGCGCCGGCGATCTGCCGGGCGACTGGCGGGCGGCGCTGCTCTCGCGGCGCTACGACCCGGCGGTGCTGCCGCTTTCCGCCAAGCAGGGCGCGACGCTGGGCATGGCGATGACGGAAAAGCAGGGCGGCTCGGACCTGCGCGCCAATACCACGCGGGCCGAGCCGGACGGGGGCGCCTGGCGGCTGACCGGGCATAAATGGTTCTGCTCGGCGCCGATGTCGGACGGGTTCCTGACCCTGGCGCGGACCGGGCGCGGGCTGACCTGCTTTCTGGTGCCGCGCTGGCTGGAGGGCGGGCGCAACGCCATCCGCATCCAGCGGCTCAAGGACAAGCTCGGCAACCGCTCGAACGGCTCGGCCGAGATCGAATATCAGCGCGCCCTGGCCTGGCGGATCGGCGAGGAGGGCGCCGGCATCCGCACCATCCTTGCCATGGTGCATCACACCCGGCTCGACACCGCCATGGCGCCGGCCGGGCTGATGCGGGCGGCGCTGCGCGAGGCGCATCACTGGACCGCCCATCGCAGCGCCTTCCAGCGCCGGCTGATCGACCAGCCGCTGATGCGCTCGGTGCTGGCCGATCTGATGCTGGACTGGCTGGGCTGCCTGGCGCTTGGCCTGCATGTCGCCGCCAGCTTCGACGGCCAGGCGGCCGAGGATCGCGCCTTTGCCCGCATCGGCATGGCGCTGGCGAAATACCTGTCGAACAAGCTGTGTCCCATGGTCGTGGCCGAGGCGATGGAGGTGCTGGGCGGCATGGGCTATGTCGAGGACACGCCCCTGCCGCTGCTGTACCGCGAGGCGCCGCTGAACGGCATCTGGGAAGGATCGGGCAATGTGATCTGCCTCGACGTGCTGCGCACGCTGGCGCGCGAACCCCTGGCGGCCGAGACGCTGGCGGCGCGGCTGGATGGCGCGCGGGGGTTGGACCCGGCCTTTGACGCGGCGCTGGCCGCGCATCGCGAGTGCTGGGGCGGCGGCGTGCCCGAGGCCGAGGCGCGCTGGTTCACCGAGCGCAGCGCCCTGCTGCTGGCCGGTGCCGTGCTGCTGCTCCAGGGCGATGCCGACCTGGCCGGGGCTTTCGTGCGCACCCGCCTGGGCGCCGAGCGCGGCCGCACCCCCGGCGCCATCCCCGCCGTCCTGGCCGAGCGCATCCTGGCCCAGGGCTTTCCGGTCGGGGCGGAAGCGGCGGATCAGCGCGACAGGTAGAAATCGGTGGCGCGGGCGACAGCGATTTCCATCTCGGGCGAAGCACCGGCCATCACGTCCAGCGCGGCATAGGCGGCAAGCTCCAGCCCGCTTTCCTGCGCGATGGCGCGGATCGGCACCTGGCTGTCGCGGAAATCGCCGAAGACGAAGCGCCCGCCCGCCGGCCGGGGCAGGTAGTCCATCTGCGAACGGCGATAGCCGATGGTCGTAAGCTCGCCGGTTTCGGCATGGACGAAGGCCAGGATCTTCCAGAAGGCGGTGGGGATCTGGCGGTTGTAATAGACCGGATCCCCGGCCGAGAGCATGGGGCCGGTGATCACCGTCACCTTCAGGTTGGCGCGGTCGGCATTGTCCAGCACGTAATCCTCGAGTGCCAGCCAGATGCCGCCGTTGAAGCCCTGGCGCTGCGGGGCGGCATTGGTGATGTGGAAGGTGTCGGCATCGGCCTGCCGCGCGATCTCGGGCGCACCCCAGTTCGGATCCTCGCGCCGGGTCAGGTGGCCGCGGCTGAACAGGCCCTGGTGGTCTTGGCCATAGCCTTCGCGCAGGTTCTGCACCTGCGGGTCGATGCGCGGATCGCGCCGCCAGACGTCGCTGCGCGGCAGGCCGCGCCGGGACCGGCTGCCGTCGATGTTGCAGGCGCTGTAAAGCGGCAGGCCGCGCGAACGCGACATGCGGACCGAAAAATGGGTATAGCGGATCTCGGTCCCGTCCCCGCCGGGATCGCGCGCCTCGGGAACCAGGTCCACCAGATCGTCCGCCCAGCGGCCCGGTCCGGGCAGGGGCAGGGGCTGGTCGGGCAGGATGAAGCGGGGGTCATAGCCCTGCCGGTCGCCATAGCTTTCCAGCGGCAGCGGCGTCTCGGCCACCCGCAGCGGGTCCGGCCCGGCGGGCGGGCCGAAGCCGCGCCGCATCAGCGCAGCTGTGCCTTGTGCGGGGGATTGAGCCGGAAGATCCTTTCCTGCGCCAATCGCCAATGCGCAAGATCGCCCAGGCATTTGCGCACGTCCTGCACGCTGCCCTTGACCCGGATCGTGCCCGGCACGACCTCCTCGGCGGGAAACGGCTTCAGCTGGTCCAGCACCTCGGCGGTTTCCTCGCGGCTGGGGTCGCGGTCATCGGAATAGACGAGCATGCAGCTCGGGGTCTTCTTGCGTTCGGCCTTCATGGTCATACCTCTGCGCCGTCATTTCTGGTCGATCAGGCCGGCACCTTCGTAGCGGGGGCCGAAACCGATCGGAACAGCATGGCTGTTCGCCAGCTTGATAATATCGTCAGAGCGCTGCTGGTTGCGCTCTGCCGAAAGGATTTCGGGGGTGCGGGACAGCAATCGCGCCATCAGCCCGGCCACGGCGGGACAGGCCATCGAGGTGCCGTCCATCACCCCTTTCGAGGTCTTGTCGACCCAAGATATAATACCGACCCCCGGTCCGATAAAGTCCACTTCCGGTCCGATATTGCTGAATCGGGCGAAAAAGCGGTCCTGGACGGGGGCCGGGTCGGCTGCGACATTTCGTCCGGTGATCGCGCCCTTTGGCCAGGCGTCCAGCACGCCCCCGGCCGAGACCGCCGCCACCACGCCCGAGCGCGCCGGATACGAGACGGGCGACATGTAGTCGTTGCCCGCCGCCGCGACGCAGACCACGCCCAGGGCGCGGGCGCGGCGAACCTCGCGCGAGATCGCGATGGGCTCCGAGGATTGGCCCAGGCTCAGGTTGACGATGTCGCAGCCGTCCTCGACCGCCTGGCGGATGGCGCGGGCGATGGCAAATTCGCTGGCCCCGCCCGCGCCCTTTTCGAAGACGCGATAGGAATGCAGCACCACGTCGGGCGCGACCCGCGCCACGATGCCGGCGACATGGGTGCCGTGGCCGGTGCCGTTGTCGAACCATTCGTCGGCGGGCTCGGTCCCGGTGGTGTTCAGCCCGCGCTCAAGGTTCAGCCCTCTGGCGGGATCGACGCCGGTGTCCACGATGGCGACGCGGACGCCGCGCCCGTCGGCCTTTTTCGCCGGCGCCAGCATCCGCTCCAGCCCGTCCGGGAAATCCGCCGCGATGGGCACCAGCGGCAGTTCCAACTCCGTCACGCCCTCTGCCTTGACGGGGATGTCCTCGGTACCGCCGGGCCAGTATCCGGCCAGCGGCTGGCAGATCACTGCGTCGATCCGGGTCTGGCCGGCGGGCAGGGGCGTGCGGAACCGCCCGTCCTTGTCCGTCACCGCATCCGAGATGCCGAAGCTACGCCGCCTGTCCAGCACCACCACCACCGAGGCCCCGGCGACCGGCTTGCCGCTGGCCGCATCGACGCAGCGCAGCTCAAGCGCCTTGGCCGAGCGGAAGGCGGCGGGCTTGGCTTCCTTGCGGATGATGTTGAGCCGGCCGTAGCGCAGCGGGTAAAGCCGCAATTCGCGCCGCACGCGCAGGCCGGGATAGGCGCGCTGCAATTCGCGGGCCTGCTCGGGGGTCATGCTGACCAGCGAGGCCTCGTTCTCGCCGATGGAATCGAGCAGCCGGATGCGGCCGACCTCGGTCTCCAGCATCCGCAGGCGTGGCCTTGTCGCCGGCGCCGAGCCTTCGCAGGCGCCCTGCACCATGCTGTCCGCGGGTCTTGCCCCGGAGGCGCGAAACAGCCGCCGGTGCATAGCGCGAAACAGCTGGAAGCTGGTGGTCTCCATGCTGTCGTTGAAGACGTTGTCGTCGGGAACGATCACATAGCGGGCGGTCTTTCGGGACATGCGCATCGGCTCCTTGCTGCAAGAACAAGGCTACACCTTTGACGCGATTTCGCCAGATGCGGTTTTGCGGCCCGGCTGGCAGATGCGCTGTTCTGCGAAGCGTGAAATGACCTTTCCCAACCTGACTGCTCTGGCAGGGCATTGAAAATTATGAGAGATTTTTTCCGGCTCCTGCCGGGTGTTCAGGTCTTTGCCCTTGACCTGCACATTTGGCAGCAGGCCACGCATGCTGCAGCAAGACCGTTTTCAGGCCGGCTGCGCGCGCAATAAGGGACAGGCAAGGGACAGATTCCCTTGCCTGTCGGAACGGTGGATCATGCCGCCGCGAGCTTCCTGAACAACGGTGAGGCTTCCGTCATCAGCAGCTTGTAGTCGGAAAGCATTCTCTCATAGAGCGCCCGATGCGATGTGTCCGGGCTATATTCCAGGTCATATTCAGCCAATCGCATTGCCGTCTCTTCGACGGATCTCCATATTCCGGCACCGACACCCGCCAGAATGGCTGCGCCGAGACAGGCAGCGGCTTCGGTGGTTTTCATGGTGTGAACCGGCAGGCCGGAGGCATTTGCCTTGATCTGGCACCAGGCACGGCTCTTGGCCCCTCCGCTGAGAGAGCGGATTTCCTTCACATCCACACCCAGGATCCGGGTTGACTCGATCATCCGCAGAAGCACCATGGTGACCCCCTCCATGATCCCGCGTGCGAAATGAGATTTGGAGTGCGCAAGAGTCACGTTCAGGAAAACGCCTTTCGCTTCGTCATCGGTATCCGGCGGCCCCGAGCCCTGGAGATGGGGCAGAACCCGCAAACCATCCGCGCCCGGTGGGATGGACTCCACCGCTGCGTCGATTGCCTGATAGGCGTTGATCCCGCCCGCATGTTCAGACGCCAATTCGCCGGCGCAGAAGGTGTCGCGATACCAGCGGATCGCCATGCCACCGGTGGAATAGGAATGCACCATATACATTCCCGGAATTCCGCTGGCAAAACAAGGAATTTCCCCGGCGGGATCAATGACCGGTTCGGTCGCCATGGCGACCGAGGCAAGTGCCGCCCCCGTGCTTTCTGAAAAGATACCGGGTTTGACATTTCCCACGCCGACGGCGCCGCAAGCCTGATCCAGCGCGCCAAGGCAGATCAGTGTATCAGTGGATAAACCGAACTCCGATGCCGCCTCGGGGGTCACATTGCCGATGGGCGTGCCGGGGTGGTGGATCTGCGGCAGCTGCGCTTCCTGAATGCCCAGCAACCTCAGCATATCAGGCCAGTATCCGCGCGTATTGATATCCCAATACATCGTGGAGCAGAGAAGCGAATCCTCCGATGCGTATTGGCCCGTCAGAAGCAGGATGAAGAAATCCTCGATCAGCAGGAACTTCGCAGTCTTCGCAAAGGTCTCGGGTTCGTTGTTCCTGAGCCACAGGATCTTGGAGGCGGGCCAGATGGCGGACATGCCGACCTGACCCGTCGTGCTGTGAATGGTCCTCCTCCCAAGCTGTTCTTCGATCCAGTCGGCTTCCTTGTTGGCGCGATTGTCCATCCAGACGATGGCCGGCCGAAGCGGTTGGTCATTTCCGTCCAGGCAGAACAGCGTCTCACCCTGGGCCGAGATTCCCAGGGAGGCGATCTCCGCCCTGGAAACCCCGGAAACCTCGATCGCCTTCGTGACGGCGCGCTTGAAAGCGTCGATATAGGCCTGTGCGTCAAGCTCGACCCAACCCGAGGCCGGGGTCTGGAGCTTGTACTCGCAAGTATAACTTCCCTTGATCGAGCCGTCCTCGGCGAACAGCGCCGCCTTGATCGCTGTCGTCCCGACGTCTACTCCCATGACGTATTTCATATTACTCTCTCTCCCTGCATCAGAGCGCCGAGCGGCGATCAGTTCTCACTCGGCGCCAGGCTCCAGGTAACCAGCGCAATTTCGGAGCCGATGTTCGTCAGCTGATGAGGTTCGGACGGCGGGACCAGAACCGCATCGCCCTCGTGCATCTCGTAATATTTGTCGCCGCACATCAGCAGGACCGTGCCACGGGCGCAGAAGAATACTTCATGCGAATTCGGATGGCCCTTGTCGACCGCGCCGGTCTGGCCGGGGCTCAGTTGCGACGAGCCGAAGGTCAGCTTGTCGGTCTTGTAGTAAAGGATCGTCTGAACTACCGCTTCGGCTTCGCGGATTTTCGGGCAGAGGCGGTCTGACGAGGGCACGTCGACCGGGTATGCCGACGATTTCCGGGTATCGGCCCGTTCGAAGGGCCGGGATCGGCACCTGTGGGCAGACTCCACCTCATGCCAGCAGCCTTCGTCGGACGAGGAACAGGTTGCCGAGGGCGAACAGGGTGAAGAGCTGAGCACGGTTCTTTGCAAGCCCGCGGTAGCGGGTCTTGAGATACCCGAACTGCTGCTTGATTACCCGGAAGGGATGCTCGACCCGAGCGCGCACCCTGGCGATGACCCGGTTGATGTCCGCGTCGACGGGATGCAGCGCACCGCCCCTTGGCGCCTTGCGCATGACGCCCCAGAACTTGCCCGGCCCGGAGAACGCGGCCTCCCGCGCCGCGCTGACATAGCCCCTGTCCGCCCAGACTGATGTCTCCCCGCCGTGCAGGAGCGCGTCCCAGACCTGGCTGTCATGGACCTTCGCCGTCGTCGTCTCGAGGCTGTGCACGATGCCGCTGTCAGCATCGACGCCCACATGCGCCTTCATGCCGAAGTACCAGGTATTGCCCTTCTTCGTGGATGACATCTCGGGGTCGCGGGCCTTTGCCTCGTTCTTGGTCGACGAGGGCGCGTCGATGATGGTTGCGTCCACCAGTGTCCCGGAGCGCAGCGTGATCCCCTGATCGGCCAAATGGCTGTTCACCTCGGCGAACAGCTGCTCGGTCAGTCGGTGCTTCTCCAGCAGGTGGCGGAAGTTCAGGATCGTGGTCTCGTCGGGGATCCGATCGTCGCCAAGCTCGATGCCCGCGAACTGCCGCATGGCGTCGCTGTCATACAGTATCTCCTCGGCCAGCGGATCGCTCAGGGCGTACCACTGCTGCAGGAAGTAGACCCGCAGCATCGTCTCCAGCGGCATCGGGGGTCGCCCGCCCTTCGGCCCAGCCTTGGGGTAGTGCGGCTCGATCAGTGAAAGGAGGCGGCTCCACGGCACCACAGCCTCCATCTCGGCGAGGAACTTCTCCCGCCGCGTCTGCTTCTTCTTCATCGATTGGCGGAGGCCGGGAAAGGCAGGCTGCTTGGGCATCGGGGCGCATCCTCTGATGTCCCGCCCAGTCTACCTCAAGGCGCGCGAGGCGCGAGGTTTTTCAGACCTTCCTAAAGGCGGCACATTTCGGCGCCTTCCATGAAGATCGTGGTCTCGGATTGCTTCTTGATTTCGCTATTCATGACTCACCTCGTTGGTTTGGGGTTTCAGATCGAAGCCATGACGTCGACAACGGCTTCGAGGTTTTCGCGAAAATCGCCATCGGGCGCGAATTTCCCGTCGAAAAGGGCGCCCCCCATGGTGAAGGCAAAGGGATTGATGTTATCGACAACGCGCAGCCTTTCGACACTCGAAATGCTGCCGGCGATGATCACGTCCGCAGAGGCAGCCGCGACCAGCTTTTTGGCAAGCTCGACCGGGTCGCCATCCGCATAGCGATAGGCAACCAGATCCAGGCCACTCACTCCGGCTTTCTCCAGGCGCTTTGCATCCGCCAGGATTTCTTCGAGCGCTCCTTTCAGGGTTACGGGGCTGCCGCCGACATCACCGACGAACGGATAATATTTGATACCCGTTCCTTTCAGAAGTTCGACCACGGAAGGGTAAAACAGCGTTCCGGTCAGATATTCGAACCCTGCATCGATGGCGAGCTGGGCGCTTTCCAGGCATTCCTCTTCGCTAGGGCGTGTTGACAAAAGGGATTCACCGGGCGCGGTGATCGTGATTCAAGCTGGTATCTGCAATGGAGACCAGCGTGGCACGAAACCTGATGTCGAACGACGAGTGGGCGTTCTTTGAACGCTTCATCCTGGCTGTCCGTTCTCCGAACGGCCGCAAGCCCACGAACCATCGGCTTGTTCTGGATGGGATTTTCTGGATCGCCCGAACGGGGTCGCCCTGGCGCGACCTGCCGGAAGAGTTCGGCAAATGGTCGTCTGTCTATCGGCAGTTCCGGCGCTGGACGTTGGCGGGGCTGTGGGAACAGATCCTGGAGGCGCTGAACGAGAGCCGGATCGTGCCGGATGCGCTGCAGATGATCGACAGCACCGTGGTTCGCGCTCATCATCAGGCAGCGGGCGCAAAAGGGGGACTCCGCGCCAAGGTTTCGGCCGCTCGCGAGGTGGCTTCACGACCAAGATCCATCTGCGGGTCAATGCGGCAGGCCTGCCCATGAGAACCGAGATCACGGCCGGGCAGACATCGGACTACCTCGGCTTCGATCTGGTCATGGCTGACAACCTGCCCGAGCCAAGCGTTCTGCTCGCAGACCGCGGCTACGACTCCGACAACATCCGCAAGACCATGGAGGTGCGCGACGTGGTGCCGGTCATCCCCATGCGCAAAACCCGGAAGCTACGGGTCGCCGTTGACCGCAGGCTCTACCGCCTGCGCAATCTCGTTGAGCGGTGCTTCAACAAGCTCAAGAATGCCCGTCGCGTCGCCACCCGCTACGACAAGACCGCCGAAAGCTTCCTGGGCTTCATCGACATCACGTCGATCCGCCTCTGGCTCCGCCATTTGTCAACATGACCTAGCATCTTCAATGGGAGAAATGGCGGACCCGGAGCGATTCGAACGCCCGACCCCCAGATTCGTAGTCTGGTGCTCTATCCAGCTGAGCTACGGGTCCGCTGTGAGCCGGTGATTTAGAGTGAGCGCCGGGGGGGTGCAAGGCCAAAACGACCTTCATCGCAAACTTTTTCTGAAAATCCGCGCGAACAGCCTAACCCGCCGTGGTCTCGGCCTGCGAGGCCAGCCCGGCCAGCTCGCGCGGCAGGTGCAGGATGAACTGCGTGCCCTCTTCGTCGCTGCGCAAAAGCTCCAGCCGGCCGCCATGGTTGCGCACCAGGTCGGCGGCGATGGCCAGGCCAAGCCCGGTGCCGCCCTTGCGCGATCCGCCCGAGAAGGGCTGGAACAGGAAGTCCCGCGCCTTTTTCGGCAGGCCGGGGCCGGTGTCGCCGATGCGGATCCACCATTCCTGCTCGTCCTCGCCGGCGCCGATCTCGATGGTGCCGGGCCGGCGCGTGGCCTCGATGGCCTGGCGGGCATTGCGCACCAGGTTCGACAGCACCCGGAACAGCTGGTCGCGGTCGGCGCGGATCGTCAGGCTGGCGGGCACGTCGGTCAGGAACTCGATCGGCTCGGCGCCCTCGGGATGGTCCGAGGCCAGCGCCTCGCCCTCGGTCACCTCGCTCACCAGCGCCGAAAGGTTGAAGCGCGACAGCGCCGGTGCCGGCTCCTCGGCCTTGCCGAAGGCCAGCGTCGTCTCGCACAGATTCACTGCCCGGCTGATCGAGTTCACCAGCTTGGGCGCGGCGCGGCGCACCGCCGGGTCGGCGCTGGTCTCCAGCCGGTCGGCGAAGATCTGCGCCGTGGTCAGGATGTTGCGCAGGTCGTGGCTGATGCGGGCCACCGCCTGGCCCAGTTGCGCCAGCCGGTCCTTTTGCTTGAGCGCCGAGGTCACGGTACGCTGCATGGCGGCAAGCGCCGTCTCGGCCTCGTTCAGTTCGGTTAGCCGGGCGTTGGGGGTGATGATCGAGCGCGCGTCCTCGGGGGCGCTGGCATAGGCGGTCATGTGGCTGATGACGCGCCGGATCGGCACCAGCAGCAGCCGCTGCGCCGCCAGGTTCAGAAGCAGTGCGGTCAGGACCGAGAAGGCGGCCGAGATCAGCAAGAGCCGCAGGCCGTAATCGATCATCTCGGTGCGCAGCCGCTGGGTGTCGGTGGTGATCTCGATCAGCTGCCCGGCCTGGTTCACCGGCGCGCCGATGACCCGGATCACCCGGTTCTGCGGGTCGGCCAACTGCGCCAGCCCGTCGCGGATCGAGGTCCAGAACGGCTGGTCGCGCAGGTCGTAGGTGGCCGCGATCGGTCCCGGAATCGGCGAGGACAGCACCAACTGGCGCACGTCGTTGCGCCGCAGCACGACGTTGAAGACGCCGGCATTCTCCAGCAGTTCCGATTCCAGGTCCGCGGCCAGCGATTCGTCGGTCGCCAGCAGCGCCAGGCTGGCGATCTGCGCCCGCTCCAGCCGCGATTCCAGGAAATCCAGCCGGTAATTCGCGATCGAGGGCAGCAGGATCAGCAATTCGGCCAGAAGCACGAAAATGCCGGTGATCACCGCGAATCGGCCCGATAAGCTATTCAGGGACATGGTCGGTTCTGCTATTCCCCTCGTCGCGGCGCCGTTGCATCACATAATGGTTGGTATTGTGCAGTTCAAACCTGCGTGACACGGTCCCGGTTCCCCTCGAACCTGCCGCAGCCGCGAAATCCTTTCAACGTGGTTGACTTGGCCCGCGGGGGCGACTATCCAGCGGGCCTCGAATGACCGGCGCGTCCTGCGTGGGCCGATGGCCCATACCCTGACCCGCCCCGACCCGGAGTTGAAAGATGTCGAAACGCACCTACCAGCCGTCGAACCTGGTTCGCGCCCGCCGCCACGGCTTTCGCGCGCGCATGGCGACCAAGGGCGGCCGCCGCGTGATCAACGCCCGCCGCGCCAAGGGCCGCAAGACCCTCAGCGCGTAAGCCCGCGCCGCAGGGCGTGGGCTTGCCGTGATGGACAGCACCCCCAAAGCCGCCGCCGCTGACCGGACCCGCGCAGATGCGATGCCGGACAGGGCGGCTTCTGCCGTTTCGGGCGTGCGGCTGGAAACCCTGTGCAAGCGGGCGGATTTCCTGCGTGCCGCCTCTGCCCGGCGGCAGGGCACGGCCGGCTTTCTGCTTCAGGCCCGCCGCCGCCCCGAGGACGAGGCGGGGCAGGCGATCCGGGTCGGCTTCACCTGTTCGAAAAAGCTGGGCAATGCCGTGACGCGCAACCGTGCCAAGCGCCGGCTGCGCGCGCTGGCGCGCGAGGTCATGCCGGGCGCGGCGCGGCCGGGTTGGGATTACGTGCTGGTCGGGCGTCCCGGCGCCACGGTCGAGCGCGGCTTTGCCGAATTGCGCGCCGATCTGGCGGCGGCGCTGTCTCGGGTGCATGGCGCGCGGGGCGAGGGGAAGTGACCCCGCTGGCGCAACTTCTGGCGCTGCCGGTACGGGCCTATCGGCTGGTGGCCAGCCCCTGGGTCGGGCATGGCTGCCGCTTCCAGCCGACCTGCTCGGCCTATGCGCTGGAGGCGCTGGAGCGGCATGGCGCGGCCAAGGGCGGCTGGCTGGCGGCGCGGCGGGTCTGTCGCTGCCATCCCTGGGGCGGGCATGGCTTCGACCCCGTGCCGGGCAGCGAGACGCCGCCG
Organism: Paracoccus pantotrophus; assembly: GCF_008824185.1. Classification (NCBI taxonomy): domain Bacteria; kingdom Pseudomonadati; phylum Pseudomonadota; class Alphaproteobacteria; order Rhodobacterales; family Paracoccaceae; genus Paracoccus; species Paracoccus pantotrophus. The sequence continues at coordinate 659,897 of NZ_CP044426.1, forward strand.
CAGGACTGAGGCGCAAGGCGCAGGACCAAGGCGGCGCTTTCATCAGGGCGCAAAGGCGACAAGGATCGACAGATGCGGGACGAGACCGGCGAAACCCAGGACCATGAGGCGGAGGAAATCCATCCGCTGTTTTCCGGCGCGCCCGGCTCGACCGAGTTCCGCAAGCTGCGCAAGCGCCTGGTGCGCGAAACCCGCGCCGCGATCGAGACCTATGACATGGTTCGCCCCGGCGACCGCTGGCTGGTCTGCCTGTCGGGCGGCAAGGACAGCTATACGCTGCTGGCCGTGCTGCACGAGCTGAAATGGCGCGGCCTGCTGCCGGTGGAACTGCTGGCCTGCAATCTCGACCAGGGCCAGCCGGGCTTTCCGGCGACGGTGCTGCCGCAATTCCTGACCGAGCGCGGCGTGCCGCATCGCATCGAATACCAGGACACCTATTCCATCGTGAAGGAAAAGGTGCCCGCGGGCCGGACCTATTGCAGCCTGTGTTCGCGGCTGCGGCGCGGCAATCTCTACCGCATCGCCCGCGAAGAGGGCTGCCAGGCCGTGGTGCTGGGCCATCACCGCGACGACATCCTGGAGACCTTCTTCATGAACCTGTTCCACGGCGGCAGGCTGGCCTCGATGCCGCCCAAGCTGCTGAACGAGGAAGGCGACCTGAACGTGTTGCGCCCGCTGGCTTTCGTGGCCGAGGCCGATTGCGACCGCTTCGCCCGAGCGATGAACTATCCGGTGATTCCCTGCGACCTTTGCGGCAGCCAGGAGGGCTTGCAGCGCATGCAGGTCAAGAAGCTGCTGGACGAATGGGAAACGCGCGCGCCCGGCCGGCGCCAGGTGATGTTCCGGGCGCTGATGAACGTGCGCCCCTCGCATCTGCCGGATCCCAAGCTGTTCGATTTCACCGCGCTGATGCCGGATATGTCGGATTTTAGCGAAAAAGACGTGCCGATCCTGCGCGAACATTAACGGAGCGAAAAGCGTCCTCGGCCTAGGCTGCGATCCGTGGAACAAGATTCGGATCAGGCAATGGCTTACGGAATCGCTGGGGCCGCCTCGGGGCTGGCAAGGCTGGTCAGGGGGCAGGGTGCGGCGCAGGGCAGAACCCGGCTGGCGCTGGTGCTGCGGGTCGAGAATGTCGAGATGCTGCGCGCCAGCATCGGCCCCGCGGTGCTGGAGCGGATGCTGGACAGGCTCATGCTGCGGCTGGTGGGGGAACTGCGGCTTTTGCCGCAGGGCCGCAGCCCTGGCTGTGGCGAAATCCTGGGGCTGATCGCCATCGGGCGCCAGCAGGCGGTGCCGGGCTTGCTGGCGCGATTGCAGGCCATCTGTTCGGAGGGGATCGATCTGCCGGACCTGCGCATCTGCCCGGTGGTGAACGCCGCCATCGTCAGCGACGAAACCGGCCGACAAGAGGCGGCGGCGCTTTACGTCCATGGCCGCATGGCCCTGCAGGGGCTGAGCCCGTTCTCGGCCGCGGGCCAGATCCGCTTCGTCGAGACGGGGCCGCAGGCCGAAACCGGCGGGCTGGCGGGCTCGGCGCTCGACCGGGTGGGGGTACTGTTCCAGCCACAGCTTTGCTGCGACACCGGGCAGGTGCGGGCGCTGCGGGCCTTGCCGCGGATGCGGATGGACGGCGGCGACGATTGCGACCTGGCCGAATTGGCGCCGCGGCTGGACGACGCGGTGCTGGGACAGGTCGTGGCCGAACTGCTGCGCCAGGCTTTCACCGGCCTGCGCGGCTGGGATCGCCTGGGCCGGCCGGTGCCGCTGCTGTCCTTGCCGCTGTCCGACCGCATGCTGGGCGATCCTGTCCTCGCCGACATGATCCTGTGGGAGCTGGAGCGCAACGACCTGGCCCCGCAGCGCCTGGAAATCGAGGTGAGCGAGCCGATCGGCCGCGGCGGCGGGCGCCGGCCGGTCACCGCCAGCTTGCAGCGCCTGACCGCCGCGGGCTGCTCGCTGGCCCTGGGGGAGTTCGGCACCGGCAGCGCCAGCCTTGATGATCTGCGCCGCTTCGGCATCGGGCGGGTGCGGATCGGGCGCGAATTCATCGCCGGCTGCGACCTGCGCGCCGACCAGCGGCGCATGATCCTGGCCATCCTGGCGCTGGCGGAACACCTGGGCCTGGCGACCGTGGCCGACGGGGTCGCCACGCCGGAGGAGAACGCCTTCCTGGCGCAGATCGGATTCGACGCGGTGCAGGGACCGGCGGTGGCCCTGCCGTTGGACGCCGGGGCGGTCGATGAATTCCTGCTGGACCACGACCATGCGCTGCCCGCACCGTTCGACCTGCGCCGCAAGGCGTGACGGCCGGGGCCGGTTGCGACGTCGGGGTAAAGTCTCGCGTCCGCGCCGCATGGGGTTTGGCGGCTGCGCCCGGCCGGGGCCGGTCGCGCCGTGAAACGATGCGCCCGCGGCGCCCGCGCCTTGGTGCCGGGCCGCGCCGCGCGCGGCCCCTGCCGAGGCCGCGACCCGGGCCGGCGGGACGGGGCTGGGCGCAGGAGGGCCGCGCCGCCTGTCCGGCAGGCCCCGGACGATTGGGGGCCCGGCCGAGCGAAGGCCCGGACGGGTGGGGCCAGGATGAGCCGAGGAACCGCGTCGGACGCACCGGGTCGGAGGGCGGGACATCCGATCGGCGCGGAAACTGAGCCGGTTTTCCGGCAAATTCCCTTGACCTTTGCCGGTCGCTTCTGTTGAAGCGGCCCGAACCCTCAGACTGGGTGACGACGAAGGGCTGGTCCGGCATGCAAGACAACAACCGCAACCTCATCCTGGCGATGGTGCTTTCCGCCCTCGTCATGCTCGTCTGGTCGATTTTCTTCGCCCCCGAGCCGGTGCCGCCCGCGCAGGATACGGTGCCGGCCAGCAGCCAGGGCGTCCCCCAGCCCGAAACCGGCGCCCCGGCGACGCCCGGCGCGGTGCCGCAGGGCGCGGCGCCGGAGCTGGAGCCCGCGGCGGCAAGCAACGATCCTTCCGCCAATGCCGGGCGGGTCAGGATCGAATCTCCCTCGCTCGCCGGCACGATCTCGCTGGCCGGCGGCCGCATCGACGACCTGGAGCTGACCGGCTATCACGAGACGCTGGATTCCCGCTCGCCCTATGTCCGCCTGCTGTCGCCGACCGCCCAGACCACCGTGCAGGCCGAAGGCAGCCCGGTCGCGCCGGGCGGCAATGCCGAGGTCGCGGTGCAGAAACCCTATTACGCGGTCTATGGCTGGATGCCGGCCGCCGGCACCGATCCGGCCCTGGTTCCCGGCCCGGCCACCATGTGGGAGGTCGAATCCGGCTCGACCCTCGCGCCCGGCCAGCCGGTCACGCTGCGCTGGGACAACGGCGCCGGCCAGATCTTCCGCCGCACCTATGAGCTGGACGACAAGTTCCTGTTCACCGTGACCCAGTCGCTTGAAAACACCGGGGCCGCGCCCTTCGCGGCGGCGCCCTATGGCATCCTGGCGCGGCACGGCAAGCCCGATACCCAGAATTTCTTCGTCCTGCACGAGGGCGCGGTCGGCATGACCGATGGCAAGCTGCTGGAAGAAAAATACAAGGACATGGCCAAGCTCGACCCGCTGCCGGGCGAGGGGCCGGCCCAGCTGATCGAGGTGCAGGAAAACGGCTGGATCGGCTTTACCGACAAGTACTGGATGACCACGCTGGCGCCCGCGCCCGGCCAGTCCTTTACCGCGGTGGTGAAATACGCCCCCGGCGCCGACATCTACCAGACCGAGGCGCGGATGCCGGTGCAGACCGTCGCCCCCGGCGCGACCGGCACCAGCTCGAGCTATCTCTTCGCCGGCGCCAAGGTCTGGGAGGTCATCAACGGCTACCAGGAAGCCCCCGGCATCGACCGTTTCGTCGATTCCATCGACTGGGGCTGGTTCTATTTCCTGACCAAGCCGATCTTCCGCCTGCTGCACTGGCTGCACGGTATGATCGGCAACATGGGCTGGGCGATCATCGCGCTGACCTTCGTGCTGAAGCTGCTGGTCTTCCCGCTGGCGCGCAAATCCTACATCTCGATGGCCAAGATGAAGGAGCTGCAGCCCGAGATGGAGGCGATCAAGCAGCGCACCGGCGACGACCGGATGAAGTTCCAGAAAGAGGTGATGGAGCTTTACAAGCGCGAGAAGGTGAACCCCGCCGCGGGCTGCCTGCCGGTGCTGCTGCAGATCCCGATCTTCTTCGCGCTCTACAAGGTGATCTTCGTCACCATCGAGCTGCGCCATGCGCCCTGGATCGGCTGGATCCGCGACCTTGCCGCGCCCGACCCGTCCAGCCTGTGGAACCTGTTCGGCCTCTTGCCCTGGGCGGCGCCGGGCCAGGGCAGCTTCCTGCACAGCTTCACCCTGCCGGTGCTGGCGATCCTGCTGGGCATCTCGATGTGGATGCAGCAGAAACTGAACCCGGCCCCGACCGATCCGGCGCAGAAGATGATCTTCGCCTGGATGCCTTGGGTGTTCATGCTGATGCTGGGCGGCTTCGCCTCGGGTCTGGTGCTGTACTGGATCACCAACAACACCATCACCATCATCCAGCAATACACGATCATGTCGATGCACGGCCACCGGCCCGACTTCTTCGGCAATATCCGCTCCAGCCTGCCGTCACGCGCCAAGACCGAGGCCAAGGCGGGCGAAAAGGGCGGGGACAAGGGCGGCAAATGACCGCCCGCATTGCCCGGATCCGCCGGCACCCGATCAAGGCGATCGGCGGCGAGGATCTGCGCCGCACCCGGCTGGATGCGGCGCGGCGCCTGCCGGGCGACCGGCTCTGGGCGCTGCTCACCGCAGCGGGCGAGCGCCACGCCGGCGAGGTGCCGGGGCGCTGGCTGCCGAAATCCTGCTTTCTGCGCGGCGCGGCCTCGGCCGGGCTGCAGGCGGTGCGCGGCGGCTGGGGCGAGGGCGCGGAAGGGGGCCGCATCCGCCTGACCCATCCCGACCTGCCCGAGCTGGAGTTCGACCCCGAGACCGAGGGGTCGCGCCTCGTCGAATGGGTGCGCCCGCTCTGGCCTGCGGACAAGCCGGCGCCGACGCGGCTGGTGCGCGGCCCGACAGGCTGGACCGATGCGAACCAGCCCTGGATCTCGATCCTGTCGCTGTCCAGCCTGGCCGATCTGGAAGGGCGGCTGGGCCAGCCGCTCGGTATCGAACGCTGGCGCGGAAACCTGTGGCTTGAGGGCTGGCAGCCCTATGCCGAGCGCGAACTGATCGGCCATGTCCTGACCCTGGGCGAGGTCGAGTTGCGCGTGACCGAGACCATCGGCCGCTGCCCCGCGACCAGCGCCGATCCGGCCACCGGCCGCATCGACATCGACATGCCCGAGACGCTGGAGGCGCAGTTCGGCCATCGCGATTTCGGCATCTATGCCGAAGTGGTGAGTGGCGGCGAGATCGCGCTGGGTGACGAGGTGCGGGCATGAAGGTCGCCTTTCCCGTCGCCCCCGAGCCGGATGCCGAGACCGCCGAGGCGGCGCGCAAGCTGTTCGCCGGCCCGGTCGATTTCCTCAAGGGCGTGGTCGCCATGGATGGGCTGCCGCCCGCCGACCGGCCCGAGGTCTGTTTTGCCGGCCGCTCGAATGTCGGCAAGTCCAGCCTGATCAACGCGCTGACCGGCCGGAACGGGCTGGCGCGGGCGTCGAACACGCCCGGCCGCACGCAGGAGATCAACTATTTCACCCTGGGCGAGCAGGCCTATCTGGTCGACCTGCCGGGCTATGGCTTTGCCAAGGCGCCGGTGGCGGTGGTGGCGAAATGGCAGGCGCTGCTGAAGAACTACCTGGCTGGCCGGGCGACCTTGCGCCGCGCCTTCACGCTAATCGATTCGCGCCATGGCGTGAAGGATGTCGATCACGAGATCATGAAGCTGCTCGACCGCTCCGCCGTGCCCTTCCAGGTGGTGCTGACCAAGGCCGACAAGATCGGCAGAGAGGCGATGGAGGCCACCGTCGCGCAGGTGCAGGAGGCGCTGCAAAAGCATCCTGCCGCCTATCCCGAGCTTGTGATCACAAGCTCGGACAAGGGGCAGGGCATTGCCACGCTGCGCGCCATCATAGCCGCTCTGGACTGATCGGCGCCCGCGTCCTAGGGTCGGGTGCGACGAACAGGGGCCCCTGATGAGAAAGCAGAACATGAACCGTGACTGGATCGCCACCGCCCGCACTTTGTCCGAAGCGCTGCCCTATATGCAGCGATATTCGGGCGCGGTGGTGGTGGTGAAGTTCGGCGGCAATGCCATGGGCGACGACGAGGCGATGGCCGAATTCGCCCGCGACATCGTGCTGATGCGGCAGGTGGGCATCCATCCGGTCGTCTGCCATGGCGGCGGGCCGATGATCAACGACCTGCTGGGCAAGCTGGGCATTGAAAGCCGCTTCGTGCGCGGCAAGCGCGTCACCACCCGCGAGACCGTCGAGGTGGTCGAGATGGTGCTGTCCGGGCTGGTCAACAAGCGGATCGTGCAGGCGATCAACGATGCCGGCGGCCGCGCTGTCGGCATTTCCGGCAAGGACGACGACCTGATGGTCTGCGCGCCGGACGACCCGGAACTGGGCTTCGTCGGCCGCCCGGTCGAAATGAACGTGCAGATCATCCGCGACCTCTACAATGCCGGGCTGATCCCGGTCATCGCCCCGGTGGCCACGGGGATGGAGGATAACGAGACCTTCAACGTCAACGGCGACACCGCCGCGGGGGCGATCGCCGGTGCGCTCAAGGCTGACCGGCTGCTGCTTCTGACCGATGTCTCGGGGGTCAAGGACGCTTCGGGCGAGGTGGTGACGGCGATGCATCCCGACCAGGTGCGGGCGATGATCGCCGACGGCACCATCGCCGGCGGCATGATCCCCAAGACCGAGACGGCGCTGAAGGCGCTGGAGGAAGGCGTGCGCGCCGTGGTGATCCTGGACGGGCGGGTGCCCAATGCCTGCCTGCTGGAACTGTTCACCGAACATGGCGCCGGCTCGCTGATCCGCTCGACCGAGCCGCGGGTCAAGCCGCGCGGCTTGCGCCAGGGGGACAGCGGCCTGTGACCGGCGCGGCATCGCGCCCGAAAGAGAGGGCTTGCCCGCCCGGCGGAAGCTATGGCAGGCTCGGCGACGTCGCGTAATTTTAACCGTCTGGCCGAAAAGGCAATTCGATGACTCCACTCGGGCACTGCCGTCTGATCCTGACCCGCCATGCGAAATCGTCCTGGGACGATCCGGCGCAGCCCGACCACGACCGGCCGCTGAATGCGCGCGGCCGCCGCTCGGCGCGCGAGCTGGGCGACTGGCTGGCCAGTCGCGGCTACGAGCCCGAGGAAGTGCTGTGCTCGACCGCCGAGCGCACGCGCGAGACCTGGGCCGGCATCGCCATGGCGCCCCTGGAGGTGCGGCCGCATATCCGTTACGAGCCGGGCCTTTACCACGCCGCGCCCCAGAAGATGCTGGAGATCCTGCGCAGCGCCTCGGCGCCGACGGTGATGATGATCGGCCACAATCCCGGCATTGCCGAATTCGCCGCCATGCTGCCGGCGCGGGCACCGCTGGACCCGGATTTCCGCCGCTATCCGACGGCGGCGACGCTGGTCGTCGATTTCCAGATCGACGACTGGTCGGAACTGGCCCCCGCGCAGGGCAGCGTGCTGGATTTCGTCCGCATGGACGGGCGCGACTAGCTCGGGCCTCGCATCTGCGTCACCACGCGGGCGGCGAACAGCCGTTCGACATCCTCGCCCCGGCAGAGCTCGGTCGCCGGCGTCTGCACCGCGGCCGAGGCGGCGGCGGCCGCCAGCCCCAGCGCATCGCGGACCGGCCAGCCGCGGGCATGGCCCAGCGTGAAGCCGGCCAGGAAGCTGTCGCCGGCGCCGACCTTGCTGACCACCTGCACCCGCGCGGCCTCGGCATGCCAGATGCCCTGGTCGGTGGCGATGATATTGCCATCGCGACCCCGCGCCACGATCACCCCATGCGCGGCCCCCGAGGCCACGAGACTGGCCGCGAAACCGGCGGTGTCGGCGCGGAAGGGCAGGGGATGGCCGGCCAGTCCCGCGGCTTCCTCGTCGTCCATGCGCAGGATCTCGACCCGGCGGTCGGTGGCGGCGGCCACCTCGGCCAGCGCCTCGCCCGACGTGTCCACGACCAGCCGTGCGCCGGTGCCGCGCAGCCGCTCGGCCAGCATGGCCGCGAAGCGCGCCGGCACGCCCGGCGGGTTCGAGCCGGACAGCACAACCAGCGCACCGGGCTCGGCGGCGCCGGTGGCGGCTTGCAGCGCGGTCTCGACATCGTCGGCGGACCATTCCGGGCCGGGCATGACGAAACGGTATTGCTGGCGGATGGTGCGGTCGTCCACGGTCAGGGACTGACGCGTCTCGCCCGGCGCGGGCAGGGTCATCAGCGGGACGCCGGTTTCCGCCAGCAGCTCGGCGATGCGCTGCCCGGTGGCGCCGCCAAGCGCGACCAGCGCCGTACTGTCGCCGCCCATGGCGCGGATCGCGCGGCTGACATTGATGCCGCCGCCGCCCGGATCGAAGCGCGGCGCCTCGCAGCGCAGCTTGATGTCGGGCACCACCTGGCGCGTGCCGGTGGTCACGTCCAGCGCCGGGTTCAGGGTGATGGTCAGGATCGGCGCCTGCTCCATCATTCCCACCAGCGGTCGATGGCGGCGATGTCGTCGTCCGACCAGCCGAAATGATGGGCGAATTCATGCACCACGACATGCGCGACCAGCTGGCCCAGCGTTACGTCCCCGCGCGAGGCCCATTCGTCCAGGATGGCGCGGCGAAACAGCCAGACCGTGTCGGGAAAATGCTGCGGCGCGCTGGCGGATTTCTCGGTCATCGGCACGCCGTCATAGAGCCCGGTCAGCTCCAGCGGGTCGTCGATCTCCAACTCGTCCAGGAATTCCTCGCTGGCGAAATCCTCGACGCGCAGCACCACCTGGGCGGCCGGACCGGCGAATTCCGGCGGCAGGCCGGCGATGGCCTCGCGCGCCAATTCCTCGATCATGGCCGCGTCGGGGGCCTCGGCATTCTTCCAGTCAAGCATCGGCTCACCTCGTCTTTGGTCCCCGATATGGACAAAAACCGCCGTTTGTGAAAGAGCGAAGCCGACAGGAGATCCCCATGACCACCACCCGTTTCGCCCCTTCGCCCACCGGCCACATCCATGTCGGCAACCTGCGCACGGCGCTGATGAACTATCTGATCGCGCGCAAGGCGGGCGGCACCTTCATCCTGCGCCTGGACGATACCGACCGCGAACGGTCGAAGCAGGAATATGCCGACGGCATCCAGCGCGACCTGGAATGGCTGGGCCTGCAATGGGACCGGATCGAGCGGCAGTCGGATCGCCTCGACCGCTATGCCGAGGCGGCGCAGGGACTGCGCGCAGCCGGGCGGCTCTACGAGGTGTTCGAGACCCCGACCGAGCTGGACCTGAAGCGCAAGAAGCAGCTCAACATGGGCAAGCCGCCGGTCTATGACCGCGCCGGGCTGAGGCTTTCGGCCGAGGACAAGGACCGGCTGCGCGCCGAGGGCCGCGCCGGCTATTGGCGCTTCCTGCTGGACCGGGAGCGGATCGAGTGGCGGGACGGCATCCTGGGCGAGATTTCCATCGACGCGGCCTCGGTCTCGGACCCGGTGCTGATCCGCGCCGACGGGCAGGTGCTTTACACCTTCGCGAGTTCGGTCGACGACGCCGAGATGGGCGTGACCCATATCGTGCGCGGCGCCGACCATGTGACCAATACCGCGACGCAGATCCAGATCATCCGCGCGCTGGGAGCCGAACCGCCGACCTTTGCCCATCACAGCCTGCTGACCGGCGCGCAGGGCGAGGAACTGTCCAAGCGCCTGGGCACGCTGTCGATCCGCGACCTGCGCGAAAACGGCGTGGCGCCGGAGGCGCTCTTGTCGCTGATGGCGCGGCTGGGCTCGTCGCAGCCGGTCGAGTTGCGGATGTCGCTGGACGAACTGGCCGAGGGGTTCGACCTGTCGCAATTCGGCGCCTCGCCCACCAAGTTCGATGCCGAAGACCTGTGGCCGCTGACGCGCGAGGCCAACCAGTCGCGCCCCTTCGCCGAGGTCAGGGACCGGATCGCCGCGCTGGGCGTGCCGGACGAGCTGGCCGAGCGGTTCTGGCGCGTCGCCTCGCAGAACATCACCCGGCTGGACGACCTGGCGGGCTGGTGGCAGATCTTCTCGACGGGGGCCGAGCCGCAGATCGACGCCGAGGATGCCGATTTCATCGCCGAGGCGATGAAGCTCTTGCCGCCGCCGCCCTATACCGATGCGAGCTGGGGCGAGTTCACCAATGCGGTCAAGCAGGCGACCGGCCGCAAGGGCAAGGGCCTGTTCATGCCGTTGCGCAAGGCCCTGACCGGCCAGGCGCATGGGCCGGACATGTCCGAGGTCATGCCGCTGTTGCAGGTTGTGCGCGCGCGCGGCTGAGCCTGCGGCGTCAATCACGCGCAAAGGCCGCCTTTAGGGGCGGCCTTTGTCGTTTCAGGCCGGCCGGACCCTGCCGCTGCAAGGACCGGTCCGCTGTTTATTGTTCGATATGTATGGGCAAGAGGAATCGCCAGACGCGAGTAGGGATCCGGCCGTGCCCAATAAAGACGCAACCATGTCAGGAACGGATCCCGCGACCTCTTGCCGGTTCACGACCGGGCGGGAACAAGGATGCGCACCCGCCCGGTCAGTTTTGAACACATGACCAAAGACCATTTACCAAGGTTAACAAACAACCGCTTACGCAACGATGCCTGTATGCACCGTCACGCCGCGGAAGGGAATATATCCATAAGTTAGGTGCCGTTTGCTGACCTAATAACGGCAGCCCGTTGATTTTGCGGCGGCTGCAACTTGCGGCTGCAAGGCACCCAGGCCGGCGGAAGATCGCTTATCGCCGCTTCCCTAGGGTCAACCGGTTCGGCGGCCGATGGGACGATAATGCCCATTTCAACCAAAGGATGTCCTCTGGCCTCAGTTCTCGCGGCGAGGGTGGGCGGGGGGCGGGCGTTTTCCGGCACCACCCCTGGCGCGGCCCAGCCGGAAACACCGTGCGAAACCCGGCCGGGACGCGGCGATTCCTGCCTTCCTCCTTGCTATGCCGGCCGAAATCCCATAGCTAGCGCGCTGAAACAGGCGGAGGCGCGGAACGTTAGGTTCCGGCGTCGGCGAGGCTGTAATGCCTCGGACCCGCAAGACGGTTCGTGGATGAAGGAAGACAAATGCAGGTCAAGGAAACCCAGAACGAAGGGCTGAAGCGGGGCTATGAATTCACCCTGCCTGCGGCCGATCTGGCGGCGCAGGTGGATGCGAAGCTGAAAGAGGCCCAGCCCGAGGTCGAGATGAAGGGCTTCCGCAAAGGCAAGGTGCCGATGGCGCTGCTGAAGAAGCAGTTCGGCCAGCGCATCATGGGCGATGCCATGCAGGAGGCCATCGACAAGGCGCTGCGCGACCACCTGGAGAAATCCGGCGACCGCCCCGCCCTGCAGCCCAAGATCGAGATGGTCAACGGCGAGACCTGGAAAGAGGGCGACGACGTCGTCGTCACCGTCGCCTACGAGGCGCTGCCCGCCATCCCGGAAACCGACCTGTCCGGCGTCGAGCTGGAGCGGCTGGTGGTCGAGGCCAGCGAGGAGCAGGTGACCGAGGCGCTGGAGAATCTGGCCAAGAACGCCCAGAGCTTCGAGGATCGCAAGAAGGGCAGCAAGGCCAAGGACGGCGATCAGGTCGTGATCGACTTCAAGGGCATGGTCGATGGCGAGGCCTTCGAGGGCGGCTCGGCCGAGGATTACCCGCTGGTGCTGGGCTCGGGCAGCTTCATCCCCGGCTTCGAGGAGCAGCTGGTCGGCGCCAAGGCTGGCGACGAGATCAAGGTCGAAGTGAAATTCCCCGAGGATTACGGCCATCCCGGCCTGGCCGGCAAGGACGCGATTTTCGAGACCGCCGTCAAGGCGGTGAAGGCGCCGAAACCGGCCGAGATCGACGACGAACTGGCCAAGAAATTCGGTGCCGAAAGCCTGGACGCGCTGAAGGGGCAGATCCGCGAGCGGCTGGAGGCGGAATACAAGGGGGCCTCGCGCCAGGTTCTCAAGCGCGCGCTGCTGGACAAGTTGGACGCGCTGGTCAAGTTCGACCTACCCGATTCGCTGGTCGAGGCCGAGGCGCATCAGATCGCGCACCAGCTCTGGCACGAGGAGCACCCCGAGGAACACGGCCATAACCATGGCGAGATCGAGCCGACGGAGGAGCACAAGAAACTGGCCGAGCGCCGTGTCCGGCTGGGTCTGCTCTTGGCCGAAATCGGCCAGAAGGCCGAGATCACCGTCTCGGACCAGGAGATGACCCAGGCCGTGCTGCGCCAGGCGCGCCAATATCCCGGCCAGGAGCGCGCCTTCTTCGAGTTCATCCAGCAGAACCCGCAGGCGCAGCAGCAGCTGCGTGCGCCGATCTTCGAGGACAAGGTCGTGGACCATATCGTCGAGGGTGCCAAGGTTTCGGAGAAATCCGTGACCAAGGAAGAGCTGGAAAAGGCCATCGAGGCGCTGGATCAGCTCTGATCCGCTGCCTTGCCGCGACGAGAAGGGCCGTCCCGCTGGGGCGGCCTTTTTCATTGCCGCACCCGGCTGGCCAGGGCGGGGTCGGAATGCGGTGGTGCAGATGGGTATTTGTGGAACGAAGAAGCCGGCTCAACGGGTCGCGCCTTGCTGGCGGCACCGGCGGGCGGCGGCCCATCCTGGGGCCCTTCGGCGTCAGAGCCGATGCACGCGCGGGTCGTGATCGGCAGGCCCGCCCGGATCGGGGCCCTCCATCGGGTCGTGCAGCAGCGGGTCGTCGCGCAGATCCGGCATTCGTGCGTCGTGGTGGACATTGGCGGTGATGTCATCGGCGCGGTCGGCCTGTGCGCCTTGTCGGCGCTGCGACGGGCCGCGCCGCTGCGGCGCCGGCTTGCGGTCGATGATGCTGCGCATGATCGTCGCGGCATCGCCGAATTCCTGCATGATGGTGCTGGCCTGGCCCGCGACCGAGCGGAAGCCGGTCACGGCGGCGGTCAGTGCCTGCATCACGTTCTCGACGCCGCTGGTCAGGCTGGCGGTATTGGCCTCGACCTCTTGCAGCAGGCTTTGCCGCGGCGGGCGGCGCTGGCCCTGCGGGACATGCCGGGCGGCGGCCTTTGCCTTGGGCCGACGGTCTGGCTCGGGGCGTGCCTGGCGTTCCATCGGGCCGGATCCGGGCCGCCGGTCGGCGTCGGGCCTGCGCGGCCGGCCGGGGTCATCTCCCGCAATGAGGTCGATCATATGCCGCGCCGCGATCACCGTGCCGGCGGTCAGGGCGGCCGCCGCCAGGCCGGTGCCGCCCCAGACCAGCCATTTCGCCCCGCGCGAGGGGCGCGGCCATGGATGGCTGCCATCGGGAGAGACATCGCCATGCGGCGGGATGCGGCGCGATTCCGCCGGGCCCGGCGGGCGGCGATGGCCCTCGGGGACCGGGCGGGGGCCGAAGCGGGTCTGGCTGGTCTCGTCGGCCGGGGTACGGGTGATGGGCGGCTGGTCGTCCTGGTGGTGCATGCCGGCAAATCCTCTGGCGAAGGGCGCTTTGCGGCTCAACCCCGCAGCCCGGCGAATGTTCCGCCGAACCCGAGACGCGGGCAAGGGGTGCTGCCATGCGGGCATGAAAAAACGCGCCGGTTGCGGCGCGTTTTCCCTGTTCCGACAAAGGCGCGATCAGTTCGCGGCTTCGTCCTCGTCGCGGCCGGCCGAGCCGATGTCGTCGAACAGCTCGGCGATCTCGAATTCGGCGGCGGCTTCCTCTTCGGCGGCCAGTTCCTGGATCGACTTGCCCGAGGCCTGCAGTTCGGCTTCTTCGGCCGAGCGGGCGACGTTCAGCTTGATCGTCACATCGACTTCCGGGTGCAGGTGCACGCGGACCTCGTGCAGGCCCAGATCCTTGATCGGGGCGGTCAGCACGACCTGGCGGCGCTCGATCGCGAAACCTTCGGCATTGGCGACATCGGCGGCGTCACGCGGGGTGACCGAGCCGTAGAGCGCGCCGGCATCCGAGGCGGAGCGGATGATGACGAAGGTCTGGCCGTCGAGCTTCGCGGCGATCTTTTCGGCTTCGGCGCGGCTCTCGTCGTTGCGGGCGGCGAGTTCGGCCTTGCGGGCTTCGAAGGCCTGGATATTGGCGTCCGAGGCGCGCAGCGCCTTGCCCTGCGGCAGAAGGTAGTTGCGCGCGAAACCGTCCTTGACCTTCACGACTTCGCCCATCTGGCCCAGCTTGGCCACGCGTTCCAGCAGGATGACTTGCATGATCGTCTCTCCTTACTTCACGGCATAGGGCAGCAGGGCGAGGAAGCGGGCGCGCTTGATAGCGCGCGCCAGTTCGCGCTGCTTCTTGGCCGAGACGGCGGTGATGCGCGAGGGCACGATCTTGCCGCGTTCCGAGATGTAACGCTGGAGCAGGCGCGTGTCCTTGTAGTCGATGGCGGGGGCGTTGTCGCCCGAGAAGGGGCAGACTTTCCGGCGGCGGAAGAAGGGCTTGTTGGCCATGATCCTGGTTCCTTTCCCTTAGTTCCGGTCGTCGCGGTCGCGCCGCTCGCGGCGTTCGCCGCGGTCGCTGCGATCACCGCGCTCGCGCTCGTCGCGCTTCTGCATCTGGACCGAGGGGCCTTCCTTGTGCGCGTCCACGCGGACGGTCAGCACACGCATGACGTCGTCATGCAGGCGGGCCAGGCGCTCCATCTCCTGCACGGCGGCCGAGGGCGCGTCCGAACGCAGGAAGGCGTAATGGCCCTTGCGGTTCTTGTTGATCTTGTAGGCGAGGGTGCGCACACCCCAGTATTCGTTGTCCACGACCTTGCCGCCATTGTCGGCGATCACGGTCGAGAAATGTTCGATCAGCCCCTCGGCCTGCGCGTTCGACAGGTCCTGGCGGGCGATCAGCACATGCTCGTAAAGCGGCATGTCTGCACCTTTCTTGGGGGCGCGCTTCAACGGCGGGACAGCCCTTCCGCGCCCCGCCACGAGAGGCTGCGCCGGTTTCGCATTTGCGGAAGGATGCGGCCTTATAGCGATCATGCCGGGGAATGCAAGGAAAAAGGCCGGGAAATCCCGGAAAGTCGCCCCTGCGGCGATACTGTTTCCGCGCTGCGGCGAAACACGAAATTGTCAGGGGTTTTGTCGGAAACCCTTGTTGATGCTGGGGCATTTTCTGGCAGAACCGTGCATGACATTTTCAATCCGGAGACCAGAATGAAACCCATCCTTGCCCCCGTCGCCGCGATCACCCTGCTTGGCGCCACCGCCGCCATGGCCGAGCCCGTGGTCTATGATTTCGACCCCTCGCACAGCCAGGTCGTCTTTGAATACAATCACATGGGCTTTTCGACCAGCACCGGCATCATCAACGGCATCACCGGCAAGCTGACGCTGGATGCCGAGAACCCGGCCAATTCCAGCGTCGAGGCGACCATCCCGCTGTCGGGGCTGCGCACCGTGTCCGAGGAGCTGGACAAGCACCTGTTCGGGCCGGATTTCTTCAACACCGATGCCAGCGGCGCGGTCGCGACCTTCAAGTCGACCAATGTGGCGCCGGACGATGACGACGAGGCCAAGGTCACGGGCGATCTGACGCTGAACGGCGTGACCAAGCAGGTGGTCCTGGATGTCGACCTGAACCTGCTTGCCGCCCATCCGATGACCGGCAAGCAGGCCGTCGGCTTCGATGCCGAGACCGAGATCAGGCGTTCCGAGTTCAACCTGGGCAAGTTCGCCCCGGCGGTCGAGGACGAGGTCGAGATCAAGATCACCGTCGAGGCTGTCAAGGCCGAGTGATCCACCGGCCGGACCGCAAGCAGAAGGGGCCCCGCGAAGGGCCCCTTTTCGTTTCTCGCCTTGCCCGGCTTACATCGGCGTGGGCAGCGGCGTCGTCTCGGTGCGCACCGGCAGGATCGGATGGTCGATCACCGGCTGCTCGCCGGTCAGCGTGCCCAGGAAGGCGGTGATGTCTTCGGCCTGCTGGTCGGTCAGCTCGGTGCCGATCTGGGCCGAGGACATGATCTTGACCGCTTCCGCCAGTTCCCAGACCACGCCCGAGTGGAAATAGGGAGCGGTCAGCGCGACGTTGCGCAGCGGCGCGGCGCGGAAGACATACTCGTCGTCGGTGGTCCGCGTCACCTCGAAGCGGCCGGTGTCGCCCGCCGGCAGCACCTCGGCGCCGGGCTTGGCGATCAGGCCGAAGGGGTGATAATCCTGCCCGCCGAAGTTCACGCCATAGTGGCAGGCGGTGCAGCCGGTTTCCATGAAGGCCTGCAGCCCGCGCTTTTCCTGGTCGGTCATCGCCGCATCGTCGCCGGCAAGGAAGCGGTCAAAGGCGCTGTTCGGCGTGATCAGCGTGGCCTCGAACTGCTCGATCGCGGCGGCGAAATTGTCGAAGGTCACCGGGTCCGCTTCTTCGGGGAAGGCGGCCTTGAAGGCTTCGACATATTCCGGCATCGAGTTGATGGTCTTGACCACCTGGTCGGGGGTGTTGCTCATCTCGACCCCGGCCTGGACCGGGCCCTTGGCCTGTTCGGCCAGGTCGGCGGCGCGGCCGTCCCAGAATTGCGCGGCGTTGAAGATCGCGTTCAGCATGGTGGGGGCGTTGCGCGGCCCCTTCTGCCAGCCGTGCCCGATCGAGGTCGGAAGGCCGTCCACCCCGCCCAAGCCGACGTTGTGGCAGGTCTGGCACGAGATCAGCCCCGAACTGGACATGCGCGGGTCGAAGAACAGCACCTTGCCCAGTTCGATCTTCTCGGCGGTCAGCGGAACGCCCTCGGGATTGTCCTCGGTCTGCTTGATGGCGGTCATCTTTCCGGGAATCGCCTCGAACACCCCCTTGGCTTCCTCGCGCAGGGCGCCGTTGTCGATGGCTTCAGTCTGCGCCATGACCGGCAGAGCGGACAGGGCAAGACTCGTCGCTGTCAGAAAGGGGACGAGTTTCACGTTGGGCCTCCTTTGGCTTGGTGGGCGCGTTTGGCGATACCCTGCACCACGGCGGCCGGCCTTGCTTTGATCTGGGTCAGATGCCCGCAAGGTTCCGCCTTGTCGGCCCGCGGTTCAACGGCTAATTGCATCAAATGCTGCCGGAAGACCGCCTTGCCCAGATCGTCGCGCGTTTCGAATATCTCGAGGCGCGGCTGCATGCCGGGCCCGCGGCCGAGGAAATCGCCGCGATCAGCCGCGAATATGCCGAGCTGAAGCCGGTGGTGGCGCAGATCGCCGAATGGCGCGCCGCGCAGGCCGGCCTGCGCGAGGCCGAGGCCCTGCTGGTCGATCCCGAGATGCGCGAACTGGCGCAGGACGAACTGTCGCGCCTGCGCGCCGCGCTGCCCGAGCTGGAACATGCGCTGCGCATCGCGCTGTTGCCGCGCGACGCCGCCGATGCCCGCCCGGCCATCCTGGAGATCCGCCCCGGCACCGGCGGCGAGGAGGCGGCGCTGTTCGCCGGCGACCTGCTGGCCATGTATCGCCGCTTTGCCGAATCGCAGGGCTGGCAGTTCCAGATGCTCGAACTGGCCGAATCCGACCTGGGCGGCGTGCGCGAGGCGGTGGCGCGGATCGAGGGCGAGGGCGTCTTCGCCAAGCTGAAATACGAATCGGGCGTCCACCGCGTCCAGCGCGTCCCCGAGACGGAATCGGGCGGGCGCATCCATACCAGCGCCGCCACCGTGGCCGTGCTGCCCGAGGCCGAGGCGGTGGATATCGACATTCCCGCCAGCGATATCCGCATCGACACCATGCGCGCCAGCGGCGCTGGTGGCCAGCATGTCAACACCACCGATTCGGCAGTGCGCATCACCCATCTGCCGACCGGCATCGTGGTGACCAGTTCGGAAAAGTCCCAGCACCAGAACCGCGCCAATGCCATGGCCGTGCTGCGGGCGCGGCTTTACGACATGGAGCGGTCGCGCGCCGATGCCGAGCGCGCCGCGGACCGCAAGAGCCAGGTCGGCTCGGGCGACCGCTCGGAACGCATCCGCACCTACAACTTCCCGCAGGGCCGGATGACCGACCATCGCATCGGCCTGACGCTCTATGCGCTCGACCGCATCATGCAAGGCGAGATCGGCGAGATCGTGGCGGCGCTGACCGCGCATGACCAGGCCGCGCGCCTGGCCGCGCAGGGCGAGTGATTCCGTGACCGGGGCCGAGGCCCTGCGGCAAGGCGCCGCTCGACTCGCCCAGGCCGGGGTGCCCGGTGCGGCCGAGGATGCCCGGCTGCTTCTGGCCCATGCCCTGGACCTGCCGCGCCACCAGTTGACCGGCGTGCTGGCCGCGCCGCTGCCGCCCGAGGCGCTGCGACGTTTCGACGCATCCCTGGCCGCCCGCGCCGCGCGCCAGCCGGTCAGCCAGATCCTTGGCCGCCGCGCCTTCTGGAAGCACGAGTTCCGTGTCACCCGCGATACGCTCGACCCCCGCCCTGAAACCGAAACCCTGGTCGAGGCGGCGCTGGCCGCGCCCTTCGCCTCGGTGCTGGACCTGGGCACCGGGACCGGGGCGATCCTGATCTCGCTTCTGGCCGAACGGCCGGGCACGCGCGGGCTTGGCACCGACATTTCGCCGGCCGCTCTTGCCGTGGCGCGGGAAAATGCCAAGGTCATGGGGGTTTGCGCGGATTTTCTCGAATCCGACTGGTTTGCCTCGGTCACGGGGCAATTCGACCTGATCGTCTCCAACCCGCCCTATATCGCGCTTGCGGAAATGGCGCAGCTTACGCCCGAGGTGCGGGAATGGGAGCCGCAGCAGGCGCTGACCGACGGGGCGGACGGGCTTTCCGCCTATCGCGCCATCGCCGCCGGGGCGCCCGCGCATCTGGCGCCCGGCGGCCGGCTGATGGTCGAGATCGGTCCCACGCAGGGCGCGGCCGTGGCGGCGCTGATGCGTGCAGCCGGGCTGGCCGAGCCCCGCATCCTGCCCGACCTGGACGGGCGCGACCGGGTCGTCGCCGCCCGAAAGCCGCTTTGATCCGGCAAGGTTCCGCGCCTTTCGCGGGTTTTGACGAAATTTTCGCTTGTAAGCGGCGCTGCGGCGTGTTTATTCGCAATTGTGACGGGGGCGCGCCGCCCACGCACGGGTCAGTCATACTCAGATAACCCAGCCTTTCACTGGTGACGCGGGAGCCGGAGCAAACGCCGCACCTGCGCTGACACCCGCCTTAGGAATGACCCCAACCTCAGCCGGCCCTTGCCGGACATAAACTGACAACAAGCTGATGAGATCATCCAAATCCCGTTCGCGTAACAAGTCGAACCGACAGCGTTCGCTGGGCAATATCGTCAACCGCGTCTTCGATTCCTCGGGCCCCGAGGGCAAGGTGCGCGGCACGCCCCAGCAGATCATCGAGAAATACCTCACGCTCGCCCGCGACGCCCAGCTTTCCAACGACCGGGTGGCCGAGCAGAGCTTTCTTCAACACGCAGAACATTACACCCGCATGCTGGGCGAGGCGCAGCGCGAGCAGGCCGAACGCCAGGGCCACCAGCAGCAGGGGCGCGACGACGATGCCCAGGATGGCAACACCTCGGCCGCGTCCGAGAACGGCAATGGCCAGAACGGTCATCACGGCCACCGCCAGGATCGTCAGGATCGCCACGACCGGCGCGAGGACCGCCGCGACGAGCGTCGCGACGACCGCCGCGAGGAACGCCAGCAGCCCGCCCCCGCATGGAAGCCCGCGCGGAAGAGCGCGCCCAGCCGGCTGCCGCGCCCATCGATTCCGGGCTGCCGCCGGTGATCACCGCGGACGAGGATGCCGCCGGCCCGGTCGAGACCCCGGAAAGCGCCGCGACCTCTGCCGATGTGCCGGCCGAGCCCGCCGTGGCCCCGGAAGCCTCTGCCGCGATCTCGGCCGAGCCCGCCGCTGCCGAATCGGCCCCGCGCCGCCGCAGCCGCAGCACGACCGCAGCGCCGCGCAGCCGCAAGAAACCGTCCGAAGACGGCGGCAAGGCTCCCGCCGCGAAATCCTCGGGCCGCGGCACCAAGGCGGCGAAGACCCAGCCCGAAAGCGCCTCGGGCGAATGAGGCTCAGCGCGGTGCGGCGGCCAGGCCCCGCGCCAGCGCGCAGAACTGCTCCAGCCCGATCTCTTCCGCGCGGGCGGTGGGGGCGATGCCGGCTTGGATCAGCAGCGATTCGATCTCCGGGTGCAGGCCCTTCAACGAGGCGCGCAGCATCTTGCGGCGCTGGTTGAACCCGGCCGCCACCACCCGGTTCAGCACTGCCGGATCGGCCGGATAGCGCGGCTCGGGCAGGGCGGTCAGGTGGACGACCGCCGAATGCACCTTGGGCGCCGGGACAAATGCCTCGGGCGGCAGGGCCATTACGATCCGCGCCTCGGTCCGCCATTGCGCCAGCACGGCCAGGCGGCCGTAAGCCTTGCCGCCCGGCTGCGCCACGATGCGCTCGGCCACCTCTTTCTGGAACATCAGCGTCAGCGACTGCCAGAAGGGCGGCCATGCGGCCGGCGTCAGCCAGCGGATCAGCAACTCGGTGCCGACATTATAGGGAAGGTTCGCGACGATGCGGATCGGCGGGGACAGATGCGCCAGCGGATCGACCTCCAGCGCATCGCCATGGATCACCTCCAGCCGGCCGGGATAGGCGGCGGCGATCTCGGCCAGGGCGGGCAGGGCGCGGGCGTCCTTCTCGATCGCCAGCACATGCCGCGCACCCTCCGCCAGCAGCCCGCGGGTCAGGCCGCCCGGACCGGGCCCCACCTCGATCACGTCACAGCCCGTCAGGTCGCCGGCCGTCCGCGCGATCTTGGCGGTCAGGTTCAGATCCAGCAGGAAATTCTGCCCCAGCTGCTTCTTCGCCCGCAGATCGTGGCGCGCGATCACCTCGCGCAGCGGCGGCAGCCCGTCGATGGCGCTCATCGCCGGCCCGCCATCTCATGCGCCATGCGCAGCGCCGCGATGACGCTTTGCGCATCGGCGATCCCTTGGCCGGCGATGTCGAAGGCGGTGCCGTGATCGGGCGAGGTGCGCACGAAGGGCAGGCCCAGCGTCACGTTCACGCCCCCGGCGAAATCCAGCGTCTTGATCGGGATCAGCGCCTGGTCGTGATAGGCGCACAGCGCCGCGTCGTAACGCGCCCGTGCCGCCGGATGGAACATGGTATCGGCCGGCAGCGGCCCGCGCAGGTCGAAGCCTTCGCGGCGCAGCCGCTCGATCAGCGGTGCCATCCAGCGCGCCTCCTCGTCGCCCATGACGCCGTTCTCACCGGCATGCGGGTTAAGCCCGGCGATGGCCAACCGCGGCCGGGCCAGGCCGAAATCGCGCCGCATCGCGGCATCGGTGATGCGGATCGCCTGCTCCAGCCGCAGGGGCGTCAGGGCCAGCGGCACCTCGGACAGCGGGATGTGGATGGTCACCGGCACCACCCGGCAGGGCGGCTCGACCGTGGTCGAGGCCAGCATCATCACCACCGGCACGTCGCCGGCCAGATGCGCCAGATATTCGGTATGGCCGGGAAAGCCGAAGCCGGCCCCGCGCTTCAGCGCCTCCTTGTTGATCGGCAGGGTGCAGATGCCGCCCGCCGCGCCCGACAGGGCCAGGTCGACGGCGCGGGCGATGACCTCGACCACCGCGGGCGCATTGGCGGGATCGGGCCGGCCCGGCACCGCCGGCGCCGGGAAATCATGCCGCAGCACTGCCAGCAGGCCCTCGGGCACCGACTCGCCCGGAGCTGCGACCTCGGCCCAGGGGGTTCCTTCGGGGAGATGCCGCGGATCGCCCAGGAACACGAAGGGCACGCCCGAGGCCAGCGCCTTGGGCGCCAGCTCCGGCCCGACGCCCGCCGGCTCGCCGCAGGTCAGGATGATGGGACGGGCTTCAGTCATCTTCTCCGTTTCCCAAATACCCTCTGGGGGTCCGGGGGGCGAAGCGCCCCCGGTGGCGGGGCCGGGGGCTCACGGCCGCCGGATGATCGCATTGGCGCGCAATTCGGCCAGGTAGTTGTCGGCGGCCTGGCCGACCTTGCGGCTGAAGATCTGGTTGCGCATCTCCTCGCGGTCCGGCAGCGCGTCGGGGTCGGGCGCGGCGGCCGTCTCGCCCTCCGCCGTCACCGCCACCGGCGCCTCCGGCGCAGCGCCGGAGGCCAGCAGCGCGGACTGGCGCTTGCACAGCATCAGCAGCTCGGCCGCGCCGCCCTGGCTGACCACCGAGGTTTCGTTGTCGTCCAGCACGGCCAGCCGCAGCGCCTCTGTGGCCGGGATCTGGCCCTGGGACAGGGTCTGGCGCTGGATCTGTTCGGGCGGCAGGCCGCGGGCATGCACGAAAAGATCGGCGCAAGTGTCGGAAAGCGCCGCGATCCGGTTCGCCTCGGCCAGGCTGGCCAGCCGGAAGCGCACGTAATCCAGCACCTGTTCCCTGGCGCCGGGGCGCAGCGTGCCGCGGCTGTCGCGCAGGTAGAACAGCACCACCGCGCCCTCGACGGTCAGGGGCTGGCTGATCTGGCCGGGCTTCATCGACAGGATGATCGGCCGCAGCGAGGGCGGCAGGTTCTCCAGCGGCATCCAGGGCAGCCGCCCGCCTTCCCCGGCCGAGGGCGTGGCCGAATGCCGGCGCGCGGCCGCGGCGAAATCCGCCTCCGAGCGCACGCTCTGGACCAGCGATTCCGCCAGGCCCATGGCCTGCGCCTCCTGGCCGGGCGGGGCGGGGATGATCAGTTCCGACAGCGCGACATGGGTGATGCGCGGCGTCTCCAGCAGGCGCTGCATTTCCTGGTCCAGTTCGGCATCGCTGACCTGGACCTGCGGTACCAGGCGCTGGCGCACCACCTCGCGCCAGACAATGCCGGCGGCGACGAAATCGCGGAAGGTCTGCCGCTCGACCCCGGCCTGGGCCAGGGCGCGGGTGAATTCCTCGACGCCAAGATTGGCGCGGCCGGCGAACTCGGCCAGGCCGGCGTCGATCTGGGCGTCGCTGGCGGCAATGCCCATCTGCTCCGCGGCAAACAGGCGCAGCCGGTCGTCGATCAGCGCCTGCTCGGCCGAGGCGCGGTCGGCATCGGGCGCGCGCAGGATCTGCAGGAAGCGGATGCGCTGCTCCAGCTCATAGCGGGTGACGGCCGAATCGTTGACATAGACCAGCGGCTGGAACGGATTGCCCTGCGCAAAGGCCGGGGCCACCCCGCCTGCTGCCAGCATCGCGGCCATGGCCGCCCCCAGAAGAATTCGCCGCATCAGCTCCCTCGCCGCATGGTTTTGCCGGACATTAGCGCAGGCAGGCGCGGCGCGCCACCGTTCCCGGACCGGGCTTTTGCTGGCCGAAGCCGCCCAGCCGGATACCCAGGTCGAAACGGGTGTCGGGCCGCACCTCGTCCGAAGAGGTAAAGCGCCGCTCGACCGACATTTCGACGGTTATGCATTCATTGCGATATTCCAGGCCCAACTGCGCCTTTTGCGCGCGATCGGCGGTGAAGTCATAGCGCGTCTCGGTCGTGGCCCACCAGCCGGGCGCGACCTGCCAGCCCCCGGCCATGGTCAGTTCCGACACATCCTCGGGCCGGCTTTCGCCCTCGTCCGAATCAAGCCAGAGATAGCCGGCCGAGACCTGCAGGCCCGGCTGGAACCAGCCCAGCCGCAGCTCGTTGCGGCTGATCGAGAAGCCGTCGTCGAACAGCGCCCGGTTGACCAGTGCCAGCCCGTTCATGCCCTGATAGGTGGCCGAGACCAGCCAGTCCGACCGCTTGCCGCCCAGCGGCCCGCCGTCCCAGAAAGCCGGGTCCGCCGGGTCGTTTTCGAAGGCCGGATCGGCCTTGTTGCGAAAGACCCGCCCGGCGGTCAGGCCGATCGACCAGCCGGCCGGGTCGATCCGCGTCCAGCCGATGCCCAGATTGGCGCGCCAGCCCGATTCGCGCGCGTCCCAGCCCGGAAAGCGGTTCAGCGCGAACAGGTTGCCCTCGTCGAACTCGATCAGGCGGCTGTCCTCGTTCGGCACCTTGTCCTCGGCATCGCGTTCGGGCGACCAGACCAGCTGCGCCACCGGCTCGACGATATGCGTGACGCCGCCGGAATGGCGGGCCAGGGGCCAGCGCAGCTCGGCGGCCAGCACCGGATCGGTGCGCATCACCCAATCCTCGTAATCGCTGTCCTGGTTGATGCGATAGAAATCGGCATCAAGCCGGGTCTCGACCGCGCCGACCAGCCCGCCGGGCAGGATCGCGCTGCGATACCAGTCCAGCGCGACCGAGCCGCGGGCCATGTCCCGGCCGTCATGATCCGTCGAGGACGCACGGCGATGGGCGTGCAGCGACCATTCCAGGCTGGCGATGCCGCCGATCCGGTCGGGGGTCCAGCGCCGCTTCCACAGCGCATCGGCGACCACCGAGGGTGTGACCTCCTCGGGTTCGTCCTCGCGCAGCGATTCGTAATTGCCGATCCGGGCCATCATCATGCGGTCACGGCGCACGCGGTCCAGCGTCAGTCCGCTCCATAGCCGGTCGGCGTTGGAGATGTCGTAATCCAGCAGATAGGCGCGGTTGCTGGCCATCTGGATCTGCAGGCCCAGCATGTAGCCGCGCGGCAGCTCGAACCGTGCGCCGCCGAACAGATAGCCGCGGGTCTCGCCCTCCTCGATGTCGTCGCGCGAGATGGCGCCGTTCCATTCCATCGCGCCGTTGCTGAAGGCCTGGCGATAGCGCAGCTCCAGCGTGCGGGTGCGCGACAGCGCGACATAGGGCGTCAGCGTGACGTCGGCATGATCGCCCAGCGTGACGAAATAGGGCAGCTTGATGCCGAAACCCAGCCCCGAGGTGGTGCGGAACTGCGGCCGCAGGAATCCGGTCATGCGCTCGACGCTGGGATCGGGCGCCGTCAGCCAGGGCAGGCTGGCGATGGGCAGGCCAAGCGCGCGAAACTGCGGGCGGTCGAAATGCAGCTTCTGCGTGCGCGCGTCATGGGTGATGGCTCGGGCGCGGATTTCCCACAGCGGGATCGGGTTCTCGGCACAGATCTGGCAGCTGGAGGCGACGACATTGTCCAGCCGGGTGACGGCGCCGTTCTCGCTGCGGCGCATCTCGCGCGCGGCCATCTGCATCTCGCGCGCCAGCACCAGCCGGGCGCCGCGCAGGATGCCGTCCTGCATGTTCGGGTCCAGTTGGGCGCTGTCGGCGATCAGGATGGTTTCCTGGGGCGTGCCGGCGCGGGCGGGTTCGGTCAGGTGGATCGGCCCCTCGATCACCGCCGTCCCGCTTGCGTTGTCATAGACCACGCGCGAGGCGATTAGCCGCGCGCCGCGATACCAGATCACCACCCCGCCCGAGGCGGTCAGCCGGTTGTCCGCGCCCAGCGTCACCTGATCGGCCAGCAGCGTGGCCGGGCTGCCCGCGCCCTCGCCATCGCCGCCGGCGATGCGCAGGCTGCCGGGCCGTGCGGCGAGGCTGGGCGTATGCGACGCCTCGGTGCCGTCGGCGAAGCGGGCGGTGCCGTCGGGGCTTTCGGTCGGGGCCAGCGCCGGGCCGTCGGGGCCCTGCGGCACCTCGTCGGGCTGGTTATAGACCGGCAGGGTCTGGCCCTCGGGCGTCAGGCTCTGCCCCGGGGCCATGCCGGGCAGCAGGACCGCCAGCAGCGCGGCGCTGGCCGTTTTCGCAGTCTTCCGTCCCCTGTGGCCACGCGCCATCAACCGTCCTCCAGCCGCAAGAGTGCCCCCAAGGCGAAAAGCAGCGCCACGATGGGCGGCGCCCAGCCGGCCAGGGCCGGCGGGATGCCGCCATTGTCGCCCAGCACCTGCGCCAGATTGCGCAGGAAGAACAGGGCGATGCCGCAGCCGAAGGCCCCCAGCACCAGAAGCCCCATCCGGCGCCCGCGCATATGGCGCATGGCGAAGACCGCCGCGATGGCGATCATGGCCGCCATCAGCAGCGGCCGGGCCAGCTCCATCTGGAACCAGACCTTGTGCCGCTGGGCGGAAAAGCCCGCCCGCTCCAGTCCCTTGATGAAGGCCGGCAACTGCCAGACCGGGATCGCCTCGGGCCGGCCGAAACTGTCGCGGATGCGGGCGGCGGTCAGGTCGGTCGGCAGTTCCAGCCGCGGCGCGGTGCGGGCCATCGCCTCGGGGTTTGGCTGGGTCAGCGGCCATTCCTTGGTGTCGGTCAGTTCCCACGCCCCCTGGGTCAGCCGCGCCGTGGCGGCGTCGATGCGCCGGGTCGGCCCGATCTGGGGCGAATAGACCGTGAAGGTCGCGTCATAAAGCGTCGTGGCATCGGGGCTGGCGCGGCTGGCGCGGATGACGACCTGGCCCGCGGTCTCGGTCCCGTTCGCGCCGGGCGCGGGCAGGGCCTGGCGCAGCCAGACCGCATTGTCGCCGACGCTGACGGTCTGGCCGCCGCCGCTGCGCATCTGCGCGACCGCGTCGTCATAGCGTTTCGTGGTCGCCGCCACCATCGGGTTCAGCACCGCGACCGCCAGCATCCCGGCCAGCGCAGCGGTGATCGCCGGGGCGCAAAGCACCCGGATGCCCGAACGCCCCGAGGCCCGGATCGCGACCAGTTCCGACGTGCGCGACAGGCCCAGAAACAGCGCGATCCCCGCCAGCACCGTGATGAGCGGCAGGATGGAATAGAAGCTGGCGGTGATGTTCAGCAGCGACAGGCCCGCGGCGCCCGAAAGCCCGATATTCTCGTCCGAGAAGCGGCGGATCTGCTCGACGATGTCGATCAGGAACAGGATGGCGCCGAAGATCGCCGCGATCATCACCAGCATGCGCAGGAAGCGCCGCGCGACATAGGTGGACAGGATCATGCCGCGCGCCCTTTCGCCGCCCTGGGCTTCGGGCTGCCGCGCAGCCGCCGCGGCCGGGCGGCAAGCCACAGCACCGCGGCGCAGATCGCCGCCCCGGCCAGGGGCGAGACATAGATCAGCGGCCAGCGCGCGGCATTGCCGGCGACCTGGTTCTCGGCCGCGGTGCCGAGGAACTGCACCACGATCAGCGCCACCACCGCCCAGATCACCTGCCGCCAGACGCCGAAGCGGCTGAAGCCGCCCAGCAGCAGCATGCCAAAGCCCAGCAGCGCCGCCACCGGCGCCTGGAAGGGCTTGGCCAGCCGCTCATGCGCCTCGGCCAGGGCGCGGTCGGGGGTGGCGCCGGTCGCGGCCAGCAATTCCGGATCGGGGTCCATCAGCCGCAGCGTCGAATAGGCGCGCAGGTCGCGCTTGCGGCTCGCCCCGGTGTCGATCAGGCTGCCCAGGTCATAGGCCAGTTCGGAAAACCGCGTCACCGACAGGCTTTGCCGGTCGCCGGCATGGCGCAGATCCTGCACCATGCCCTGCATCATCACCAGCCGCGGCCCCTCGTCGGTCCTGACCAGCAGCGCCTCGGCCGCGGTATAGGTGGTCTGGCTGCCGGGGTCGCGGGCGTCTTCAAGAAAGAAATCAACCAGCCGCCCGTCCGCCGCGATGTCGCGGATGTAAAGCGTGACGCCCTGCGCCGGATACTGGAACGAGCCGGCGCGTAGGAATTGCGCGGTGACGTTCTGCGCGATCTCGGCCTGGCGGTCGGCCAGCCGCCCGCGCGCCATCGGCACCACGGCATGGACGAGCAGCGCCACCATCAGCCCGACCAGCACGCCGAAGACCAGCACCGGCCGCGCCAGCCGCCAGGGCGAGATGCCGGTCGCCTGCATCGCCACCAGTTCCGATTCCGAGGCCAGGCGGTTGGTGCCATAGGCGCTGGCCGCGAAGGCCGCGATGGGCAGCACGACCGAGATCACCAGCGGCAGGGTCAGCGCCGTGAATTCCAGCACCACCAGCGCGGTCTGCCCGTCCGAGATCAGCTGCTCGAACAGCGAGACGGCGCGGTTGATCCAGTAGACCGACACCAGCACCAGCGCAAAGAACCCGAACAGGGTCATAAGTTGCGACAGGATGTAGCGGTCGATGCGGGGCATGGGGGCTTTCGCGGGCTCGGACCCCGCCTGATTAGCCGTTGCGCGGGCGTTGGGAAAGCCCCGGCTCTGGTCAAGCCGCGCGGGCGTGACTAGTTTCCGCCAGGACGGAGCAACGCGAGGGGGCAGGACCATGACTCATCCAGTCGAAATTTCCTTTACGGCGACGGATGTCGCGGGGCTGGCCGAGCGGCCCGGCCGCATCGCCATCCTGGTGCCCAAGACCGGGCGGCTGCCCGCCGGCCTGCCGCGCGCCACGCGCGAGGCGGTGGGGCGGGCCTTCGCATCCGAGGCCTGGAAGGCGGTCAAGCCCGGCAAGGCGCTGGAGCTGGCCTTTCCCGCCGGGCTGAAGGCGGAATCGTTGCAGATCGTGCTGCTGCCGTCCGGCGCCGACGTGGCGACGTCGCGGGCGGCGGGTGCCAGCATCGGCGCCCGGCTGGGCAAGGCCGATACCCTGGTGCTGGCCGGCAACCATGCGCGCGCCGCCGAGGTGGCGCTGGGGCTGGCGCTGCGGGCCTATGACTTCTCGGCCTACAAGACGAAGAAATCCGGCAATGGCGCCGCCGCCGAGGGCGAGACCCCGGCCGAGCCCGCCGCGACCACCAGCCACACCGGCGCGCCCCAGGATGCGCGGCTCTCGGATGCGGCAGGCACCGACGAGCCGGCGTCCGGGCCGGCTCAGGGCGCCACGCCGCGCGGCCGGGTGATCTTCATGCACCAGGATCCCGAGGCGCTGGCCCGCGCGGCCACCGACGGCGCCGCCCTGGCCGAGGGCGTGTTCTTCACCCGCGACCTGGTGAACGAGCCCGCCAATGTGCTGACCACCAGCGATTTCGCCGACCGGCTGCTGGCCATGCGCGAGCTGGGCCTGGAGGTCGAGGTGCTGGAGGAGGATGAGCTGGCCAGGCTGGGCATGCGGGCGCTGCTGGCCGTGGGGCAGGGGTCCGAGAGCCCCTCCAAGGTCGTGGTCATGCGTTGGAACGGCGGCGGTGATGCCGCGCCGCTGGCGCTGGTCGGCAAGGGCGTGGTCTTCGACACCGGCGGCATCTCGATCAAGCCCGCCGCCGGCATGGAGGAGATGACCATGGACATGGGCGGTGCGGGCGTGGTCGCCGGCGTCATGCGGGTGCTGGCGCTGCGCCGGGCCAAGGCCAATGTCGTGGGTCTGGTTGGCCTGGTCGAGAACATGCCCGACGGCCGCGCCCAGCGTCCGGGCGACATCGTGCGCTCGATGAAGGGCGACACGATCGAGGTGATCAATACCGATGCCGAGGGCCGGCTCGTGCTGGCCGATGTGCTTTGGTATGCGCAGCAACGCTTCAAGCCCGCCGCCCTGGTCGATCTGGCGACGTTGACCGGCGCCGTCATCATCGCGCTGGGGCACGAGAATGCCGGGGTATTCTCGAATGACGACGCCTTCGCCACGGCGGTGCTGAATGCCGCCAAGGCCGAGGGCGAGGGCGCCTGGCGGCTGCCGCTGGGCCCGGCCTATGACAAGCTGATCGATTCGCGCCTGGCCGACATCAAGAACACCGGCGGGCGTGCCGCCGGCTCGATCACCGCGGCGCAGTTCCTGCAGCGTTTCGTGGGCGAGGGCATGCCCTGGGTGCATCTGGACATCGCCGGGGTGGCGCTGCCGCCCGCCGAGACCGGGCTGGCGCCCAAGGGGGCATCCGGCTGGGGCGTGATGACGCTGGACCGGCTGGTGCGCGACCGCTTCGAGAAGCAGGGCTGATGGGCTCGGCCCTGTTCTACCACCTGACGCGCTCGGGTCCGGCGCAGCTCTTGCCGATGCTGATCGGCAAGAGCCTGCAAGCGGGCTGGCGGGTCGAGCTGCGGGGCAGGGACCGGGCGCGGCAGGTGGTGCTGGACGAGAGGCTGTGGCTGGACGAGGGCTTCCTGCCGCATGGCCTGGCCGGCGGGCCGCATGACGCCCGCCAGCCGGTGCTGCTGACCGTCGAGGGCCAGGCGGCCGTCAATGCCCCGCGCTGCCTGATCGCGCTGGACGGGGCCGCGGTCTCGGGCGCGGAATGCCTGGCGCTGGAACGCGCCTGCATCGTCTTCGACGGCAATGATCCAGAGGCATTGGAACGCGCCCGGACGCAATGGCGGGCGCTGAAGGCCGAGGATATCGCTGCGGAATACTGGTCCGAGGCCGGCGGCCGCTGGGAGCGCAAGCAGTAGGGCGGGGCCGGAAGTTCCCGAACCCCTCGGCGGGTCATCGTCGCTGTCCCGCTTGCCCGGCCGCGGGTTCGAGGAACGGGGTGCAGGGGTGGGAAAGCATCCCCTCGATCTCGCCGCCACAAGGTCGCGCCAGAGAGAGGCGGCGGCCGCTTCCAATGGGCGCGATTCACGCGACGCGCCGGAAATCGCGGCGCTTCCTGCCGCAGAGGTCGTTGCAGAGCTCCGGGCGGCGTCCTGCCCCGGAACCGGCTCGAAAGCGGGTTTGCGGGCGGCCCCGCTTGCGCTTTCAGGCCGCCTGTCGGCAACCGCGCCACAGCGTCGGCAGGCTTGCGGGAATGACCCGGTAACTGCGGCCCGGCGCGCATCGACCGCACCGGCAGGCCCTGCAATGCAGGAACTTTCTGGGTCTGAGGGAATGGGATGGTGCTGCGAGAGAGGATTGAATTTTCGATTATAAAAGTAAAATCAATTAGTTACAAGAGGTTCCGGCACCGATTCTGGCACCAATTCTGGCACCGAATTGACGTTACGTCATGCCATGAGAAAGCCCCGGTCGCGGGTGCGCCGGGGCCTCGGTCGTCGTGGTGGATCAGACGGCTTTTTTCGCCTCTGCCATCAGTTCGCGAAGCAACATTTCTGCGACCTGTTCGGCCCGCAAGCCGCCTGCTTGGGTGGTCTTGGTCTTGCCGTCGATAGTGGCGACGGAAACAAGATTAGTATTCAGGTTGTGCTTGTAGATCGCTACCGGATCGCCATTGAAGGCAATAGCACCGCGTTCGACAGTTCCATGCTGGTTGCCGGCATTAGGACCAAACCAGAAAGTGAAGCCTTCAAAGGGGTTCTTGGTATCTGCGTTCGCCATTATGCGGCCTCCTTCTGTTCGATCACCGGCAGGACGTAGCGGGTAGAACCGTCATCCTTATCGAATACCCAGGCGGCATCATCCTTATCGCATACCAAGGGGACGGCATCCTTCACCCCGTGAAAGTCATAGCTTAGCCGCCGCAGCATACGGGCGGCATCTTCCAGAGCTTCTGCCATATTATCCATGGCCGACTCTGACGCTTCATGTAGTCCAACCTCTTCCAGAATGATTTCTGCGAAGGCGTAAGGGTTGGTAACGCCAACCTCGGGAAAGCACGTCACAAACCAGTCGCGCGGAGTGATCAACTCACCATCATCCTGCACCAGCGTTGACGTGGTAAGATTGAAGCGCATATCCCCGCTCGGCAGGCGATCCCGTTTCGCTTCGTCCTCGGCCAGCATTGCCTGATACCGTTTCCAGACCGCGCTGCCATAATCTGCCGTGGTGATGGGTGTGCGCAGGTCGTCCATCCGGTCGCCCGCCGTCTTTGCCTCTGCCGCCGCGATCTGGCGCTGTAGGGTCGCCACGGCAGCGGGCAGCGCCCTCATGGCAGCGCGGCGCTCGCCGCCTAGCGCCGTGACCAGTTCCGATTTGCCGAGGGTGGGGCGAAGATGCGCCGGGACTGAAACACGGGCATAGAATCGCCCGCCCTTGATCTTCAAATTCTTCACCTGCCCAGCCATCCGCAGACCTCATTCTGGCACCAACACCGGCACCAAAAGAGGCACTAACCCCAGCAAAGCAAAGGCTTTTTTAGATTTCAATAGGATAAAATGGTGCTGCGAGAGAGGATTGAACTCTCGACCTCTCCCTTACCAAGGGAGTGCTCTACCACTGAGCTACCGCAGCGCCGTGGACGGGGCTTTAGACCGACTGTGCCGGGGGTGCAAGAGGGAAGATCGGGAAAAATGCATTTCGCCGATCGTTGCCGATCGCTGTGCGGCCAGGGCGCCGCCGCTGGACGCAAGCCGGCAAGGACGCTAACAGAAAGCCATGACAAGGACACCCCGCGATCCCCAGGACGACACACGCGAAGCGCGGCTCAAGGCGGCGCTGCGGGCCAATCTTGCGCGACGCAAGGCGCAGGGGCGCGCTCGGGCCGGGACGGCGCAAGAAACCACGAACGAGCAGCACGGGTCGGAGATGCCGCCAAGCAGGCAAGTGCCCGGAAACGAGGAATAGATGGACCAGATCATTGTAAGGGGGAACGGGCCGCTCAAGGGCGAGATCCCGATCGCCGGGGCCAAGAACGCCTGCCTGGCGCTGATGCCGGCGACCCTGCTGACCGACCAGCCCTTGACGCTGACCAATGCGCCGCGGCTGTCGGACATCCGCACCATGACCGCGCTTTTGCAATCGCTTGGGGCCGAGGTCGCCAGTCTTCAGGACGGGCAGGTGCTGGCGCTGTCGAGCCACGACCTGACCAGCCACCGCGCCGATTACGACATCGTGCGCAAGATGCGCGCCTCGATCCTGGTGCTGGGGCCGATGCTGGCGCGGGACGGCCATGCCGAGGTCTCGCTGCCCGGCGGCTGCGCCATCGGGGCGCGGCCCGTGGACCTGCACCTGCGCGCGCTGGAGGCGATGGGGGCGGAGCTCGACCTGCGCGAGGGCTATGTCCATGCCAAGGCGCCTTCGGGCGGGCTCAGGGGCGCGGTGATCGACTTTCCGCTGGTCTCGGTCGGCGCGACCGAGAACGCGCTGATGGCGGCGACGCTGGCGCGGGGCACCACCGTCATCAACAATGCCGCGCGCGAGCCCGAGATCGTGGACCTGGCCGAATGCCTGCGTCGCATGGGCGCGCAGATCGAGGGCGAGGGAACCTCGACCATCACCGTCGAGGGCGTGCAGGCGCTGGGCGGCGCCACGCATCCGGTGGTGACGGACCGGATCGAGCTGGGCACCTACATGCTGGCCCCGGCGATCTGCGGCGGTGAGGTCGAATGCCTGGGCGGCCGCATCGATCTGGTCGCCGCCTTCTGCGAGAAGCTGGACGAGGCCGGCATCGAGGTGGTCGAGACGGCGCGCGGGCTGAAGGTCGCGCGCAAGAACGGCCGTATCCGCGCGGTCGACGTGGTGACAGAGCCCTTCCCCGGTTTCCCGACCGACCTGCAGGCGCAGATGATGGCGCTGCTTTGCACCGCCGAGGGCACCTCGGTGCTGGAGGAGAAGATCTTCGAGAACCGCTTCATGCATGCCCCGGAGCTTGCGCGCATGGGCGCCCGGATCGAGGTGCATGGCGGCCACGCCACCGTCCACGGCGTCGAAAAGCTGCGCGGCGCCCCGGTGATGGCGACCGACCTGCGCGCCTCGGTCAGCCTGATCCTCGCCGGGCTCGCCGCCGAGGGCGAGACCATCGTCAGCCGGGTTTATCACCTCGACCGCGGCTACGAGAAGGTGGTGCGCAAGCTGCGCGGCGTCGGCGCCGATATCGAACGCATCAAGGAGGTTCCCGCCGATGGCTGACGCCCGTTTCACCGATGCCGATCCCGCGCCGCTGGCGCTTATGGCCGGCGACGCCGACGACCTGACCGTGATCTCGACGCTGGTGCAGGACGCGATCCTGCCGGTGACCGAGATCGTCTATGATGGCCGACACCGGCAACTGGCGCTGCTCCTGAACCGTTTCCGCTGGGAGGATGCCGATCTCGCCCGCCGCGACGGCCGCCCCTATGAACGGGTGCGCGCGGTACTGCTGGTCTCGGACGTGCGGCGGGTGCAAAGCGACGGGATCGACCGCACGGACAAGGACCTGATCCTGGAACTTCTGACCCTGACATGGCAGGCGGGCGAGGACGGCACCGGCCTGCTGCTTCTGCAGTTTGCCGGCGACGGCACACTGGCTGTCGAAGCAGAGTGCCTGAATGTCGAACTGCGCGACGTGACGCGGCCTTATATCGCCCCCTCGCGCCGCGCGCCGCAGCATCCAGACAGTTGATCCGGCGAATCTTCCCGGTCCGGCACACTGCCGGTCGCCAGGTCGCATGGGTATTTGAGGAACGAAGAAGGCCACCTGACTTCTCTGTTCCCCAAATACCCGAATTCGGCCCTGCAACCGGCGCTGAACGGGCTGGTTCGGTGCTGCCATAGCCGCTTGAGCCCCCTGGCCCTTGCCGCTAACAAGGTCGGGTCATTGAAGGCCTGACCCATGCCCATCCATCTTTCGACCGCCCAGCCCGATTTCGCCGAACGCTTCGCCGCGCTTCTGTCCATGAAGCGCGAGGATGCGGCCGATGTGAACGATGCCGTGGCCGCGATCATTGCCGATGTGCGCGACCGGGGCGATGCGGCGCTGGTCGAGCTGACCGGGCGTTTCGACCGCCTGGCGCTGACGCCGGAGACGCTGGCCTTCTCGAAGGAGGAGATTGCCGCGCAGACGGCGCAGGTCTCGGCCGAGGATCGCGCCGCCCTGGCCATGGCTGCAAGCCGCATCCGTGCCTATCATGCCCGGCAGATGCCCGAGGATCTGAGCTGGACCGATCCCGAGGGCGCGACGCTCGGCTGGCGCTGGACGCCGGTCTCGGCCGCCGGGCTTTATGTGCCGGGCGGGCAGGCGAGCTATCCTTCCTCGGTGCTGATGAATGCCATTCCCGCGCGGGTGGCGGGGGTCGAGCGGCTGGTGGTCTGCGTGCCGACGCCCGGCGGCGCGGTGAACCCGCTGGTGCTGCTGGCGGCCGAGCTTGCCGGGGTGGACGAGATCTATCGCATCGGCGGCGCGCAGGCGATTGCCGCTATGGCCCACGGCACCGAGACCATCCGGCCGGTGGACAAGATCACCGGGCCGGGGAACGCCTATGTCGCGGCGGCCAAGCGGCAGGTCTTCGGCCGCGTCGGCATCGACATGATCGCCGGCCCCTCGGAGGTGCTGATCATCGCCCAGGGCGCGCAGAACCCGGAATGGCTGGCCTTGGACCTGCTCGCGCAGGCCGAGCATGACGCCGATGCCCAGTCGATCCTGGTCACGCCGGACGAATCCCTGGCCCGCGCCGTGGTGGCCGAGGTTGAGCGCATCCTGCCGACCCTGCCGCGCGCCGAGGTGGCGGGGGCGAGCTGGCGCGACTATGGCACGGTGATCGTGACGCGCGATCTCGACGAGGCGGCGGCATTGTCGGACCGGCTGGCGCCCGAGCATCTGGAGCTTTGCGTCGACGATCCCGAGGCGCTGGCGCAAAAGACCCGCCATGCCGGGGCGATCTTCCTGGGCGGCTGGACGCCCGAGGCGGTGGGCGATTACGTCAGCGGCCCCAACCACGTCCTGCCGACGGCGCGCTCGGCGCGGTTCTCGTCCGGCCTGTCGGTGATGGATTTCCTCAAGCGCAGCACCATCGCCCGGCTTTCACCCGAGGCGCTGGGGGCGATCGGCCCCGCGGCGGTGCGGTTGGCTGAATCCGAGGGGCTTTCGGCGCATGGCCGCTCGGTCTCGGCGCGGCTGGCGGTCCTGAACGGGGGGCAAGGATGAGTCAGTCCGCCAACAGGCTGTGCCGGATCGACATCGACGACAGCGCGCTGCCCCCTCCCACGCCCGAGATCGAACAGGACCGCCGCGTCGCGGTCTTCGACCTGCTCGAGGACAACAGCTTCACCCTGCCCGGCCGTGAGGGGCAGGCGGTTCCCGCCGGTCCCTATGCCCTGGCCCTGGCGGTGCGCGAGAAGCGGCTGGTCTTCGACATCGCGACCGAATCGGGCGACAAGGTGGCGGAGTTCCACCTGTCGCTGGGCCCGTTCCGGCAGACGGTCAAGGATTACTTCCAGATCTGCACCAGCTATTTCGATGCGGTCAAGCGCCTGCCTCCGGCGCAGATCGAGGCGATCGACATGGCCCGCCGCGGCATCCATAACGAAGGGGCCCGCACCTTGCAGGAGCGGCTGGAAGGCAAGGCCGAGGTCGACATAGACACCGCCCGGCGCCTGTTCACCCTGATCTGCGCGCTCGTTCCGGAGTGATTCGTGGCCGGACCGATTCCCCATTCGGTGCTGTTCTGCTGCGACCACAACGCCATCCGTTCCCCCATGGCCGAGGGGATGATGAAGAAATTCTACGGCCGCGCTGCCTATGTGCAATCGGCCGGTGTCAGGAACGACATGGAAATCGACGGCTTTGCCATCGCCGTCTGCAAGGAGATCGGGGTCGAGCTTTCCACCCATCGCGCGCGATCCTTCGAGGAAATGAAGGCCTGGGGGGACGATCTGACCAGTTTCGACCTGGTGATCGCGCTGTCCCCGGCCAGCCAGAGGCAGGCCCTTGAACTGACGAGGGTTTCTCATCTGGACGTGGAATATTGGCCGATCATGGACCCCAGCGGCCTGGCCGAGGGGCGAGAGGCGAAGCTGGCGCTTTACCGCGGCGTGCGCGACCAGATCCGCAAGCGGATGATCGAGCGGTTCGGCCCGCCGACCGAATGCTGAAGAAAACTGGCGCGTGCTAACGGAATCTTAGCCTATTGGCGCAATCCTGCCGGAAATCCTTTGCAGGAGTTATCCGGGATGACCCAAATCCAGCGGCTTCACCACGATCTCGAATGGGCGATGCGGGCGATGGGCTCGCATCGCGCGGTGCTGATCCTCGACCGGGCCGGCCATATCGTCGCGGTGAACCAAAGCTACCTGGGCATGTGCGGCTATCGGCGCGAGGAGTTGGTCGGTCGCCCCGTGGTGATGCTTCTGGACCCCGCGGACTGGGTGCCGGACCGGATCCGGCGCATGCTCGGGATGCCGGATGGGTGCGAGGCGCGGCTCCATGATCTGGTGCAGGTCGCCAAATCCGGCCGGCGCTTTCGGGTCGATGCCCGGATCTGTCCGATTCGGGACGACGGGGGCCGGGTCTGCCTGACGGTGCTGTTCCTGCGCGAGCCGGTGGAGGAGGCGGGGTCGCAGCGCCCGGCCCTGCCGCGTATCGCAGGCATGGGGCAGGTCATCCCGCTGCCGCGGCACCGGCCTGCCTGGCCGCGTGCGCGGCCAGGCCGATCCGGCTGGTCTGGCACCGACATGGCCCTGTGCGCCCCGGCGCGCCGCGACCATTGACGCCGGCCGGGCGCGGGGGACGAAACTGGCAGGAGGTCAGACGACGACCGCGGCGCCCTCGGTGGCGGGGCCGACATTGCGGCGGAAAGCGGCGAAAAGCTCGCGCCCTAGCCCCTCGGCGGAAGGCGAGGGGTCATGCGTGATCGCCGGCCGGTCCTCGAAGCCGGGGGCCAGGCAGGTCAGCGTGCCGGCCACCGCGTCGAGCCGGACGGGATCGCCGTCGCGCAGCCGCGCCAGCGGCCCGCCATCCGCCGCCTCGGGCGAGATATGGATCGCCGCGGGAACCTTGCCCGAGGCGCCGGACATGCGGCCGTCGGTGACCAGGGCCACCCGCAGCCCGCGGTCCTGCAGCACGGCCAGCGTCGGGGTCAGCGAGTGCAGTTCGGGCATGCCGTTGGCACGCGGGCCCTGGAAGCGGACGACGACCACCACGTCCTCGGTGAACTCGCCGCGCTTGAAGGCGGCCTTGACCTCTTCCTGGTCGGAAAACACGCGCGCCGGCGCCTCGATGACATGGCGCTCCGGCGCCACGGCCGAGACCTTGATGACGCCGCGGCCCAGGTTGCCCGACAGCTGCTTCAGCCCGCCGGTGGCGGCAAAGGGACTGGCGGCCGGGCGCAGGATCTTGTCGTTCAGCGTCTGGCGCGCGCCCTCGACCCATTCGATCCGGCCGTCCTTCAGTTTCGGTTCGCTGGCATAGGCGCCAAGCCCGCCGCCGGCGATGGTGCGCACGTCATCATGCAGCAGCCCCGCCTCCAGCAACTGGCCGATCATGAAGCCAAGGCCGCCCGCGGCGTGGAAATGGTTCACGTCGGCCAGGCCGTTGGGATAGACGCGGGCCATCAGCGGCACGGTTTCGGACAGGTCGTGGAAATCTTCGAGATCCAGGATCACCCCGGCCGCCCGCGCCATCGCCGGCAAGTGCAGCACCAGGTTGGTCGAGCCGCCGGTGGCCATCAGCCCGACGATGCCGTTCACGAAGGCGCACTCGTCCAGCACCTCGCCCGCCGGCAGGTAGTCGTTGCCCAGCCGGGTGATCGCGGCCACGCGCTGGACCGCGGCGCTGGTCAGCGCCTCGCGCAGCGGCGTGTTCGGATTGACGAAGCTGGAACCGGGCAGGTGCAGGCCCATGAACTCCATCAGCATCTGGTTGGTGTTCGCCGTGCCGTAGAAGGTGCAGGTGCCCGGCGCGTGATAGCTGGCCATCTCGGCCGCCATCAGCGCCTCGCGCCCGACCTCGCCGGTGGCGAATTGCTGGCGGACCTTGGATTTCTCGTCATTGGGCAGACCCGAGGGCATGGGCCCGGCCGGCACGAAGACCGCCGGGATATGGCCGAAGGTGGCGGCGGCGATGATCAGCCCCGGCACGATCTTGTCGCAGACGCCCAGGTAAAGCGCCGCATCGAAGACGTCATGCGTCAGCGCCACGCCCGAGGCCAGCGCGATCACGTCGCGCGAGAACAGCGACAATTCCATCCCCGGCCGGCCCTGCGTGACGCCGTCGCACATCGCCGGCACGCCGCCCGCGACCTGCGCCGTGGCGCCCGCCGCATGGGCGGCCTGGCGGATCAGGTCGGGATAACGCTCATAGGGCTGATGGGCCGAGAGCATGTCGTTATAGGCGGTGACGATGCCGATATTGGGCTTGCGGGTGGTGGCGAAATCCGCCTTGTCGGGCATGGCGGCATAGGCATGGGCCTGGTTGCCGCAGGACAGATGCGCGCGGCGCGGCCCCGCCTCGGCGGCGCGGGCGATCTTGGCCAGATAGGCGCTGCGGCTATGGATCGAACGCTCGCGGATGCGGTCGGTCACCCGGTCGATGGTGGCGTGCAGGGTCATGGCTCGCTTCTCCTTTGGCGCCAATGTAGCCTGTTAGCGGTAACATTGCAACCGGCCTGCTCTTGCCCGCGGGCGCTTGCCGTGGCAATCCTGCGCCGTTTTGCACGAGGCCGCCATGACCGCCGATCTGCCCATCATCCGATTGCGCCCGAAATCCAAGCCCCAGGCGATCCGCCACGGCTTTCCCTGGGTCTTTGCCGACGAACTGGTCACGGACCGGCGAACGCGCGCCATTCCGCCCGGCAGCTTTGCCGTGCTGGAAGATGCCGAGCGCCGGCCGCTGGGGCTGGTCACGGTGAACCCCGATTCGCGGATCATCGCCCGCGTCATGGACCCCGACCCGCAGGTGCGGATCAGCCGCGGCTGGATCGCCGCGCGGCTGCACCGGGCACTGGCGCTGCGCGAACGGCTGTTTGATGCGCCATTCTACCGGCTGGTCCATGCCGAGGCCGACGGGCTGCCCGGCACCATCATCGACCGTTTCGGCGATGCCGCGGTGATCCAGCCCAACGCCGCCTGGGCCGAGCGCATGGTCGAAGACATCGCCGCGGCGCTGCGCGAGGTTGCCGGCGTCTCGACCGTGATCCTGAACGGGCAGGGGCGCGCACGCGGGTTGGAGGGCCTGCCCGAGCGGACCGAGATTCTGTCGGGCGCCGTCGACGGCCCCGTCGAGGTGCCGATGAACGGCGCGATCTATCTGGCCGACCTGGTGCAGGGGCAAAAGACCGGGCTGTTCTATGACCAGCGCCCCAACCATGCCTTTGCGCAGCGGCTGGCGCAGGGCCAGCGCGTGCTGGACGTGTTCTCGCATGTCGGCGGCTTCGGCCTTGCCGCGCTGGCGGTGGGGGCGGCCCATGCCACCTGCATCGACGGCTCGGCCGCGGCGCTGGATCTGGCGCGGGGCGGCGCGCGCGCCATGGGCGCCGAGTCGCGGCTGGCCACCCGCCAGGGCGACGCCTTCGAGCAGATGGAGGCGCTGGCCGCCGAGGGTGCGCAGTTCGACCTAGTGATCTGTGATCCGCCGGCCTTCGCGCCCTCGAAACCGGCGCTGGAGGCGGGCCTGCGCGCCTATGAGCGGGTGGCGAAGCTGGCCGCGCCCCTGGTCGCACCGGGCGGCTATCTGGGCCTGTGTTCCTGCAGCCACGCCGCCGATCTGGCCGCATTCCGCAATGCCAGCGCCCGCGGCATCGGCCGGGGCGGGCGGCGGATGCAACTGCTGCATACCGGCCAGGCCGGCCCGGACCATCCGACGCTGCCCCAGTTGGCCGAGACCGGCTATCTCAAGGCGCTGTTCTTCCGGCTGGACGGATGAAGGCGGTCCTGGACGCCTGCGTGCTGTTCCCGACCGTGCTGCGGGAAATCCTGATCGACACGGCGGCGGCGGGGCTGTTCCAGCCGGCCTGGTCGCGCCGCATCCTGGACGAATGGCGCCACGTCGCCACCCGCCAAGGCGCCGAGGCCGGGGCCGAGATCGCGCTGCTGCAGGCGCGTTTTCCGCAGGCCCTGGTCGAGCCGGGGCAGGGGGGATTCGGCCTCGACCTGCCCGACCCGGCCGATCGGCATGTGGTGGAATGCGCGCTGGCCGCCGGGGCAGCGGCGATCGTCACCGCGAATCTGCGCGACTTTCCGCGCGGCGCGCTGGCATCGGTCGGGTTGCGGGCGATTCATCCCGACGAGTTCCTGCGCGACCTCTATCTGCGGGCGCCGGACCCCGTCCTGGCCGCGGTCCAGGCGACCG
The DNA here is from genome assembly GCF_008824185.1 of Paracoccus pantotrophus. Classification (NCBI taxonomy): domain Bacteria; kingdom Pseudomonadati; phylum Pseudomonadota; class Alphaproteobacteria; order Rhodobacterales; family Paracoccaceae; genus Paracoccus; species Paracoccus pantotrophus. The sequence goes on from NZ_CP044426.1 coordinate 700,447, forward strand.
AGGCGCGCGCCCGCGCCGCCGGCGGCGACATGACCCGCAAGGAACTGATGCGCCGTGCCCGCCTGCCGCGCCTGGCCAAGGCCATCGCGCGTCTTGATACAACCCAGGCCGCGCCCTTCCCGTGGCCTGGCGCAACCCCGCGGGAACCGAACTGAAAGGGGACGGATTTGAAGGACTTGATGTTACCGCTAACATCAGCTAATCGGCAGATCAGCGATGAGGAGGCAGCGATGGTTTCACGCATCATTCCGGTTGAGGATTTCGACCTGGTGATCTTTGGTGCTACCGGCGACCTGGCCCGGCGCAAGATCGTGCCGGGCCTGTATCGCCGCTTCGTGGCCGGGCAGGTGCCGGCCAGCGCGCGCATCATCGGCGCGGCCCGCACCCGCCAGGACGACGAGGCCTTCCGCGCCGAGATGCGCGCAGCGATCGAGGAATTCATCGGCCCCGGCCAGGACCAGGCGCAGCTTTCGGCCTTTCTGGACATGCTGGGCTATGTCGCCATCGACGCGCGCGGCACCGATGGCTGGGCCGAACTCAAGGCGCGGGTGCGGCCGGGGGTGGTGCATGCGTTCTATTTCTCGGTGGCGCCGGCGCTGTTCGGCGACATTGCCGAACGCCTGGCCGGCAACGGCATCGCGGATGCGGACAGCCGCATCGTGGTCGAAAAGCCTTTCGGCCGCGACCTTGCCACCGCGCGCGCGCTGAATGCGACGCTGGCCCGACATTTCGACGAGAACCAGATCTATCGGATCGACCATTACCTGGGCAAGGAAACCGTCCAGAACCTGATGGCGGTGCGCTTCGCCAATATCCTGTTCGAACCCTTGTGGAACGCGCAATATGTGGACCATGTCCAGATCACCGTGGCCGAGACGGTGGGCGTGGGCGGGCGCGGCGAATATTACGACCATTCCGGCGCCATGCGGGACATGGTGCAGAATCACCTGATGCAGCTTCTGTGCCTGATCGCCATGGAGCCGCCCTATCATTTCGACCCCGATGCGGTGCGCGACGAAAAGCTCAAGGTGATCCGTGCGCTGGAACCGCTCGCGGCCGAGGACATCGTGCGCGGCCAGTACATGGCCGGCCCCGATGGTCCCGGTTATCTGGAGGATGCCGAGAATCCGCTCTCGCGCACCGAAAGCTTCGTGGCGCTGAAGGTGCGGATCGCCAACTGGCGCTGGACCGGCACGCCCTTCTACCTGCGCACCGGCAAGCGGCTGCGCGCCCGCACCAGCGAGATCGTCGTGACCTTCAAGGAGCCGCCGCATTCGATCTTCGACGACGGCGGCACGCACAAGGCCAACCAGCTTGTCATCAAGCTGCAACCGAACGAGGGCATGCACCTGACCGTGATGATCAAGGAGCCGGGGCCGGGCGGCATGCGCCTGGTGCAGGTGCCGCTGGACATGAGCTTTGCCGATGCGCTGGGGGCCGAAGGCTCGGACATGCCCGACGCCTATGAGCGGCTGATCATGGACGTGATCCGCGGCAACCAGACCCTGTTCATGCGCGGCGACGAGGTCGAGGCCGCCTGGGCCTGGACGGACCCGATCATCGCCGCCTGGGAATCCGGCTCGAAGCGGCCCGAGCCCTATGACCCCGGCTCAAGCGGCCCGGAAGAGGCGTTGCGCCTGCTGCATCGCGACAACCGCCGCTGGAGGGAGATCCGGCCATGACGCTCGAGTTCATCGAATATCCCGACCGCGAGATGCTGTTTCTGTCGCTGGCCGACCGGCTGGCGGGGCAGCTGTCGCAGCACCTGCGGGTGGATGACGGCGCCAGCCTCTGCGTGCCGGGCGGCACCACCCCGGCACCACTTTACGACTATCTTTCGGGCAGCGAGATCGACTGGCCGCGCGTCACCGTGCTGCTCAACGACGAACGCTGGGTGGATGGCGAGCATGTCCGCTCGAACGGCCGGCTGCTGCGCCGCCACCTGCTCAAGGACAAGGCGGCTACGGCGCATTACATCGACCTCTATACCGGCGACGAGCGCCCCGAGGATGCGGTGCCGGCGCTTGCCGAGACCATCGCCCCGCATCTGCCGCTGACCGTGCTGCTCTTGGGCATGGGCACCGACATGCATACGGCAAGCCTGTTTCCCTCGGCTTCCGAGACCGTGCTGGCGCTGGCCTCCGACGCGCCCACCGTCATGGCAATCAACAGCGTGAAGGACGAGCCGCGGATCACCCTGACCGCCTCGGCGCTGAAGGGCGCGATCAACACCCATCTGCTGATCGCCGGCGCCGACAAGCGCGAGGCGTTCGAGCGCGCGCAGGGCCTCGACCCGACCGAGGCGCCGATCCGCGCCTTCCTGGGCGACATCACCGTGCATTGGGCAGAGTGAGATGACCGATATCTGGACCAGACTGACCGACCACCGCAAATCCCAGGGCGCGCTGCGGATCGAGGCGCTGTTTGACGCCGATCCGGCCCGCGCCGCCGCCTTTTCGACCAGCGCCGAAGGGCTGGTGCTGGACTGGTCCAAGACCAGCATCGACGCGCGCGCCCGCGACCTGCTGCTGGACCTCGCCGCGCCGGTTCCGGAACGCCGCGAGGCCATGTTCACCGGCCAGCGCATCAACGAGACCGAGGATCGCGCCGTGCTGCACACCGCGCTGCGCAATCTCGACGCCAGCGTCACGGTGGACGGCCGCGACGTGATGCCCGAGCTGCGCCGCACGCATCAGCGGATGCGCGATTTCGCCGCCGCCGTCCGCGACGGCAGCTTCCAGGGGCAGGGTGGCCGCATCACCGATGTCGTCAATATCGGCATCGGCGGTTCGGACCTCGGCCCGGCCATGGCCACGCGGGCGCTTTCGCCCTGGCATGACGGGCCGCGGGTGCATTTCGTCTCCAACGTGGACGGGGCGGACATTGCCGATACGCTGAAGGGGCTCGACCCGGCGACCACGCTGGTCATCGTCGCTTCCAAGACCTTCACCACCATCGAGACCATGACCAATGCCCGTACGGCGCTGGACTGGATGGCGAAGACCGTGGCGCAGCCGGCGGCGCAATTCGCTGCGCTGTCCTCGGCCACCGACCGCACCGCCGAATGGGGGATCGAGCCGTCCCGCGTCTTCGGCTTCGAGGATTGGGTCGGCGGGCGCTATTCCATGTGGGGCCCCATCGGCCTGTCGCTGATGATCGCCATCGGGCCCGAGAACTTCGACCGCTTCCTGGCCGGCGCCGCGGCCATGGACCGGCATTTCCGCCAGGCGCCGCTGGCGGAAAACCTGCCGGTAATCCTGGCGCTGGTCGGCATCTGGCACCACCAGGTCTGCGGCTACGGCACCCGTGCCGTGCTGCCCTATGACAACCGCCTCGGCCGCCTGCCGGCCTATCTGCAGCAGCTGGAAATGGAATCGAACGGCAAGCGCGTCGCCATGGACGGCAGCGACCTGACCCAGCCCTCGGGGCCGGTGGTCTGGGGCGAGCCGGGCACCAACGGCCAGCATGCCTTCTACCAGCTGATCCACCAGGGCACGGCGGTGGTGCCCTGCGAATTCATCGTCGCCGCCCGCGGCCACGAGCCAGAACTGGCGCATCATCACCTGCTGCTGGTCGCCAACTGCCTGGCGCAATCCGAGGCGCTGATGCGCGGCCGTTCGCTGGACGAGGCGCTGGACCTCATGCGTGCCAAGGGCCTGACCGGCGCGGAACTGGAGCGCCAGGCCCGCCACCGGGTCTTTCCCGGCAACCGCCCCTCGACCACGCTGCTGATCCCGGAACTCGCCCCCTACACTCTGGGCCAGATCGTCGCGCTCTACGAGCATCGCGTCTTTGCCGAAGGGGTGATCCTGGGCATCAACAGCTTCGATCAATGGGGCGTGGAACTCGGCAAGGAACTGGCGCTGAAGCTGGCGCCGCTGCTTGAGGGCAAGCCCGCCTCCGGCCACGACCCCTCGACCGAGCGTCTCGCGGGGCTGGTCCGCGACGCGCGCGGCTGAACGCTTCTCTGTTCCCCAAATACCCCAGGGACGGCGCCACCCGCGCCGCCCCCGCCGATTTGCTCCGGTCTCGACGCATTCCGGGATTGACCCGCGGCGCATCCCGATTAGCCTGCGGCTTGCAGAGACAGGAAGGAAAGCCATGGATCTTCTGGCCAGGGCGACGGCCGCCATCGGCGGCGCGATGGTGCTGATGCGGCGCATGGGCGCGCCGCGAATGGCGGCGTTCGGGCCAAGCCCCGCTATCCCCGAGGCGAAGAAACAGGGCATCATGACGCTGAAGATGCCCACCGCGCGGGGCTGGGCGCCGGACCAGCGGCCCGAGGCCGCGCCGGGCCTGCGCGTGGATGCCTTCGCCCGCGAATTGCGCCATCCGCGCTGGATCGAGGTGCTGCCCAATGGCGATGTGCTGGTGGCCGAGGCCCTGCAAGAGGCAAGCCCGCCGAAATCGCTGCTCGACCGCGCCGCCCAGGCCACCATGCGCCGCGCCCGCGCCCTGGGCACCAGCGCCAACCGCATCACGCTGCTGCGCGACGGCGACGGCGATGGCGTGGCCGAGACGCGCCAGGTTTTCCTCGAGGGCCAGCGCCAGCCCTTCGGCATGGCCCTGGTCGGCGATACCTTCTATGTCGGCAATACCGACGGCATCGTCGCCTTTCCCTATGCGCCCGGCGCGACGCGGCTCGACGGGCCGGGGCGCCGGCTGGTCGATTTCAAGCCGGGCGGGCATTGGACGCGCAGCCTGATCGTCTCGCCCGACCGCAAGCGGCTCTATTGTGGTGTCGGCTCGCTGACCAATATCGCCGACGAGGGCATGGAGGCCGAAGAGGGCCGGGCCGCGATCTGGGAACTGGACCTGGAGACCGGCCGCGCCCGCATCTTCGCCTCGGGCCTGCGCAACCCGGTCGGCCTGGCCTGGGAGCCCGCGACCGGTGCGCTCTGGACCGTGGTGAACGAACGCGACGGGCTGGGCGACGAGACGCCGCCCGATTACCTGACCTCGGTGCAGGAGGGCGGGTTCTACGGCTGGCCCTATTGCTATTGGGGGCGGATCATCGACGACCGGGTGCCGCAGGATCCGGCCGAGGTCGCCCGCGCCATCACCCCCGATTACGCCTTGGGCGGCCATACCGCCTCGCTCGGCCTGTGCTGGATGCCCGAGGGCACGCTGCCGGGCTTCCCGGACGGCATGGCGATCGGCCAGCACGGCTCGTGGAACCGCTCGACCCTGTCGGGTTACAGGCTGATCTTCGTGCCCTTCCGGGACGGCCGGCCTGCCGGCCCACCGCGCGACATCCTGTCGGGCTTTCTCTCCGAGGACGAGAAATATTCCTATGGCCGGCCGGTGGGCGTGGCCATCGGCCCGGACGGCAGGTCGCTTCTGATGGCCGATGACGTGGGCGACGTGATCTGGCGGGTCAGCGCCGCCTGATCCGCGGCCGGTCCTAGAACCACTGGCCGGGCTCCATCAGCCCCAGGTCCATCAGCTGCTGCGAGTTCCAGCGGAAGGGATGCGAATTGCGCCAGCGGAAGCCGCGGATCTGCCCGCGCGAGCCGGGATTGCGGGCCAGCGCCTTGGCCACCCGGAAGGACGCAACCGCCGCGGTCAGGTTATTGTGCCAGGGGCAGGCATAGGTGTTGTATTCCTCGACGTTGAAGCGCAGGTCCGGCAAGAGCCGCAACCCCGGCTGGCTGCGAAACAGCGCGATGCGGTCGATGCGGCGGCGGTCGGCGGGCAGGTGCTCCTCGAATCGCCAGCGCAGCCCGCCGTGGAAATCCAGTTGCCGTTCCTTGTGGCGCCCCTCGCGATCCATGCGGCCAAGCGCGTAATAGCCGGTGCGGTCGAACATCGCCTCGTCCAGGCTGACCGCATCGGGGAAACGCTCCAGGTCCGGGGCATAGAGATCGATGACATAGGTCAGCATCGCCCGCCGGCGTTCCTCGGCGTGAAAGGCCAGCATCTCGCCCACGCTGCGGCTTTCCGAGAAGGGATAGAACAGGAACTCGGCATTATAGCCGTAGTAAAGCCAGGTATCGGCGGGCGCCGCCGCGATCACCGCATTGACCGCTTCGACCGCCGCCTGGCCGCGGCGCGCATCGTGGCGCAGGTTGAGGATCCGTTCCGCGCCTTCCCTGGGCAGGACATGGGCGGGCAGCGGCTCGGGCGACAGCGCCAGGATCAGCCGGAACCCGGCGGCTAGGTGATGCGCCAGCGTCCTTTGCACCGCTGCCTGGTCCTCGATCAGCAAAAGCGCGACCGGCCCCTTGTCCAGCCGGCCGCGCGGCGCCGTCAGGAAATCCTCCAGGCTGGGAAAGCTCATGGCAGGGCAGCCTTGATCTGCGCCAGCACCTGCGCCAGCGCCGCCGGGTCCAGCGTCGTCCGCTCCAGCTGGGCCAGGAGTTCGGCCTTGTGCTCGGGCGTCAGCGCCGAGCCCTCGATCATGGCGCGCACCTTGGCGGCATCGAAGCCCTGCGGGGTCAGGGCGGCGTCGATCTGGACCGCTTCGCCCGCCGCCGCGCCGGCTTCGCGCGTGGCGCTGGCGGCCTCGCGTGCGGCGGTGCTGGCGGCGATGGCGGCGGCCTCGGCCTGTTCGGGGGTGGCATTGGCTCGGGCCGCGGCGTCGGCGGCGCGGTCGGCGGCGGCTATGGCCGCCTCGGCCGCCGCTTCGGCCTGGTCCGCGGCCGTACCTGCCGCGCCGACCGCCGCCTGTCCGGCCGAGGCCGAGGCTTCGGCCGCCGCATCCGCCGCGACGGCTGCCGCATCGGCCGCGGCATCGGCTGCGGCATTGGCGCCTTGCTGGGCGGCGGTCGGGGCGGCGGCGGGGGGCTCGGCCGGTGGAGGCGGCGCATTGCCAGCCAGCCGGGCCAGCGGATCGCCGCCGCTCCCCAGCCACAACCCGCCGAACGCAAGGGCAAGAATCACGATCACGGCCAGGAATTTCTGCATCGGTTTCTCCGTCAGGGCTGCGGCGGGTCGGCTCTTCTATGCCATGCTGCGGCAAGCGGGGAAAGCGTTCCGGCGACAGCAGCACGGCAGCGGCGCCGGCCACCATGGGAAAGCGCGCAGAACACCGGCCAAACCTTGGCGCGCGCAACCGAATCCGGTTGAAAATCCGCCTGCGCAGGACTATTTAACCGCCCGGAACCCCCGGCAATACAAGGAAGACAGCCATAGCCCGCAGACCGCATAACGCTCCGCCCACCCGTGACACCGGCCCCCGCGTCAACGAGCGCATCCGAGTCGCCGAAATCCGCCTGATCGGTCCCGAAGGCGAAAATATCGGCGTCGTGACACCCGCCCGCGGTCTGGAGCTTGCACAGGAAGCCGGGCTGGATCTTGTCGAGATCTCGCCGAATGCCACGCCCCCGGTCTGCAAGATCATGGACCTGGGCAAGTTCAAGTATGAACAGCAAAAGCGCGAGGCCGAGGCCCGCAAGAAGCAGAAGATCATCGAGATCAAGGAGATCAAGTTCCGTCCCGGAACCGATACCCATGATTACGACGTCAAGATGCGCTCGGTCATGAAGTTCCTGGCCGAGGGCGACAAGGTCAAGATCACCCTGCGCTTCCGCGGCCGCGAGATGGCCCACCAGCAGCTTGGGGTCGAGCTTCTGAACCGCGTCGCCGCCGATGTCGGCGAGGCGGGCAAGGTCGAATCCATGCCCAAGCTGGAAGGGCGCCAGATGGTCATGATGATCTCGCCGAAATAAGGGGCTTTGGGAATGGCGGCCGAGGTGACGATTCTGGTTCTGCGCGAACCGGGCGCCGATCCGGCGCTGCCGCTGCCCGAATACCAGACCCGCGGCTCGGCCGGCGCCGACCTGCGGGCCGAGCTGGGCGGGGGCGAGCTGCTGCTCGAACCCGGCCAGATCCGCCTGGTGCCCACCGGGCTGCGCGTGCAGATCCCCGAGGGCTACGAGATGCAGATCCGCCCCCGCTCCAGCCTGGCGCTGAAGCATGGGGTGACGCTGCCCAACACGCCTGGCACCATCGACAGCGACTATCGCGGGCCGCTGGGGGTGATCATGATCAACCTGGGCCCGCAGCCCTATGCGATCCGTCACGGCGAGCGCATCGCCCAGGCGGTGATCGCCCCCGTGACCCGCGCCGCCTATGTCATGGCCGAGGCGCTGGAGCAGACCGCGCGCGGCGAGGGCGGCTTCGGCTCGACCGGGCGGGGCTGAGCCCGTGCTGATCCTTTTCCTCATGCTTGCCGTGCTGGTCGCGGCGCGCCTGCTTGGCTGGCCGGAATGGCGCGGCTGGGCGGGGGTCGCTGCGCTGTGGCTGGCCGCCATTGCCGCGCTGGCCCTGGCGCCTGGCAGCACTGTTGCGCGGCTGGTCGGCGGCGATCCTCGGGTCTGGGGGCTGGCCGGCGGCGTGGTGGCGCTGGGACTGGGCTATCGTCTGCTGCTGCGGCAGTTGCATCGCCGCGCCGTCCCGCTGCCCGATCCGCCCGCGCCCGTGCGGTCCGGCCCGCTTTCGGACCCCGAGCTTGACCGCTATGCCCGCCATATCGTGCTGCGCGAGCTGGGCGGGCCGGGACAGGCGGCGCTGCGTCGCGCCCGCGTGCTGGTGGTGGGCGCCGGTGGGCTGGGGGCGCCGATCTGCCTTTATCTGGCGGCGGCCGGTGTCGGGCGCATCACCGTCGCCGACGACGATCAGGTCGGCCTGTCGAACCTGCAGCGCCAGGTGATCTTTCGCAGCGCCGATGACGGCCGCCCCAAGGCCGAGGCCGCGCGCGATGCCATGCTGGCGCTGAACCCGCATGTCGAGGTCACGGCGCTGAACCGCCGCATCGGGGCCGAGGATGCCGCCCTGGTCGCCGAACATGACCTGGTGCTGGACGGCACCGACAGTTTCGCCGCGCGCCGCGCAGTGAACGCGGCCTGCGCCGCCGCCGGCGTGCCGCTGGTCGCCGGCGCCATCGCGCAATGGGAAGGGCAGGTGACGATCTGGGATCCGGCCCGCGGTGCGCCCTGCATGGCCTGCATCTTTCCCGAGGCTCCGGCACCGGGCCTTGCCCCCGCCTGCGCCGAAGCCGGCGTCGTCGGTCCCCTGCCCGGCGTCGTGGGCAGCCTGATGGCGCTGGAGGCGATCAAGCTGATCGCGCGGGCGGGCGAGCCCCTGCGCGGCCGCATGCTGATCTTTGACGGGCTTTACGGCGAGAACCGGCTGATGAAGATATCGCGACGCGCCGATTGCACTGTCTGCGGCTCTGGACATTTCCGCGCAGGCTGAAACACTCGCCCCCGGAAAAGGAGGCTCGCATGAACCCCGAACTGACGCATTGGACCGGCCCCCTGGGCCTGCCGCGTTTCGACCTGATCCGCGACGAGGATTTCGACCCGGCCTTCGACGCCTGCCTGAAATTGGCCGAGGAGGCTGTCGAGACCATCGCCGCCAATCCCGCGCCGCCGGACTTTGCCAATACCGTCGCCGCGCTGGAGACGGCCGAGGAGCCGCTGAACCGGCTCTGCGCCATCTTCTTCACCCTGACTGGCGTCGATTCCAACCCGGCGCGCGAGGATCTGCAGCGCCGCATCGCCCCGCGCCTGGCCGCGCATGGCAGCAAGGTCAGCATGGACCCGAGGCTGTTCGACCGGGTCGAGGCGGTGATGCAGGATGCGGGCGGGCTTGCGCCCGAGGACTGCCGCCTGACCGAGCTGACCCTGCGCGGGCTGCGCCGGGCGGGCGCGGGCCTGACCGGCGCGGCGCGCGAGCGCATGGCGGCGATCCGCGAGCGGCTGGCGGTGCTGTCGACCGATTTCGCCCAGAACGTGCTGACGGACGAGCGCGACTTTGCCATGGGTGTCGCCGACGACCAGCTGTCCGGCCTGCCGGATTGGCTGGTCCGCGCCATGCGGGCGGCAGCGCGCGAACGCGGGATGCCGGGGCAGGTGGTGACGCTGAACCGCTCGCTGATCGTGCCCTTCCTGGAATATTGCGAAGACCGCGCCCTGCGCGAGGCGGCCTGGCGGGCCTGGTGCGCGCGCGGCTCGGGGCAGGGCGCGGGCGGGGCCGCGACCGACAACCGCCCCATCGCCGCCGAGATCCTGCAATTGCGCCACGAGCGCGCCCGGCTGCTGGGCTATGAGGATTTCGCCAGCTACAAGCTGGAGCCCGAGATGGCCCGCAATGCCGGGAATGTCGAGGCGCTGCTGACCCAGGTCTGGGCTGCGGCCAAGACCAGGGCCGAGGCCGATGCCGAGCGCCTGACCGCGATGCTGCGCGAGGACGGGGTGAACGGCGTGCTGGAACCCTGGGACTGGCGCTTCTATGCCGAGCGCCGGCGCAAGGCCGAACACGATCTCGACGAGGCCGAGGTCAAGCCCTATCTGACGCTGGAGGCGATGCTGGGCGCAGTCTTCGACACCGCGCAGCGCCTGTTCGGGATCGAGATGCGCGCGTTCACGGCGCCGCTCTGGTCGCCCGATGCCCGCGCCTGGGAGGTGACGCGGGACGGCCGGCGCATGGCGGTCTTCGTCGGCGATTACTTCGCCCGGCCCGGCAAGCGGTCGGGGGCCTGGTGTTCGTCGCTGCAACAGCAGCACAAGATCGGCGCGGGGCAGCGGCCGATCGTCACCAATGTCTGCAACTTCACCCCGCCCGAGGCCGCGGGCGCGCCGGCTTATCTGTCCTGGGACGATGCCCATACGCTGTTCCACGAATTCGGCCATGCGCTGCACCATATCCTGTCGGACGTGTCCTGGCCCTCGATCTCGGGTACCTCGGTGGCGCGGGATTTCGTCGAGCTGCCCAGCCAGCTTTTCGAGCATTGGCTGGAACAGCCCGAGGTGCTGGACCGCCATGCCCGCCATGCCGAGACCGGGGCGCCACTGCCCGCGGCGCTGCGCGACCGCATCCTGGCGGCCGGCAATGCCGACCAGGGCTTTGCCACCACCGAATATCTGGAAAGCGCGCTGGTGGACCTGGCCTTTCACCGCGGCGCGCCGCCCGCCGACCCGATGGCGCGGCAGGCCGAGGTGCTGGCGGAACTGGGCGCGCCGGCCGCTATCCCGATGCGCCATGCCACGCCGCATTTCGCGCATGTGTTTTCCGGCGACGGCTATTCCTCGGGCTATTACAGCTACATGTGGTCCGAGGTGATGGATGCCGACGCTTTCGCGGCCTTCATGGAAAAGGGCGATCCCTTCGACGCCGAAACCGCGTGCCGGCTGGAGCAATGGATTCTTTCCAAGGGTGATTCCCGGCCGGCCGACGAGCTGTGGCTGAAGTTCCGCGGCCGTACCCCCGGCGTCGAGGCATTGCTGAAGGGACGCGGGCTTTTGTCCGAGGCCGGCTGACCGCGGCTTGCGCAGGATGCGTTTCGCCGGACAAGGGCTTGCGCGAATCCGCCGCCGGGCGGCGATCCGGCGGCCGTGGCGGCCGATGTCACAACTGCAAGGCAATATGACCTGGAGGCTGATCGCCGCCAGGTCGGCATCAACCCGTCCATTCCGGCAGGAAAGGCGCCAATTTCTTGATGGCCCGGCTGCACCGGCCTATCCTTCCCGTGCAGTTTCTGGAATGTAGGCGGTAATCTGTCCGGGAGGATGGCATGCAGGTTTTCAAGGCAGCCTCGATGAAAAGCGTCGATGAAGTGCCGATCGACAAGATGGGACTTCAGCATTACTTCGCCAATTACGAAAAATATATCGGCCCCCTGCGTATGCAGCCGCTGCGATTGCTGGAATTGGGAATAGCGCGGGGCGATTCGCTGAGATATTGGGAATCCTGGCTGCCGAACGCCGAAATCACCGGGCTGGACATCAATCCCTGCTCGGCGCGCTTCGAAAGCGGGCGGGTGCGCTGCTATGTCGGCGAACAACAGGACAAGGCGCTTCTGGACCGGATCGCGGCGGAACGGGCGCCGCAAGGTTTCGACGTCATCATCGACGATGCCTCGCATGTCGGGCAATTGTCCCGCATCAGCTTCTGGCATCTTTTCGAACACCACCTCAAGCCGGGCGGATATTACTTTATCGAGGATTGGGGCACCGGTTATTGGCGGCAATATCCCGACGGCAAATCCTATCGTCCCCGGCCGCCCCGGCTTTCCCCGCATGAACGGCTGCTCGACAGGTTGCATCGGTCGCGGCCGGTGCAGGCGGTTTATCCGCTGGGCAAGCTGACCGGCTGGATGCGCTGGCACCTGGTGCGCCGGCGGTTCCACGGCCATGACCGCGGCATGGTCGGCTTCGTCAAGGAACTGATCGACGAATGCGGGGCCGAGGACATGACCCATCCCGATTTCGGCACCGGCACGCCACGCGCCTCGCGCTTTGCCTGGATGCGCGTCTCGCTGGGCCATGTGGTGATCCGCAAGGCCGGCTGACCTGCCGGCACGGGTTTCAGTCGCGGATCTCGTCGGGATCGACGCCCCAGATCGTGGTCTTGGGCACCCAGCCCTTTTCGCCGCCGCCCGAGACCCGGCACCAGTCGGGATTGCATTCATGCAGCCGGACGATGGCGCCGGCCTCGGCCCGCGCCACCACCTCGGCGCGCGGCTCGGGGCGGGCCTGCAGGTCCAGCATGTCCTTGGTCACGATGGCGGTGCGCACGCCCGACAGCAGGGAATAATGCACCCAGCCGCCGGCGCCGTCCTGGTCTTCGACCCGGCGCCAATGACCGAACTCGGCCACCACGCGCAGGGGCATGCCGGCATGGCGGAACACCCAGTCGATGCGATGCGACAGGCTGGGACCGCGCCGCGCATTGCCCTCGCTGCCCTTGAGGCTGACATAGCGCGGCAGCGGCAGGTTGGTGACAGAGCCGCGATTCGGGTCGCGCCGGCCGTCCTGGTGGCGGCTGATCGTCGCATCGGCCGAGAGGCCGGGGATCTGCTTGGCATCCAGCGTCTCGCCCGGATCGGTGGCTTGCGCCAGCGCCGCCGATCCCAAGCACGCCCCCGTCGCCAGTATCGCGGCGCCAAGCCAGACCTGTCCTTGCTTCATCTGCCCGTCCTGCTTTTTCGGGGTCTTGTGCCTGCCCCGCATCGCGGGCACTTTGCCAAAAGCCGCCCGGCTTTGGAAGAGAGGAGCGACCATGCCCGCCGTTCATGCGACCGATCCGACCCGCTCGCGCCTTAAAGTTACCGTGACCCGGCGCCTGCCGGAGGCGGTCGAGACCCGGATGTCCGAGCTTTTCGACGTGTCGCTGAACACCGACGACCGCAAGATGAGTCGCGATGAACTGGTCGCCGCCATGCGCGTCTCGGACGTTCTGGTGCCGACGATCACCGACCAGATCGACGCCACCATGCTGGCCCAGGCCGGGGACAGGCTGAAGCTGATCGCCAATTACGGTGCGGGCGTGGACCATATCGACGTGCATTCCGCCCGCCAGCGCGGCATCCTGGTCAGCAACACGCCGGGCGTCGTGACCGAGGATACCGCGGACGTGGTCATGGCGCTGATCCTGGGCGTCACCCGCCGCCTGCCCGAGGGCATGGCCGAGATGCAGGCCGGCCGCTGGCATGGCTGGTCGCCGACCGCGCATCTGGGCGGGCGGCTGGGCGGGCGGCGCCTTGGCATCCTGGGCATGGGCCGCATCGGCCAGGCGGTGGCGCGGCGGGCGAATGTCTTCGGCATGCAGGTGCATTACCATAACCGCCGCCGCCTGCGCCCGGAGGTCGAGGCCGAATTGCAGGCGACCTATTGGGAAAGCCTGGACCAGATGCTGGCGCGCATGGACATCGTTTCGGTGAATGCGCCGCATACGCCCTCGACCTTCCACCTGCTGAACGCGCGGCGGCTGAAGCTGATGAAGCCCTCGGCCGTGGTCATCAACACCTCGCGCGGCGAGGTGATCGACGAGAACGCGCTGACCCGGATGCTGCGCGCGGGCGAGATCGCCGGCGCCGGCCTTGACGTTTTCGAGCATGGGCACGAGATCAACCCGCGGCTGCGCGAGCTGCCCAATGTCGTGCTGCTGCCGCATATGGGCTCGGCCACCATCGAGGGGCGGATCGAGATGGGCGAGAAAGTCATCATCAACATCAAGACCTTTGCCGATGGCCACCGGCCGCCGGACCTGGTGGTGCCCTCGATGCTGTGACGATGCGCCCCGGTTTTCCGGGGCGTTTGCTTTCCCGGACCGCCCGGATGCGCCATGTCGTTTTTTGCCAAGAACATGTCGCCGGGAATGCGGGCCCGGCGCGCGGTTCGGGCTCTAATCGCCACAGGTAGCCCATGCGCGGAATAAGGAGTCGCTTGCGATGAAAACCCATGTGAAGGCCCTGGTGGTCGGAGGCGGCGCCGTCGGCTGCGGCATCGCGCTGCATCTGGCCCGCGCGGGCTGGGAGACGATGCTGGTCGAGCGGGACGAGCTGACGGCGGGCTCGACCTGGCATGCCGCGGGCCTGCTGCCGCTGTTCAACATGGGCTATGCGACCAGCCATATCCACGACTATTCGGTCAAGCTCTATGCCGGGCTCGAGGCCGAGACCGGGCTGAACGCCGGCTTTACCCGCTGCGGCAACCTGCGCATGGCGCAGACCGATGCGCGGATGGACGAATACATGCTCTATTCCGCCACCGCCGAGACGGTGGGCATCGAGCATGAATTCCTGACGCCCCAGCAGATCAAGGACCGCTGGCCGCTGGTCCGCACCGAGGATCTGAAGGGCGCGCTGTTCCATCCGACCGACGGCTATATCAACCCCGCCGACGTGACGCAGGCCATGGCGCGGGCCGCGCGCATGGCCGGCGCCAGCATCGAGCGCAAGATCCAGGTCAACGGCTACCGCTGGACCGGCGAGGAATGGATCGTCACCTGCGAGAAGATGGTCGAAAGGGGCGGCAACCTCGTCCCCTCGGGCGAGCAGTTCGAGATCCGCGCCGAACATGTCGTGACCGCGACCGGCAACCATGCGCAGCGCACCGCGCGGCTGCTGGGCATCAAGATCCCGGCGATCCCGGTCGAGCACCAGTATATCGTGACCGAGCCCGACCCGGCGCTGGTCAAATGGCGCGCCGAGGGCAACCCGGAGCACCCGGTGCTGCGCGATGCGGACGCCAAATGGTATGTGCGCGAGGAACGCGGCGGCTGGATCCTGGGCCCCTATGAGCGCAATGCCCCGGCGCGCTTCCTCTACGACGTGCCGGAAAGCTTCCGCGCCGACCTGTTCCCGCTGGACCTGGAGCGGATCGAAGAGGAATACATGTCGATGATCCACCGGCTTCCCAGTTCGGAAACCGTGGGCCTCAAGGACGATTTCAACGGTCCGATCTGCTACACGCCCGACGGCAACCCGCTGGTCGGCCCGGCGCCCGGCCTGCGCAACATGTGGCTGGCCGAGGGCTTCAGCTTCGGCATCACCGCCGCCGGCGGCACCGGCCATTACCTGGCGCAGATGATGACCGAGGGCGAGGCCGAGATCGACATGGCGAGTCTCGATCCCCGCCGCTTCGGCGGCTGGATGACCACCGAATACGCCGCCCGCAAGAACGAGGAGGCTTACGAGCATGTCTTCGTCCTGCACCACCCGGACGAGGAGCGCGAATCCTGCCGTCCGCTGCGCACCGCGCCCGCCTATGACCGGCAGAAGGAAGCCGGCGCGCAATTCGGCCAGGTGAACGGCTGGGAGCGGCCGAACTATTATGCCCCCGCCGGTTTCGACGACCATGCCAGCCGCAGCTTCCGCCGCGGCGGCTGGTGGCAATATGCCAAGGCCGAGGCCGAGGCGATCCGGGGCGCGGCCGGGCTGATCGACGCCTCGGCCTTCGCCAAGCATCGCGTCCATGGCAAGGGGGCGACGGCCTTCCTCGACTGGTTCACCACCAACAAGCTGCCCAAGGTCGGCCGCATCAACCTGACCTATGCGCTGACCGAGGCCGGCACGACGCGGACCGAATACACCATCGTGCGGCTGGCCGAGGACGACTACTACCTGATTTCGGCCGGGGCCTGGGCGGATTACGACGGCGACCACCTGCGCAAGATGGCCGAGGAGATGGAGGGCGAATTCGGCCAGGTGATCGTGCAGGACGTCACCACGCAATGGGGCGTCTTTGCCCTCGCCGGGCCGAACAGCCGCGCCATCCTCAAGGAGCTGGTGCGCGATGCCGACCCCGAGACGGTGCTGGGCAACAAGCGTTTCCCCTGGCTGTCGATGCGCAATATCGAGCTGGGCATGTGCCCCGTCCGCGCCATCCGCGTCGCCTATACCGGCGAGCTGGGCTGGGAGTTGCATCACCCGATCGAGTTCGGCCGCTACCTCTGGGACCAGCTGGTCGCGGCGGGCGAGAAGCACGGGCTGAAGCTGGTCGGCGCGCGTGCCCAGAACTGGCTGCGCCAGGAGAAATCCTATCGGGCCTTCGGCACCGAACTGGGCCGCGACGCGACGCCGCTCGAGGCCGGGCTGGACCGTTTCGTCGATCTGGACAAGGCGTTCAACGGCAAGCAGGCGATGCTGGCGAAGGGCATCCGCTCGAAATGCGTGACCCTGCTGATCGACGGGCCCGCCGATGCTGATCCCTGGGGGCGCGAGGCGCTTTATGCCCAGGACGGCACCAGGATCGGACGGCTGACCTCGGGCGGCTGGTCCGTGGCCTTTGGCAAGTCCATCGGCATGGGCTATGTCCGCCCCGATCTGGCCCAGCCGGGCACCCGGCTCAAGCTGCGGATGCAGCGGGAGTTGTGGGATGCCGAGGTGACCGAGGACAGCCCCTATGACCCGGAAAACAAGGTGATCCGCGTCGACGGCTGACCTCCTCCCCGGCCGTTGCAGGCGAAGGCCCGGACCGCGTGTCCGGGCCTTTCGGTTCAGCGCAACCCGTTCAGCCGCCGCTCCAGATCGTCGCGCAGCGCCACCCGTTCCTCGGGCGCAAGGAACGCGCCCAGTTCCACCTCGCGCTGGCCGTCGGTCAGGACCAGGTAATCCTCGACCGGGCCGTTCCGGCGCAGGGCGGTGCGCACCCAATAGGGGTTGGTTCGCCAGATGCGGTCCGGCCGTCCGGGATCACTGCGGGTCAGGATCAGGCGGTCGCGGTCAAGCAGCATGACCTCGCGCGCGGTGCCATAGCTGCGCACGATGCCCTGCCACAACCCCCAGACCGCCAGCGCCGCAAAGGGCAGAAGTCCCCATAGCACCTTCGATCCGACCACCGCCAGCAGGGGCAGCGCCAGTCCTGCGGCGGTCAGCCCGATCACCCAGACAAAACCCTGCCGGGACAGCGAGCGGTGAGGCCAGATCTCGAGCCGAAAGCAGACGGCCCCGGATTGCTCCGGGGCCGCGTCGTGCCATGCATAGGGCATCGTTCAATGCGCGGGATTAATGCGCCTGGGCGCGATCCCAGTCCTCGCGCTTGGGCAGCGTCTCGAAGGTATGCTCCGGCGGCGGCGAGGGCAGGGTCCATTCCAGCGTGTCGGCATGCTCGTTCCAGTAGTTCGGCACGTTCACGCGCTTGCCGGCGAAGAGCGTGTAGAACACGATGCCGATGAAGAACAGGAAGGAGGCGAAGGAGATATAGGCGCCGATCGACGAGATGTTGTTCCAGTACGAGAACTCGACCGGGTAGTCGATATAGCGGCGCGGCATGCCCTGGCGGCCCAGGAAGTGCTGCGGGAAGAAGATCAGGTTCGAGCCGATGAACATCATCCAGAAATGCAGCTGGCCCGCCCATTCCGGGTATTGCCGGCCCGACATCTTGCCGATCCAGTAATAGACCCCGGCGAAGATCGCGAAAACCGCGCCCAGCGACATCACGTAGTGGAAATGCGCCACGACGTAATAGGTGTCGTGATAGACCCGGTCCAGCGGCGCCTGGCTCAGCACCACGCCGGTCACGCCGCCGACGGTGAACAGGAACAGGAAGCCGAAGGCCCAGAGCATCGGCGTCTTGAACTCGATCGAGCCGCCCCACATGGTGGCGATCCAGGAAAAGACCTTGATGCCGGTGGGCACCGCGATGGTCATGGTCGCCAGCATGAAATAGGCCTGCTGGGTCAGCGACATGCCGGCGGTATACATGTGATGCGCCCAGACCACGAAGCCCAGGATGCCGATCGCCGCCATGGCCAGCACCATCGGCAGATAGCCGAAGATCGGCTTGCGCGCGAAGGTCGAGATGACGTGGCTGATGATGCCGAAGCCCGGCAGGATGATGATATAGACCTCGGGATGGCCGAAGAACCACAGGATGTGCTGGTAAAGCACCGGGTCGCCCCCGCCCGCCGGGTCGAAGAACTGGGTGCCGAAGTTGCGGTCCATCAGCAGCATGGTGATGGCGCCCGCCAGCACCGGCAGCGACAGCAGGATCAGCCAGGCGGTGATGAAGACCGACCAGGCAAACAGCGGCACCTTGAACAGCGTCATGCCCGGCGCGCGCATGTTCAGGAAGGTGGTGATGATGTTGATTGCGCCCAGGATCGAGCTGGCGCCCGAGACGTGGACGGCAAAGATCGCCAGGTCCATGGAATAGCCGGCCTCGGTCGTGGAGAGCGGCGGGTAGAGCACCCAGCCGACGCCCGAGCCGGGCTGGTCGTTGCCGCCCGGCGCCAGGAGCGAGGCGACGCCCAGGGCCACGCCGCAGACATACATCCAGTAGCTGAGGTTGTTCAGCCGCGGGAAGGCCATGTCCGGGGCGCCGATATGCAGCGGCATGAAATAGTTGCCGAAACCGCCGAACAGTGCCGGGATCACCACGAAGAACATCATCAGCACCCCGTGATAGGTGATCATGACGTTCCACAGATGCCCGTTGGGCGTGCATTCCGCCGAGGCGTCGGCGATCAGGCGCGCGCCCTCGAGGCACATGTATTGCACGCCGGGATGCTGCAATTCCATCCGCATATAGACGGTGAAGCAGACCGAGATCAGGCCGACGATGCCGGCCGTGAACAGGTAAAGGATCCCGATATCCTTGTGGTTGGTTGACATGAACCAGCGGGTGAAGAACCCGCGGGTGTCATGATGGTCACCGTGGCCGTGAACGGCTGCGTCTGCCATGCGTGGACTCCCTAGACATGCGGCTGGCCGGCCCAAGGGCCAGCGGACTCGCTGGTTTCTAGCCCACAATCCTACCCCTCGCAATGCGAAGAAGGGACTAAAAGTCGCGCCCCCGCGTGGTTTTGTCGCAGGCAGGGGCACGCCGTTTCAGCGGCACGGCGACGCCGCGCATCAATCCGCGGCGTCTTCGGCCGGGGCCGCCTCGGCTCCTGCATCGGGCGAGTTCTGGGCCAGGAAGGCCACCACGTCGGCCTGATTCTTGCCGAGCTTGAAGGTCATCTTGGTCTTGGCGGCCGAATCGCCGGTCTTCTCGACCAGCCAGGGCTTGGGATCGGTGACGTATTCGATCAGGTCGGCCTCGGTCCAGACCAGGTCGGGGTTCTTTTCGGCCACTTCAAGGATGCCGTCGCCGTATTTGAAGCCTTCCTCCGAGGCGATCTTGCGGCCGACGACGCCGTAGAGGTTCGGCCCGGTCTTGCCGCCCTTGACGATGTCGGTGCCGTCCGGTGCCTGGACCATGTGGCAGGCCTTGCACTTGTTGAATTCCTTCTCTCCCTTGGCGGCGTCGCCCTCCTGGGCCACGGCGGGCAGGGCGAGGGACAGGGCGGCGAGAGTGGCACAGATGCTGATCTTCATCGCGTTTCCTCTTGGGTAATCGCTTTTGTCTGGGGAACGGACCTCTCCGCTTCCCGCGCTGACAGGGCTATCACGCGCCAAGCAGCCCGAACACCGGAAAAAGGTCGCAGGAACGCGGAAGGTGAATATGTCGCAGGGTGAAAATCAGCCGCCGAGCGGCGGGAAGTTTCGCGCGAAGCTGCGGCGCAGCGCCAGGTCCAGGTCGTCCATGCCGACCGGCAGGCCCATGTCCACCAGGCTGGTCACGCCGTGGCCCGAGATGCCGCAGGGCACGATGCCGGCGTAATGGCCCAGGTCCGGCTCGACATTGATAGCAAGGCCGTGAAAGCTGACCCATTTGCGCAGCTTGACGCCGATGGCGGCGATCTTGTCCTCGCGCATGGAGCCGTCGGGCAGTGGCGCCTTGTCGGGCCGGGCGATCCAGACGCCGACCCGGCCGTCGCGGATCTCGCCCTTCAGGTTGAACTCGGCCAGCGCGTCGATGACCCAGCTCTCCAGCGCCTTGACGAAGGCGCGCACGTCGCGGCCGCGGCGGTTCAGGTCCAGCATGACATAGACGACGCGCTGTCCCGGGCCGTGATAGGTATATTGCCCGCCGCGCCCGGTCTCGTGCACGGGAAAGCGCGCATCGAGCAGGTCGGCGGCCCTGGCCGAGGTGCCGGCGGTGTAAAGCGGCGGATGCTCGACCAGCCAGACCAGCTCGCCCGCCCGGCCATCGGCGATGGCGGCGGCGCGCGCCTCCATGAAGGCTGTGGCCTCGGCATAATCGGTCAGTCCGGGAGCGGTGATCCATTCGGTCATGGCCGGCAGATAGTCCCGGCGCGCGGAGGGTGCAAGGGCGATGCCGGTGGCGCGGTCGCGCCGGGGGCCGTCTGCCCCCGGACCCCCGAGGGTATTTGTGAAACGGAGAAAGCAGGGTGGTCCGAGATCATGAATCCGGTGCAAGATCATTGTGCGGATGTTGAATTTCACTAAATGCCGATCTGCCTATATACAGCCCTTTCGATACAACGCGCGGACCGAACCATGACCCTGCCCCTTTCCCCCGTCTTCGACGCCCTGCGCGCGGCTGCGCGCGACCGTATCCTGATCCTCGACGGTGCGATGGGGACGCAGATCCAGCAGCTTGGCCTGGGCGAGGCGGATTTCGCCGGCCATGGTTCGGGCTGCGCCTGCGGCTGCCATCCGCCTGCGCCGGGCGAGCATCCGCAGCAGGGCAACAACGACCTGCTGAACCTGACCCAGCCCAAGGCGATCGAGGAGATCCATTGCCGCTATGCCAAGGCGGGCGCCGATATCGTCGAGACCAACACCTTCTCGTCCACGACTATCGCGCAGGCCGATTACGGCATGGAATCCGCGGTTTACGATCTGAACCTCCACGGCGCCCGCATCGCCCGCCGGGCGCTGGACCGTGCCACCGCCGAGGACGGGCGGCCGCGCTGGGTCGCCGGCGCGCTGGGGCCGACCAATCGCACCGCATCCATCAGTCCGGACGTGAACAATCCCGGCTATCGCGCCGTCACCTTCGACGATCTGCGCATCGCCTATGCCGAGCAGCTGCGCGGGCTGGTCGACGGCGGCGCCGATCTGATCCTGATCGAGACCATCTTCGACACGCTGAACGCCAAGGCCGCGATCTTTGCCTGCGAGGAGGTGTTCGAAGAGAAGGGCCAGCGCCTGCCGGTGATGATCTCGGGCACCATCACCGACCTGTCCGGGCGCACGCTGTCGGGCCAGACCCCGACCGCCTTCTGGTATTCCATGCGCCATGCCGCGCCGATCACCGTGGGCTTGAACTGTGCGCTTGGCGCGGCCGCCATGCGCCCGCACCTGGCCGAGCTGTCCTCGGTCGCCGATACGCTGATCTGCGCCTATCCCAATGCCGGCCTGCCGAACGAGATGGGCCAATACGACGAATCGCCCGAGGAGATGGCGGCGCAGGTTGCCGAATTCGCCCGCGAGGGGCTGGTGAACGTGGTCGGCGGCTGCTGCGGCTCGACGCCCGAGCATATCGCGGCCATCGCCCGCGCCGTCGAGGGCCTGCCGCCGCGCGCGATCCCCGAGATCGAGCCGCGCCTGCGCCTGTCGGGGCTGGAGCCCTTCGTCAAGACCGACGACATCCCCTTCGTCAACGTGGGCGAGCGGACGAACGTCACCGGATCCGCGAAATTCCGCAAGCTGATCACCAACGGCGACTATGCCGCGGCGCTGGACGTGGCCCGCGACCAGGTCGAGAACGGCGCGCAGATCATCGACGTCAACATGGACGAGGGGCTGATCGATTCGAAGCAGGCGATGATCGACTACCTGAACCTGATCGCGGCCGAGCCGGACATCGCCCGCGTGCCGGTGATGGTCGACAGCTCGAAATGGGAGGTGATCGAGGCCGGGCTGAAATGCGTCCAGGGCAAGGCCATCGTGAACTCGATCAGCCTCAAGGAGGGCGAGGCGAGCTTCCTGGCGCAGGCCCGGCTTTGCCGCCGCTACGGCGCCGCGGTGGTGGTGATGGCCTTCGACGAGACCGGCCAGGCCGATACCGAGAACCGCAAGGTCGAGATCTGCGCGCGCGCCTATGACCTGCTGGTGAACACGGTCGGCTTCCCGCCCGAGGACATCATCTTCGACCCGAACATCTTCGCGGTGGCGACCGGGATCGAGGAGCATGACAATTACGGGCTCGATTTCATCGGCGCGACGCGGCGCATCACCCAGTCCCTGCCGCATGTGCATGTCTCGGGCGGGGTCTCGAACCTCAGCTTCAGCTTCCGCGGCAACGAGCCGGTGCGCGAGGCGATGCATGCCGTGTTCCTCTATCACGCCATCCAGGCGGGGATGGACATGGGCATCGTCAATGCCGGCCAGCTGGCGGTCTATGACCAGATCGACCCGGACCTGCGCGAGGCCTGCGAGGACGTGGTGCTGAACCGCAAGCCCGCCAAGGGCGGCACCGCGACCGAGAACATGCTGGAGATCGCCGAGCGGTTCCGCGGCGAAGGCGGGGCGAAGGCGCGCGAAAAGGATCTGACCTGGCGGACATGGCCGGTCGAGAAGCGGCTGGAACACGCCCTGGTCAATGGCATCACCGAATATATCGACGAGGATACCGAGGAGGCGCGGCTGAGGGCCGAGCGCCCGCTGCACGTGATCGAGGGGCCGCTGATGGCCGGCATGAACGTCGTGGGCGACCTTTTCGGCTCGGGCAAGATGTTCCTGCCGCAGGTGGTGAAATCGGCGCGGGTGATGAAGCAGGCGGTGGCGCATCTGCTGCCCTATATGGAGGCCGAGAAGGCCGCGGCGGGCGGCGCGGGCGGTTCCTCCAGCGCCGGCAAGGTGCTGATGGCGACGGTCAAGGGCGATGTGCACGACATCGGCAAGAACATCGTCGGCGTCGTGCTGGCCTGCAACAATTACGAGATCATCGACCTGGGCGTGATGGTGCCCGCGACCAGGATCCTGGAGACCGCCAAGGCCGAGAAGGTGGACATCATCGGGCTTTCCGGCCTGATCACCCCGTCGCTGGACGAGATGGTGCATGTCGCCAGCGAAATGGAGCGCGAGGGTTTCGACATCCCGCTGCTGATCGGCGGCGCCACCACCTCGCGCGTGCATACCGCGGTCAAGATCCATCCGCGCTATGCCAGGGGGCAGGCGGTCTATGTCACCGACGCGAGCCGCGCGGTGGGGGTGGTCGGCAGCCTGCTCTCGGGCCAGAAAAACGCCTATGTCGAGACCATCCGCAGCGAATACATGGACGTGGCCAACAAGCATGCCAGGGCCGAGGCGGACAAGAAGCGCCTGCCGCTGGCCTCGGCCCGCGACAATGCGTTGCGGATTGACTGGTCGGGCTATCAGGTCAAGGCGCCCGAATTCCTGGGCCCGCGGGTGATCGAGGATTTCGACCTGGCCGAGATTGCCCGCTATATCGACTGGACGCCGTTCTTCCAGACCTGGGAGCTGAAGGGGGTCTATCCGCGCATCCTCGAGGACGAGAAGCAGGGCGCGGTGGCGCGGCAGCTCTTTGCCGATGCGCAGGCCATGCTGCAGCGCATCATCGACGAGCAATGGTTCCGTCCGCGCGCGGTCATCGGCTTCTGGCCGGCGAACCGGGTCGGCGACGACATCCGGCTGTTCACCGGCGAGGACCGGGCGGCGGAACTGGCGACCCTGCATACCCTGCGCCAGCAGGTGAGCAAGCGCGACGGCCGCCCGAACGTGGCACTGGCCGATTTCGTCGCCCCCGAGGGCACCCGCGACTATGTCGGCGGCTTCGTGGTGACAGCGGGCGGCGAGGAGCAGCAGATCGCCGACCGGTTCAAGGCCGCGCATGACGATTTCTCGGCCATCCTGGTGCAGGCGCTGGCCGACCGCTTCGCCGAGGCACTGGCCGAGATGATGCACGAGCGGGTGCGCAGGCAATATTGGGGCTATGCCGAGGAAAACTTCACCCCCGAGGAGCTGGTGGCCGAGCCCTACAAGGGCATCCGCCCGGCGCCCGGCTATCCGGCCCAGCCCGACCACACGGAAAAGGTCACGCTGTTCCGGCTGCTCGACGCCACCACGGCGACCGGGGTCGAGCTGACCGAGTCGATGGCGATGTGGCCCGGCGCCTCGGTCTCGGGCCTTTATATCGGCCATCCCGAGGCCTATTACTTCGGCGTCGCCAAGGTCGAACACGACCAGGTTCTGGACTATGCCGAGCGCAAGGGGATGCCGGTGCGCGAGGTCGAACGCTGGCTGGCGCCGATCCTGAATTACACGCCGCAGGCGGCGGTCGCGGCCGAGTGAAAAGAAACGCGCGGCGGGCGAAAAATGCCCTTTTCATCCGCCGCGCAAGCGTCTATGAGACGCGAGCCTACGAAAGTGCGGTCGTGGCGGAATTGGTAGACGCGCAGCGTTGAGGTCGCTGTTCCTTAACCGGAGTGGAAGTTCGAGTCTTCTCGACCGCACCATTTTCTTTCCCCGAGAATCTGGAAGAAATCGCCCGCGCGCCGCGGCGTTCGACGGCTTGCGGCTGCCGCGACACGGCCTGTCGCCGAAGCGGCGCGGCGGGATCGTCTTGGGCTTTCCTTCCTGCTGCGCCGGCCCTTCTCTCATGCGAAATGATGAGAATTCCGCTTTTGTCACTTCGAGGAAACCTTCCTATCCGCTTGCCGTTAATGATATTTTTCTCCGGTCTGTCGCGCGCGGAACGGGCCGGCGTCGCTTGAAGAAATGCTGCTGGATACAGGGCAAACTGGCGAGGGATCCGCTTGTATTTAGACAAATTTGACAATAATACGATCTCACTTTTATTGTGAGGTTTCCTGTGATCGGACGTGTTTTTGCGCTTTGCGCAGCCTTTTCATTGGCTGGCTGCGCCACAATTACCCGCGGGACGAAGGACGTGTTGATCGTCAATACGACCCCCGGCGGGGCCCAGGTCAAGCTCAGCGACGGGCAGACCTGCGGGAATACCCCCTGTTCCTTCAAGGTGCCGCGCAAGTCGGAGCTGAACGTGCTGGTCACCAAGGACCGCTGCAAGCCGCAGCAGATCCGCGTGACCAACCGCGTGGCGGGCGGCGGCGGCGCGGCGATGGCCGGCAATGTGCTTGTCGGCGGCATCATCGGCGCGGGCGTCGACGCCTCCTCGGGGGCGATGCTGGAACTGGTGCCCAATCCGGTCAACGTGCAGCTTGAATGCCGCTGAGCCATCGGCTCGGCCGACGCGCGAAGCCCGCCGAATATTGGCGGGCTTTTCCATTGGGGGAATGTCCGTCAAGAACTCTGACGCGGTAGCCTCTGCTATGGGGAAGGAACCGGACCGTCACCTTCCCGCCAATGATCCGACGAGAGGCATGATGGCGCCGATGATGAGGCCGGGCACCCATGCTTGCCAGGAGCGAGCGAAGCCGCAGCTTTTCAAATGTGCAGGTCGGATACGCCGACATACTCCCCAAATGCGCGTCGCGAACCTTCGTGGCTGTTCCGGGCCATCACCTGGATCGATCATGGAGTGAGCATAGCTTGCCCCCGGCAGGCCGCAAGGGGCTCAGGCTGACCTTCCGCCCGGTCCGCGGGCTGGCCTTGGCTTGCCAACGATCTCACCACGCATGATGGCCGATCCCGGCAGGTGTCTTTTTCATGCCCCGCGCGCGGGAACGCCCGGCGGGGCGGTCGCCGCAGGCCCGCCCTTGGCGAAACGGCAGGGGAAATTCCCCGGTCCGGGGGGTGCCCCCGCGCGAGGGGCCGGCTTTTCCGGCCGGCCGCGGCGGGTTTGCTGTTCCCTTCGCCGCCCGCTTGCGCCTAGTCTCTGCCCGAAGAAGGGGAGAGTTTCCATGTCCGAGAAATGGGGTTTCGACACCACCGCCATCCATGCAGGCAGCGCGCCCGATCCGGCGACCGGGGCGCGGCAGGTGCCGATCTATCAGACCACGGCCTATGTCTTTCAGGACGCCGCCCATGCCGCGCGGCTCTTTGGCCTGCAGGAGGTCGGCTATATCTATTCCCGCCTGACCAACCCGACCGTCGCGGCGCTACAGGCGCGGGTCGCGGAACTCGAGGGCGGGGCGGGGGCGGTCTGCTGTTCCTCGGGCCACGCGGCGCAGATCATGGCGCTGTTCCCGCTGATGGGGCCGGGGCGCAACATCATCGCCTCGACCCGGCTTTATGGCGGCACCATCACCCAGTTCAGCCAGACCATCAGGCGCTTCGGCTGGTCGTGCAAATTCGTCGACCTGGACGATCTGGATGCGCTGCGCGCCGCCATCGACGACGACACCCGCGCCATTTTCTGCGAATCGATCAGCAATCCGGGCGGCTATGTCACCGATATCCCGGCGGTCGCCAGGGTCGCGGATCAGGCCGGTCTGCCGCTGATCGTCGACAACACCCTGGCCACGCCCTGGCTGTGCAAGCCCATCGAAATGGGCGCGACGCTGGTCGTCCACAGCCTGACCAAATACATGACCGGCAACGGCACGGTGACGGGCGGCGCCATCGTCGATTCGGGCCGGTTCGACTGGTCGGCCTCGGACAAGTTCCCGAGCCTCTCCCAGCCCGAGCCCGCCTATCACGGGTTGAAGTTCCACGAGACCTTCGGCGCGCTGGCCTTCACCTTCCACGGCATCGCCATCGGGCTGCGCGACCTGGGCATGACCATGAACCCGCAGGCCGCGCATTACACGCTGATGGGGATCGAGACGCTGGGCCTGCGCATGGCCCGCCATGTCGAGAACGCGCTTGAGGTCGCGGAATGGCTGGAGGCGGATCCGCGCGTGACCTCGGTCACCTATGCCGGCCTGGCTTCCTCGCCCTGGAACGAAACGGCGCGGCGGGTCTATCCCAGGGGGGCGGGGGCGCTGTTCACCTTTGCGATCAAGGGCGGCTACGACGCGGCGGTGAAGCTGGTGGATAACCTCAAGCTTTTCAGCCATGTGGCGAACCTGGGCGATTCGCGTTCGCTGGTGATCCATTCCGCCTCGACCACGCACAGCCAGCTGACCGACGAGCAGAAGATCGCGGCCGGCGCCGGGCCCGATGTGGTGCGGCTCTCGATCGGGATCGAGGACGCGGCCGACATCATCGCCGACCTGGATCAGGCGCTGGCCGCGGCCACGGCCTGAAGCGAAAGGGCGGCGCATCGCTGCGCCGCCCGTCGGGGGGTCAGTTCGCCGGAGGCTCGACCGGGGGCTCCTCGGGTGCGATTTCACCCTCGGGCTGCCCGCCGCCTTGCGGCGCATCGGCCGGGCGCATGGCGAAGACCGCGGTGACATCGGCGCGGACGGCCAGTTCGCCCGCCTCGATGGGGGTATCGGCCGCTTCGGCCGCCTGGGCGCGCATGGCCATCATCGGGCGCGGCCCGCCGCCCGTCGGCGCCTCGGAAAGCGAGATCAGCCGGCCAAGCCGCATGCCCGCCGCCTCGGCCATCACCTCGGCCCGGCGGCGCGCTTCGGCCACGGCCTCGGTGCGGGCCTGGTCCTCGGCCTCGGTCATGTCCTCGCGCGAAAACGCGATGCCGCTGATCTCGTTGGCGCCCGAGGCGACCAGCTTGTCCAGCACCGCGCCGAGCCCGGCGATGTCGCGCACCCGCACGGTCACGCTGTTTTGCGCGCCATAGCCGGTCAGCTTCGGCGGCTGGCCCTGGTCCGAGTAATCCATGACTGGCGACAGGTTCAGCCCCGAGGTCTGGATGTCGCGCGCCTCGATCCCCTCGGCCTTCAGCGTCTCGATGACCTTGGCCTGCGCCTCGGCATTCTGCGTCATCGCCTCGGCGGCGGTGGCGGCGCGGGTGCTGACGCCCAGGGTGATCGTGGCCATGTCGGGTTGCACCGTGGCATGGCCGGTGCCGGTCACGCTCAGCCTGGCGAAGGGGGCGGCATGTTTCATGGCGTGATGTCCCATCTGCGCGGGCGGAGGCGGCGGCGCGTCGGCCGGGGCGGTCTGGGCCATCAACGGGCCGGCGCCCAGAACGATCAGCGTCGCGGCAGCCATCAGGGGTCGGAATCGGGGCATCTGGTCTTTACTCCTTGGCGCATCGGGTGCCTTGCCCTTGCGCGGTTGTCTTCACGAGCCCCTATAACGCCGCAAATACGTCTCGGGATGCCTCACAATCCGGTGTTCGGCTTTTCACGGATCGTGTTCTGGGCTAGTTCAGGATCATCAATCACGAAGATGCGTCCGGGCCAGCCCAGGGCGCCCGGAACCGAAAGCAAAGCCTGTCGATGTCGCTTGATTCCGTCACCGAATACGCCCTCTCCTTCAGCGAGGATGCCGTGCATCTGGAACGTCGCGAGCGGGGCCCGCAGGGGCAGGGCGGCGCCGCTCCGGCGGCCTGGCGGCACCTGGGCTCGGTCGATTTCGCCTCGCCGGACTTTCACGACGAGCTTGCGCGCCTGCGCAGCATGGCCACCGGAACCGAGGCGGTGCTGCCCGTCGTCCTGATCATTCCCGACGACCAGATCCTTTACACGACGCTGACCGTCGCGCCCGGCGCGGACCGCGACCATGCGGTGGGGCGCGCGCTGGACGGGCTGACCCCCTATGCGATCGAGGATCTGGCCTTCGACTGGCAGGGCGAGGGCGACAGCGTCCGCGTCGCCGCCGTGGCCCGCCAGACCCTGCGCGAGGCCCGCGATTTCGCCCGGCAATACGGATTCGAAGGACAGGGTTATTGTGCCGCGCCGGCTGCGGGGCTCTATCCGGGCGAGCCGGTCTTCGTGCTGGAAGCCGCTGCGCGCAGCCGGCCGCAGGTCGATCCGGCGCAGGCCGGGGTGACGGCCTCGGCGCTGCTGATCGAGGAAGAACCGGACGCAGCGCAGGACACGCTGGATCTTGACGGCGACGGCGACGGCGCCGAGGCGTTGGAGGATGCAGCCGCGGAAAGCCCCTCCCAGGCCCAGCCCACGCCGGCGGCCGACGGGGAAGCCGACGCGGCCGAGGAGGTTTCGGCCCCGCCGGCAGAGCCAGAAACCGTGGCGGGATTTTCCGAGGATGCCGAAGTATTCACCGGGAATGACGACGAAAAAACGGAATCATCCCTGATCGGGGCGCCCGATCCCGTCTCGTTTCCCGCGGCCGATGAAAAGGCCGCCACCCCGGAGGAAGGCGATGCCTCGGGAATCGCCGAAGCGGCGGAACCGGACCAGCCGGCGGCTTTCGCGGCCGCGGCTACGGCGCCAGAGGCCGGACCCGGCACACGGTCTGCCGCCGCGCCTCAGGCCGGTGCCGCGCTGAACCCGCGGGCCCGTGCCGTGCATGAACGCGCGGCCGACGCCCGCCGCAGCCCTCGGCCGGCGGGCAGCGCCCCGGCGCAGCCCCGCCGCCCCGGCGAACGCGGCGGCCTTGCCGGGCTGATCGCGATGCTGGGCACGCTGGTCGTCGGGCTGATCCTGATCTGGGCCTTTTTGGTGCCGGATCGGCAGGAGCCGCAGCTTGCGGCCGCCGCACCGGCCACGCAGCCTGCCGAACAGGCCCCGGTGCAAATCGCCGAGCCCGCGCCCGCGGCTTCTCAGCCCGCCACCGCCATGACCGAGCCCGATCCTGCGCCGACGCCTGCCTTGGAACCTGTCGCGGCACCGCAACAGCGCGTGGCGGTCGCACCGGCACCCGCGCCGCCCTCGGCCCTGACCGAGGAGGAGCGGCGCCGCGTCATGGTCGCCGCTGCCGCGGTCGCGGCCGCCGTGGTGCCGCCCCCGGCGCAGGTCACCGCAGCTGCCCCGGCGCCGGAACCCGCCCCCGCGCAGGACAGCACGCAGGACAGCACGACCGCCAGCGTCGCAGCGGCCGCCACGCTGCCCGCCGCGAGATCGGCCCCCGCTGCCGCGCCGGCCCGGCCCGGCCCAGCGGCCGCTCCGCTGACCAGTTCGGCCCGGCCGCAGCTGGCGCCGCGCCGCAGCACGCCGCAAACCACGGTGCCGCGCGCCGATACCGCGCCGCGCGTGCCCTCGGACCCGCTGCCCTATGAGGCCAGCCGGTCCCGCGTCCAACCCGTCGGCAGCGCGCGGCCCCCCGGACGCAGCCGCCCCGCAGCGCCGGCGCCCGCCTCGGCGGCGCCGGTATCGGCCCCCGCCCCCGCCCAGGTCCAGCCCGTTGCCGCGACCGGCAATGCGATGCTGCGCGGTTCGGCCCGGCCGCCGTCGCGCCCCGAGGGCTCGACCCCCGAGGTTCCGGGCGCGGGCCTGCCCGCCGACGACTTGACCCCGGCCGAGCAGGGGCATTTGCGCGACCTTATCCGCGACCTGGGCCGCAATGGGTTGGCGATGCAGCAATCCCCGCTGCGCGGCGAGCGGCTGGCTCAGGCACGGCCGCAGCGCAAGCCCGGCTCGGCCAGCGATGCCGTCAGACCATCGGCCATCGACGCCGCGCTGCGATCGGCGACCACGCCGCCACCGGACAAACCCGACCATGTCGAAAGCGCCGCCGCGCCCGCCCAGGATTCGGGCGGGCTTTTGCGTGGCTCGGCCCGTCCCCGTGCCCGTCCCGGCGCCCCGGCCGGCGGCGGGGTTTCGGGCAATGCGGTCGAGGCGGCCATCTCGGCCGCGGTCGCGGCATCGCCCACCACGCCGGGCGGGGTACAGCTTTCGGCGCTGGCCTCCTCGCCCCTGCCGCCCCGGCGGGGCGAGCGCGCGCCCCCGGCCCCCGACGCCGCGCCGGCGGCGGCCGCAGCCGCCGCTGCCGGACCCAGCGAGGCCGAACTGGCCGCCCGCCGCAAGCTTGACGAGCAGTTGCAGGCCCAGGCCGAGGCGCGCATCCGCGCCCGCGCCGCCGCCGATGCCAAGGCCGAGGCCGAGGCCCGTGCCCAGGCCGAAGCCCGCGCCCGCGCCCAGGCCGAGGCCGAGGAACGGGCCGCGCGTGCCCAACGCCAGGACTACAAGCCACCCGAGATCGACAACGAGCCCGAGATCGCCACCAATGCCCTGCCCAAGGGTACGACTTCGGCCTCGGTGGCCAAGGCGGCGACGCAGGCGCGCGGCATCGACATGGGCCGCACCACGGTCATCGGCATCATCGGCGCCGGCAAGGCCAGCCGGGCGCTGATCCGGCTGCGCAGCGGCAAGGTGGTGACGGTCCGGCTGGGCGACCGCATCGACGGCGGCACGATCAACTCCATCGGCGACGGACGGCTGACCTATGTCAAGGCGGGCCGCACCCACGAATTGAGGATGCTGGACGGGCGGTGACCAGGGTCCGCTGGCCGGCGCCTTTCCGGGTCGCTTGCCCGGCCCTTGCCCAAGCGGCAGGAGCGGTCCCGCCACGCGAAGGCGGGCGGTGGCCCAGCCTGCGGGATGGTTTCGTGGCTTGGGGACGCATCCTGCGCGCCGCGCCCCGCTGGCCGTTGCGGGAACGCCCGGGCGCCTGTCGGGGCTGGGCGCGGCCATGGCCCCTGCCGGGCCGAAGGCGGGCCGCTTCGCTTGGTGTCCACTGCTTCTGGCGTGATCGTCGCCGTCAACGCGCCGAGAGGCCCCGCGTGATAGCCGTCCAGGCGGTCGCGCACCGCGGCCCGCCCTTGCCGTTGCCGGGACGGGTACGAACCGCCCGCCGGGTCAGCCGTTCCGGCGCAGCACCTGCCCGGCAAGATAAAGCGAGCCGCAGATCAGGATGCGCGCGCCGGGCTGGTCTGCGGCGATGCGGCTGACGGCCGCCAGCGTATCCGGGGCGGTGCCGGCCGCAAGCCCTACCGAGGCTGCGGCCGCGGCAGTATCCTCGGCTGGCAGGGTGTTCGGTTCGCCGGGAATCGCCACGGCGGTCAGGCTTTGCGCGACGCCGGCCAGCGGCCGCATGTAGCCTGCGACATCCTTGGTGTTCAGCATGCCGCAGACGAGATGCACCGGCCGGCGGGGCAGGGCGGCCAGCGTCGCCGCCACCGCCTCGCCACCGGCCGGGTTGTGGCCGCCGTCAAGCCACAATTCGCAGGCCCCCGCCGCCTCGACCAGCGGGCCATGGTTCAGGCGCTGCATGCGCGCGGGCCATTCGACCTCGGTCACTGCGGCGCGGGCCTCGATGCGGCCGAAGCCCAGCTCGCGCAGCGCGGCGATGGCGGTGCCGGCATTCACGATCTGATGCGGGCCGGGCAGGACGGGCAGGGGCAGGTCCATCAGCCCGTGTTCGTCCTGGTAGACCAGGCTGTCGCCCTCGCGCCGGCTGTCCCAGTCCTGCCGGCCGATGCGCAGCGGCGCGAACAGCCGCTCGGCCTTCTGCTCGATCACCTCGCGGGCGACGGCCTCTTGCGGGGCGACGATGCAGGGCACGCGGCGTTTCATGATCCCGGCCTTTTCGCCGGCGATCTCGGCCAGCGTCTCGCCCAGGTATTGCGTATGGTCGATGCTGATGGGGGTGATGACGGTCAGGGCCGGCGCCTCGATCACATTGGTCGCGTCCAGCCGGCCGCCCAGGCCCACTTCCAGCAGCGTGTAATCCGCCGGCGTGCGCGAGAAGGCCAGGAAGGCCGCCGCGGTGGTGATCTCGAAGAAGGTGATCGGCGCGCCGGCGTTCGCGGCCTCGCATTCCTCGAGCGCCGCGGCCAGTTCGGCTTCCGAGATCAGCTCTCCGGCCAGCCGGATGCGTTCGTGGAACTGCGCCAGATGCGGTGAGGTATAGGCATGGACGCGCTTGCCGGCCGATTCCAGCCCGGCGCGGATCATCGCCTGGGTCGAGCCCTTGCCGTTGGTGCCGGCGATATGAACCACCGGCGGGATGCGGCGTTCCGGGTTGCCGAGTGCGGCCAGGATGCGGTGCATCCGGTCCAGCGACAGGTCGATGACCTTGGGATGCAGCTGCATGAGCCGCGCGAGAATGGCGTCGGAGGAGGTCATCGCGATGTCGTCCGGCCTAGGCGGATGGGCTGTCGGCCGGGGTCTCGGCGCGCGGGGCGGCGATGGTGCCGGGTGCGGGCAGGTCGCCCACCACCGGCGCGGGCAGGCCGCCCAGCATGCGCAGGATCGAGACCAGTTCCTCGCGCAGCTTCTTGCGATGCGTCACCCGGTCCAGCATGCCGTGTTCCAGCAGGTATTCGGCGCGCTGGAAGCCCTCGGGCAGCTTTTCGCGGATGGTCTGCTCGATCACGCGCGGGCCGGCGAAGCAGATCAGCGCGTTCGGCTCGGAAATCTGGATGTCGCCCAGCATGGCATAGCTGGCGGTGACGCCGCCGGTGGTCGGATGGGTCAGCACGACGATATAGGGCAGCTTCGCCTCTTTCAGCATCTGCACGGCGACGGTGGTGCGCGGCATCTGCATCAGCGACAGGATGCCCTCCTGCATGCGCGCGCCGCCGGCGGCCGAGAACAGCACCAGGGGCCGCTTCAGCTTCACCGCGCGTTCGGCCGCGGCGATGATGGCGTTGCCGACATACATGCCCATCGAGCCGCCCATGAAGGAAAAATCCTGCGCGGCGGCGACGATGGGGGTGCGGCCGATCTCGCCCTCGGCGACCAGCATCGCCTCTTTCTCGCCGGTGGATTTCTGCGCGGCCTTCATGCGGTCGGGGTACTTCTTCTGGTCGCGGAAGCCCAGCGGGTCGGCGACCGGCTCGGGCACCTTGACCTCGACGAAGACGCCGCCGTCGAACAGCGCGGCAAAGCGGCTGCGCGGGCTGATCGCCAGGTGATGGTCGCAATTCGTGCAGACGTTCAGGTTGTCCGACAATTCGCGGTGGAACAGCATGGTCCCGCATTCCGGGCATTTGGTCCACAGGTTCTCGGGCACTTCGCGGCGCGAGAACAGCGAATTGATGCGCGGACGGACATAATTGGTGATCCAGTTCATCGGCGGCCCCCTGCGCTGCGTTCAGGGGCTCAGATATGCAAAGCGGTGCCGAATTGCAATTCCGCGCTGTCCGGGCTTTCATGGCGGCATGTGGACCGAAGCCCTTGTGTTCATGCATTACGCAGCTGCGCTGGCCGTTTCGGTGCGCGTGCTGCTGCGCCCGCGGCTTGAGCCGACGGTCCGGCTGTCCTGGATCCTGGTGATCGAACTGGTGCCGCTGGTCGGCATCCTGGCCTATGTGCTGTTCGGCGAGATCCGCATGCGCGGCGCCGAGGTCGAGACCATGGCCAATGTCCGCTCGCGCCTGTCGGGCCTGTGGCAGCCCAGCCCCGAGGAACTGAAGGTGCTGCCCGATTTCGCCGAGCCGGTCATCAAGGCGAATCACGCCACGACCGGCTTTGCCGCCGTGGCCGGCAACCGCGCCGCGCTGCTGCCCGAGGACGACAGCGCCATCGCCGCGCTGGTCGAGGCGATCGACGGCGCGAACGAACATGTCCACATGCTGTTCTATATCTGGCTCGACGATGCCTCGGGCCGGGCCGTGGCCGAGGCGGCGATCCGCGCCGCGGGGCGTGGCGTCAAGGTGCGGGCGATCATCGACGCCTTCGGCTCGCGCGCCTTCGGCCGCTCGGATGCCTGGGCGCAGATGAAGGCGGCGGGGGTCGAATGCGTCGAGGCACTGCCGCTGAGCATCCCGGTGATCGGCGGCCTCTTTCAGCGTATGGACCTGCGCAATCACCGCAAGATCGTGGTGATCGACCATGTGCTGGGCTTTACCGGCAGCCGCAACTGCTCGGACCGGGCCTTTGCCGTCAAACCGCGCTATGCGCCCTGGATCGATGTTTTCCTGGCCATCGAGGGGCCGGTGGTGCGGCAGATGCAGGCGGTCTTCCTGCAGGACTGGATGAGCTATACCGGCGAAGACCTGGGCGAGATGCTGCGCATGACCCGCCCCGTCACCGCGCCGGGCGAGGTGGCGCAGGTCGTCGCTACCGGCCCGGACGAGCGCCAGGGCTCGCTGTCGGATTGCATGGTGACGATGATCCATGCCGCGCGCGAGCGGCTGGTGATCACCACGCCCTATTACGTGCCCGACGCCTCGCTCGATTCGGCGATCCGCACCGCGGCGCGGCGGGGCGTGGACGTGACCGTGATCCTGCCCGAGCGCAATGATTCGCTGGTGGTGCAGGCCACCTCCGAAGGGTTCTATTACGGGCTGGTCTCGGCCGGGGTGAGGCTGATGCTGTTCAGGGACGGCCTGCTGCATTCCAAGATCATCACCGTGGACGGGCGCATGGCGATGCTGGGCAGCGCCAACATGGACCGTCGCAGCTTCGAGCTGAACTACGAGATGAACATGCTGTTCCTGGGCGGCGATGTCACCGAGCGGCTGGATGAACGCCAGCAGGGCTATATCGACCGCGCCCGCCCGATCCACCTGGACGAGATCCGCGGCTGGTCGATCCGGCGGCGGCTGCGCAACAACCTTCTGGCGCTGGCGGCGCCGATCCTGTGACGGAGGAAGCGATGACGGACCGCAGCAAGGACAAGATCGTGGAGGGCGCGCCGGCGCTGTTGCCGGACGAATTGCGCAGGGCGCTGGCCGACCTGCCCGACTGGCGCCTGGCCGAGGACGGCAAGTCGATCTGCCGCGAATGGCGCTTCAAGAACTTCAGGCGGGCGGCGCAGCTGGCCAACCTGGCCGCCTGGCAGGCCGAGGCAGCCGGGCACCATCCCGACATCGCCTTTGGCTGGGGCCATGCCCGCGTCACCTATGCCACCCATTCGGCCGGCGGCGTGACGATGAACGACCTGATCATGGCCGCCCGGCTGGATACCGCCCTGGGCTAGGCACGAGCGCCAGCCCCTTGCTCCGCGGGCGGGCTGGGCCTATCCAGAATCCAGCCGGAGGATGCAGCCATGAAGAACAGCCGTTTCGACAAGTCGACCCTGCCCAGTCGCCATGTGACCGAAGGGCCGGCCCGCGCGCCGCATCGCAGCTATTTCTATGCCATGGGCATCTCGGAGGAAGAGATCCATTCCCCCTGGGTCGGCGTGGCGACCTGCTGGAACGAGGCCGCGCCCTGCAACATCGCGCTGGCCCGCCAGGCACAATCGGTCAAGCAGGGCGTCAAGAAGGGCGGCGGCTGCCCGCGCGAGTTCACCACCATCACCGTCACCGACGGCATTGCCATGGGGCATGAGGGGATGCGCTCGAGCCTGGCCTCGCGCGATGCCATCGCCGACACGGTCGAGCTGACCATGCGCGGGCATTGCTATGACGCGCTGGTCGGGCTTGCCGGCTGCGACAAGTCGTTGCCGGGCATGATGATGGCCATGGTGCGGCTGAACGTGCCCAGCGTCTTCATCTATGGTGGCTCGATCCTGCCGGGCAAGCTCAACGGCCGCGACGTGGTGGTGCAGGACGTGTTCGAGGCGGTGGGCCAGCACGCGGCCGGCAACATGTCCGATGCCGAGCTGGAGATCCTGGAGCGCGTGGCCTGCCCCTCGGCCGGGGCCTGCGGCGGGCAATATACCGCCAACACCATGGCCTGCGTCAGCGAGGCCATCGGGCTGGCGCTGATGAACAGCTCGGGTGCGCCGGCGCCCTATGAATCGCGCGACCAATACGGGCTGGCCTCGGGCGAGGCGGTGATGGCCCTGATCGAAAAGAACATCCGCGCCCGCGACGTGGTGACGCGCAAGTCGCTGGAAAACGCGGCGCGGGTGGTGGCTTGCACCGGCGGCTCCACCAATGCCGGGCTGCACCTGCCCGCCATCGCGCATGAGGCGGGAATCCCCTTCGACCTGTTCGACGTCTGCGACATCTTTCGCGACACGCCCTATTTCGTGAACCTGCGCCCCGGCGGCGAATACGTCGCCAAGGATCTGTTCGAGGCCGGCGGCGTGCCGGTGGTCATGCGCGAGCTGCGCCGCGCCGGGCTGATCCACGAGGATTGCCTGACTGCCTCGGGCCGCAGCATCGGCGAGGAGCTGGATCTGGTGGACCGCGACATCGACGGCAAGGTCATCCATCCGGTGACGGCGCCGCTGTCCAGGACCGGCGGCGTGGTCGGGCTGCGCGGCAACCTGGCACCCGACGGCGCCATCGTGAAGGTCGCGGGCATGGCGCCCGAACACCAGGTCTTTACCGGCCCCGCCCGCGTCTTCGAATGCGAGGAAGAGGCGTTCGAGGCCGTCACCCGCCGCGATTACAGCGAGGGCTGCGTGATCGTCATCCGCAACGAGGGCCCGGCCGGCGGCCCCGGCATGCGCGAGATGCTGGCGACCACCGCGGCGCTTTCGGGGCAGGGCATGGGCAAGAAGGTGGCGCTGATCACCGACGGGCGGTTTTCGGGTGCGACGCGCGGCTTCTGCGTCGGCCATGTCGGCCCCGAGGCGGCGCATGGCGGCCCCATCGCCCTGCTCTGCGACGGCGACATGATCACCATCGACGCGATCCGGGGCGAGATCTCCGTGGCGCTGAGCGACGAGGAGCTGGCGCGGCGCCGTGCCGCATGGGCCGGGCCGCGCAAGACGGATTATGCCTCGGGCGCGCTGTGGAAATACGCCCAGCTGGTCGGCAAGGCCCGCTACGGCGCCGTGACCCATCCGGGTGCGGCCGCCGAAACCCACGTCTACATGGATCAGTAACAGGCGGACGCATGGCAATACGCCCTGGTAAATGGTTTGAACGCAAGACCCGGGAACGGGCGGCACGGCAATGGACGGCGCTGGCCGGAAGGGTCGAGAGGCTGCACCCCGCCCGCCTGAGCCGTCTGCGCGACGAGGCGCGGGAATTGCGTGGCAGCCTCGATCGTTTCCTGATCGGCGCCGATCGCCACGCGTCGCGTTCGCGCGCGGCGCTGGACGCGCTGCACCTGCCCGGCGGCACCGACTGGCGCTGGCGCCCCGGCTTCATGGCCGGGCAGGTCTCGCCCCGCGGGCTGGCCGGGCCCGAGAGCGGGGATCGGCTGGGCGAGGGGGCGGCGGTCTGGCACGACTGCCCCGAAAGCGCGCTGATCCTGCAACAGCTGGCCAATGACGGCGCGACCGACCTGTCGCCCTTTGGCATGCGGCTCGAGGTGTTCGGCTTTGCCGGCAGTTTCCTGTCGCTGTCCATCGACCTGCCCGAAAGCGCGTTGCAGGGTCTGACCCGCAGCCATATCCTGCGGCTGGAAACCGGTATCTTCGCCGAGCGCGCGCTGGGGGTTTATGCGCGGCTCAACATCGGCCATGGCCCGAACACCGACCAGGCCACGCTGCAATTGCGCCGCTTCGAGGCAGGCCATTACAGTCGGCAGGTGACCGAGTTCGACCTTGCCTATATTCCGATGAACGAAAAGCGGCTGGAAAAGATCTGGCTGGACCTGATCTTCGAGGCGCCGCGCATGAACGCGGTCGAGATCCGCGAGCTGTTCTTCTCGCGCCATCTGCGAGCCCAGTTCTGACCCGATGCTGACCAAGGATGTTTTTAATGAGTGAATTTGAATACCTGGGGCTGAAAAGCGGGATCTGGCAGGGGGTGATCCACCGTGACGCCCAGCCGGGCCGGCTGGTGCTGGTGCATATGGGCAGCCGCGTGGCCGAAGCCCGCCTGGCCGCCGAAGCCCCCGGCCGCTGGCGCGTCGCCGCCGCGATCCCGGCCGAGCGGCTGTCGGAGGGCGCGCAAAGCTTCCTTCTGCTCGAGGATGGGGGCGCCGAGGGCGAGCCGCCCCGGCCCGGTGCCCGCCGCCTGGCCAGCCTGACGCTGGTTGCGGGCGAGATCCTGGACGGCGACCTGCATGCCGAGCTGAGCCTGATGCGCAGCGAACTGGAACTGCTCAAGAAAGAGCTGCGCCGGCTGGCAGCCGAGCCGGCCTGAAGGCCGCGCGCGGTCCTTGTCCCTTCAATCCTTGCTCCAATAGCCGTAGCCGCCCAGCTCGGCGAATCCCAGCCGGTCATAGACGGCGCGGGCGCCGGTATTGGCGCGGCCGACCGCCAGCGCCAGCCGGGTGGCGCCCTGCGCCTCGGCCCAGGCCGCCGCCGTGCGGATCAGCCAGCCCGCCACGCCCTGCCGGCGCAGGGCGGGCACCACCTCGATGGCATGGATCATGGCGACCGGCCCGTCCAGCGCCACGAAGGCCGCGCCGGCCGCCCGGTCCTGCACCCGTCCCAGCAGCGCCGTCTTGGGCAGGGCCACCCGCTCCATCACCGCCTGGCGGGCGGCCGAGACATTGCCGTCGTTCCAGATGTCACGCTGCATGGCCAGCGGCGGCCAGATCGCAAAGGCGGTCAGCGGCGGGACGGGCAGGGCGGTCAGCCGGGCGCAGTCGGCGGCCAGGATCGCGGTCGGCGTGCCATGGCGAAAGCCCTGCGCCGCCAGGGCCAGCGCCAGCGCCGTATCGTCATCGGCGACGCGGAACATCGGCCGTTCGTTCCAGCCGCGCTGGATGGCTTCGGCCCGGGCGATATCGGCCTCGGTCCAGCCCGGCCGCGCGGCGCGGGCCGAGCTGACGCGACCGCCGCCGCCCCGGCCGCGGCCGACCAGGAAGCCGCCGGCCGGCGCATATTCGGCGGCGGGCCAGGTGGTCTCGAAGGCGCGGGCCAGGTCGGGATCGGCGATCACAGCGCCAGCCTTTCGCGCAGCAGGGTCATGGCATCGGTGACGCGCCTGCCGTCCAGCCCGCGGATCACCAGGCTGGTGCCATAGCGCTGCCCGCTCTGGAAGGGATAGGAGCCCAGCGACAGGTCCGGGAAGGCATCGGCCACGGCGCGCAGCTCGTCGGCCACGTCGGATTCCGGGCGCAGCACCTCCAGCGCCTCGCTGACCGAGGGGCGGCCGGTTGGCAGCTTGTCCACGATGGCCTCGACCATGGCGCGGAACACCTCGGGCACCCCGGCCATGACATAGGTATTGCCGATATGGAAACCGGGCGCGGCGGAATGGGCATTCGGGATCAGTGCCGCGCCAAGCGGGATGCGGGCCATGCGCAGGCGGTTGCCGGTCACTTCGACGCCGCGCGCCTGCCAGCGCTCGACCATGACGCGGCGGGCTTCCTCGTTGATCTCGATACCCACGCCGAAAGCCGCGGCCACGGCATCGGCGGTGATGTCGTCATGCGTCGGCCCGATGCCTCCGCTAGTGAACAGCATGTCCCAGGCGCCGCCCAGCGATTTGTCCAGCACCTTGATCGAGGCGACGATCTGGTCGTGGTCGTCGCCGACGATGCGCACCTCGCGCAGGTCGACGCCGATGCTGTTCAAGACCTGCGACAGGTAATGGGCATTGCCCTCGCGCGTGCGCCCCGAAAGGATCTCGTCCCCGATGACGAGGATGGCGGCGGTGGGATTGTCGGATTGCATCGGCGCGTTCCTCTGGCGATCTGCTGCGGTCCGCAAATGTATAGGTCCGCGCGAGGGGCTGGAACAAGTGGCGCCATGGGACTATCTGTGGAGGCGGACCAGCAGGACGACGCCAAGGGGACGCCATGAACGACGCACGCCAGACCCGCGAGGGGATCCGCATCCACGAGCCGCAGGACTTCCAGGGCATGCGGGCGGCCGGGCTGATCGCGGCGCAGATCCTGGACGAGGTCGGCCCCTTGGTGCAACCCGGCGCCACCACCGGCGCCTTAGACGATTTCATCCGGGGCCGGGTCGGGGAACTGGGGGCCACCAGCGCCACCATCGGCTATCGCGGCTACCAGCATGCCAGCTGCATCAGCGTGAACCATGTCGTCTGCCACGGCATTCCTGGCGACAAGATCCTGGCCGACGGCGACATCCTGAACATCGACGTGACCGTGATCGTGGACGGCTGGTTCGGCGACAGCTCGCGCATGTATGTGGCGGGCAAGCCCAGCGTCAAGGCGCGGCGGCTGATCCAGGTCACCCATGACGCGCTGATGCGCGGCATCGAGGCCGTCCGCCCCGGCGCCACCTTCGGCGACATCGGCTGGGCGATCCAGTCCTATGTGGAATCGAACCGCATGTCGGTGGTGCGCGACTTCTGCGGCCACGGCCTGGGCCGCAGCTTCCATGCGCCCCCGAACGTCCTGCATTTCGGCCGCCCCGGCAAGGGCCCGGTGCTGGAGGAGGGCATGTTCTTCACCATCGAGCCCATGGTGAACCTGGGCCGCCCCGAGACCAAGATTCTGGCCGACGACTGGACGGCGGTGACCCGCGACAAGTCGCTCTCGGCCCAGTTCGAGCATTCGATCGGCGTCACCGCGGATGGCTGCGAGATCTTCACGCCGTCGCCCAAGGGCCTGTTCTTCCCCGATCTGGGCTGAGTCCCCGGCCCGGCTTCTTCGTTCCGGAAATACCCATGCGACCGCGCAACCGTCGCTGCCGCATGGGTATTTGTGAAACGGAGAAACCGCAGGCCATCGCCCAAGGGCCGGGCCGGCGCCCGTTTCGCCGTTTGGCAGATACCCAAGCAGCGCCGCCCGCCGGCGCGGCATCAATGCTTGCGAATCGTCTCGCCTGGCATGATGGTTGGGGCCAGCGCGATGATGCCTTTTTCGGGCCGCGGCTCCTTGCCGGCGACGATGCGGGCCGCGCGCCGGCCGATATCGATGCGACGGGCATCGGTGGTGGTCAGCCGCATCGGCAGCCCGTCCAGCAGTTCGACGCCGTTGAATCCGGCAAGCCCCAGCCGGCCGGGAATGTCATAGCCCTTCTCCATGCACCACAGAAGCCCGCCGGCCCCGATCATGTCATTGGAGAAATACAGGAAATCCAGCTCCGGTTCGCGTGTCAGGATGCGCTCGGTCATCTCGCGCCCCTTCAGCAGCGACGAGCCGCCCTGGTAATATTCCCGCGCGGCCAGTTGCACGCCGTGCTCGCCCAGCCGCTCTTCGAAGCCGGCCAGCCGCTTGCGCGCCCGGTGGTCCTCCGGCATGTGGGTGCCGATGAAGCCGATGCGGCGATAGCCGGCGGCCAGGATCTCGTCGGCCATCTCGGCCCCGGCCCGGCGGTGCGAGATGCCGACGGCAGTATCGATCGGCGTGCCGTCCACATCCATGATCTCGACCACCGGCAGGCCGGCATTGTCCAGCATCGCCCGCGCCGCCCGGCTGTGCTCCAGCCCGGCCAGGATCACCCCCGAGGGGCGCCAGCTCAGCATGTCGTAAAGCACCGTGTCCTCGCGAGAGGGGCTGTAATTCGTTACCCCCACCACCGGTTGCAGCCCGGTATCGTCCAGCTCGGCCGAGATCCCGCCCAGCACGTCGGGAAAAACCATGTTCGATAGTGACGGGATGACCACCGCGACCAGGTTCACGCGCTGGCTGGCCAGGCCGCCGGCGATCTTGTTGGGGACATAGCCCAGCGTGCGGGCGGCGGTCAGCACCTTCTCGCGCGTGGCGGCCGAGACATCGCCGCGGTTTCGCAGCACGCGGCTGACAGTCATCTCGGACACGCCCGATGCTTCGGACACATCGCGCAGGGTCAGCGGGCGGCGGGGTCTTTTCGTGTTCATCGCAATTACCGAGACGCAATCATGTTACCGTTATCTTTTCCGTCCGGCCGCGGCAAGCTTGCCATTTTCGCAGCCAGGGGGCAAAAGGGGTCCTAGGCGGCCCCGTGGCTCAACTGGATAGAGCAGCCCCCTCCTAAGGGGCAGGTTGCAGGTTCAAGTCCTGCCGGGGTCACCAGAAAATCCTACAAATGCTGGGGAAATCGACACCGCAACCCCTGCGGCGGACGATGCCATGCAGAAAAATGCAGGCGATTGTGCGGAACGTACGCCGAACGCCCGTACAAATCCCGTACACGACGAGGCAGGGTGTTCCGGTGATGTTCGGGAAATAGAAACCCCCGGTGCGCTGGTAGGCGCTACCGAGGGCAAAGAGAAAGCGGATAAGCTTCACGGGGAAGGCTATCCGACCCGCTTGCGCGCCGCAAGCGCCATTCCTTTGATTGGCCCATGGAACCGCCGCCGCTGGGATTGGCTGGATGCGGTCCTGGATGCGCCGCACTTGTCCGACCGGGCGAAGGTGATGGCCGCAAAGCTGGTAACGAAAGCCGCGAGCAACGCTTCCGGGCGGTGCTTCTGGTCGAATGCGCAGTTTGCCGCGCGGCTGCACTATAGCCTGTCGAAGGTGAAGCGAGGTTTCGGCGAACTGGAGGAGGCAGAGTTTCTGGTTGTGGAGGGCGGGCAAGGCAAGAGCCTGCGTAAATTTCACTTCCTGATGCCTCTGTCTGCCCCGCCGCAACCGCATGACTTTGATTGCGACGGCCCGCCGGACGAGGACGCTACCGCCTTCGTGCCGCCCCCGGCGCCTGCCCGCAGCGTGTCCGTCAGCCATCATCGGCAGACGGTTCCGAGGGCGTCGGCCACCCCGCTGCGGACCATCGCCGGCCAGCCTGATACGACCCTTGACAGTGCGGATGAGCGGGAGGTGCCCAGCCTCGAAACGGCCACGCCCGATCACAGCGAAAGGGTCAAATCTGACCCCATCAAAACCCGCAGCGAACCGCGTCGAAAGGGTCACTTTGCAGCGTCGAAAGGGTCAGATGTGACCCCTTCTTATATTATTCCAAAGAAATTCCAAAACACGCGCGAGCGCGCCCGCGAGGCCGAGCCGCAAACGCGCCCTGCGTCCGGCGCCCATGGTGCCCCCCGGAAACCGAGGCTGAACCTCGTCAGCGTGGCGCACCACGGCAGCGACCGCGAAGCGGCATGGAATAGCTGGCTTGGGAAAAACGGCTTCCCGGACCTCTCCGCGCTTCGGATCAGGTCCAGCGATAAGCAGGGCGCCGGATGGGAAATCCCCTACCGCTATCCGCCGACCGAACATAACGCGTTCGAAATCCGAACCGCTCGCGCTTGGGCGGAATGGGCGACCGCAACCATGGAGACCAGAAATGGTTAAGAAACACACCAACCTCGCCCCGGAAGGCCCCGGCTGGTTCAAAGAACGCAAGTCGCAGTTCGAGGACGGGTATTTCCCTGCGCCCTGTGCGCATATTGATTGGCAGGACACGTTCACCCGATCCGGCAGCGTCTCGGAGGCGGCGAAGGTAGTGGGCACGCTGGTCGCCATCTTCGGCGCTGGCCGGACCCCCGAAGCCGCAGCGACGGCGGGCAGCGAGTGCCGCATGACGCTGGACGAAATCGCCAAGGGTTCCAGCTTGAGCCTCACGACCACCCAAGCGATCCTGACCGAGATGCTGGAAGCGGGCTGGCTTGCGCAGCGTCCCAGCCACGTGGACGGCGCGCCCGTGCTGGTTTTGTGGTTGCCTACCCTCAAGGCCATCGCCCCCGAGATGCTGGGACCGCAAGAGCGTTGCGCGGCGCTTACGATCGGCTGCGCCTTGGGTGAACTCGCCCGCCCGGATGGCCCGGATAAGTTGCCCGCGCCGGCCGTGTTGATCGGTGCGCTGGTCGCTGTCGCTTCGGCCATTGCGGCGGATCACGGCCCGGCCGAGGCGGCGCGCAGC
Organism: Paracoccus pantotrophus; assembly: GCF_008824185.1. Taxonomy (NCBI): domain Bacteria; kingdom Pseudomonadati; phylum Pseudomonadota; class Alphaproteobacteria; order Rhodobacterales; family Paracoccaceae; genus Paracoccus; species Paracoccus pantotrophus. The sequence continues at coordinate 744,662 of NZ_CP044426.1, forward strand.
CTGCGCGACCTGGCCGCGCTGATCGAGCACGGACCGTCCGCCTGGTCCGAACTGCCCCCGACCGATGCGGGCGATGGGTTCGAGGCGGAGGCCGAAGCGGCGCACGGGGCGGGCATCGACCCGGCGGCGGGTCCTTCCGCGGACTGACCGTATACGGGTGGCGAAGGCGCGAAGCATCAGGCGGTGCAAGATTTTACAAGGGCTTGAAGTAACAATCTGAAAAGGAAAGGGAAAATGAGGATCGTGACCGAGCTTGACCTTGCAGGCGATGGGCCGGTGCATCGCATCGACGGGCCGGGCTTGTGCGATCTTCTAGGGATTTCTCCGGCCATGCTGACCGAGTTGAAACGCCGGGGCATCGCCAAGCATCTCGGCCGCGATGCCTGGGACCTGGCGGTGACGGTTCAGGGATATTGCGCTCACCTGCGCGGCACCGCCAGCGGCCGCGGTGACGAAGCTGCAGTGCTGAACCTGACCGGCGAGCGGGCGAGATTGGCCCGCTTGCAAGCTGACGCGCAGGATTTGAAGAACGCCGCCCTTCGCCGCGAACTGGTTCCGGCGGTCGAGGTGGCCCGCGAATGGGGCGAGGCGCTGCGGGCGATTCGCGCGCGGGTGCTGGCGATCCCGTCGCGGGTCCGTTCGGCCCTTCCGCATCTGACCCCGGCCGATGTGGCGGCGCTGGATCGGGAAACCCGCGCCGCCCTGGATGATCTGGCCGATAATGCAGGGGCCGACGATGCCGCTTGACCGGATCACGGAAATCCGCCGCGAGGCTATGCAGGCTCTGCGCCCGCCGCCCAAGCTGCGCCTTTCCGACTGGATCGAGGCCAATGTGAGGTTGCCCGAAGGCGTATCTGCCCAGCCCGGCCCGGTGCGTCTCTGGCCGTTCCAGCGCGAGATCGCCGACGCCATCGGGGATCCGTTCATCGAGCGGGTGACGCTGGTCAAGCCGGTGCGCGTGGGCTTCGGTGCCTCTGCTGATTTTCGACCACCACACGCCCGTCATTTCGATCAACCTGGAACGGGACGGGCAGCGGTTGGTCAATGGTTTCGCCGCATACATGGTTCGCGATCATGGCGGACCGGCTGCGGACGCTGCCCTGCGCAAGTTTGACCGGGAATGCCGGGACATCGCAGCGGATCGACCCGCGACCAGCTCGGGGTGGTGGAAGCCGCCGAACTGCGTCCCGAAGGCCTCTGGGTGCGGATGAAGTTCCGCAGCAACGATGCTGCGCGGGCGGTGCTGGCCGACATTGCCGAGGGCACCCTGCGCGGCCTGTCGATCGGCTATTCCGTCCGCCGCTGGTCCGAGGGCCGCGAAAGCGGCCGGCGTGTCCGCAAAGCCCTGCAATGGTCGCCGGTTGAGGTGTCCATTGTTCCCGTTCCCGCCGATCCCGGCGCCCATTTTCGCAACGGAGAAACCCCCATGCCCGAGACGGCCGAAACCACCACGACCACCACCCAGGCCGGCGGCGAAACCGTCACCCGCGCCGCGATCAATGCCGAAATCCGCACCATCGCGGAAACCGCCGGCCTGACCCGTGCCTGGGCGGATGCCCAGATCGACGCCGAGGCCTCGGCCGAGGATGCCCGCGCCGCGGCCTTTACCGAAATGCGCAAGCGCGCCGAGGCCACGACCACCCGCACCACGCCCGCCGAGGTCGGTTTCTCGCACGACGATCCGACCGTAATCGCCACCCGCGCCGGCGAGGCGCTCTATGCCCGCAGCCATCCCGAGCATCAGCTTTCCGAGGCTGCGCGGCCTTATCGCAGCTGGTTCCGGGTCGGCTGATGGCTGTCCCGGCCGAGGAGCTGACCACCCTGCGCGATGCCCTGATCCGGGCGCGCGCAAGCGGGGTGCGCGTGACCCTCTATGAAGGGAAGCGCATCGAATATGCGACCGATGCCGAAATGGCCGCGGCCATTGCCGATCTGGATCGGCGGATCGCACAGGCGACCGGCCCGAGGCGGGGCGGCGCCGTCACCTTCACCACCAGCAAGGGGGTTTGACCCATGAAAAACTTCATCGAAAGCGGCGACGCGCTGACCATTCCGGCCCCTGCGGCCGTCTCCTCGGGCGGCGTGGTGGTCGCGGGGCAGCTGATCGGCGTGGCCGTCAGCGATGCCGCCAGCGGCGCGGACGTGGCCGTGCAGACGCGCGGCGTGTTCGACCTGCCCAAAGAGGCCGCGCTGGCGATCACTCTGGGCGCCGCCGTCTATTGGGACGCCACGGCGGGCGTCGTGACCACCACCGCCACTGACAACACGCCGCTGGGCTACGCCACCGCCGCCGCGCTGGCCTCGGCCGCCACGGTGCGGGTGCGGATCGGATAACCGGGCGGCGGGTTTCCCGCCGCCTCTTCGCTTCTGGATGGGTGATATGAGGGACCCCCGGCTGACCGGCTCGCAAATCCTGGACACAGGGAAAACGCCCGGGCAATGGGTCGAGATACTGGCGCGCCGTGGGCTTTCCGTATCGGAGCGGACGCTGCGCGAAAAGGCGAATCGTCTAGGGGCTTGCTGCAAGCTGGGCGGCGCCATGATACTGATGCCAGAGCATATCGACATGATATTCCAGGATGGCCAGCCATGCCGCTTGAAATCTATAAACGGGGGCGCTTCTGGTGGGTCCGCGGTCACGTCGAGCTCCACGGCCGGCCGATCACTTCATACTACCGGACAAGTACTGGCGCAACTGAAGAGGGCGGCGCACGGGACTGGATTGCCGCCGAAACGGATAGGCAAAGACGTCGTCACCTCCTTGGAGACGAGGCGGCGCTGACCTTTGCGGATGCGGTGATGCTGTACCCGTTCACCCCCAAGACCGCAAAGCAGCTGA